>LR134136.1:3903234-4553773 GCA_900635495.1 Atlantibacter hermannii | reverse complement strand
TCATGATTGTTGACACGCACTGACAAGCCCGAAAAGGGAGCGCGTGCACCGCTATCTGCGGTATTACCCCGATGTTCTGGATCAACGGATCGCGATCGGGACCGCGGATCATAGCGTAAAGCGCGCCAGAGATCTTCTGTTTCTCACAGATTCTTCCTGATTTATCCACAGGGGGGGATCGGGCCGATTAAGTGTAAACGATCGGCGCGGGCTCGTATGTCTAATTGCCCTGTATATCGGAAAATTTAATGACGATCTCACAAAAACGACCGAATCGATCTAACGGGGATCCCGCCGGATCCTTGCACTTTGCCGCCGGGCCCGTATAATTCTCCACCCGGCGCGTAATCGCGCGGATTTTACGGCCTGTTTCCTGTCTGTTTTTCGCGCTCAACGCGGCGCAAAAGCGCGGTAAATAAGGAAAGTGAATTGACTCCGGAGTGTACAATTATTACAATCCGGCCTCTTTAATCATCCATGACTTCGACGTGAGTCGTTCGGCAGCCCGTCCGCGCATACGCAAAGTCAGTGAATTTATTCAAGTTTAGGTAGAAATCGCCATGAAACGCACTTTTCAACCGTCTGTACTGAAGCGCAACCGTTCTCACGGCTTCCGTGCTCGTATGGCTACTAAAAATGGTCGTCAGGTTCTGGCACGTCGTCGTGCTAAGGCCGCGCTCGTCTGACCGTTTCCAAGTAATAAAAGCTAACCGCCTGGTGGTTTAAGCTCGCATTTCCCAGGGAGTTACGTTTGTTAACTCCCAATCATTTCACTTTCGTCTTCCAGCAGCCGCTTCGGGCTGGCACGCCGCAAATCACCATCCTCGGCCGCCTTAACTCGCTGGGGCATCCCCGTATCGGTCTTACCGTCGCGAAGAAAAACGTTAAACGCGCACATGAACGCAATCGGATTAAACGTCTGACGCGTGAAAGTTTTCGTTTACGTCAACATGAACTCCCGCCTATGGATTTTGTGGTCGTCGCGAAACGCGGTATTGCCGATCTCGATAATCGGGCGCTTTCGGAAGCATTGGAAAAGTTATGGCGCCGCCATTGTCGCCTGGCTCGCGAGTCCTGATAGGTCTCATCCGGGTCTATCAGCGCCTGATAAGTCCGCTTCTCGGGCCGCATTGCCGTTTCACACCAACCTGTTCTCACTACGGAATTGAGGCATTGCGCAGGTTTGGAGTGATAAAAGGCAGTTGGTTGACAGTGAAACGCGTATTAAAATGCCACCCTTTACACCCAGGTGGCGACGACCCCGTCCCGCCAGGACCTTTTGATACCAGAGAACACTAACGATGGATTCGCAACGCAATCTCCTTCTCATCGCTTTGTTGTTCGTGTCTTTCATGATCTGGCAAGCCTGGGAGCAGGATAAAAATCCTCAGGCCCCAGCAACAGCAGACCACGCAGACTACGACCACCGCAGCGGGTAGTGCCAGCCAGGGCGTACCAGCCAGTGGCCAGGGGAAACTCATTACGGTTAAAACCGACGTCCTGTCCCTTACCATCAATACTCGTGGTGGTGATATTGAACAGGCTCTGCTTTTGGGTTACCCGAAAGAGCTGGGTTCTAACGAACCGTTCCAACTGCTGGAAACTACGCCGCAGTTTATTTATCAGGCGCAGAGTGGTCTGACTGGCCGCGACGGCCCGGATAATCCGGCCAACGGGGCGCGTCCGCTGTATAACGTTGAGAGCGATAGCTTTGCGCTGGCAGACGGCCAGAACGAGCTGGTTATTCCGCTGACCTGGACTGATGCCGCAGGGAATACCTTCACCAAATCTTTCACCCTGAAACGCGGTGAATATGCGGTGAACGTGGCCTATAACGTGCAGAACGCTGGTGCGAAACCGCTTGAGCTGTCTACATTTGGTCAGTTGAAGCAAACCATCAATCTGCCAAGCCACCGCGATACCGGCAGCAACAACTTTGCGCTGCACACCTTCCGCGGCGCGGCGTTCTCTACTCCGGACGAGAAGTACGAAAAATATAACTTCGACAAAATCGCCGATAACGAGAACCTGAACGTCAGCTCTAATGGCGGTTGGGTTGCCATGTTGCAGCAGTACTTTGCCACCGCATGGGTGCCGCGTAACGATGGCGCGAATAACTTCTACACCGCAAACCTGGGTAATGGTGTCGCGGCGATTGGTTATAAATCCGCACCGGTACTGGTTCAGCCGGGCCAGACTGGCACGCTGGGCAGCACCTTGTGGGTTGGCCCGGAAATTCAGGACAAAATGGCTGCCGTTGCGCCGCACCTGGATTTAACCGTGGATTACGGCTGGTTGTGGTTTATCTCTCAGCCGCTGTTTAAGCTGCTGAAGTGGATCCACAGCTTCCTCGGTAACTGGGGCTTCTCGATCATCGCTATCACCTTTATCGTTCGTGGTGTGATGTACCCGCTGACTAAAGCGCAGTACACCTCAATGGCGAAAATGCGTTTGCTGCAGCCGAAGATTCAGGCCATGCGCGAGCGTCTGGGCGATGATAAACAACGCATCAGCCAGGAAATGATGGCGCTGTACAAGTCGGAAAAAGTGAACCCGCTGGGGTGGCTGCTTCCCGCTGTTGATTCAGATGCCTATCTTCCTTGCGCTGTACTACATGCTGATGGGCTCTGTCGAATTGCGTCATGCGCCGTTCGCTCTGTGGATCCATGACTTGTCAGCCCAGGACCCGTACTACATTCTGCCGATCCTGATGGGCGTGACGATGTTCTTCATCCAGAAGATGTCGCCGACCACCGTGACCGACCCGATGCAGCAAAAGATCATGACCTTTATGCCGGTCATCTTTACGGTCTTCTTCCTGTGGTTCCCGTCAGGTCTGGTGCTGTACTATATCGTCAGTAACCTGGTGACCATCCTTCAGCAGCAACTGATTTATCGTGGTCTGGAGAAACGTGGCCTGCACAGCCGCGAGAAGAAAAGCTCCTAATCCGATAACCGGTAAAAGCTAATATGGAAGGCGGTCGATAGACCGCCTTTTTTATTGTTCAGTATTTACAGACAGAAACCATAGAGAAACCTCATGAGCCAAAACGACACAATCGTCGCCCAGGCCACGCCTCCGGGACGTGGCGGCGTGGGTATTTTGCGGATCTCCGGCCTGAAAGCACGTGACGTGGCTCAGGCGGTGCTGGGCAAACTCCCGAAGCCGCGCTATGCCGACTATCTGCCGTTTCGCGACGTGGATAATACGGCCCTCGATCAGGGTATCGCCCTGTGGTTTCCTGGCCCTAACTCCTTTACCGGCGAAGACGTGCTGGAATTACAGGGCCACGGCGGCCCGGTAATCCTCGACCTGCTGTTAAAGCGCATCCTGACCATCCCCGGCGTACGTATCGCGAAGCCCGGTGAGTTTTCCGAGCGTGCGTTCCTGAACGATAAGCTCGATTTAGCCCAGGCCGAAGCGATTGCCGACCTCATTGATGCCAGCTCTGAACAGGCGGCACGTTCAGCGCTTAACTCGTTGCAGGGCGCGTTCTCTACCCGCGTTAATCAGCTTGTGGAAGCACTTACTCACCTGCGCATCTATGTGGAAGCGGCTATCGACTTCCCGGATGAGGAAATCGACTTCCTTTCTGACGGCAAAATCGAAGCGCAGCTCAACGACGTGATGGCCGATCTGGACGCGGTACGCGCCGAAGCGCGCCAGGGCAGTCTGCTGCGTGAAGGGATGAAAGTCGTGATTGCCGGTCGTCCCAACGCCGGGAAATCGAGCCTGTTGAACGCGCTGGCGGGCCGCGAAGCGGCTATCGTTACGGATATCGCCGGGACCACCCGCGATGTACTGCGCGAGCATATCCATATTGACGGTATGCCGCTGCATATCATTGATACCGCCGGTCTGCGCGAAGCCAGCGATGAAGTAGAGCGTATCGGCATCGAACGCGCCTGGCAGGAAATCGAACAGGCTGACCGGGTACTGTTTATGGTGGACGGCACCACCACAGACGCCACCGATCCGGCGGCGATTTGGCCCGATTTTATCGCCCGTCTGCCGCAGAAATTACCGATTACCGTGGTGCGTAATAAAGCCGATATTACCGGCGAGCCTCAGGGATTAAGCGAAGTAAATGGTCACTCACTTATTCGCCTTTCTGCCCGTACCGGTAACGGTGTGGACGTGCTGCGCGATCATCTGAAACACAGCATGGGGTTCGACACCAATATGGAAGGCGGCTTCCTGGCGCGTCGTCGTCATCTGCAGGCGCTGGAAACCGCAGCCCAACATCTGGAACAAGGCAAAGCGCAGCTGCTTGGCGCATGGGCCGGAGAACTGCTGGCGGAAGAACTGCGTCTCGCCCAGCAGAGCCTGAGCGAAATCACCGGCGAATTTACCTCCGATGATTTGCTGGGGCGGATTTTCTCCAGCTTCTGTATCGGTAAGTAAAGGCAAAATGCATTCGCCTGCTGATTTAAGCATGCTTTATCAGGAAACCAGTAAACGCACCCTGTCGTTATGGCGTGATGCTCCTGGCTGCGGCGAAGTGATGCAGAATGATTATTACCAGAAAGAGACTTTCGCGCCGGTAACGGGCATCCAGCCGCCTCTTTCTGACGCGTTGCACGCGTTAGTCACGGCGGTAAACGCGCTTGCCGAAGGCGATCCGCTGGCGGATGCGATGCCGCTGCATGGTTTGCACTTTACCTTTCTGGCCATTGCGCTGCCGCGTTACCCGCGCCAGCAACGTCCGGAAAAGCTCGCGAGCCTGCTGGATATCTGGAAAAAGTACCCAGCCAGGCTTACTGCGATTACCGATCTTCAGCTGGTGGCGCTGCCGGGCCAGTTGCTGTTAGCAGGGATACCCGATCCCGCCAGTATCGCCGACAGAGCGACGCTGGCTGACTCGCTGCTGGATTCTGACTGGCGGCAGGATATTCAGGCGCGCTATGCCAATACCGCCTTCCCGCCGCCGTTCTGGCACAGCACACTGCTGCGCTATCGTGCCCAACGGCTGCCTGAACACTGGCGGGCATTTTTTCTGGCCCGCCAGCAGCACCGTTTTGGTTCCGTGAAGGCCATACGCAAGTTAGTAATGGCTAACTACAACTGGTCTCAGGTGGAGCCGCTGGCCTGAAAATCAGTCGTCCACGCACGTCGTTTACCGCCGATTACAAACTTAATTGTAAAATTGCTTCCCCGGAACGGTTCTGATGGCATTATTCGCATTAAAACCTAAGCATATTTTTTTTGATTGTCTTCTTATCTGCTATTCACATTATTAATCTCACCAGACCATTATCACGGAGCGACAAATGGCAACGCACTTTGCTCGAGGAACGCTGAGCACCGACCAAACGCTATCACCCCGACTGTGTGCCGCCAGTCTTGACCAGGCTAATCAGTTACCGGAGCACCGGCGCCAGCGTTTTTTAGCGTCGCGTTCATTACTTGCCGAAATGATGTTCCGGTTTTTCGGCATTAAAACACTCCCCGCTATTCACACCAACCCGCAAGGCAAACCGCAGTTCCGGGATCGCGATCTGGCGGATTTTTCAATCGCGTACGCCGGGAACATGGTGGGTGTGGCGCTGACGACCGAAGGATATTGCGGCCTCGATATGGCACTACAGCGCACCACGCGCGGGTATACGCTGCCCAATACCGGCGATCAGTCCTTTCCTTTCACCAGCAACGAAGCGACGTGGATCTCTAATCAACATGATGCAGAGGAAGCAAAAACGCAGCTGGTCACGCTGCGCCATAGTCTGTTGAAAATGATCGGTGAGAAGAATGAGACATCCGATGCGGTACAGCTTCAGCCCGCCGCAGGTAAATTACGCGTCCATTAACTGCCCGCAAATAGAGGCATTTTGCGATGCGGAAGACATTTTGATTTGGTCAGTCGCCGTCTCGCCCGCTATTGATACGCTGACACTCTGGCAATTCCATCAACAGAACTGGAAGCGCCTGCCGGATATCGCCACGCGCCGTAATGACGAAGCCTCGCGCCTGATGCGTTTTACCAGTTTGCCGCATGAAAAAACGCATATACTCAATCATCCGCATTCTTTAACGTCCGGGAGTCATCATGTCTGAATCGCTAAAAGTTGTGACACTACTGGGAAGCCTGCGTAAAGGCTCGTTTAATGCCATGGTCGCCCGCACGCTGCCGAAGCTGGCGCCGGCGGGCATGGAAATCACGGCGCTGCCGACCATTGCGGATATTCCGCTGTATGATGCCGATATCCAGCAGGAAGAAGGTTTTCCTCAAAGCGTGGAAGCGATCGCGGCACAAATCCGCGACGCTGATGGCGTAGTAATAGTGACGCCGGAATATAACTATTCGGTACCAGGCGGCCTGAAAAACGCCATCGACTGGCTGTCGCGTCTGCCTGAGCAGCCGCTGGCAGGCAAACCGGTATTAATCCAGACCAGCTCGATGGGCGCCATTGGCGGCGCACGCTGCCAGTATCACCTGCGCCAGATCCTGGTGTTTCTTGACGCCATGGTGATGAACAAACCGGAGTTTATGGGCGGAGTGATTCAGAACAAAGTGGATACCCAGACGGGTGAGGTGATCGACCAGAGCACGCTGGACCATCTGACCGGGCAGTTAACGGCGTTTGGGGAGTTTATTCAGCGAGTGCGTAACTGATGTAAAAAGGGCCAGCAATGCTGGCCCTTTTTGTTTAATGCGCGTCAATAAAGACAATTTTCAGGGTGAACAGCAACGCCACCACCACCACGCAGGCGCTCAGGTCGCGGAAGCGGCCGTGAACACTTTCATAACGCAGTAGGAGATAAAGCCCAGCGCAATGCCTTCTGTGATAGAGAAGCTAAACGGCATCATCACGGCAGTGATAAACGCAGGCACCGCTTCTGTCAGATCGTCCCACTTCACGCGCGCAAGGCTTGAAGTCATCAACACGCCCACGTAAATCAGCGCGCCGGCAGCCGCGTAGGCCGGCACCATTCCCGCCAGCGGCGACAGGAAAATCACCAGCAGGAACAGCAGGCCGACAATCACTGCGGTCAGACCGGTACGCCCGCCCACAGATACGCCTGAAGACGATTCAATATACGCAGTCACGGAAGACGTGCCGATAAACGAGCCGGTCACCGACGAGATGCTGTCTACGTACAGCGCCTGTTTCATGCGCGGGAAGCGGCCTTTTTCATCGGTCAGACCCGCTTTGTCCGTTACGCCAATCAGCGTACCGGAGGAGTCAAACAGGTTTACCAGCATAAACGAGAAAATCACGCCAGCCAGGCCGATATTCAGCGAGCCCGCCAGATCCACCTGGCCTACCACACTCATCACGCTTGGCGGAGCGGAAACAATGCCGTGGTACTGCACATCGCCCAGCATCCAGCCCAGCAGGGTGGTGACAACGATAGACACCAGCACCGCAGCATGGATATTCCGTGACGCCAGAATGGCGATGATAAAGAAGCCCAGCGCGCCCAGCAGCGTGGAATGCGACGTCAGGTTGCCGATGGTCACCAGCGTTTCCGGGTTCGCCACGATGATCCCGGCGTTTTTCAGGCCCATCATGCCGATAAACAGACCGATACCGCTGGTGATACCCACGCGCAGGCTAACCGGGATATTGGCGATCATCCAGTAACGCACGCGGAAAATGGTCAGGATCAGCAGGCCGACAGCGCCCCAAAAGATCGCGCCCATGCCAATCTGCCATGAGAGGCCCATCGCCCCCACCACCACAAAAGCGAAGAAGGCGTTAAGGCCCATCGCAGGCGCCAGCGCCACTGGAAGGTTGGCGAATAAACCCATCAGGATACTGCCGAAAGCGGCGATCAGACAGGTAGTAACAAAGACGGCGCTGGTATCCATGCCAGCCAGCGCCCAAAATCTGCGGGTTAACGAAAACGATATACACCATCGTCAGGAAAGTCGTGATACCGGCAATAACTTCGGTACGGGCGGTCGTGCCGTGCTCGCGCAATTTAAACACGCGCTCAAGCACCCCCGGTTGCGAAGCCGGAGTAGCGTTTTGTTGGCTCATTATCAGTTTCCGAACATGAGGAGGGAAAATTCGCCGGTTATCCTATACCAAAAAAGCGTCAGGTTGACGGATATCACACACTTTTTTTCATTGATTTTGCTTATACGGGATCGTTTGCGCGGGGCAAAAATTTGCGCAATCAGGTAAAATGCCGTTTCACTCTTAGCAAAGGAAACGGCATGTCCCGGATTGATGCGGTATTTTTTGACTGTGATGGCACGTTAGTGGACAGCGAAGTGATCTGTTCTAAAGCTTACGTGCATATGTTTGCGCAATATGGCATCCAGCTCGACCTGGAGGAGGTACACAAGACCTTCAAGGGGATAAAGCTCTACGAGATTATTGATACCATCAGCAATCAGCACGGCGTTAATCTGAACAAAGCCGATCTTGAAGCAGTCTATCGTGCCGAAGTGGCTCGCCTGTTTGACAGTGAGCTGGTGGAAATCGACGGGGCGGCTGAGCTGCTGAAAATCATGACAGTGCCGATGTGTATCGTCTCTAACGGCCCGGTCACCAAAATGCAGCACTCGCTGGGTAAAACCGGCATGCTCGACCATTTCCCGGAGCGGCTGTACAGCGGTTACGATATTCAGCGCTGGAAGCCCGATCCGGCGATAATGCACCATGCCGCTGATGCGATGCGGGTGGATGTGAAAAACTGCGTGCTGGTTGATGACTCGTCAGCGGGCGCGATGGCCGGCGTTGCGGCAGGTATGGAGGTGTATTACTTCTGCGCCGATCCGCACAATAAACCGATCGACCATCCGAAGGTAACAGCGTTTACCGACCTGTCACAGTTGCCTGAACTGTGGCGTGCACGCGGCTGGAATATCACCCGCTAGCCTGAATGAAAAACGCCAGCAGACGCTGGCGTTAATGTTTATTCTTTCGGGTCCCGACCCGCCAGCAGCTTGTCCAGCTCATCCCCGCCAACGTGACGGAAATCCTGGCCCTTCACGAAGTAGAAAATGTACTCACAAATATTCTGGCAGCGATCGCCGATACGCTCGATGGAACGGGCGCAGAACAGGGCGGTCAGCACGCTTGGAATGGTGCGCGAGTCTTCCATCATATAGGTCATCAGCTGGCGCACGATGCCTTCATATTCCTGGTCCACTTTTTTATCTTCACGATAAATACGCACCGCTTCTTCCAGGTCCATACGGGCGAAAGCATCCAGCACATCATGCAGCATCTGAACGGTGTGGCGGCCCAGAGATTCCAGGCTGACTAACAGCGGTTGATGCTGCTGGGAGAATTTCTCCAGCGCGGTGCGGCAAATCTTATCCGCCACGTCCCCAATACGCTCCAGCTCGGCGATGGTCTTAATGATCGCCATGACCAGACGCAGGTCACTGGCGGTGGGCTGCCGCTTCGCAATAATACGCACACAGGCTTCATCGATGGCGACTTCCATCATGTTGACCTGCTGGTCGCCCTCAATCACGCGCTTCGCCAGTTCGCCGTCCTGATTGTGCATGGCAGTAATAGCGTCAGAAAGCTGTTGTTCCACCAGCCCGCCCATGGTCATTACCTGGGTACGGATGTTTTCCAGCTCCGCATTAAACTGACCTGAAATGTGTTTATTAAGATTAAGATTGTCCATGGTTAACTCCCCATCAACCGTAGCGGCCAGTAATGTAATCTTCCGTTTGCTTCATCTTCGGCTTAGTAAAGATGTCATCCGTGTTGCTGAATTCGATCAGTTCGCCAAGATACATAAACGCAGTGTGGTCTGAACAACGCGCCGCCTGCTGCATGTTATGCGTGACGATAACCACGGTGTAATCCTGCTTGAGCTCGGTGATTAACTCTTCGATACGGCCAGTTGAGATCGGGTCGAGCGCTGAACAAGGTTCATCCAGCAAAAGGACTTCCGGGCGGATTGCGATACCACGCGCAATGCATAAACGCTGCTGCTGACCACCGGAAAGAGAGTACCCGCTCTGGTGCAATTTATCTTTGGTTTCATTCCATAATGCGGCTTTGGTCAACGCCCACTGTACGCGCTCGTCCATATCGCTACGTGACAGCTTTTCAAACAGGCGTACGCCGAACGCGATGTTGTCGTAAATCGACATCGGGAACGGCGTCGGCTTCTGGAATACCATACCGACTTTGGCGCGCAGCAGGGCGATATCCTGAGACTGGTTCAGGATGTTTTCGCCATCCAGCATGATCTCGCCTTCCGCACGCTGTTCCGGATAGAGCTCGAACATTTTGTTGAAGGTGCGCAGCAGTGTGGATTTGCCGCAACCGGACGGCCCGATAAAGGCCGTCACTTCGTTTTTGGCGATATCCAGACTGATATTCTTCAGGGCATGGAATTTCCCGTAATAGAAGTTCAAATCACGAACCTGAATTTTACCGGGGGTCTTATCAACCATACTCATCGTTTTCTTTTCCTCATCGACGCCGCATCCGCCGCGCCGCAGTAATTAACCGTGTTTGCTTTTCGCGAACAGTACGCGCGCAATGATGTTCAGTAACAGGACGCAGAGGGTGATAATCAATACCCCGGCCCAGGCCAGCTGTTGCCATTCGGCAAACGGGCTCATAGCAAATTTAAAGATGGTCACCGGCAGGTTCGCCAGCGGCTGCATCATATCGGTGCTCCAGAACTGGTTAGACAGCGCGGTAAACAACAGCGGCGCGGTCTCACCGGCAATACGCGCCACGGCCAGCAGAACACCAGTGATAATCCCGGAAACCGAGGCTTTCAGGGTGATCGCGGAAATCATTTTCCATTTTGGTGTTCCCAGCGCGTAGGCCGCTTCACGCAGGCTGTCCGGCACCAGCTTCAGCATGTTTTCCGTGGTGCGGATAACAATCGGCACCTGCAGCAACGCCAGCGCGATCACGCCCGCCCAGCCGGAGAAGTGCTCCATCTGCGCCACCACAATGGTGTAAACAAACAGGCCAACAACGATTGACGGCGCGGACAGCAGGATGTCGTTAATAAAACGAATCACTTCAGCGAGCCAGGACTTGCGGCCATATTCCGCCAGATAGATGCCCGCCATGATCCCCAGCGGCGTACCGAACGCGGTCGCCCAGAAAATCAGTAAACCACTGCCAGCCAGGGCGTTCGCCAGACCGCCGCCTGCGGTATTCGGCGGCGGTGTCATTTCGGTAAACAGCGCCAGCGACATGCCGTCGAAGCCGCGGGTGATAGTCGATACCAAAATCCAGATCAGCCAGAACAGACCGAAGGCCATGGTGGCCATTGATAACGTCAGCGCTATGCGGTTTTTGGCGCGACGACGCGCCTGCATTTTACGACGCGATTCCGCCAGTTCCTGAGAAGTTTGCCATTCGATGGTGGCCATTAGCGTGCCCCCTCGTTTTTCGCCAGACGCATAATCATCACTTTAGAAATCGCCAGCACGATAAAGGTAATCACGAACAGGATCAGACCCAGCTCCATTAACGCCGCGACATGCAGGCCGGATTCGGCTTCAGCGAACTCGTTCGCCAGCGCGGAGGTAATACTGTTGCCCGGCATATACAGCGATGCGCTGTCGAGCTGGTAGGTGTTACCGATGATAAAGGTCACTGCCATGGTTTCGCCGAGCGCGCGGCCCAGGCCCAGCATCACGCCGCCAATCACGCCGTTTTTGGTGAACGGCAGCACGATGCGCCAGATCACTTCCCAGGTCGTACAACCGATGCCGTAGGCGGACTCTTTCATCATCACCGGCGTTTGCTCAAACACATCACGCATCACCGCCGCAATGTACGGAATGATCATGATGGCGAGGATAACGCCCGCAGCCAGGATGCCGATACCAAACGCTGGGCCGGAAAACAGCGCGCCAATGAACGGGATCGCGGAGAGCACGTTGCCCACCGGCTCCTGAAAATACGTGGCAAACAGCGGCGCGAAAATGAACAGCCCCCACATGCCATAAACGATACTGGGGATCGCGGCCAGCAGTTCAATCGCAATACCCAGCGGACGCTTCAGCCAGTTCGGCGCCAGTTCGGTCAGAAACAGGGCGATACCAAAGCTCACCGGCACGGCAATCAGCAGGGCGATAAACGACGTGACCAGGGTACCGTAGATCGGCACTAATGCGCCGTAGATATCATTCGGTGCGTCCCACTCTTTGGTCCACAGGAAGGAGAAGCCGAATTTTTGAATGCTTGGCCATGAGGAGATGACCAGGGACACGATAATGCCGCCCATCAGCAATAGCACAATCAGCGCAGCCAGTTTAACCAGCGCGCTGAATATCATGTCACCGTTTTTCCCCGGAGGGGTAAATGCAGGCTTAGTGGCAGCCATAATTCACTCTTTTGTCAGAACCCTGAAAACCGGCATTATCGCCAGTTTTCAGGGTATTGCCATTACCCGTTATGCAGCCGCCGGAAAATTTCTTCGCGGCGGCTCAGGGGCAAATCAGTACAACGCTTTACCGCTGCTGTCTTTCACGTTGGTTTTCCATGCAGCACGAATCTGCTCAACCACGTTATCCGGCAGGCTGGCGTAATCCAGATCGTTCGCCTGTTTTGCGCCGTCTTTAAAGGCCCAGTCAAAGAACTTCAGCACTTCAGCGCCCTGTTCCGGTTTCTTCTGCTCTTTATGCACCAGGATGAAAGTGGTGGACGTAATTGGCCACGCATCGTCACCTTTCTGGTTAGTCAGGTCCTGCGCGAAGGATTTGCTCCAGTCCACGCCTTTCGCCGCGTTAGAGAAGCTCTCTTCGGTCGGGCTGACCGGTTTGCCGTCAGCAGAAACCAGTTTGGTATACGCCAGGTTGTTCTGTTTGGCGTAAGCGTATTCAACATAACCGATAGAACCCGGCAGACGCTGTACGAATGCGGCGATGCCGTCATTCCCTTTACCGCCCAGACCGGTCGGCCAGTTTACGGTAGAGCCCGCGCCGATTTTGGATTTCCACTCTTCGTTCACTTTCGCCAGGTAGCTGGTGAATACGAAGGAGGTGCCGGAACCGTCAGCACGACGCACGACGGCGATGTTCTGAGACGGCAGTTTCATGCCCGGGTTGAGTTTAGCGATCGCTTCGTCATCCCATTTTTTGATTTTGCCCAGGTAGATATCGCCGAGGGTTTTGCCATCCAGAACCAGTTCACCGGATTTCACACCCTGGAGATTTACCGCCAGCACCACGCCGCCAATCACGGTCGGGAACTGGAACAGGCCTTCCTGCTGAAGTTTTTCATCGCTCAGCGGCGCATCAGACGCACCAAAATCAACGGTATTCGCAATAATTTGCTTAACGCCGCCGGAGGAGCCGATACCCTGATAGTTCACTTTATTGCCCGTGGACTTCTGGTAGGTATCTGCCCATTTGGCATACACCGGCGCAGGGAAGGTTGCACCGGCGCCAGTCAGGCTTGCCGCTGCATTAACGGCAAAAGCGCTCATCGATAAGGTCGCGGCGACAACAGTTGCGACGGTGGTACGCATAACTTTCATAATGTCTCCTGCTGGATCGTAATTCGTTGTTTAGTGGCTACGATGAGCAAAATAGGACACTTTGGTGACAGTTAAATGTACGAATTATGACAGTTTTATGACAGCGGAAATCAGCTTGATTATTTTTCAAATAGAGCATTAAAAATCATTAGATTACGCTAATTTATGACAACAGGATTGCAGAGAAATTTTATTTTTATGACACCCTAAAAGGTAGCCTGAGATGGCAGGTTGTCATAAATAAAAGGCGATTTATTTTGAAGAAATTTCAACCAAAAACGGGGGAAAAGCCTCACCCGGAGGGTGAGGCTGGAGACATTATTCTACGGTAACCGACTTCGCGAGGTTACGCGGCTGATCGACATCGGTGCCCTTAATCAGCGCAACGTGATAGGCCAGCAACTGCAACGGTACGGTGTAGAAAATAGGTGCAATAACCTCTTCCACATGCGGCATCTCAATGATGTGCATATTGTCGCTGCTGGCGAAACCGGCATCCTGATCAGCGAAGACGTACAGCTGGCCGCCACGGGCGCGAACCTCTTCAATATTGGATTTCAGTTTTTCCAGCAGTTCGTTGTTAGGCGCAACCACGATAACCGGCATATCAGCATCAATTAACGCC
Source organism: Atlantibacter hermannii (assembly GCA_900635495.1). Lineage (NCBI taxonomy): Bacteria > Pseudomonadati > Pseudomonadota > Gammaproteobacteria > Enterobacterales > Enterobacteriaceae > Atlantibacter > Atlantibacter hermannii. The sequence continues at coordinate 4,539,716 of LR134136.1, read as the reverse complement.
AGCGGACCGTGTTTCAGCTCGCCTGCGGCGTAAGCTTCGGCGTGAATATACGAGATCTCTTTCAGTTTCAACGCGCCTTCCAGCGCGATGGGGTACTGATCGCCACGGCCCAGGAACAGGGCGTGATGTTTATCAGAGAAATCTTCAGCCAGCGCTTCAATACGTTTGTCCTGAGACAGCATCTGCTCGATACGGCTCGGCAATGCCTGCAGGCCGTGAACAATGTCATGCTCGATAGACGCATCCAGCCCTTTCAGGCGCGCCAGTTTCGCCACCAGCATCAACAGTACCGTGAGCTGAGTGGTGAACGCTTTCGTCGACGCTACGCCGATTTCAGTGCCAGCTTTGGTCATCAGCGCCAGATCGGACTCACGCACCAGCGAGGAGCCCGGTACGTTGCAGATCGCCAGCGACCCCAAATAGCCAAGCTCTTTGGAAAGACGCAGCGCCGCCAGCGTATCGGCGGTTTCGCCAGACTGAGACAGGGTGATCATCAGGCTGTTACGACGCACCGCGGATTTGCGATAACGGAATTCCGAGGCGATCTCCACATCGCAGGAGACGCCTGCCAGCGCTTCAAACCAGTAACGCGATACCATGCCGGAGTTGTAAGACGTCCCACAGGCAACAATCTGAATATGCTCAACCTGAGACAGCAAATCGTTAGCCTGAGGGCCGAGTTCGCTTAAATCCACTTCACCGTGGCTGATGCGCCCGGTCAGGGTGTTTTTAATGGCGTTCGGCTGCTCGTAAATCTCTTTCTGCATATAGTGACGATAAATGCCTTTATCGCCCGCGTCATATTGCAGATTGGATTCGAGTTCAGGGCGACTCACCTGCTCACCGGATTTATCAAAGATAGTGACGGTACGGCGAGTCACCTCGGCAATATCGCCCTCTTCCAGGAAGATAAAGCGGCGGGTTACCGGCAGCAGGGCCAACTGATCCGAGGCGATAAAGTTTTCGCCCATGCCAAGGCCGATGACCAGCGGGCTGCCTGAGCGCGCCGCCAGCAGAACGTCCGGATTACGGGTGTCGGCAATGACGGTGCCGTACGCGCCACGCAGCTGAGGAATGGCGCGCAGCACCGCATCACGCAGCGTGCCGCCCTGCTCAAGCTCCCAGTGAACCAGATGCGCGATCACTTCCGTATCGGTCTGGGAAACAAACTGATACCCCCGCGCCTGCAACAACTCGCGCAGCGGTTCATGGTTTTCAATAATCCCGTTATGCACCACCACGATGTGGTCGGATACATGCGGGTGCGCGTTTGCTTCCGACGGTTCACCGTGGGTCGCCCAACGCGTATGCGCAATACCTGTGCCGCCATGCAGGGGCTGTTCCTGTGCGGCCTGCGCCAGCATCTGAACTTTGCCCAGACGACGTAAACGCGTCATCTCTCCGCTGCTGTTGATAACTGCAAGTCCCGCAGAGTCATAACCACGGTATTCCAGACGGCGTAACCCTTCGAGAAGGATTTCTGCAACATCACGCTGCGCGACTGCGCCAACAATTCCACACATAGTTTTGTTTCCTGATTCTGGCAATATGCCATAGGTTGTCAGTCGACCTTTGTTGCTCTTTTTGAGCGCCCCGAGCCTTGTAGAGAGTGGGGTTATTATTATGGTACTGCTTCTGGGCGGAGGAATTATGATTTCCCCTCGTCCCGGCCCCGCCTTACGGCGAGGTTAATTATTTTTTCTTCACCGGACGTTGCCAGCCCTGGATATGGGTCTGCTTCACGCGGCTGATAACCAGTTCATTTTCTGCGACATTGCGGGTCACCGTGGTGCCTGCGCCGATAGTGACGCCGCTCGCTACGGTAACCGGCGCGACCAGTTGGGTATCTGAACCCACAAAGACATCGTCGCCAATAATCGTTTGATGTTTATTCGCGCCATCGTAGTTACAGGTGATGGTGCCTGCGCCGATGTTTACATTTGCGCCAATGACCGCATCCCCAAGATAGGAGAGATGGCCCGCTTTCGAGCCTTTGCCGAGTCGCGCTTTTTTCATTTCCACGAAGTTGCCGACGTGCGCGCCTTCTTCCAGCTCGGCACCGGGACGCAAACGCGCAAACGGTCCGATGGTGCAGGCGGCGTCAAGCCGGGCATTTTCCACAACGGAGTAAGCGCTAATTTCGCAATCATCGCCAATGACGCTGTTTTTAATGATACAGCCCGCGCCGATTTTCACCCGATTGCCCAGCATCACGTTGCCTTCAATAATGACATTGGTATCAATTTCGACGTCACGCCCGTGGGTTAACTCGCCACGCAGATCAAAGCGCGCCGGATCGCGTAACATGACGCCTGCCAGCAGCAGTTTTTCCGCCTGTTCTGACTGATAAACACGCTCCAGTCGCGCCAGTTGCAGGCGGTTATTCACGCCTTCCACTTCGCTTAACCGATCGGGATGCACGGCGGCGATATCGCGGCCTTCTTGTGAGGCGAACGCAATAATGTCAGTGATGTAAAACTCACCCTGGGCATTATTGTTGGTCAGCTTCGACAGCCAGCGTTTTAGATCCGCGCCGTTGGCAATCAAAATGCCAGTATTGATTTCATTAATCTTGCGCTGTTCTTCGCTGGCATCTTTATGCTCAACGATACCCGTTACTTTGCCGTTTTCACGGGTAATGCGGCCATAGCCGGTAGGATCGTCAAGTTTGACTGTCAGCAGGCCAATGCCGCCCTGCGGTTTGGCATCGCACAACCGCGCCAGGGTTTCAGTGGAGATCAACGGCACATCGCCATACAGCATCAGAATGTCTTCATCATCCGCAAAAAACGGCGCTGCCTGCTGCATCGCGTGACCGGTGCCCAGTTGTTCGGCTTGTAATACCCAGTTAACGGCATCATTACGGAGGGTTTCTTTAAGCAGATCGCCGCCGTGACCGTAAACCAGATGCACACGCTGTGCGCCAACTTGCGTTGCCGCATCAATCACATGCTGCACCATGGGCTTACCGGCAAGCGTGTGAAGCACTTTTGGAAGATCGGAATACATGCGGGTGCCTTTGCCTGCGGCAAGGATAACCACGCTCATCGCACTGTTCGCCATACGCGTCCTGTATCAATAAAGTGAATGAAGTAAAACGATTTATGCCTGAAAATTCTACATATTTTTCGCGGTAAAATGGATTGACGATATATTACGCGCTCAACAGTGAATTTGCTTTCTTCGCCCGTTAATACGAACGTAATCAGCTCCCTTTCAGACGTATTTAAGCGGCTAATTCATTGCCATAGCGTTACTGACGCACTTAGTTTTTATGAAAAATTATCCGCCCTGTAAACCCGAACCGTAGACGCCAGCGCAAAGGATAGCCGGTTTCATGCTGCCTACCGGGCAAATGAATTTACTGTAGAGGGAAGGCGCGGGAAGGAAACCACCCGAAAAGGTGATAATAATGCGGTGATCGATTATCGCATTAACGTCCGGCAGCAGCGGGGGTAACCGCAAGCCAAAAAAATGCCAGTCTTCAGACTGGCATTTTGTCGTTCAAGCCGGTGTTACATCGCTTTTTTGGTTAACTCGATAACGCGCAGTTTGGCAATCGCTTTAGCCAGTTCAGCAGAAGCCTGAGCGTAATCCACGTCGCCGTGAGAATTACGAATATGATCTTCTGCCTTACGCTTCGCTTCCAGGGCTCGCGCTTCGTCGAGGTCCTGACCGCGAATCGCGGTATCTGCCAGCACAGTCACGTTGCCCGGTTGCACTTCAAGAATGCCGCCGGAGAGATAGATAAACTCTTCATGACCGTGCTGCTTCACGATGCGGATCATACCAGGCTTAATGGCGGTGAGCAGCGGTGCGTGGCCCGGGTAAATCCCCAGTTCACCTTCACTACCCGTAACCTGGATTTTTTCCACCAGCCCTGTGAACATTTGCTGTTCAGCGCTGACGACATCCAGGTGGTAAGTCATTGCCATATCACCCTCCGATTAAGGCGTTAAAGTTTTTTGGCTTTTTCCACGGCTTCGTCGATGGAGCCAACCATGTAGAACGCCTGCTCCGGCAGGTGATCGTATTCGCCTTCCATGATGCCTTTAAAGCCACGGATGGTATCTTTCAGCGATACGTATTTGCCCGGAGAACCGGTAAACACCTCTGCCACGAAGAACGGCTGGGACAGGAAGCGCTGGATCTTACGTGCGCGAGCTACCACCAGTTTGTCTTCTTCAGACAGTTCGTCCATACCAAGGATGGCGATGATGTCTTTCAGTTCCTGGTAACGCTGCAGGATAGACTGTACGCCACGCGCGGTGTCGTAGTGCTCCTGACCGACAACCAGCGGATCCAGCTGACGGCTGGTGGAGTCCAGCGGGTCAACCGCAGGGTAAATACCCAGGGACGCGATCTGACGGCTCAGTACCACGGTTGCGTCAAGGTGCGCAAAGGTGGTGGCTGGTGACGGGTCAGTCAAGTCATCCGCCGGTACGTATACCGCCTGTACGGAGGTGATAGAACCGGTTTTGGTGGAGGTGATACGCTCCTGCAGAACGCCCATCTCTTCCGCCAGGGTCGGCTGGTAACCTACCGCAGAAGGCATACGGCCCAGCAGTGCGGATACTTCAGTACCGGCCAGGGTGTAACGGTAGATGTTGTCGACGAACAACAGAACGTCACGACCTTCGTCACGGAATTTCTCAGCCATGGTCAGGCCGGTCAGTGCAACGCGCAGACGGTTTCCCGGCGGCTCGTTCATCTGGCCGTAAACCAGGGATACTTTGTCCAGAACGTTGGAGTCGGTCATTTCATGGTAGAAGTCGTTACCCTCACGAGTACGTTCACCCACGCCCGCAAACACAGAGTAACCGGAGTGCTCGATCGCGATGTTACGGATCAGCTCCATCATGTTTACGGTTTTACCTACGCCCGCACCACCGAACAGACCGACTTTACCGCCCTTCGCGAACGGACACATCAGGTCGATAACTTTGATGCCGGTTTCCAGCAGTTCCTGAGAGCTGGACAGCTCTTCATAGGACGGCGCCGCGCGGTGAATCGCCCAACGCTCTTCTTCACCGATATCGCCTTTCATGTCGATCGGCTGACCCAGCACGTTCATGATACGGCCCAGGGTCGCTTTACCTACCGGGACTTCGATCGGGTGCTCGAGGTCGACGACAGTCAGACCACGACGCAGACCGTCGGAAGAACCCATTGCGATGGTACGCACGATACCGCCGCCGAGCTGCTGCTGCACTTCCAGCACCAGACGCTCATCACCATTTTGCACCTCAAGAGCATCGTACACGCGCGGTACGGCATCCTGAGGGAATTCGACGTCAACTACGGCGCCGATTACCTGGACAATTTTTCCAGTAGCCATCTTGAATCCTCTACGAATTAACCTGGTTATACCGCGGATGCACCACCGACGATCTCGGTGAGTTCCTGAGTAATGCTGGCCTGACGAGCTTTGTTGTATACCAACTGCAGCTCTTTAATCAGGCTGCCGCCATTGTCGGTAGCGGCTTTCATCGCCACCATACGTGCGGCCTGCTCGCTGGCCAGGTTTTCTACCACGCCCTGATAAACCTGAGATTCCACATAGCGACGCAGGAGCGTATCCAGCAGCGCTTTCGGATCGGGTTCGTACAGGTAATCCCAGGACTTACGTTTTAATTCCTCATCATCATCCGCTGGCAATGGCAGCAGTTGCGTGATGGTCGGAACCTGAGACATGGTATTGATAAATTTGTTATTGACGATGTAAAGCTTGTCCAGACGCCCTTCATCATAGGCCTGCAACATCACTTTTACCGGGCCGATCAGTTCAGACAGGGAAGGGTTATCTCCCATGCCGGTTACCTGAGCGACGATGTTCCCGCCAACGGAATTAAAGAATGACACGCCTTTAGAGCCGATCATTGCGATATCGCACTGAACGCCTTTATCTGACCATGCCTTCATTTCCGCCAGCAGTTTTTTGAACAGGTTAATGTTCAAGCCACCGCACAGACCACGGTCCGTCGACACCACCAGATAGCCCACGCGTTTAACGTCGCGTTCTTCCAGGTAAGGGTGCTTATATTCCAGATTACCGTGAGCAAGGTGACCAATCACTTTGCGCATGGTATCTGCGTAAGGACGGCTGGCAGCCATTCTTTCCTGCGATTTACGCATTTTGGAAGCGGCGACCATCTCCATCGCTTTAGTGATCTTCTGCGTGTTCTGGACGCTTGCGATCTTACTACGTATCTCTTTTGCGCCGGCCATGAGCTTCTCCTCAATGCCTTGCGGCCTGCCCTAAGACAAGCCGCCAGACGTTACCAGGACTGGGTTGCTTTAAATGAGTCGAGGATGCCTTTCAGCTTGCCTTCGATCTCATCGTTATAGCCACCGGTCTGGTTGATTTCTTGCATCAGCGGAGCGTGATCACGGTCGACGTAAGCCAGCAGAGCGGCTTCGAAGCTACCGATTTTCGCCAGTTCCACATCTTCGAGGTAACCGCGTTCTGCCGCGAACAGCACCAGAGCCTGTTGCGCAACGGACATCGGCGCATACTGTTTCTGTTTCAGAAGCTCGGTCACTTTCTGACCGTGGCTCAGCTGCTTACGGGTTGCATCATCAAGGTCAGATGCGAACTGGGAGAATGCTGCCAGTTCACGATACTGTGCCAGCGCGGTACGAATACCACCGGACAGTTTCTTGATGATTTTGGTCTGCGCCGCGCCACCTACACGAGATACGGAAATACCCGGGTTAACCGCCGGACGAATACCGGAGTTGAACAGGTTGGTTTCCAGGAAGATCTGACCATCGGTAATGGAGATTACGTTGGTCGGAACGAACGCAGAAACGTCACCCGCCTGGGTTTCGATAATCGGCAGCGCAGTCAGTGAACCGGTTTGACCTTTGACTTCACCTTTGGTGAAGGCTTCAACGTATTCCGCGTTAACACGGGATGCACGCTCCAGCAGACGAGAGTGGAGGTAGAATACGTCGCCCGGGAATGCTTCACGTCCTGGCGGACGGCGGAGCAGCAGGGAAATCTGACGGTAAGCAACAGCCTGTTTGGACAGATCGTCATAAATGATCAGCGCATCTTCACCGCGGTCACGGAAGTATTCGCCCATTGCGCAACCGGCGTAAGGTGCCAGGTATTGCAGTGCTGCGGATTCAGACGCTGTCGCTACCACCACAATGGTGTTAGCCAGCGCGCCGTGTTCTTCCAGCTTACGCACGACGTTGGCGATGGTGGACGCTTTCTGTCCGATCGCAACGTAAACGCATTTGATGCCGGAATCACGCTGGTTGATGATGGCGTCGATTGCCAGTGCGGTTTTACCGGTCTGACGGTCACCGATGATCAGTTCACGCTGACCACGACCGATTGGGATCATGGCGTCAACGGACTTATAACCGGTCTGTACAGGCTGGTCTACGGATTGACGTTCGATAACGCCCGGTGCAATTGCTTCTACAGCAGAGAAGCCATCGTGCTCAACCGGACCTTTACCGTCGATAGGCGCACCCAGGGTGTTCACCACACGACCCAGCAGGCCACGGCCTACCGGAACTTCAAGAATACGGCCAGTACACTTCACCTTCATCCCTTCGGCGAGGTCAGCGTACGGACCCATAACTACCGCACCCACAGAGTCGCGCTCGAGGTTCAGTGCGATAGCGTAACGGTTACCCGGCAGGGAGATCATCTCGCCCTGCATTACATCGGGCCAGGCCGTGAATACGGATAACGCCGTCACTTACAGAAACAATAGTACCTTCGTTGTGAGCTTCACTCACAACACTGAACTGAGCAATGCGCTGCTTGATCAGTTCGCTGATTTCGGTGGAATTCAGTTGCATGCTCCAGTCCCCTTAAGACTGCAAGACGTCTGCGAGGCGCTCAAGACGGCCGCGTACGCTGCCATCAATGACCATATCACCCGCTCGGATGATTACGCCTGCCACTACAGACTTATCGATTTTGCAATTCAGCTTCACTTTGCGTGACAGACGTTTTTCCATCGCGACACTGATTTTCTCAAGCTGGTCTTCGCTAAGCGCATTAGCGGAAGTAACTTCCACTTCAACGGTGGCCTCGCGGGCCTCACGTAAACGAATAAATTGCTCAAGAACATCAGGGAGAACCTTCAAACGCCCGTTATCAGCCATGACCTTAATCAGGTTCTGGCCATGGGCGTCGAGCTGGTCACCACATACTGCGATAAACGACTCAGCGAGCGTTTCCGGCGCCAGCGCGCCAGAGAGAAGCTCTGCCATTTGTTCGTTTTTAGTCACCTCAGCGGCAAACGCCAGCATGTCCTGCCAACGGTCTACGCTTTGGTTTTCGACGGCAAAGTCAAAAGCTGCTTTGGCGTAGGGGCGAGCTACCGTTACAAATTCAGACATCAGCCCCTCCCTCCTTACAGTTCAGCGACAAGTTTATCCACGATGTCGCTGTTAGCAGCTTCATCCACGGAACGTTCGATGATCTTCTCGGCGCCAGCAACGGCCAGCATGGCCACCTGCTTACGCAGCTCTTCGCGAGCACGTTTGCGCTCAGCGTCGATTTCTGCCTGAGCCTGCGCCACGATTTTGGTACGTTCCTGTTCGGCTTCCGCTTTCGCTTCGTCCAGGATCTGAGCGCGGCGTTTGTTCGCCTGCTCGATGATTACCTGAGCTTCAGCTTTAGCTTTTTTCAGCTGGTCGGTCGCATTGGCCTGTGCAAGGTCCAAATCCTTTTTAGCTCGTTCAGCAGAAGCAAGACCGTCAGCAATTTCTTTTTGACGTTTTTCGATGGCAGCCATAATTGGCGGCCATACATACTTCATGCAGAACAGAACGAACAGGACAAACGCGATGGCCTGGCCGAGGATTGTTGCGTTAAGATTCACAGCACAATGCCTCTTATCTAGTTAACGTTCTGATATTGCTTAATTACTTAATAAGTAAAGCAACGCTCACTACGCGACAGCAAACATCACGTACAGACCCAGACCTACAGCGATCATCGGGATTGCGTCCACCAGACCCATTACGATAAAGAACTGAGTACGCAGCAGAGGAATCAGATCAGGTTGACGCGCAGCGCCTTCCAGAAATTTGCCCCCGAGGATGCCGATACCGATCGCAGCACCGATTGCCGCAAGACCCATCATCACAGCGGCAGCCATGTACAGCAGATCCATATTCAGGTTTTCCATGACAGTCTCCAGTTTGTTTCAGTTAAAACGCAGTAGTGTTGTGTAAAAATCAATGCTCTTCAGATGCCATCGACAGATAGACAATCGTCAGAACCATGAAAATGAAGGCTTGCAGCGTAATGATCAGAATGTGGAAAATGGCCCAAGGCACATTTAACAACCACTGAGACCACCACGGCAACAGACCAGCAATCAGAATGAAAATCAGCTCACCGGCATACATGTTGCCGAACAGTCGCAGACCGAGCGATACCGGTTTGGACAGCAGGCTCACACCTTCAAGGATTAAGTTGACAGGAATGAATGCCCAGTGATTGAACGGCTGTAGCGTCAGCTCTTTAGCAAAGCCGCCAATGCCTTTCATTTTGATGCTGTAGAACAGAATCAGGATAAACACGCCAAGCGCCATGGACAGAGTGATGTTCACGTCCGCAGACGGCACCACACGCATAGCTGGCAGGCCAAGTACATGCTCAGCAATGTACGGCAGCAGGTCGATTGGCAGCAAATCCATCAGGTTCATCAGGAATACCCAGACGAAAATCGTCAGGGCCAGCGGAGCAATAACTTTGCTCTTGCCGTGGTACATGTCTTTTACGCTTCCATGTACAAAACCGACAATAAGCTCAACCGCTGTCTGGAATTTACCGGGCACGCCGCTGGTGGCATGTTTAGCCACTTTACGGAACAGAACCAGGAACAACAGACCCAGAACCACCGAGAAGAACATGGAGTCAATGTTGAGCGTCCAGAAGGTAGCCGGGGGGTTATGCGGATCCACCAGTGTGAAGGTACGCAGGTCAAGCTGAAGGTTATTCAGATGGTGACCTATGTACTCCTGTGGTGAAGAGAGTTCTCCTGCAGACATGATGCCTCTTACCCTTTGTTGTTGATTACAGCTGGTGCCAGTATCTGCACAACCAGCACCGAAACCCACGTCACTATCAGCGGCAAAAATACCGCCTTAAAGTACGCTAACGCCACCACTAACAGCGCGAATGTCGCAAGCACCTTAAACACTTCGCCGACAGCGAACGACCAGGCCACACGGCCTTTTGCGGGTGTTTGCGCCTGGTGACGCCAGGCAAAAATCATAAAAAATGCATTTGGCAGCCACACTGCCAGCCCCCCGCCGATAGCGGAAGCGCCCCAACTGGGGTCTTTGAAGCAAAACAGCAATCCCATCGCCATTATTGCCAGTAACTGAGTGAACAGAAGCTTACGAGCCACAGTGAGACTAAAGAGCGACACAAACATTACGTTTAACTCCTGCTCCCTAAGAGGTATGTCGCGTGTCGTATAAAACGTTCTTTACGGCTCAGAGTCAAGCATCAAAAAGCGGTCAAATTATACGGTGCGGCCTCGTGATTTCAAACAATAAGTAGCGAAAAGGTGAATAAATGTTTAAATAAATTTCGACCGTCGTGTTTTCAAAGTTTTTATTAAACGCGCTATGTTGTCTGAAAAAGCGCAATAGCCGCAAAACCCATGCTCTAAAGCGTGCCAAAGATCACACATTAAACAATTAACTTCACACAATTCAGGTGGCAGTTAGGAATTTTCAATTTTCATCTTATTGAAAATTAATACTATTAGCCGAGAGTTTTTTAAAATCAGTCCATACATCGTCAAAACCTTTCATTGACATCTCATGGTCGCTTTTAACAAACCCTGTTTCCTCCATCAGGAGGATTTTTAGCAGGCTGATATTTTCAATGTTGACTATTTTATATTGAACCGAATACCACCGTTTTGGCGCTGAATCCTTTCCAGGTAACAATACGGTTAAATTTCCTGTCATTCATTTTGGGAATGACAGGCAGCGTTTAACATATTCATTCACGCACTTTTTCTACCGTTTTTTACACTTTTTAAAATTTGTTTGGCTTAATCATGACCAAATGGCGTTCGCCTTCCAGCCCGGGCACGGCAAGCGCAACGATTTTCTCAACCGTAAACCCTTCCGGCAGCGCCGCAATCTCTTCGTCAGGTCGTAGCCCTTTCAGCGCATAAAAACGTCCCTTCTGCCCTGGCAGATGCTGGCACCAGTTCACCATATCCGTGAGCGAAGCAAATGCGCGACTGATAACGCCATCAAAGGGCGGTTCGGCAGGGAATGCTTCTACCCTGGCCTGCACCGGCGTGATGTTTTCCAGTTTCAGTTCATGCTGCACCTGACGCAGGAACCGTACGCGTTTACCGAGACTATCAAGCAGCGTGAATTGTTTATCAGGGCAGACAATGGATAGCGGGATCCCAGGCAGGCCGGGCCGGTTCCCACATCGATGAAACGGCTCCCTTCGAGATGGGGCGCGACAACGATGCTGTCAAGAATATGGCGTACCAGCATCTCATTCGGGTCGCGAACGGACGTCAGGTTATAAGCTTTGTTCCACTTATCCAGCATGCCGACGTATGCCACGAGCTGCTGCTTTTGGTGATCGGTCAGCGTGATGGCAGCGGCATCGAGCAGACGCGTGAGTTTATTCAGCACAACGATATCCATGAAAAGGGCCAGCGCGATGCTGGCCCGAATTTAACGCTCGGTTACGCGCTACGGCGCAGTAAACCCTGTTTCTTAAGCCATACCAGCAAAATGGAAATGGCGGCTGGCGTAATGCCAGAAATACGTGACGCCTGGCCAATCGACGACGGTTTATGATCGTTGAGTTTGGCAATGACTTCATTGGATAAACCGGAAACCTGACGGTAGTCCAGGGTAGCAGGCAACAGCGTGTTTTCGTTACGCTGCTGTTTTTCGATCTCATCCTGCTGGCGGGCAATATAGCCTTCGTATTTGACCTGGATCTCTACCTGCTCGGCAGCCTGCGCATCATCAAGCCCTGGGCTAAACGGTGCCAGCTTAACCAGCTGCGGGTAGGTCATTTCCGGACGGCGTAGCAGATCTTCGCCACTGGCTTCACGTGACAACGGCGCCGCAAGTTGCGCATTGACCTCGGCCACACCTTCTGAAGAAGGTGCCATCCAGATGCCGCGCAGGCGCTGACGTTCCAGTTCGATGTTTTCGCGTTTCTGGTTGAAGCGCGCCCAGCGAGCGTCATCCACAAGACCCAACTCGCGGCCTGTTTCGGTCAAACGCAGATCGGCATTGTCTTCACGCAGCATCAAACGGTATTCGGCACGCGAGGTAAACATGCGGTACGGCTCTTTTGTACCGAGGGTGCAGAGATCGTCCACCAGCACACCGAGGTAGGCCTGATCGCGGCGCGGTGCCCAGCCCTCTTTTTCAGCCGAGAAGCGACCCGCGTTAAGACCCGCCAGCAAACCTTGCGCAGCGGCTTCTTCGTAACCCGTGGTGCCGTTAATTTGTCCGGCGAAGAACAGACCCTGGATATATTTGCTTTCCAGCGTCGGTTTGAGATCGCGTGGGTCGAAGAAATCATACTCAATGGCGTAACCGGGACGGACGATTTTCGCGTTTTCCATCCCTTGCATCGAGCGAACGATTTGCATCTGCACATCAAACGGCAGACTGGTGGAAATGCCGTTAGGGTAAATTTCGTTCGACGTCAGTCCTTCCGGCTCAAGGAAGATCTGATGCTGATTGCGATCCGCGAAGCGCATGACTTTGTCTTCAATGGACGGGCAATAGCGCGGGCCAATGCCTTCGATCACGCCTGCATACATTGGGCTGCGATCGAGGTTGGCGCGGATCACGTCATGGGTTTTCTCGTTAGTGTGGGTGATATAGCACGGCACCTGTTGCGGATGCTGGCTGACATCGCCCATAAACGAGAAGACCGGTAATGGGTTATCGCCGTGTTGCTGCGCCAGTACGCTGAAATCAATCGTTCGTGCATCGATACGCGGCGGCGTGCCGGTTTTCAGGCGGTTTACGCGTAAAGGCAATTCACGCAGGCGACGTGACAACGAAATGGATGGCGGATCGCCAGCCCGGCCGCCGCTGTAGTTATCAAGCCCGATGTGGATCTTGCCGTCCAGGAATGTCCCTACTGTCAGCACTACCGCTTTGGCGCGGAATTTGAGCCCCATTTGGGTCACCGCGCCAACAACACGATCGTTTTCCACAATCAGATCTTCCACCGCTTGTTGGAAGATCATGAGATTCGGCTGGTTCTCCAGCGCGGTGCGTACTGCCTGGCGGTACAGCACCCGGTCTGCCTGTGCACGGGTCGCCCGGACAGCAGGGCCTTTGCTGGCGTTTAGTATCCTAAACTGAATACCGGCTTTGTCGATCGCGGTGGCCATCAGACCGCCGAGGGCATCCACTTCCTTAACCAAATGTCCTTTACCAATACCGCCGATCGCCGGGTTGCAGCTCATCTGCCCCAGGGTGTCGATATTGTGTGTCAAAAGTAGGGTCTGTTGACCCATACGGGCTGCGGCCATCGCGGCCTCGGTGCCTGCATGACCCCCGCCAATGATGATGACGTCGAAAGGATCCGGATAAAACATGGTGGATAAACCTCGTGGTGTGACAAATGGGTTTTCGATCCCGGGGCGTGGATTCTACTCAAGTTTAGCCTTTCGAGAAAGCGTCAGGATCGTTGGTAATTAAAAGAAGATCTTTTTATTTAGAGATCTGTTTTACTGTGATCTCTTATTAGGATCGCCGTTATCTGTGGATAACCGCAGATCGTTAATTAAGATCAATACATTAAGCGGGATCATTAGCTGTTAACGATCGGTGATCCCACACGGTATTAGCTGGGTGCAGAAAGGGTATTTATACACAGGGCCAAAAAGTCAAAAAGGTTATACGTTGGATAACTACCGGTTGATCCAAGCTTATGAGCAGACTTATCCACATTCAACCGGCGATCTTTTCGACAATTAGAGTAAATTTTTCCAGGATCCCAGCCAAATTTCTGCCGGATCCTCCGGAATTTCGTGATCGTGAACGTTGATCTTCAGGAGATCGCCGATGCGTTTGGCTCCGCATTCGGTTAACAGCGTGTCGATTTTTTCGATCGCCCCGCAAAAAGTGTCATATTCACGGCTGCCAATACCCACTGCGCCATAACGAACCTGACTGAGGTCAGGACGCTGTTCCTTTATTGCCGAATAAAAAGGTTCGAGGTTATCCGGCACATCACCTGCGCCATGCGTTGAGGTAACGATAAGCCACACCCCGTCAGCCTGTAAGTCTTCAAGCTCTGGGCCATGTTGGGTATCCGTTGAGAATCCGGCCTCTTCCAGTTTTTCCGCCAGATGTTCAGCCACGTATTCCGCGCTGCCCAGGGTGCTGCCGCTGATAAGGGTAATATCTGCCATGATCGTCCACCTTTTTTTAAAACGTCGCGTATTGTACGCTGTGAAAGGGCTGGGATCTACCTGTGGATAATATGGGTATAGTCATGAGGGGCCGATCGCAGATATTCAGTGGTTATCTCGACGATCGGCTAACGCAGCGCGAGGCAATCCGATGATAAATAACAGGAAAGTAGCGTTATCGCTACGGCTTAATGGTGCGCATGATCGGATTTTGCAATGAAATCAATGTCTCAGTGGACTGAATTTCATCAATTGTTTGGATCTTGTTGATAAGTACCTGCTGCAGTGCATCGATGGATCGGCACATCACTTTAATGAAAATACTGTAGTGCCCGGTGGTGTAATACGCCTCGGTAACTTCATCCAGGCTTTCCAGCTTCGCAAGTGCGGAAGGGTAGTCTTTCGCGCTTTTCAGGATGATGCCGATAAAACAGCATACGTCGTAGCCCAGCTGCTTCGGGCTGATATCAATGCGCGCGCCCGTGATAATCCCTGCCTGCTTCATCTTCTCCACCCGCACATGGATAGTACCGGGGCTGACGCCGAATTGTTTGGCCAGTTCGGCATAGGCGGTACGCGCATTGGTCATCAGGGCTTCAAGAATGCCGCGATCCAGATTGTCGATCTGATAATTTTCCATATGTTTTCCTTATGGATAATGATGATTCGCCTTCATTATGGCGTTTAAATTATCGAATTAAAAACCGTCCAGCCTTTTTTATTGATGATTATTGAATTCATCTGCTGTTTTATTGCTAAATGCTTGCTAACAGACAGACAGGAGTAAACATAATGAAAACGGCTTATATCGCAAAACAACGTCAGATTAGTTTCGTGAAGTCCCATTTCTCTCGCCAGCTCGAAGAAAAATTGGGCCTGATTGAAGTGCAGGCACCAATTCTGAGCCGCATCGGCGACGGGACGCAGGATAACTTATCTGGCTGCGAAAAAGCCGTTCAGGTCAGAGTTAAAAACCTGCCGGACGCGCAGTTCGAAGTGGTGCATTCACTGGCGAAGTGGAAACGCAAAACTCTCGGACAGCATGATTTTAGTGCGGGTGAAGGGCTCTATACCCATATGAAAGCGCTGCGTCCGGACGAAGATCGTCTGTCGCCTATCCACTCGGTCTATGTGGATCAATGGGACTGGGAACGCGTAATGGGCGATGGCGAACGTCACCTTGGCACGCTGAAGCAGACGGTGGAAGCTATCTGGTCCGCCATGAAAGCCACTGAAGCGGCCGTAAGCGAGCAGTTCGGTTTAACGCCGTTCCTGCCTGAGCAGATCCATTTTGTTCACAGCGAAACTCTGCAACAGCGTTTCCCGGATCTGGACGCCAAAGGCCGTGAGCGCGCTATCGCGAAAGAACTGGGCGCAGTCTTCCTGATCGGCATCGGTGGCAAACTGGCCGACGGCAAACGTCACGACGTGCGTGCGCCGGATTACGATGACTGGTCAACGCCGGTTGAAAGCGGATTTGCAGGCCTGAACGGCGATATTCTGGTGTGGAACCCGGTTCTCGAAGACGCTTTTGAGCTCTCTTCTATGGGGATCCGTGTGGATGCCGAAACTCTGAAACGCCAGCTGGCGATCACCGGTGACGAAGATCGTCTGGCGCTGGAATGGCACCAGTCGCTGCTCAACGGTGAAATGCCGCAGACCATCGGCGGCGGTATCGGCCAGTCGCGTTTGACCATGCTGATGCTGCAACTGCCGCACATCGGTCAGGTACAGTGCGGCGTGTGGCCAGCCCATGTGCAGGCTGAAGTCAGCGAACTGCTGTAATCGTTAACGCCGCCAGCGTCGCAGCAGGCGGCTGCGCATCCCGGTATCAAAGCGCCAGATATGATCGAATATCCGCATGATGCCGGGTTTGCCGTGTGCTGACATCGCCACGGCATGAAAACGGTGCTGATGTTGCCGTTGCAGCGTCTTCACCTGATTGACCACCTCATCCGGCAAACGCTGGGCGATGAAATCCGAGATCACCACCGCATCCGCATCCTGCCATACGCTTCCCTGCATCCTTTCGATTATCGATCGGAAACAGCTCGCGATATCCGTGCCCCCACGAAACTGCTGACTTAAAAACCGAATCGCCTGTTCGATACCGTCCTGCCGCGACAGCTCGTAACTCACGACTTCAGTAGAAAACAGCATAATGAAGCAGCGGCGGCTGTCGGCCAGCGCGATACGCATTAGCGCCAGGCAAAACGCTTTGGCGCACTGTTCGTTAAATCCGCCCATTGAGCCGGAGGTATCCACGCAGACGATAAACGGACCGCGGGGCTGCTCATCCACATCCTGATGCGTTACCGGCCGTTCGGTCACGCGTTCTCGCCAGGCTTCGCCCTGCAGCCGATAGGTCAGCAGTTCATGCTCTACCAGACGGCGATAAAATTCATATTCCAGTTCGGTGATGCCTAGCGTGGCGAGTTCGGGTGGGAGTAACCGTAAAATATCGTCGCTGCGATGAAGGCCTTCTACCTGTTCCGGCACTGTCGCCGGTTCGCGCACCAGAGTGCGAAAGGTCTCCATGGGCGAATCCTTCTTTGGGACGGATTTAGCCTCCCTGGAGCGTCCAAGTTGCGCCGCCAGTTTTTCCAGCTCCGGCTGGCTGGCAAGGAAATCGCCGTATTTCACAATCAACTGATAGTCGCCGCGTTTCAACTGCCCGGCGCTCATGTCCCATAAACGACCGGCGGCATGTTCATTTTCCACCAGCACTTTTTCCAGCTGACCGCTGAGGGTCATACGTTCCTGCACTTCGCTTAGCAACTGCTCGCGCTCATCCTCAAGCAATTGCTGATTCAGGGTCGTGGCCTGCACGACCAGGCTAAGCCGCCAGCGTTGCAGAAAAAGGGTATGGAGAGCAGGCGTAAAGGTTGGACTGGCCTGCGCAAGCTGCGCCGCCTGGGCGGCATAGGGTGAATTAAGCTGTTCGAGCCGGGCAAGAATTTGCGGTAACTGGACCAGCAACTGTGACGTGGAGAGCAACTGACTTTGTTGGTAACACTGCACTTCCTGCGCCAGTTCGACCGGTACTGGCACATCATGTAACCGGTTTTTTAACTGTTCCCGCCAGCGCGGAATATCTTCATGGAGTGCTTTTTTCAATTTAGGGTACTTTTCAAAGAACACGGCCAACTGTGGCGATGCCAGCAGCGCAATGATCAGTTCTTCAATTAATTCCCCTTCGCCGATGGCCAGGATCGTGTTTAACGTATCCAGGGTAATCATTGACGCGCCTGTTTAATCTGCGCGCCGACATCCTGTAAGCTGGCCTCAATACGACCCAGCCACTCGGGCTGGATAAACAGGCATTTTTGTTGATCGCTAAAGCGGCTGTGCTGTTGATGCCACTCGTTATCCAGTTCGTCTAACTGTTGTTTAATTTCCGCCGGCATGCCTTCTGTCATTACGCCCGGCAAAGAGAGGCGACTGCTTTGCAGGCTGACATCGCGGATCTGTAAATGCTGGCTGCCGTCTACGTCCAGATTCAGGATCTGCGCAAAACCGATGCCGTTCAGTTTGCCGCGAATTTCGCCGCCCCTTTGCAACCACAGGTCGAGCTGCTCACGGTTGAGGGTGATATGAATCACTTCCATATCGTGGAGCCTGAGTGGTTTTTGTAACAGCAGGGTGAGCTCTGATGCCTGGAGCGTTTCCGGAAGATGATACTGGGGACGACGGCTGAACATTCCCCCTTGTTTCACCACGGCCAGCGCATTCTGGTCGCTTTTTTGCTGCTCCAGTTGCATCCGCCGCTGTTGGATCGCGCCGAGTTTCGTCAGCATCGCTTGCTGTCGCCAGGCGTGCCCGGTCATCAATATTTCCATCTGCTGCTGCATTAAATTACGGGCGGCGGCGTCATGCCACAGGCAATCTTTCAGCAAAATAAGATCGATGGGCGCGACGGCGCTACGGCCGCTAAAGAACGCGCAGGCCTGAAGTAAATGGATGGCTTTTTTCCAGCGTCGGTCAGAGACGTAAGGCGCATGCGGCTGATTATCCAGTTGCTGGCGCAACAGGTAAATCAGCTCAAAGACTTCATCCGGCAACGTCACGTTGCCGATTGCTTTCTGCCACTGCGAGAATTCTTCATCGCTGATTTGCAGCGCGGCGGGCACCGGGTTTTCATTTTCGTCCTGCTGACTGGTCAGCATGGAGCGGAAATTACCTTTGTCCTGAACTTTATCGAGCCACAGCCGGATCAGCATACGGTCATACAGCGCTTCAAGGCTATTATCCGCATCCGGTAATTCGTTGGATGCCGCCACCAGCAACCGCATCGGAATTTTCTCTTCAAACGCCCCGTTGCGAAAACGTCGTTCGTTAATGGCGGTGAGTAACGTATTCAGAATGGCCGGGCCCGCTTTCCATATTTCGTCCAGAAAGACGATTTCTGCTTCCGGCAGGTAGCCCTGAGTGAGGCGCTCGTAGCGGCCTTCATCTTTCAGCGCCTGAATAGATAATGGGCCGAATACTTCTTCAGGGGTGGAAAAGCGGGTCATGAGATATTCAAAAGCCCGGGCGTGCTGGAAAGCATATTTAAGTCGGCGGGCAATCAGGCTTTTAGCGATACCCGGCGGGCCCAGTAAAAAGACGCTTTCGCCGCTCAGCGCGGCCAGCAGGCAAAGCCTGATGGCATGGCTGCGTTCGAAAAGGCCTTTTTCCAGCGCGGCGGCGAGCCGTGAAATTCTTTCAGCCAATAAATGGGGTTGAGCCATAATTAATTTGCGTCCTTACCCTGAGGAAACGGCTTATGATGCAATTATATACCTACTGTTTCGACCACGAGACAAGCGCTGCAACCCGCGCCAGGTATGTAAATCGTCATTTTTCTTCCGCCGTAGCATACGCAGATTCATTTCTTTTCAGTTGTCATAAAACGCTAATCCGCTAACCCGAAGTGATAAGTCTCTGGCAGGGTGGTTATCGTCAAAAAGGGTTACAAAGTTTAGGGAGATTTTTTTGACGTGGACAGGCTGGGTTCTATTTAGGGGTACGATTTTGCGATTAATCGTGCATACTGTGCGCTTTTTGTGGGCCAAGGGACTAAGCACACATTTGTTTTCCAACGAAAGATTAGTCTATGAGCGCTGATAATAAACAACCGCTGCCAGCCATAACGCTTGCAGCCATTGGGGTGGTGTACGGCGATATTGGGACCAGCCCACTTTATACGTTAAGAGAATGCCTTTCCGGGCAATTTGGTTTTGGCGTAGAACGGGATGCCGTGTTCGGTTTCCTCTCCCTTATCTTTTGGCTACTGGTTTTTGTTGTTTCCATTAAATATCTCACCTTCGTCATGCGCGCCGACAACGCCGGTGAAGGCGGGATCCTGACGCTGATGTCTTTGGCTGGGCGTAACACCTCGGCAAAAAGCGACCTCATGGCTGGTTATTCTGGGCCTTATCGGCGGCAGCTTTTTTTATGGCGAGGTGGTCATCACGCCTGCTATTTCAGTCATGTCTGCTATTGAAGGGCTGGAAATAGCCGCGCCGTCGCTCGACCCTTATATTGTGCCGCTTTCGATCATCGTCCTGACGCTACTGTTTATGATCCAGAAGCATGGCACCGGTATGGTGGGGAAGCTTTTCGCGCCGATTATGCTGGCCTGGTTTTTGATTCTGGCGGTTCTGGGTGCGCGCAGCATTATCGCTAACCCGGAAGTGCTGCAGGCATTAAATCCGGCCTGGGCGATGCATTTCTTCCTGGAATACAAGACGGTTTCTTTCTTCGCGCTGGGCGCGGTCGTGCTGTCGATTACCGGGGTTGAGGCGTTGTATGCGGATATGGGCCATTTCGGCAAGCTGCCGATCCGTATTGCATGGTTTAGCGTGGTGTTGCCTTCGCTGGTGCTGAATTACTTCGGCCAGGGCGCGCTGCTGTTAAAAACGCCGGAAGCGATAAAAAACCCGTTCTTTTTACTGGCTCCGGACTGGGCGCTGATCCCACTGTTGATTATCGCCACTCTGGCGACAGTTATCGCTTCCCAGGCGGTGATTTCCGGCGTGTTCTCCCTGACGCGCCAGGCCGTACGTCTGGGTTACCTCTCGCCGATGCGCATCATCCACACCTCAGAGATGGAGTCCGGGCAGATCTATATTCCTGCCATTAACTGGATGCTCTATTTCGCCGTGGTGATTGTGATCGTCAGCTTCGAGCACTCCAGCAATCTGGCGGCGGCATACGGTATCGCAGTAACCGGCACGATGGTCTTAACCTCGATTCTGTTCACCACCGTGGCCAATAAAAACTGGCACTGGAACAAAGTCCTGGTGGGGTTAATGTTTGTTGGGTTTATGTCTGTCGATGTGCCGCTGTTTTCGGCCAACCTCGAAAAACTGCTTTCCGGCGGTTGGTTGCCGTTAACCCTGGGCCTGGTGATGTTTATCATCATGACCACCTGGAAAAGCGAGCGGTTCCGTCTGTTGCGCCGTATGCATGAACACGGCAACTCCCTGGAGGCAATGATTGCTTCTCTGGAGAAATCGCCGCCGGTGCGCGTGCCGGGCACCGCGGTGTATATGTCCCGTGCGTTAAACGTCATCCCATTTGCCATGTTGCACAACCTCAAGCACAACAAGGTGCTGCATGAGCGGGTGATCCTGTTAACACTGCGTACGGAAGATGCGCCCTATGTCCACAATGTTCGCCGCGTATCGATTGAGCAACTTTCGCCTACCTTCTGGCGCGTGGTAGCCAGTTACGGCTGGCGCGAAACGCCGAACGTGGAAGAAGTCTTCCATCGCTGCGGGCTCGAAGGGCTGAGTTGCCGGATGATGGAAACCTCGTTCTTTATGTCCCATGAGTCGCTGATCATTGGTAAGCGGCCCTGGTATCTCCGCCTGCGCGGCAAGCTGTTCCTGCTGCTGCAACGGAATGCGCTGCGTGCGCCGGACCAGTTTGAAATCCCGCCTAACCGGGTTATTGAGCTTGGTACCCAGGTCGAAATTTAAATTAAACGCCTCTTCTGTGAAGAGGCGTTTTGCTTTCTACCGTTTCACCGCGAGATTGAGCGAAACGTTTCGATGACGATCACAATTCTATAACTTGCCAATTGTTTCTGATTCGCCTTCTTCACTACACTGCAGTCAGCGAAACGTTTCGCTAGTGGAGCAAAGACATGAAAAAAGGCACCGTTCTTAATGCTGATATCTCTCGGGTCATCTCACGTCTCGGTCATACCGATACGGTGGTGGTATGTGATGCCGGGTTACCCATCCCGAAAACGACTGAGCGTGTCGATCTGGCGCTGACTCAGGGCGTCCCCACCTTTATGCAGGTGGTGGATGTGGTGACTACCGAGATGCAGGTTGAAGCGGCGATCCTTGCGCTGGAAATTAAACAACACAATCCGCAGCTCCACGAAACGTTGCTCAGCCATATTGAGCAACTGCAACAACACCAGGGAAACACCATTGAAATTCGTTACATCACGCATGAACAGTTCAAAGTAAACACCGCTGCCAGCCAGGCGGTCATTCGCAGCGGAGAGTGTTCTCCGTATGCGAATATTATTCTCTGTGCCGGCGTAACTTTCTGAGGCCGACATGGACGCATTACTTCAACTAAAGGGGATTGATAAATCCTTCCCCGGTGTGAAAGCTCTCTCCGGCGCGGCGCTGAATGTCTATTCAGGCCGCGTAATGGCACTGGTCGGCGAAAACGGCGCCGGTAAATCCACCATGATGAAAGTGCTGACCGGTATCTATCAACGTGATGCTGGTTCACTGAAATGGCTGGGACAGGAAACCACCTTTACCGGTCCGAAATCCTCCCAGGAAGCCGGTATCGGCATTATTCACCAGGAACTCAACCTGATCCCGCAGCTCACCATTGCTGAAAACATTTTCCTGGGACGCGAATTCGTTAACCGGTTTGGCCGCATCGACTGGAAAACCATGTATGCCGAAGCCGACAAACTGTTGGCTAAACTGAATCTGCGCTTTAACAGTCATCGGCTGGTGGGGGAATTGTCTATCGGCGATCAGCAAATGGTCGAAATCGCCAAGGTGCTGAGCTTCGAATCCAGAGTCATCATCATGGATGAACCTACCGATGCGCTGACCGATACCGAAACCGAGTCGCTGTTCCGCGTCATCCGTGAGCTGAAAGCCCAGGGACGCGGCATCGTTTATATCTCCCACCGTATGAAAGAAATTTTCGAAATCTGCGATGACGTGACGGTCTTCCGCGACGGGCAGTTTATTGCCGAACGTGAGGTCGCGACGCTGACCGAAGATTCGCTGATTGAAATGATGGTGGGCCGCAAGCTGGAAGATCAGTATCCGCGCCTTGATAAAGCGCCGGGTGAGGTTCGCCTTAAGGTCGACAATCTGAGCGGCCCCGGCGTTAACGGCGTCTCCTTTAGCCTGCGTAAAGGTGAAATCCTTGGTGTAGCGGGGCTGATGGGCGCAGGCCGTACTGAACTGATGAAAGTACTGTACGGCGCGCTCCCCGCGCACCGGTGGCCATGTGACGCTTGATGGTCATGAAGTGGTAACTCGCTCTCCGCAGGATGGCCTGGCAAACGGTATTGTTTATATCTCCGAAGACCGTAAGCGCGATGGGTTAGTGCTGGGGATGTCGGTCAAAGAGAATATGTCTCTGACCGCGCTGCGTTATTTCAGCCGCAGCGGCGGAAGCCTGAAACACAAAGACGAGCAGCAGGCGGTTAGCGACTTTATCCGGCTGTTTAACGTGAAAACCCCGTCCATGGATCAGGCGATCGGCCTGCTTTCCGGCGGCAACCAACAAAAAGTGGCGATAGCCCGTGGTCTGATGACGCGTCCGAAGGTTCTGATCCTCGATGAACCGACGCGCGGCGTGGACGTCGGCGCAAAGAAAGAGATTTATCAGTTAATCAACCAGTTCAAAGCTGATGGCTTAAGCATCATTCTGGTCTCGTCTGAGATGCCGGAAGTGTTGGGCATGAGCGATCGCATCATGGTAATGCACGAGGGGCATCTCGGCGGCGAGTTTACGCGCGAGCAAGCCACTCAGGAAGTGCTGATGGCGGCGGCTGTTGGCAAGTTAAACCGCCTTTCTCAGCATGAAGCGCAGGAGTAAGAGAATGAGTACCCAGACTGTCACTGGCCGTCGTTATTTCACCAAAGCCTGGTTGTTAGAGCAAAAATCGCTCATTGCCCTGCTGGTGCTGATTGCGGTGGTTTCCACCATGAGCCCGAACTTCTTTACCGTTAATAACCTGTTCAACATTTTGCAGCAAACGTCGGTTAACGCCATTATGGCGGTTGGCATGACGCTGGTTATTCTTACTTCAGGCATCGACCTGTCCGTCGGTTCCCTGTTGGCGTTAACCGGCGCGGTCGCCGCCTCAATCGTCGGCTTCGAAGTGAATGCGTTAGTGGCGGTAGCGGCTGCGTTGGCGCTCGGCGCGGCCATTGGCGGCGTGACCGGCGTGATTGTTGCCAAAGGACGCGTGCAGGCGTTTATCGCCACCCTGGTGATGATGCTGCTGTTGCGTGGGGTCACCATGGTGTACACCGACGGCAGCCCAATCAACACCGGTTTTTCTGATAACGCCGATCTGTTTGGCTGGTTCGGTATCGGTCGCCCGCTGGGTGTGCCGACGCCGGTCTGGATTATGGCGGTCGTATTTCTCGCCGCCTGGTATATGCTTCATCACACCCGTCTTGGCCGTTATATTTATGCACTGGGCGGCAACGAAGCGGCGACGCGTCTGTCCGGTATCAGCGTGAATAAAGTCAAAATCATCGTTTATTCACTGTCGGGCATGCTGGCCGCGCTGGCGGGCGTTATCGAAGTTGCGCGTCTTTCTTCAGCGCAACCCACGGCGGGCACCGGTTATGAACTGGACGCCATCGCCGCAGTGGTGCTGGGCGGTACCAGCCTGGCGGGCGGTAAAGGCCGCATTGTCGGCACGCTTATCGGTGCGCTGATCCTCGGCTTCCTGAACAACGGACTGAATTTATTAGGTGTTTCTTCCTATTACCAGATGATCGTTAAAGCAGTGGTTATTTTGCTGGCGGTGCTGGTAGACAACAAAAAGCAGTAACTTATTACTCTACAGGACATCTGACTATGAACATGAAAAAACTGGCTACCCTGGTTTCTGCTGTTGCGTTAAGCGCCACCGTAAGCGCTAACGCCATGGCGAAAGACACGATCGCGCTGGTTATCTCCACGCTGAATAACCCGTTCTTCGTATCTTTAAAAGACGGTGCGCAGAAAGAAGCCGATAAACTGGGGTATAACCTGGTGGTGCTGGATTCCCAGAACAACCCGGCGAAAGAGCTTGCCAACGTTCAGGATCTGACGGTTCGCGGTACTAAGCTGCTGCTGATCAACCCCACTGACTCCGATGCGGTAGGCAATGCTGTGAAGATGGCAAACCAGGCGAAAATCCCGGTGATCACCCTGGACCGTATGGCTTCTAAAGGTGAAGTTGTGAGCCATGTGGCGTCTGATAACGTGGCCGGTGGCAAAATGGCCGGTGATTTCATCGCTAAAAAACTCGGCGAAGGCGCGAAAGTAATTGAGCTGCAAGGTATCGCAGGCGCATCCGCTGCCCGTGAGCGTGGCGAAGGTTTCAAACAAGCGACTGCCGCGCATAAATTTACCGTTCTGGCGAGCCAGCCGGCTGACTTCGATCGCACCAAGGGTCTGAACGTAATGCAAAACCTGCTGACCGCTCACCCGGACGTGCAGGCAGTATTTGCTCAGAACGATGAAATGGCGTTGGGCGCTCTGCGCGCGTTGCAAACCGCGGGTAAAACCGACGTGCTGGTGGTCGGTTTTGACGGCACTGCCGACGGCGTAAAAGCGGTTGAAGGCGGCAAGTTAGGCGCAACGGTTGCCCAGATGGCTGATAAAATTGGTGTTATCGGCGTTGAAACCGCAGATAAAGTGCTGAAAGGCGAAAAAGTTGAGAAGCAAATCCCGGTTGAACTGAAGCTGATCACCAAATAATACGCGCGTCTCATAAAGTAAAAAGAAAAGCAGGGCATCGCGCCACCCAACCGGGTGGCGCATTTTGACTGGACATCCGATGATGAATACTACTGGCAAGCTGGTTGTTCTGGGCAGTATTAATGCCGATCACATCCTTAATCTTGAATCCTTTCCAAAGCCGGGTGAAACCCTGACGGGCAGTCATTATCAAGTGGCGTTCGGTGGAAAAGGCGCGAACCAGGCGGTTGCCGCTGGCCGTAGCGGCGCGGATATCGCCTTTATTGCCTGCGTCGGCGATGACGATACCGGACGGCGTGTTTGCACCCAGTTAGCCAGCGATAAGATTGATATTACCCCCGTGGCGACCATTGCTGACGAATCTACCGGCGTGGCGTTAATTTTCGTCAATGCTGAAGGGGAGAACGTCATCGGCATTAGCGCTGGCGCAAACAGCGCACTGACGCCGGAACGCGTGAACGCGCAGCACGATCTTATTGCTCAGGCATCCGCGCTGCTGATGCAGCTGGAATCGCCCGTAGAAAGCGTGTTGGCTGCTGCCAAAATCGCTAAACAGAATAATACTTCCGTTATCCTCAACCCGGCGCCTGCGCGGACCCTTTCCGACGAACTGCTTGGCCTGGTTGACATCATCACCCCCAACGAAACCGAAGCGGAAAAGCTGACCGGCGTGAAAGTCGAATCCGATGACGATGCCGCACAGGCGGCGCAGCGGTTACACGATAAAGGCATTAATACCGTCATCATCACGTTGGGAAGCCGTGGCGTATGGGCCAGCCGTGACGGCAAAGGCCAGCGCGTACCGGGCTTTAAAGTTGAAGCGGTAGATACTATTGCCGCAGGCGATACGTTTAACGGTGCGTTAGTCACTGCGTTACTGGAAGGAAAGGCGCTTTCAGATGCGATCCGCTTCGCGCATGCCGCTGCGGCAATCGCCGTTACCCGTCGTGGTGCGCAGCCTTCCGTGCCGTGGCGTCATGAGATCGATGCCTTCTTACAACAGCAGGAGTAATCCTTGGCAACGATGAAGGATGTAGCTCGCCTGGCGGGTGTCTCGACTTCCACGGTTTCGCACGTCATTAATAACGATCGCTTCGTGAGCGAGGCGATTCGTTTAAAAGTGAACGACGCCGTGAAAACGCTGAATTATGCGCCTTCTGCACTGGCGCGCAGCCTGAAGCTGAATCAGACCCGCACCATAGGGATGCTGATCACTGCCAGCAGCAACCCCTTCTTTTCAGAAATCGTCCGCGGTGTTGAGCGAAGCTGCTTCGAGCGCGGCTATAGCCTGGTGTTGTGCAATACCGAGGGCGATGAAAAACGCATGAACAGTAATCTGGAGACGCTGCTGCAAAAACGCGTCGATGGTCTGTTGCTGCTTTGTACCGAAACGCATCAACCTTCTGCGGAAATCATCACGCGGTATCCGTCTATCCCGACGGTAATGATGGACTGGGCGCCTTTCGACGGCGACTGCGATCTGATTCAGGACAACTCTTTGCTGGGCGGCGATATCGCAACCCAACATTTGATTGATAAAGGTTATCGCCGGATCGCCTGTATTACCGGGCCGCTGGATAAAACCCCATCGCGACTGCGCCTTGAAGGATATCGCAACGCGATGGCGCGCGCCGGACTGGCTATTCCTGACGGCTATGAAATCACCGGAGACTTTGAGTTTTCCAGCGGATTGCACGCCATGAACGCCTTACTGGCCTTGCCGGAGCGGCCGGAAGCGGTGTTTACCGGCAATGATGCCATGGCAGTTGGGGCCTATCAGGCGCTTTACCAGGCCGGATTGAGCATTCCTGGTGATATGGCGCTGGTGGGGTATGACGATATCGAACTGGCGCGTTATATGACGCCGCCGCTGACCACCATTCATCAGCCAAAAGACGAACTGGGCGAACTGGCGATAGATGTTCTGATCCATCGCATGGCGCAGCCGGGGCTTTCCCAGCAACGCCTGCAATTAACGCCCGAGCTGATCGCGCGCGGCTCGTCTTAAATTTAGTGCCTTTCCTTAATCAGGTTGCGGCCATCTTTGGGACGTAACAGCATAAACACCAGCGCTGAGACCAGCGTAATCACACCCATTGTAATAAAGGTGCTGTGGAACTGCCCGACGGTGCTGGTGGTTTCATCGCTTTGATAAAAACGCAGTACCGCCGCGCTTACGGCAACCCCCAGACTGATGGAGAGTTGTTGCGTAACAGCCAGCATGCTGTTGCCGCTACTGGCGTTCTCATCGGTAAGATCGGCAAGTGTTATCGTGTTCATTGACGTGAACTGTATCGACATGGCCATCCCCAGAATAAACAGCGGCAGGATGAGTGCCCAAACCGGCATCGCTGGTGACTGTAGCGCGAACTGACCAATCATCAATCCGATAAACAACGTGATGCCTACCAGGGTTTTTCGGTAGCCAAGGTTGCGCAGAATATTGGTCACCATCGATTTCGCAATAATAGAGCCAATGGCAGTCGGTGCCATCATGCAACCAGCGATTAATGCCTGGTAACCGAAACCGACCTGCAACATCAGCGGCATTAAAAACGGGACGCAGCCGGTGCCCAACCGAGAGGCAATATTACCCGCGATGCCGATGGAGAAAGTGCGGGTTTTAAACATCGGCAGCGCAATGATGGGATTAGGATGGCGGCGGGCATGTGCAATGTACGCCAGCAGCAGCATCAAACCACTGGCGATCACGATTCCGGCGATCCAGGTCTCGACAATCTTCTCGCCAAACAGCTCCATTCCGCTTGAGAACAGCACCAGGCTGATACCGAACAACAAAAATCCGCCCATATCGAAGCCGCGACGCGGTGTAGTGAAGTTGGGCATGTATTTGCGCGCATACAACAGCCCGGCGATACCAATAGGGATATTGATTAAGAAAATCCAGTGCCAGCTGGCCCAGGTGACTAATACACCGCCTAATACAGGCCCCAGAACCGGGCCTACCAGGCCGGGCATCGTGACGAAATTCAGCACGGGGAGTAATTCACTGCGCGGATAGGCTCGTAACAGCGCCAGGCGCGCCACCGGCATCATCATCGCGCCGCCGACGCCTTGTATCACCCTGAAGAGCACCAGTTGCCCAAGGTTTTGCGAAACGGCACAGGCCAGTGAACCCATCGTAAAAAGCATGACGGCAATCATAAAGACCCGCCGGGTGCCGAAACGATCGGCGAGCCAGCCGCTAACAGGGATCAGCATCGCTACCGTCAGGGTGTAACTGATAATGGCGGACTGCATCGCCAGTGGCGACCGGTTGAGGCTTTGCGCAATAGCGGGTAATGCGGTGTTCAGAATGGTGGCGTCCAGCGCCTGCATAAAAAAGGCCATCGCCGCAATCCACGGCAGCCCTGCCATACTGCGAGCTTTTTTAATCATGAATACCTTATCAATGCTGTCAGGGTTTAACAGGCTCCTGCAACAGTTCGCGGCAGGCGGAAGAGGCGCTCTCGCCATCACCCCTGAGAATGGCGTCGACAATCCTCTGATGAAGCTCAAGTTGAATCACTTCATTATGTGTAATAGAGGAGAAGTAATTGTAATAGATGGAATGAAACAGCGTGGCGAAGGAGGTAAGGAAAGGATTACCGCTCATTTCATAGATTTGTTCATGATAGGACACGTCCACATCCACCCACAGTTCCCTGTCGAAGGTAGTTTTCAACGCCACCATTTCATTCAGGGTATTTTTTAGCGCTGCTTTCTGCGCATCGGTGCCGTACTGCGCCGCCAGCGCGCAAGCCTGAGGTTCAAGACTGGTGCGCAGCACCAGAAAGTAATTAATAACGTCAGAAAAATTATCCTGGGTCATCCACCAACTCAGCAATTCCTTATCAAGGAAGTTCCAGTTGTTTTGCGGCATCACCCGAGTGCCAATACGTGGACGGGGAAGCACCATGCCCTTTGCCGTTAATGTCTTCACGGCTTCTCTGACTGCAGTTCGACTGACTCCGAATAATTCACCAAGCTCGATCTCGCCGGGCAAAATCGTCCCGGGGGCATACTCACCTTTCAAAATACGTTGCGCCAGCTTCTCTGCAAGGACATACGAGAGGTTCTTTTGGGCCGCCAATTGTTGTGCAGATAAAGGCATCGTGCATTCCCTTTATAGAGATGTTTTAAAAGGTAGTATGCCACCCACCCTGTAAATTCGATGCAAAAAACAGCAGATGCCTTCGTATTTGCTGCATTATTGAGTGATGTGCATAAAAAAGAGACGGTCAGTCAATATTTTTAAAAACAGGGGTTGTCAGATTCTGATTACTCCCTATAATGCGCCACCACTGACACGGAACAACGGCGAATAAGCCGGCCGGTCAGCGAAGTTCCTCCGGGGGCTTCACGGAGAAAAGCGAAAATAATCGCTTGACTCTGAAGCGGGAAGTCGTAATATACGCCACCTCGCGACAGTGAGCTGAAAGCCGCGTCGCAACTGCTCTTTAACAATTTATCAGACAATCTGTGTGGGCACTCGCAGGATTGATATCTCAGTACCTCCGGGTACAAATAGAATTATCAAGTCTCTGAGTGAACACGTAATTCATTACGAAGTTTAATTCACGAGCATCAAACTTTAAATTGAAGAGTTTGATCATGGCTCAGATTGAACGCTGGCGGCAGGCCTAACACATGCAAGTCGAACGGTAACAGGAAGCAGCTTGCTGCTTCGCTGACGAGTGGCGGACGGGTGAGTAATGTCTGGGGATCTGCCTGATGGAGGGGGATAACTACTGGAAACGGTAGCTAATACCGCATAACGTCGCAAGACCAAAGAGGGGGACCTTCGGGCCTCTTGCCATCAGATGAACCCAGATGGGATTAGCTAGTAGGTGGGGTAACGGCTCACCTAGGCGACGATCCCTAGCTGGTCTGAGAGGATGACCAGCCACACTGGAACTGAGACACGGTCCAGACTCCTACGGGAGGCAGCAGTGGGGAATATTGCACAATGGGCGCAAGCCTGATGCAGCCATGCCGCGTGTATGAAGAAGGCCTTCGGGTTGTAAAGTACTTTCAGCGGGGAGGAAGGCGATGCGGTTAATAACCGCGTCGATTGACGTTACCCGCAGAAGAAGCACCGGCTAACTCCGTGCCAGCAGCCGCGGTAATACGGAGGGTGCAAGCGTTAATCGGAATTACTGGGCGTAAAGCGCACGCAGGCGGTCTGTCAAGTCGGATGTGAAATCCCCGGGCTCAACCTGGGAACTGCATCCGAAACTGGCAGGCTTGAGTCTTGTAGAGGGGGGTAGAATTCCAGGTGTAGCGGTGAAATGCGTAGAGATCTGGAGGAATACCGGTGGCGAAGGCGGCCCCCTGGACAAAGACTGACGCTCAGGTGCGAAAGCGTGGGGAGCAAACAGGATTAGATACCCTGGTAGTCCACGCCGTAAACGATGTCGACTTGGAGGTTGTGCCCTTGAGGCGTGGCTTCCGGAGCTAACGCGTTAAGTCGACCGCCTGGGGAGTACGGCCGCAAGGTTAAAACTCAAATGAATTGACGGGGGCCCGCACAAGCGGTGGAGCATGTGGTTTAATTCGATGCAACGCGAAGAACCTTACCTGGTCTTGACATCCACAGAACTTTCCAGAGATGGATTGGTGCCTTCGGGAACTGTGAGACAGGTGCTGCATGGCTGTCGTCAGCTCGTGTTGTGAAATGTTGGGTTAAGTCCCGCAACGAGCGCAACCCTTATCCTTTGTTGCCAGCGGTCCGGCCGGGAACTCAAAGGAGACTGCCAGTGATAAACTGGAGGAAGGTGGGGATGACGTCAAGTCATCATGGCCCTTACGACCAGGGCTACACACGTGCTACAATGGCGCATACAAAGAGAAGCGAACTCGCGAGAGCAAGCGGACCTCATAAAGTGCGTCGTAGTCCGGATTGGAGTCTGCAACTCGACTCCATGAAGTCGGAATCGCTAGTAATCGTGGATCAGAATGCCACGGTGAATACGTTCCCGGGCCTTGTACACACCGCCCGTCACACCATGGGAGTGGGTTGCAAAAGAAGTAGGTAGCTTAACCTTCGGGAGGGCGCTTACCACTTTGTGATTCATGACTGGGGTGAAGTCGTAACAAGGTAACCGTAGGGGAACCTGCGGTTGGATCACCTCCTTACCTTAAAGATACAGCCCGCGCAGTGCTCACACAGATTGTCTGATAGATGTAAGAAGCAGGGTGTCTGCGAAAGATATGTCCCTTTCGTCTAGAGGCCCAGGACACCGCCCTTTCACGGCGGTAACAGGGGTTCGAATCCCCTAAGGGACGCCACCTGCTTGGTAATGAGTGAAAGGCGTTACCGATGATATCTCAAAACTGACTGAATCAGTCACGTTTGAGATATTTGCTCTTTAACAATCCGGAACAAGCTGAAAATTGAAACGGCATGCCGTCGCATTTCTCCGAAACAGGAAATGATGATGTCATGCCAGAGTCTCTCAAACACTTGCAACACAGAGCGAAACTGCTCCGGGTTGTGAGGTTAAGCGACCAAGCGTACACGGTGGATGCCCTGGCAGTCAGAGGCGATGAAGGACGTGCTAATCTGCGAAAAGCGTCGGTAAGGTGATATGAACCGCTATAACCGACGATGTCCGAATGGGGAAACCCAGTGCAATTCGTTGCACTATCGTTAACTGAATACATAGGTTAACGAGGCGAACCGGGGGAACTGAAACATCTAAGTACCCCGAGGAAAAGAAATCAACCGAGATTCCCCCAGTAGCGGCGAGCGAACGGGGAGCAGCCCAGAGTCTGAATCAGCATGTGTGTTAGTGGAAGCGTCTGGAAAGTCGCAGGGTACAGGGTGATACTCCCGTACACGAAAGTACACATGCTGTGAGCTCGATGAGTAGGGCGGGACACGTGACATCCTGTCTGAATATGGGGGGACCATCCTCCAAGGCTAAATACTCCTGACTGACCGATAGTGAACCAGTACCGTGAGGGAAAGGCGAAAAGAACCCCGGCGAGGGGAGTGAAAAAGAACCTGAAACCGTGTACGTACAAGCAGTGGGAGCATCCTTCGGGGTGTGACTGCGTACCTTTTGTATAATGGGTCAGCGACTTATATTCTGTAGCAAGGTTAACCGTATAGGGGGAGCCGCAGGGAAACCGAGTCTTAACTGGGCGTTAAGTTGCAGGGTATAGACCCGAAACCCGGTGATCTAGCCATGGGCAGGTTGAAGGTTGGGTAACACTAACTGGAGGACCGAACCGACTAATGTTGAAAAATTAGCGGATGACCTGTGGCTGGGGGTGAAAGGCCAATCAAACCGGGAGATAGCTGGTTCTCCCCGAAAGCTATTTAGGTAGCGCCTCGTGAATTCATCTGTGGGGGTAGAGCACTGTTTCGGCTAGGGGGCCATCCCGGCTTACCAACCCGATGCAAACTACGAATACCACAGAATGTTATCACGGGAGACACACGGCGGGTGCTAACGTCCGTCGTGAAGAGGGAAACAACCCAGACCGCCAGCTAAGGTCCCAAAGTCATGGTTAAGTGGGAAACGATGTGGGAAGGCCCAGACAGCCAGGATGTTGGCTTAGAAGCAGCCATCATTTAAAGAAAGCGTAATAGCTCACTGGTCGAGTCGGCCTGCGCGGAAGATGTAACGGGGCTAAACCATGCACCGAAGCTGCGGCAGCGACACTTAGGTGTTGTTGGGTAGGGGAGCGTTCTGTAAGCCGTTGAAGGTGGACTGTGAGGTCTGCTGGAGGTATCAGAAGTGCGAATGCTGACATAAGTAACGATAAAGCGGGTGAAAAGCCCGCTCGCCGGAAGACCAAGGGTTCCTGTCCAACGTTAATCGGGGCAGGGTGAGTCGACCCCTAAGGCGAGGCCGAAAGGCGTAGTCGATGGGAAACAGGTTAATATTCCTGTACTTGGTGTTACTGCGAAGGGGGGACGGAGAAGGCTATGTTGGCCGGGCGACGGTTGTCCCGGTTTAAGCATGTAGGCGGAGGTTCCAGGTAAATCCGGTACCTTTTAACGCTGAGGTGTGATGACGAGGCACTACGGTGCTGAAGTAACAAATGCCCTGCTTCCAGGAAAAGCCTCTAAGCATCAGGTAACACGAAATCGTACCCCAAACCGACACAGGTGGTCAGGTAGAGAATACCAAGGCGCTTGAGAGAACTCGGGTGAAGGAACTAGGCAAAATGGTGCCGTAACTTCGGGAGAAGGCACGCTGGCATGTAGGTGAAGCGGTTTACCCGTGGAGCTGAAGCCAGTCGAAGATACCAGCTGGCTGCAACTGTTTATTAAAAACACAGCACTGTGCAAACACGAAAGTGGACGTATACGGTGTGACGCCTGCCCGGTGCCGGAAGGTTAATTGATGGGGTTAGCGGCAACGCGAAGCTCTTGATCGAAGCCCCGGTAAACGGCGGCCGTAACTATAACGGTCCTAAGGTAGCGAAATTCCTTGTCGGGTAAGTTCCGACCTGCACGAATGGCGTAATGATGGCCAGGCTGTCTCCACCCGAGACTCAGTGAAATTGAAATCGCTGTGAAGATGCAGTGTACCCGCGGCAAGACGGAAAGACCCCGTGAACCTTTACTATAGCTTGACACTGAACACTGGTCCTTGATGTGTAGGATAGGTGGGAGGCTTCGAAGCGTGGACGCCAGTCTGCGTGGAGCCGTCCTTGAAATACCACCCTTTAATGGCTGGTGTTCTAACGTGGACCCGTAATCCGGGTTGCGGACAGTGTCTGGTGGGTAGTTTGACTGGGGCGGTCTCCTCCTAAAGCGTAACGGAGGAGCACGAAGGTTGGCTAATCCTGGTCGGACATCAGGAGGTTAGTGCAATGGCATAAGCCAGCTTGACTGCGAGCGTGACGGCGCGAGCAGGTGCGAAAGCAGGTCATAGTGATCCGGTGGTTCTGAATGGAAGGGCCATCGCTCAACGGATAAAAGGTACTCCGGGGATAACAGGCTGATACCGCCCAAGAGTTCATATCGACGGCGGTGTTTGGCACCTCGATGTCGGCTCATCACATCCTGGGGCTGAAGTAGGTCCCAAGGGTATGGCTGTTCGCCATTTAAAGTGGTACGCGAGCTGGGTTTAGAACGTCGTGAGACAGTTCGGTCCCTATCTGCCGTGGGCGCTGGAGAATTGAGGGGGGCTGCTCCTAGTACGAGAGGACCGGAGTGGACGCATCACTGGTGTTCGGGTTGTCATGCCAATGGCACTGCCCGGTAGCTACATGCGGAAGAGATAAGTGCTGAAAGCATCTAAGCACGAAACTTGCCCGAGATGAGTTCTCCCTGAGACTTTAAGTCTCCTGAAGGAACGTTGAAGACGACGACGTTGATAGGCCGGGTGTGTAAGCGCAGCGATGCGTTGAGCTAACCGGTACTAATGAGCCGTGAGGCTTAACCTTACAACGCCAGAGTGGTTTTGGTGTTGTGGTGTGAGAGACAATTTTCAGCTTAACCGGATAGACATCTGTGGCGGTGCGCAAGCACGCGGCAGGTGGAACAGAATTTGCCTGGCGGCAAGAGCGCGGTGGTCCCACCTGACCCCATGCCGAACTCAGAAGTGAAACGCCGTAGCGCCGATGGTAGTGTGGGGTCTCCCCATGCGAGAGTAGGGAACTGCCAGGCATCAAATAAGCAGAAGCCCGTCCGTAAGGACGGGCTTTTTGCTGTCTGCAATACCGTAAAAACCATCAAATTCATGCTTAAACGACCACTGTTTACATCTATACATTCTGTTTTTTCAGCCAGGCTTCAATAAACTCCGCTACCTGCTGCGCATCATTAATATCTATAACCGGTAAAGAGTACGCGATATCGATATCCGTAATCAGCGCAATAGCATACTCATCGCAACTAAGCTCGTTAACTGAACGCCCTGCGCCCTCACGGTAAAGGAACAGTTTCGGTATGGCTTCATGCTTAAAACCTTCTACCAGAATAATGTCGAGCGTACGCTGATCCATGCGGCTGGCCAGATACTGGAGATCGAGTGGCGCTTCGTCGGGCGTTTCGGTCATTAATGCCCACCGCTCCGAGCTCGCGACCAGGGTCTGACTGGCGCCTGCTTTGCGTAGCTCATAACTGTCCTTACCCGGCTTATCGACGTCCATATTATGATGAGTATGTTTAATGAGCCCGACTCGTATACCGCGTTGATTCAACGCCGGAATCAGTTTTTTCAGTAGCGTTGTCTTTCCGGTGCCGCTCCATCCTACAATGCCAAGTATGGGTATCATTGCTTCTCCTGCCAGTGGGCCAGTTCGTCAGGGGTATTCACATTGGCAAAACAATGTGGGCTGTCATTAAACACGACGGCATGCCCGCCGATTTGACGCAGAAATACCATTACCCGCCGTTCTCCGCTGCTTAAATATGCTTCCAGCAGCGGAATTACGCTTCGGTTAATCAGCGCTATAGTGGGATGATCGCGATGTGAATCGTTGACCCATGCCGCCGGTGCGCCATTGATGCCGACCTGCAAGCGTAATACGACATCACCTGGAATATTTGGCGTATCGCAGGGACAGAAGACATACCATGCACTGTCGACCGATTGCATGACTGACAGCATTCCGGCCAGTGGGCCGGGGAAGTCCGCCAGCGTATCGGTGATGACGGGAAAACCGCTTTGCTGATACTGCTCGATATTGCGGTTCGCGCTGATCACCAGGTTATCAACCTGCGATAAAAGTCGGGATGCCACGTGTTGCCATAATGGTTTGCCATTAAGTGATAACAGGCCTTTATCTTTCCCGCCCATTCGTGTCGCACGTCCGCCAGCCAGCACTACACCCGTTACCTTCGCCAAGAATATCGCCTCTTTTAATGTGGGTTTGACCCTGTTAACGTGTCTTTCTCAAAGAAAGGAGCGCCCCTATGAAATGCAAACGCCTGAATGAAGTGATTGAGTTACTTCAACCTGCCTGGCAGAAAGAACCCGATCTTAATTTGCTGCAATTTTTACAAAAACTGGCCACAGAGTCAGGTTTTAACGGCGATCTGGTCGATCTCACTGATGATATTTTGATATATCACCTGAAAATGCGGGATTGCGCCAGTGACGAAGCCATCCCGGGATTGAAAAAGGATTATGAAGAGGACTTTAAAACCGCGCTACTCCGGGCGCGTGGCGTGATTAAAGAGTAAAAGCATGTAAGTGAAGCCAACAGCACGCCGCTGAGATGATATTCTGAAGCATTGGCTGTGTTTTTGGATTACGGAATGACAGATAACGCTTTTACTTTCCAGACGTTACACCCGGACATCATAATGGATGCGCTGTTTGAACAAGGCATCCGTGTTGATTCCGGGCTAACGCCGCTGAATAGCTATGAAAATCGCGTCTACCAGTTTCAGGATGAAGACCGCAAGCGCTATGTCGTCAAATTCTATCGCCCTCTGCGCTGGTCAAATGCGCAGATCCTCGAAGAGCATGAATTTGCTCTGGAATTAGCGGCTAATGAAATACCTTTGGCTGCCCCGCTGTTGCTAAACGGCACGACGTTACCGGAATATCAGGGCTTCCGTTTTGCTGTCTTCCCAAGTCTCGGCGGGCGTCAATATGAAACGGATAACCTCGATCAAATGGAGTGGGTTGGTCGTTATCTCGGACGCATCCACCAGGTTGGCCGTAGCGTCCTGTTTCAGCATCGCCCTACCATTGGCATTGATGAATACCTTAATGAGCCGCGCGCATTGCTGGAAACGTCTTCATTGATCCCTTCCGCGTTAAAGCATACCTTCCTCAGCGCGACTGACGCATTGATCGACGCGGTAAGTAGCCGTTGGGACAATCGCGCAGATACGCTACGCTTACACGGTGATTGCCATCCCGGTAATATTCTCTGGCGTGATGGCCCGTTATTTGTGGATCTTGACGATGCGCGCAACGGACCGGCCGTTCAGGATTTATGGATGTTGTTAAACGGCGATCGCGCCGAACAGCGTATCCAGCTTGAGACCATTATTGAAGCTTACGAAGAGTTCACGCCGTTTAAATTAAGCGAGCTGACCTTAATTGAACCGTTACGCGCGATGCGTATGGTTTATTACCTGGCGTGGTTAATTCGGCGCTGGGAAGATCCTGCGTTTCCCCGTAATTTTCCCTGGTTAACCGAGGAAGATTACTGGCGCAGGCAAACGGCAACGTTTCATGAACAAGTGCGGGTTCTTAATGAGCCTCCATTGCAATTAACGCCAATGTATTAATCTGTAATATTCAGGAGAGAGTTGAAGATGAAAAAAGTATTACTGGCGCTGGCGGGTATGATTCTGGCGTTTAGCGCAACAGCTGCCCAAATCACCGACGGCAAACAGTACACGACGCTGGAAAAACCCGTTGTCGGCGAACCGCAAGTGCTTGAGTTTTTCTCATTCTACTGCCCGCACTGCTACCAGTTTGAAGAAGTGATCCATGTTTCTGATAACGTCAAAAAGAAACTGCCGGAAGGCACGAAGATGACGAAGTATCACGTCGAGTTTCTGGGGCCGCTGGGCAAGGATTTAACGCAAGCCTGGGCCGTTGCGATTGCACTTGGCGTTGAAGATAAAATTACCGCGCCAATGTTTGAAGCCGTCCAGAAAACACAAACGGTGCAGACAGTCGCGGACATTCGCAAAGTGTTTATTGATGCCGGTATTAAAGCTGAAGAGTACGATGCCGCCTGGAACAGCTTCGTCGTGAAATCACTGGTTGCTCAACAGGAAAAAGCGGCCGCCGATCTTGGCCTGCGCGGCGTGCCGGCGATGTTTGTTAACGGTAAATATCAGCTGAATCCTCAGGGTATGGATACCAGCAATATGGATGCTTTTGTCCAGCAATATGCCGACACGGTGAAATTCCTGGTCGAGAAGAAATAAGTTTCAAACAAAAAGCCGGTCAATGACCGGCTTTTTTGTACTGCTGTTTTATGCTTTCCAACAGGCTATCTTTCTCAGCCCATATCGCATTAAGCCATAGCTGGAACTGACGCTTAAAGTTTTTGTCATTGACATAATCCCCATGCAACTCTTCCGCAACCGGCAGCAATTCTATCCTCACTACAATACGGGTTAATTTACCGCTGAGCATATCGTAAAAAGGCGTCGCACTATTTTCCGGGTAACACAGCGTGACGTTTAACATCTTATCGAATTGCGAGCCGAGCACATTAAGCGCCATGGCGATACCCGCTGCTTTCGGTGGAAGCAAATGCCGGAAAGGTGAGCGTAACTGCAGGCTCTTTTCTTCGGTAAAACGCGATCCCTCAACAAAATTGACGATGGTTGTTGGCTGTCGGCGGAATTTTTCGCAGGAGCGTCGAGTCGTTTCAACATCTTTTCCGCGCCGTTCCGGATGACGTAATAAATAACTGCGCGAATAGCGCCGCATAAACGGCATATCCAGTGCCCAACACGCCAGTCCGATAAAAGGGATCCAGGCGAGTTGTTGCTTAAGGAAATATTTATTCATCGGAATATGCTTACGGAACAGCACACAAAGTACAACGATGTCAGCCCAGCTATAGTGATTACAAATCAGCAAATACCAGTTTTTCTTGTTAAGTCCTTCGAGCCCCTCAACATCCCACTGTAAATGAGGGTTAAGTTTTAACAGCGCGGCAAGGCCTTCGCACCAGCAATACATCATAAAATTACAAAAAGCGGAAATGGCCCGCCACGCCGCAGGAACAGGCAGTAAAAGTTTTAATATCCCCGCTACAATGATCGGAACCGAGCAAAAAACGGTCACTATAATAGTCAGCGCGATACTTAAAAACAGCGTTATCGCCGCAATCAATTTCGACATAATGATTTTATTCATGGAGTTATGGGAAACGGTACGCCGCTAATGTGCGCAGGCGGGGGATTTTAACAGAAATCCCTGTTTAAAGACGAACCGAAACGTGGGGCTATTTGGCTTCGCTGAAACCATTGGATTTAACAGTGATTTGTCACAGACGACAATATTTTATATCCACAATAAGTCTCTGAGAGAGGAAGAAATATCGTCGATCGATTATTAATCTTAACTGCATGATAAACAGTATTTTTTTAAATTGGTTTATCATCTTTTTGCAGCGCGTATATATTATGAAAAGTTTTGTTCACACACTTATCCACAGGTTGATCTTGCGAGTTTACGCTAAGATCGCGAATTGTTTCCCGGATCCTGGACTGAAAGGTTCATATTTGTTTGCCAGCTATGGCATCCTTTAGGGATAACTCAAAACATCAGGCACGGAAAATATGGTTCAAATTCCAGAAAATCCCCTAATCCTCGTTGATGGTTCTTCTTACCTGTACCGGGCATATCATGCTTTCCCTCCGCTCACTAATAGCGCAGGCGAACCGACGGGGGCAATGTACGGCGTACTCAATATGCTGCGTAGCCTGTTGATGCAGTATCAACCTACTCATGCCGCAGTGGTCTTTGATGCCAAGGGCAAAACATTTCGTGATGAGCTGTTTGAGCATTACAAATCACATCGCCCGCCAATGCCCGACGATCTGAGAGCGCAAATCGAACCGCTGCATGCCATGGTAAAAGCGATGGGGCTGCCGTTGCTGGCCGTTTCCGGTGTTGAAGCTGACGACGTTATCGGTACGCTGGCCCGCGAAGCAGAAAAAGCAGGCCGTCCGGTGCTGATCAGTACCGGCGATAAAGATATGGCCCAGCTGGTTACGCCGGACATTACGCTTATCAACACGATGACAAATACCATTCTCGGCCCTGAAGAGGTGGTGACGAAATACGGCGTGCCGCCGGAATTGATCATCGACTTCCTGGCGCTGATGGGTGACTCCTCAGATAACATCCCGGGCGTGCCTGGCGTAGGCGAGAAAACGGCGCAGGCGTTGTTACATGGCCTGGGTGGGCTGGATACGCTGTTTGCCGAGCCGGAAAAAATCGCAGGCCTGAGTTTCCGTGGCGCCAAAACGATGGCGGCTAAGCTCGCGGAACATAAAGAGGTGGCGTATCTCTCTTACCAGCTTGCCACCATCAAAACCGATGTGGAACTTGAACTGACCTGCGATCGGCTGGAAGTGAAACAGCCGGTAGTGGATGTGCTTGTTGATCTGTTTAAAAAATATGAGTTCAAACGCTGGACTGCGGATGTTGAAGCCGGTAAATGGCTTCAGGCAAAAGGCGCGAAGCCTGCGGCAAAAGTGCAGGAAACTATCGTTATCAATGAAGAGCCTGACGAACCGGCTACTGTGCTCTCTTACGATAATTACGTCACCATTCTCGATGAGAAAACGCTTACCGAGTGGATTCGCCGTCTGGAGAAAGCGCCGTTCTTCGCTTTTGATACCGAAACGGACAGCCTCGATAACCACAATGCACGGCTGGTGGGTTTCTCCTTTGCGACGGAACCTGGCGTCGCAGCCTATGTGCCCGTGGCGCACGACTATATTGATGCGCCGGAACAGCTAAGCTGCGAGCGGGTGCTGGAACTGCTTAAACCGCTTCTTGAGAGCGAAAGCGCCCGTAAAGTAGGGCAGAACCTCAAGTATGATCGCGGCGTCTTGCAGAACTATGGCGTTGAGCTGCGCGGTATTGCTTTCGATACCATGCTTGAATCTTACATTCTGGACAGCGTTGCTGGCCGTCATGACATGGACAGCCTGTCTGATCGCTGGCTGAAACATAAAACCATTACCTTTGAAGAGATTGCCGGTAAAGGTAAAAACCAGCTGACATTTAACCAAATCGCGCTGGAAGAAGCCGGGCGTTATGCCGCGGAAGACGCGGATGTCACGTTACAACTGCATCTGAAAATGTGGCCGAAGCTTGAGAAAGAAAAAGGGCCGCGACACGTTTTCGAAACCATCGAAATGCCGTTAGTACCCGTGCTGTCGCGTGTTGAGCGTAACGGCGTGAAAATCGATCCGGCGGTTTTGCATCGTCATTCCGAAGAACTCACGCTGCGTCTGGCTGAACTGGAGCAAAAAGCTCATGAGATTGCGGGCGAGCCGTTTAATCTCTCATCCACCAAACAGCTGCAAACGATTTTGTTTGAGAAGCAGGGCATTAAGCCGCTGAAGAAAACGCCGGGCGGCGCGCCGTCCACGTCGGAAGAAGTGCTGGAAGAACTGGCGCTCGACTACCCGCTGCCCAAAGTGATCCTGCAATACCGTGGCCTGGCGAAGCTTAAATCCACATATACCGATAAGCTGCCGCTGATGATTAACCCGAAAACCGGGCGGGTGCATACCTCTTATCATCAGGCCGTAACGGCAACGGGCCGTCTTTCTTCCACCGATCCGAACCTGCAAAATATTCCGGTTCGTAACGAAGAAGGGCGCAGGATCCGTCAGGCGTTTATCGCGCCGGAAGATTATGTGATTGTCTCAGCGGACTACTCGCAAATTGAACTGCGTATTATGGCGCATCTGTCACGCGATAAAGGTTTGCTTACCGCGTTCGCTGACGGGCTCGACATTCACCGCGCCACGGCGGCGGAGGTATTTGGTTTGCCGCTGGAAAGCGTGTCGGGCGAGCAACGACGCAGCGCTAAAGCGATTAACTTCGGCCTGATTTATGGCATGAGCGCGTTCGGTCTGTCACGCCAGCTCAATATCCCGCGTAAAGAGTCCCAAAAATACATGGACTTGTACTTTGAGCGTTATCCGGGCGTGCGCGAGTATATGGAACGAACCCGCCAGCAGGCGAAAGAGCAGGGCTATGTGGAAACGCTGGACGGACGCCGTCTGTTCCTTCCGGACATCAAATCCAGCAACGCCGCACGCCGTGCCGGCGCAGAACGCGCAGCCATCAATGCGCCTATGCAAGGCACTGCAGCAGACATCATCAAACGTGCCATGATCGCGGTGGATGCCTGGCTTGAGAAAGAACAGCCGCGCGTGAAACTGATCATGCAGGTGCACGATGAACTGGTGTTTGAAGTGCATAAAGATGACGTTGCCGCCGTCTCAGAAAAGATCCATGAGCTTATGGAAAACAGCATGAAACTGGATGTTCCGTTGCTGGTGGAAGTGGGAAGCGGTGAAAACTGGGATCAGGCGCACTAACAAAATCGCTACAAAGTTATTTTTTTGTAATTAAGCAACATAAGTTATCGGTTTTTGTGATGGTGCTTTGAATTCAGAATGTAAAGATTGAAAAAAAATTACAAAAATACTTTGTAGCGTACAAAAAAGGTAGTAGAGTTAAACGCGTAGGGTACAGAGGTAAGATGTTCTATCTTTCAGACCTTTTACTTCACGTAATCGGATTTGGCTGAATATTTAGCCGCCCCAGTCATCTAATGACTGGGGCGTTTTTTATTGCCCAAAGAAAAGTTTCCAGGCGCACGGGTTGACCCCGTACGGCTGATTATTCTCCGCCCAACATCTCTTCGGTGACCGGCGTCAGATCGCTAAACCAGCTATCCAGCTTTTGACGCAGCTTATCCACACCAATCTTCTTCAGCGATGAAAATGCTTCTACCTGGACGTCGCCGTTAAAGGCGAGTACGGCTTCACGCACCATATTAAGCTGCGCTTTGCGTGCGCCGCTGGCTAACTTATCAGCCTTGGTGAGCAGAACCAGCACCGGGATTTGGCTTTCAACGGCCCAGTGAATCATCTGCTGATCGAGATCCTTAAGCGGATGACGGATATCCATCAACACGACCAGGCCTTGCAGGCACTGACGAGCATGTAAATATTCGGCCAGCGCGCGCTGCCATTTCAGCTTCATCTCTTCCGGAACTTCGGCATAGCCGTAGCCAGGAAGGTCGACCAGACGTCTTCCCTCAGCTACCTGAAACAGGTTAATGAGCTGCGTACGGCCAGGGGTTTTACTGGTTCTCGCCAGGCTTTTTTGGTTGGTTAATGTGTTCAGCGCACTTGATTTACCTGCGTTCGAGCGGCCCGCGAAAGCCACTTCAATGCCGGTATCGGAAGGCAAGTGGCGAATGTCAGGCGCACTGGTGACAAAATGCGTCTGTTGATAGTTCCAGTTAGTCAAAGGTCGTCTCCATCAGGACAAGCGATGAAGGGATTATACCTGAAGCCCCGCCAAAGACGGGGCTGTTAAATCTCCGCTTACGTGATTTTCCCGAGGCAGTGTAAGAGATTGGCTGTTTGAGGCCTAAGCGTTCTGGGGAAGCGTTCAAACTATACTTCTTATAAACATTTATAAATCATGTGGATATTCTCCAGGACCACTCTTAAAAATAGTAGATCTGCGCACCGGTGGCTTGTGTCGTTATTTCAAAACGGTAAAGTAGGCATCGCGAGCAAGACGCTCAGGAACAGGGTTAAGGAACGTCAGGCTGACGAAAACAGGATCCGGCTGGAGAGCCCGCGTCAACAGACGCTAAAGGACAGGGACACACACGGAGCGTTGTTTGCTAAAGGAAAGACAGGGTGGTCGGGAGCAAGCACGGAAGATTGTCAGAGTTAAGAAAAAAGGCGACAGCAAAACTGTCGCCTTTTTTCTTTTCTGCCTTTCTGATAGATTCCGCCGCAATCCCCGCCATCATAAATAAATTGTCTCTCACATATCGTTGAATTACCCGCTATCAGAGAGGCAGCTTGAAGTATGATGCTTATACTTTTGTAAAACGGCTTAAGACGACCCTGATATGAAGCAACCAACCTCGAAACGCCCTG
The DNA here is from genome assembly GCA_900635495.1 of Atlantibacter hermannii. Taxonomy (NCBI): domain Bacteria; kingdom Pseudomonadati; phylum Pseudomonadota; class Gammaproteobacteria; order Enterobacterales; family Enterobacteriaceae; genus Atlantibacter; species Atlantibacter hermannii. Next base: position 4,495,730 of record LR134136.1, on the reverse strand, counting down.
CGAAAGCGCGCCGTAAAACGCGTGAAGAGCTTAACCAGGAAGGGCGCGAACGTAAGCGCCAGAAAAAACACAGCGGCCACGCACCCGGCAGCCGTGCATCCGGCGGTGCCGCTGACGCAAAAAATGCGCGCAGCGGGCAGCAAAAAGATCCGCGTATCGGCAGTAAAACCCCCATTCCATTGGGCGTGACAGAAGCGCCTGTAACCCGGCAGCAGAAACCGAAAAGTGAGAAGAAACCTATGCTTTCACCGCAGGCAGAACTGGATATGCTGGAAAATGACGAGCGTCTGGATGGATTACTGGAGCGTCTCGAAGAGGGTGAGACCTTAAGCAAAGCCGATCAGGAATGGGTCGACGCGAAACTGGATCGTATTGACGAGTTGATGCAGCAGCTCGGCCTCTCCTGGGATGATGAAGAGGACGAAGAAGAAGAAAATCGCGGCGATGATTTAATGCGTCTGCTCAAGGGCGGCAACTAATCGAGACGCTATGGGCCTGCCCGTCCTGATCGTTGTCCTGCCTATAGTATGTTATCTGGTGTGGTTATTCGTTAAACTACAGCGGTTGTCGCGCCGTCAAAGGCGGTTGCGCAACCGGCTCATCGCCCGTGGTGCTGGTGGGTCCGTTCAGCGTACCCGCCAAAAGCATCATCGGAAGGAGTGAGCATGTCCGTGCAGTTGATCGACTGGGATCTGGCCCTTATCCAGAAATATAACTATTCCGGGCCGCGTTATACCTCTTATCCCACCGCGCTTGAGTTTTCAGACCAGTTTGGCGAAACAGAATTTCGCCAGGCGGTGGCGCGCTATCCCGAGCGTCCTCTTTCGCTGTACGTCCATATCCCGTTCTGCCATAAACTCTGCTACTTCTGCGGCTGCAATAAAATCGTCACGCGCCAACAGCATAAAGCCGATCAGTATCTGGATGCGCTGGAACAGGAAATCCTTCATCGTGCGCCTTTGTTCGCGGGCCGCACCGTTAAGCAGCTGCACTGGGGCGGCGGAACCCCGACCTACCTGAACAAAGCGCAGATTAGCCGGTTAATGAATGTATTGCGTGGCGCATTCAATTTCAGCGAAAAGATGGAAATATCCATTGAAGTTGATCCGCGAGAAATTGAGCTGGATGTGCTTGATCATCTGCGCAGCGAAGGCTTCAACCGTCTGAGCATGGGCGTTCAGGACTTTAATAAAGAGGTACAGCGCCTGGTGAACCGCGAGCAGGATGAAGATTTTATCTTCGCCCTGCTAAACCATGCGCGCGAGATCGGCTTTATTTCCACCAATATCGACCTGATATACGGCCTGCCGAAACAGACGCCCGAAAGCTTCGCTTATACGCTGCAACGTGTGGCGGAACTGAACCCGGATCGCCTGAGCGTATTCAACTACGCGCATTTGCCGACGCTGTTTGCCGCCCAGCGCAAAATCAAAGAGGCTGATTTGCCGACCGCGCAACAGAAACTGGATATTCTGCAGCAAACCATCGGATCGCTGATGCAAAGCGGCTATCAGTTTATCGGCATGGACCATTTCGCCCGGCCGGATGATGAACTGGCGGTTGCCCAGCGCGGAAGGCGTTCTGCATCGTAATTTCCAGGGATACACCACCCAGGGCGACACCGATCTGCTCGGCCTTGGCGTGTCGGCAATCAGCATGATTGGCGACAGCTACGCGCAAAACTTCAAAGAGCTGAAACAGTATTACCAGTATGTGGATGAGCGCGGAGATGCGCTGTGGCGCGGTTTGGCGTTAACCCGCGATGACTGTATCCGCCGTGATGTTATCAAAGCGCTGATCTGTAACTTCCGCCTCGATTTTTCAGCGGTTGAGCAGCAATGGCATCTGAACTTCAGGGACTATTTCGCGGAAGATTTAGCGCTGTTAGCGCCGCTGGCAAAAGACGGGCTGGTGGATATCGACGATAACGGCATTCAGGTCACGCCGAAAGGACGGTTGCTGATCCGCAATATCTGCATGTGTTTTGACGTTTATCTGCGCCAGAAAGCGCGGATGCAGCAATTTTCACGCGTTATCTAAAACAAACCCCTCACCGGTTAAGGAGAGGGGCTTGCCTCAGCTAAACAGCCCAAGCAGTGCCGCACAGAGTACAGCCGCGACGGCGGTGTGCGGCGTCTGGCTTGCCGCTGCGCCGACTTCTGCACTGCTCGACACAAAATGAATAATTGATTCCAGCATGATTTTCCCCTCGCGTGAACGCGCACGATCATACTGAAGTTGTTAATGCAGTAAAGTACAAAATTGCAGCAATTTGCGCTAAATGCTCCCTTTTTACACAACGGTGCGACGTCACTCCATTCCCAGTTCTTTTAGCTTACGCGTCAGGGTGTTGCGGCCCCAGCCAAGCAGTCGTGCCGCTTCCTGTTTATGACCTTGTGTATGGCGTAAAGCCGTGGTCAGCAAGGTGCGCTCCATTTCGGGCTGCGCTTCCGAAAGCAAATTTTGATGACCGGAACGCAGCGCACGATCTGCCCACTGCGCCAGCAGCGTCGCCCAGCTGTCCGGGAGCGCCTGGCCAGGCGTATCAGGTACGGACGTTTCAAACAGCTCGCCGGGTAAATCCTGGATAAGCACTTCCTGACCCGCTGCCATCACCGTCAGCCAGCGGCAGGTATTTTCCAGTTGCCGCACGTTACCAGGCCAGGCAAGACGCGTCAGCGCCGCCTCGGTTTCCGGATGCAACAGCTTGGCTTCGACGCCAAGCTCACGCGCTGCGACCTGAAGGAAATGGCGCGCCAGACGCGGGATATCTTCCCGGCGTTCGCGCAGCGGCGGTAAATGCACACGGATAACGTTCAGGCGGTGGAACAAATCCTCACGGAACTTGCCTTCCTGAACACGCAATTCAAGGTTCTGGTGCGTCGCGGCAATAATGCGGACATCGACTTTGACCGGCGCATAACCGCCGACGCGGTAAAATTGCCCGTCTGCCAGTACGCGCAGTAAACGTGTCTGTACATCCAGCGGCATATCGCCGATTTCATCCAGGAACAACGTGCCGCCGTCGGCCTGCTCAAAACGGCCCTGACGAATTTGATTGGCGCCGGTAAACGCGCCTTTTTCATGTCCAAACAGTTCGGACTCAATCAAATCTTTGGGGATCGCCGCCATATTCAGCGCGATAAATGGCGATTTGGCGCGCGGGCTGTGACGATGCAGCGCGTGGGCCACCAGCTCTTTACCGGTCCCCGACTCGCCGTTAATCAGTACGCTGATCGATGAACGCGACAGACGACCAATGATCCGGAACACATCCTGCATCGCCGGGGCTTCGCCGATAATGTCCGTGGTTGGCCCGCTAACCGGCGCGTTACGCGGTTGCTGCTGCTCCTGATAATGACTGATTGCGCGTTCAACCAGCGCCACTGCTTCGTCGATATCAAACGGTTTGGGCAGATAATCGAACGCACCCTGCTGATAGGCGCTTACGGCGGCATCCAGATCGGAGTGGGCGGTCATAATGATGACCGGGAGCATCGGATGACGCTGTTTAATTTGCTTAAGCAACGCCAGCCCGTCCATGCCAGGCATCCGGATATCCGATAACAGCACGTCGGGCGTTTTGGTGGTCAACGCGTCGAGCACCTCGTTCCCGCTTTCAAATGTGGTGCAGTGTAATCCGGCGCCGGTGAGCGCGCGCTCCAACACCCAGCGGATGGAGCTATCGTCATCAACGATCCAGACTATCCCTCGTTGCATAAACACCTCGATATACGCGTTAGCGTTCTGGCCAGCCAACCGGAACGCGTCGGCATCTATTTTTTAATGGGAAGGTATACCGAAAACGCGGTATGACCCGGCCAACTGGTAAATTCGATTTTTCCCGAATGCTGGTCGATAAGATTGCGGGCGATAGACAGCCCCAAACCTGTGCCGCCTTCACGGCCACTGACCATGGGATAGAACAGCGTGTCCTGTAAATGGGCCGGGATCCCCGGACCGTTATCTTCCACATCGATGCGGGCTGCCAGCCGGTAGCGCACGCCGTGCAGCGTCAACTGAAATGCCGTTCGGGTGCGCAGCGTGATCTCTCCGCCCTCGCTGCCCAGCGCCTGGAGCGCGTTACGGACAATATTCAGCAGCACCTGTTCAATCTGGTCAGGATCGTGGGCCAGCTCCGGCAAGCTGGGGTCATAATCACGGATTAGCGTGACGTTATCAGGCAACTCCATCGACACCAGCTTGACGACACGTTCGGCGACTTTGTGAATGCTCTCCGTCACATGCATCCCTGGCTGTTGCGGGCCCAGCAGCCTGTCGACCAGATTACGAAGCCGATCGGCCTGTTCAATAATGACTTTGGTGTACTCCGTCAGTGACGGGTCGGGAAGCGCTTTACTTAACAATTGCGCTGCGCCGCGCAAACCACCGAGCGGATTTTTAATTTCATGCGCCAGGCCGCGAACCAAATCGCGCGCGGCAATTTGTTGGGCATGCTGCAACTGTTCCTGGCTCAGGCGTCGCTGGTTATCCATGGGTGCCATTTCAAGCAGGATCAGCATGTCCGGCAACCGCTGGGCAGTCAGAGAAAGGATGTGTGAACGCCCGTCAATCACCAGCGTCACTTCGTTATCTGTAAATCCCTGGCCCGCGTTAAGGCTTTCCTGCATGAGCGCGATGTTCAGCGAAAAATAGCTCAGCAGTTCCGGCAACGGCGTACCGTAGAGCTTACGTGAGCTTTGGGCGAGCAATTGCTGGGCGGCAGGATTGGCGTAATGCACCGCCAGATCGTCATCCACCAGCAAAATGCTGTTAATCAAGGAATTAAGGATCTGCCCAGCATCGGGCAGCATGCCTGTTGCCATTTAGCAGTCTCCGGAAAATTGCACCAATTTAGTGCAGTATAGCGTCAGAGAGAAGAAAAGCCTCTGAAATCAGCTTATTGGTGGAGAAAAAAGCCCATCCGAAGATGGGCTAAAATTCCACGGCAACGACAATACTCGCGTTTTTCTTGCCCAGAGGTGGCCTTCGCGCATCCGAACGCTTACTGATGTAAACGTTCGGCGCTTTGCTCAGTTACCGCCTTGCTGTGTCACGAAATCCACTGAGTATTAACTTTTACATTAAACGCTGTAGTACAGCTCAAACTCTACCGGGTGCGGCGTCATGCGCACACGGTCGTTTTCTTCACGGCGCAGGGCGATATACGCATCGATAGCTTCATCGGTGAATACGCCGCCAGCAGTCAGGAACTCACGGTCCAGATCCAGCTCGTTCAGTGCTTCTTCCAGAGAGCCTGCAACCTGCGGAATTTCTTTCGCTTCTTCCGGCGGCAGGTCATACAGGTTTTTATCCATGGCTTCGCCCGGATGGATTTTGTTCTTAATGCCGTCGAGGCCTGCCATCAGCAGCGCGGCAAAGCACAGGTACGGGTTAGCAGCCGGGTCCGGGAAGCGCACTTCGATACGACGCGCTTTCGGAGACGCCACAACCGGAATACGGATTGAGGCGGAACGGTTACGGGCAGAGTAAGCCAGCATAACCGGCGCTTCGTAACCCGGGACCAGACGCTTGTAGGAGTTGGTGGTCGGGTTAGACAGGGCGTTAATCGCTTTTGCGTGTTTGATTACGCCGCCGATGTAGTACAGCGCTTGCTCAGACAGGCCTGCATATTTGTCGCCAGAGAACAGGTTGGTGCCGTTCTTAGACAGGGACATGTGGCAGTGCATACCGGAGCCGTTATCACCAAACATCGGTTTCGGCATGAAGGTTGCGGTTTTACCGAAGCGGTGCGCGACGTTGTGAACCACATATTTGTAAATCTGAATTTCGTCCGCTTTTTTGGTCATGGTGTTGAAGCGGGTTGCCACTTCGTTCTGACCGGCGGTAGCCACTTCGTGGTGGTGAGCTTCTACCACCAGGCCCATCTCTTCCATGGTCAGACACATGACAGAACGGATGTCCTGTGCGGAGTCGACTGGCGGAACCGGGAAATAGCCGCCTTTCACGCCTGGACGGTGACCTTTGTTACCACCTTCGTATTTGGTGGAGGAGTTCCATGCGCCTTCGATATCGTCGATAGCGACATGGGAGCCGGAAATGGAGCTGCCGAAACGGATGTCATCGAACAGGAAGAATTCCGGTTCTGGCCCGAACAGCACGGTATCCGCGATACCGGTAGAACGCAGGTAATCTTCAGCGCGTTTGGCGATTGAACGCGGATCGCGGTCATAACCCTGCATGGTGCCCGGCTCAAGAATATCGCAACGGATAATCAGCGTCGGTTCTTCGTAGAACGGATCAAGAACGGCGGTAGAAGCGTCAGGCATCAGTACCATGTCGGATTCGTTGATGCCTTTCCAGCCACCAATCGATGAGCCATCAAACATTTTGCCTTCTTCGAAGAAGTCAGCATTTACCTGATGGGAAGGGATTGTGACGTGCTGCTCTTTACCTTTGGTATCAGTGAAGCGCAAATCAACAAACTTCACTTCATGTTCATTCAGCATCGTCAGAATGTGTTCGGCGGACATACTTACTCTCCCGGATTGGTCATCATCGTCGTGGAATGGCACTGCTCAATAGTTGGTGTTTTCACCCTGATTTAGTTAAAGCGAAATCTGTGCCAACTTTCAAATTACCCTAAAAAGGCGCTATTATGCGCACCATAGTGCAAAAGGGCTGCACCAGCATGGATACCTTGCACCAATATAGTGCTTATGTGTGAATAATGAGCACTGTATTGGTGCAATTTTCGTTGTGGCTACTCTTTTTTGCTTCGTGAAACCGATCACAATCCCTTACTGTTTACATTGTTTGTAAAGGTTCTTTGTGATCCTGTTTAGTCCTTCGATTAATACGTGTACAATAACGCGCTATTTCTAATGCCTGAGGCAAAGTTGTGATCGAAAATCTGCGTAACATCGCCATCATTGCGCACGTTGACCATGGGAAAACGACCCTGGTTGACAAGCTGCTGCAGCAATCCGGTACGTTCAGCGAACGTACTGAGACCACAGAACGTGTGATGGACTCCAACGATTTGGAGAAAGAGCGTGGGATTACCATCCTCGCTAAAAACACCGCTATCAAATGGAATGACTACCGTATCAACATCGTTGATACCCCAGGGCACGCCGACTTCGGTGGAGAAGTGGAACGTGTTATGTCCATGGTGGACTCAGTACTGCTGGTTGTGGATGCAATGGATGGCCCAATGCCGCAGACCCGCTTCGTAACCAAGAAAGCGTTTGCTCATGGTTTGAAGCCGATTGTTGTGATCAACAAAGTTGACCGTCCTGGCGCCCGTCCGGACTGGGTTGTCGATCAGGTGTTCGACCTGTTCGTTAACCTCGACGCGACCGACGAGCAACTGGATTTCCCTATCATCTACGCATCCGCGCTGATGGGTATTGCCGGCAACGATCACACTGACATGGCGGAAGATATGACCCCGCTGTATCAGGCGATTATTGACCACGTACCGGCTCCGAACGTCGACCTCGACGGTCCGTTCCAGATGCAGATCTCCCAGCTCGATTACAACAACTACGTTGGCGTTATCGGCATTGGTCGCATCAAGCGCGGTAAAGTGAAGCCGAACCAGCAGATCACCCTGATCGACAGCGAAGGCAAAACCCGTAACGGTAAAGTCGGTAAAGTACTGACCCACCTCGGCCTGGAACGTATCGAATCCACCGAAGCGGAAGCGGGCGACATCATCGCGATCACCGGTCTTGGCGAACTGAACATCTCTGACACGCTTTGCGATCCGCAAAACGTGGAAGCGCTGCCGGCCCTGTCTGTTGACGAGCCGACGGTAACCATGTTCTTCAACGTCAACACCTCGCCGTTCTGCGGTAAAGAAGGTAAGTTCGTGACCTCTCGTCAGATCCTTGAGCGTCTGAATAAAGAGCTGGTACACAACGTAGCCCTGCGCGTTGAAGAAACTGAAGACTCCGACGCGTTCCGCGTGTCCGGTCGTGGTGAGCTGCACCTGTCAGTGCTGATCGAAAACATGCGTCGTGAAGGCTTCGAACTGGCTGTGTCCCGTCCGAAAGTTATCAACCGTATGATTGACGGCCGTATGCAGGAACCGTTCGAAAACGTGACCCTGGATATCGAAGAGCAGCATCAGGGCGCAGTTATGCAAGCCATGGGCGAGCGTAAAGGCGACGTGAAAGACATGATCCCTGACGGCAAAGGCCGTATTCGTCTGGATTACCTGATCCCGGCACGTGGCCTGATCGGCTTCCGTACCGAGTTCATGACCATGACGTCCGGTACCGGTCTGCTGTACTCCACCTTCAGCCACTACGACGACGTCCGTCCGGGCGAAATCGGCCAGCGTAACAACGGCGTGCTGATTTCTAACGGCCAGGGCAAAGCGGTAGCGTTCGCGCTGTTTGGTCTGCAGGATCGCGGCAAGCTGTTCCTGGGTCACGGTGCGGAAGTGTATGAAGGCCAGATTATCGGTATTCACAGCCGTTCTAACGACCTGACCGTGAACTGCCTGACCGGTAAGAAACTGACCAACATGCGTGCGTCCGGTACTGACGAAGCAACGGTTCTGGTTCCGCCGATCAAAATGTCTCTGGAGCAGGCGCTTGAGTTTATCGATGATGACGAACTGGTCGAAGTGACCCCGACGTCTATCCGTATTCGTAAACGTCACCTGACTGAGAACGATCGTCGTCGCGCGAGCCGTGGCTCGAAAGAAGACTAAGATTGTTTGAATGATGCAAAAAAGCCGCTGATAAGCGGCTTTTTTTTTATTCTGCGACAAAAAGCTTGATGCGTTCCTGCTCAAGTAATTGTGCAAAGGCGGCTGGTGGATCCTCATCGGTAAAAAAGGCCGACACGTTTCGGGCATTGCCAATGGCAACTGCGGCTGAGGTATGGAATTTGGTATGGTCCGCTGCAACCAGCGTATGCCGCGCATGTTCCATCATGGTTTTTGCCACCGTTGCCTCATTGACATCAAATTCAAGCAACGCGCCGTCGTTTTCAATCGCCCCCACGCTGGTGATGAGGTAATCCGCGCGAAACCCTTCAATGAAATTCACTGTCGCAGGCCCGACGATGCCGCCGTTATGAGCGCGCAGTGTTCCGCCAGGCACCATCACCTCCAGATCCGGATTTTTATAAAGAATCTGCGCCACGCGCACGCTGTTGGTGATGACCCGTAAATTTTTACGCACCAGCAAGGCTCTGGCGATGGCTTCCACCGTCGTGCCAATCGTCAGGAAAACTGTGCAACGGTCAGGAAGATAATGAGCAATAGCCTCGGCGATGGCCTGTTTTTCATGCGTCAGTGAAAGCTCGCGTTGTTCAAACGCGGTATTAATGACGCTGGAAATACGCCCGGCTCCGCCATGATGGCGCGTTATCAATCCTTGATCGCTCAGCTTGCGGATATCACGGCGAATGGTTTGAGTGGATACGGACAGTTGCTGCGCCAGATCCTCAATATTCATGTATCCCTGTTCAGTAATAAGCTGAATCAGCTTATCGTGGCGGGGATTACCGGTTAGATCCGTTGTGCTCATTAACACCTCTTGCCCTCCTGCCAGAAAAAGTCATTTTACATTTAATAATGACAAAAACGACTCGGTTTGTTCACGATTAGGAATACCCGTTCGCCCACCTGCCTGGGTACATTTCAGCGCCGCGACGGCAGCAGAAAAGGCAATCGCGCTTTGCGACGGCATTTTTTCGGCAATGGCCAGGGCCAGTGCGCCATGAAAAACGTCTCCAGCGCCGGTGGTGTCGACGACGTTCACGGTAAACGCCGGAAAATGACAAAAATGCTCATCTTCAATCCACAATGTGCCTTCACCGCCCTGGGTCACATAGACTTTTCCCTCGGTGAGCGATGCGGCGCGCAATAATCCTTCCCGGGCATCGTCAATGTGGGTCATACGTTGTAACCCTGGCGCTGAAAAAACCGCGTGGTCAGCAAGCCTGACCAGCGGCTCAATATTTTGCGGCGTGGTATCTGCGTCCAGCAGCGTGGCGACGCCAGCGTGTCTGGCAAGCGTAAAGGCGGTTAACGCCCCCCTCATGCCAGCGGACATCGGCCAGTACCATGTCATAGGCCGAGAAATCAATCTCTTCAACCCCAGGATGCGTCGGCAGGCAAATCAGGGCTGGGATAATTAACGATAATGCGCTCACCGTGCTCATCAACCAGGATAGCCGACTGCGAAGAGCGTGCGCCAGCAAACTGACGGCAATAATCGGTATTCACACCATAGTGCTGCAATTCGGCGAGCAGTGTATTACCGCAGCTGTCATCCCCGACCCGGCCAATAAAATCCACTTCAACGCCCAGACGGGCAATGGCCACTGCCGCGGTAGCCGCTGGCCCTCCGCCCGTTTCCTGATAATGGGACGACTGATATTTCCCACCGCCGTCTGGCAGCGTCTTCAGCGTGTAAATCCGATCCTGAACAGCAATACCGACACAGGCAATCTTGATCATTTTTGTCTCAACCTCTGGTTAATTATCATTTGTGATCATATTAATGACAAAAATGATCAAATTAGTGACTTGTGTCTGGTTTTTAGCCATGAATTACAAATATGCTCAAAAAAGGTCGAAAACGATTTTTTCATTGTAACTTTTTTGCCATTACAGCGCAGGAGAATGTTATGACGGTTATCGCCTTTTTAGGGCTGGGTCAAATGGGCTTACCCATGGCCAGTAACTTAGTAAAGCAGGGATATGCGCTACGCGTCTTTGATGTGAATCCGCAAGCGGTCAGCCCAGATGGTCGGGCAGGGCGCGGTTGCGGCACAAACGCCTGCGCAAGCCGCAGAAGGCGCAGATATCGTGATTACCATGCTGCCAAACGGCGACATTGTCCGCGATGTGTTGTTAGGGGCTTCGGGTGTGTGCGAAGGCATTTCTCCGGATGCACTGGTGATCGATATGTCCACCATCCATCCGCTACAAACCGATGCGCTCATCCAGGAGCTAAGCGTTAAAGGCATCAGCATGATGGATGCGCCGGTTGGGAGAACGTCCGACAACGCCATTAACGGTACGTTGCTTATCCTCGCGGGTGGCACGCCGGAGCAGGTTGAACGCGCGCGGCCCGTCCTGCTGTGCATGGGCTCAGAGCTGGTCGAAGCGGGCGGGCCGGGAATGGGTATCCGCGTCAAACTGATCAACAACTATATGAGTATCGCGCTGAATGCCCTCTCCGCAGAAGCCGCCGTGCTTTGCGAGTCTCTCGGGCTGGACCTTAACGTCGCTATCAAGGTCATGAGCGGCACCGCCGCAGGCAAAGGACATTTCACCACAACCTGGCCTGGCAAGGTGCTGAAAGGCGATCTCTCTCCGGCCTTTATGGTCGATCTGGCGTTGAAAGATCTGCGCATTGCGATTGATGTCGCCCACCAGAAAGCGGCGCCGCTACATATGGGAGAAGCCGCAGAAGCCTATTACCAGTGCGCCAGCGAACATGGCCGGGGTCGTCAGGACTGGAGCGCTTTGCTTTCTCAGGTTCGTCAACTGGCTGGTCGCCCTGACGCACTTTGATTATTGAAATATGACAGGAGTAACTATGCATTCTCATCCCCATCCGTACACCCTTAACGATATCGCCCGTCCTGGCGGCGGCTTTGCCATGCTGGCCGTCGATCAACGAGAAGCGATGCGCTTGATGTTCGCAGCGGCAGGCCAACCGAAGCCGGTGGCAGACAGTGTGCTGACTGATTTTAAAGTGGCGGCAACCCGCATTCTTTCCCCTTACGCCTCGGCGGTATTGCTGGATAAGCAATTTTGTCTTGATGAGGTGGTTAAACAGCAGGCGGTTGCAGATTCCTGCGGCCTGATTGTCGCCGCTGATGACTTTTTGCCAGGTAACGGTATCCCGGTCGATAGCGTTCAGATTGATATGGCTATCGATCCGCATGCCGTGCGGGAAATGGGAGGTAAGGCGTTAAAACTGCTGGTGCTCTGGCGTGAAGACGAACCGGCACAAGCGCGTCTGGACATGGTCAGTCATTTTGTTAAACGCTGCCGTAGCGCAGGCCTGGTCAGCATTATTGAGCCCGTGGTTCGTCCCCCACGTCGCGGATGGGATTTCGATCGCGAAAGCGCCATTATCGCGGCAGCCGCAGAGTTGGGCGATACAGGCGCCGATCTTTATAAAGCGGAGATGCCCATGGGCGGCAAAGGCGATGAAAAAACCCTGTTGGCAGCCTGCCAGAAGCTTAATGAACAAATGAATATGCCATGGGTTATTTTGTCATCCGGCGTGGATGCAGACATTTTTGGCAGAGCGGTGCGTATTGCCATGAAAGGCGGCGCATCAGGTTTCCTCGCCGGGAGAGCGGTTTGGGCATCGGTCATTGGTGCTGCCGATCCGCAAACCATGCTGCGCGATGTTTCAGTACCGCGCCTGCAACGGCTGGCTGAAATCGTCGATGAAAGTATCGCACAGCGTTAATTCCCGGATATCACTCTGTCGATGGAGAACCACCATGGATAAGATCACACGCGTTTTATTTTCTGATATTGGAAAAGTCACTACTGAGTATCTTGAAGAGCCACACCAGGAACTTAAACCGCATGAAGTCCGTATTGCGCCCGCGTTTTTTGGTATCTGCGGGTCGGACTTACATGTCTTAAAAGGCGGGCATCCTTTTGCAAAACCGCCAGTAGTACCGGGCCATGAAATCGCTGCGCGCGTCACAGAAGTGGGTAGCGAAGTGACTCACGTCAAAGTGGGCGACCATGTGGTGGTCGATCCGATCATGGCCTGTATGGAGTGCCGGGCCTGTAAAGCGGGACGCTTTAACCTGTGCGAGCCGCCTCAGGTCGCCGGATTCCGGGCGCCGGGTTTCGCGCGATCCCAGCATATTGTGCCTGCCCGCAATTGCCATGTTGCTCCCCCTTCGTTGCCGCTAAAAGTGCTGGCTTTCGCTGAACCCGCGGCCTGTGCGCGGCATTGCGTAAATCGTATGCCGAAAGCGTCACTGGAAAGCGTACTGGTCATTGGCGCGGGAACGATCGGCCTTTCGATTGTCCAGGCGCTGCGCATTATGGGTGCCGGGAAAATCACCGTGATTGAGCCAGATCCTGCCAAACGTACCCTCGCGCTTAAGCTGGGGGCGGCTGAGGCGTATGCGCCAGGCGAGCTGGATAGCGAAGTGCGGTTTACCGGGGCGATTGACGTTGTTGCCGCCCAGAACACCCTTAATGACGCCTGCACACGCGTGTATGCGGGCGGAACCGTCGTGTGTATGGGCGTCCCGAGCGGGCCTCGTGAAATTCCTCTGCCAATGATGCAGCGTTTTGAGCGCGATTTGCTCAATTCCGGCATGTACATCCCGGAAGATTTTGACGCAGTGATCGAGTGGCTGGCGGATGGGTGTTTTGATACGCGTGAACTGGTGACGGATCTGTATCCCGTCAGTGAGGCCGCCGCGGCATTTGAACGCGCCCAGCAAAATGACTCCATCAAAGTCATGCTGCATTTCGCCGATGCCTGATCCTTAAACGCCTCTGTTCGGCGCTACCTCGCGTGGCGCCACCCTATAACAATGAGAAAAGGATATTGTGATGAGCCAAATCACCAGTCCTGCGCCTTACTATGTCAGTAAACCGCAAGATGTTATTGATATTGTTAATAAAAACTCCGCGCTAAATGTCAGCCCGTTGATTATCTTTATCGCGCTGGGCGGCATTCTTATCGATGCTTACCAGGCGGCGATGGTTGGTTTCGGTAACAAATATATTGCGCTTCAGTTTGGGATTTCCCCGGGCCTTGCGGCAACGGTGAATGCGTCCGTATTGATTGCTGCGCTTGTAGGCGGACTGTTGGCGAACCGGGTTATTAACCGTTTCGGCCAGCGCCGCGCATTCCTCATTGGGATGGCGCTTTGCACGCTGGGCGCGGCAGCGGTCGCCGTTGCGCCCAATATCTGGTGGGTGCTGGTGTGCCGCGTCATTATGGGGTTCGGTTTAGGAATTGATTTCCCGCTGGCGACTAACGCCGTTGCAGAGCTTCGTGGGTCGACATCGAAAAAAACCGGGTCGTCAGTCAACCTGTGGCAGATGGCCTGGTATGTTTCCACTACCGTGGTGTATTTGGTGCTGTTGCCGCTGTTGCTTTCCGGGATCGCAGAAGCGGATTTGTGGCGCTACGGTATCTTTATCGGCGCGATTTTCGCAGTCATCATCATGATCCTGCGTTATTTCTTCATTGGCGAATCGGCGATGTGGGCCGCCCGCGTGGGCCGCTATGAAGAAGCCTGCGCCATCCTGAAAAAACGTTATGGAGTACATGCCAGCGTCGGGACGCATATGGCAACCGGGCATTCGGATCTTCACGAAACCAAAATCCACGGCGGCTATGGCATTTTGTTCAACCAGCGCTACCGCAAACGCACGCTTTTAGGCTGCGTGGTGGCCACGATGCAGGCATGGCAGTACAACGCCGTAGGGGTTTATCTGCCGCTCACGCTGGCGGGTATTTTGAGCGGTGGGTTAGCGGGCGCGTTAACCGGCTCGGCAATGGTCAACGCGCTTTGTGGTATTACCGGCGGGTTGATTGGCTCAATGGTACTGCAACGGTTTGGGACACGTCTGCAATCCATGTATGGATTCGCTGTCGTCACGCTGGCGCTGTTGGCGTTGGGTGCGCTGGCCACCACTAACCCGTGGCTCTCTTTAGGGTTACTGGGAGCCATTATCTTTTTCCATTCTGCGGGGCCGGGTGGGCTGGGTATGACCATCGCTACACTCTCCTATCCGCCAAGCATTCGTCCCACCGGGGTAGGTTTTGCACGTGCCATCATGCGTACCGGAGCGATTGCCGGGCTGATTTTCTGGCCCATGCTCTGGGGAAGTCTCAATACCGGTGCCTTCTACTGGCTGGCGATTGTGCCCTTTATCGGTTTTCTGACTTGTGTGCTGATCAAATGGGAACCGCTTGGCGCCAACGTGGATGCTGAAGACGCCCAGGTGCTTGCTGAGCTGGAAAAATAATAACACCGCGCCGACACGTATCGGCGCGATATGACCTCTACCTGCTGCGGGCCTGTGCCCGTAGCTTTCTCACCCTGTGGAGAGGAAGCGTTATGTCAGATACACAACTCACTCCGGAAAAGGGATTAACGGGTAAGCCAATGCGCCGGGTCGTTATCGGCAGTTTTGCGGGTGCCTTGCTGGAATGGTATGACTTCTTCATTTTCGGTACCGCTGCGGGGCTGGTCTTCGCACCACTGTTCTTTCCGGATAGCGATCCATTCATCGGCATTATCGCTGCCTTTGCGACCTTCGGCGTGGGGTTTTTAACGCGTCCGTTAGGCGGCATTGTTTTCGGTCACTTTGGCGACAAAGTCGGCAGAAAAATCACCTTAATCTGGACGTTAGGCATTGTCGGCACGTCTACATTTTTGATCGGTTTTATTCCCACGTATGAAGATATTGGGGTGTGGGCGCCCTTGCTTCTGATGGCATTGCGGTTAATTCAGGGGTTTGGTCTGGGCGGCGAATATGGCGGGGCCGCATTAATGACAATAGAATCGGCGCCCCACGCCCGCCGCGGCTTTTTAGGTTCGCTGCCGCAAGCCGCGGCGTCAGTAGGCATTATGCTGGCGACCGGGGTTTTTGCGCTGTGTAATCAGTTATTAACTCAGGAGCAATTTCTCTCCTGGGGCTGGCGAATACCGTTCTGGCTTTCTGCCGTGATGCTGGTCGTCGGTATGTTTATTCGTTTACACACCGAGGAAACGCTGGACTTCAAACAGCGTCAGCGTAAGCCTGACGTCCGGAAAGCGCCGCCGCCATTAATCGAGCTGTTTCGCAAACACCCGCGCAATATTTTACTGGCGCTGGGGGCGCGGCTCGCGGAAAGCGTCTCTTCGAATATTATTAACGCGTTCGGCATTGTCTATATCTCATCGCAACTCGCGCTTTCACGCGATATTCCGCTCACGGGTATGCTGATTGCGTCAGCCATCGGCATTATCAGTTGTCCGTTTATCGGCTGGCTTTCCGATCGGATCGGCCAAAAGAAACTCTATTTATGCGGGGCGGGTTTCTGCGTGCTGTTCGCGTTTCCCTTCTTTCTGTTACTGGGCACCAAAAGCACGTTGATCATCTGGATCAGCATGATTGTCGGTTACAACTTTGGCCCTACCATGATGTTTGCCGTCCAGCCAACCCTGTTCACCCGGATGTTCGGTACGCACGTGCGGTATACCGGCCTCTCATTTGCTTATCAGTTTTCCGCCATTCTGGGCGGAATGAGTCCGCTTATTGCGTCAAGTTTACTGGCGCTGGGCGGCGGCGAGCCCTGGTATGTGGCGCTGTTTTTGCTGGTGGTCTCGCTGGTGTCGTTTATCTGCGTATGGCTTATCGATCCCCAGGCGCAGGATGAAACGCGCTGTTCAGGCGCACCGTCTTCAACTACACCTTGTCGATTATCAGGAGAACATCATGGATACGGAAAATAATCCCGCTCCACGCCTGGCGTTACGCCAGGCATTTGATACCCCGTGGCCAGGGCCGCGGGGCGACACTATTCGCCTTAAAAAAGGGCCCATTAGTCTTGAGTTATACCCTGATGATGGCTGCCGCATAACCTCATTGACTGCTTTTGGATATGAGTTGCTTCGTCAGTGGCGGCCAGAGCGTCGGGCTTTTCAGTATGGCTGTTTTCCCATGGTGCCCTGGATTGGGCGGCTCGGGAACGGACTGCTGAAAGTGGAAGATCAAACATTCTCGCTACCAGTAAATAAACCTCCGCATGCGTTGCACGGCATGGCGTGCTATAGCGACTGGCAAGTGGAGTCCGTTACGCCTGAGAGCGTAGTCTGCCGTATGGCGTTGTCCGATCCGTGGCCGTGGGAAGGCTATGTGATCCAACGTCTGCAACTGGAAGACGATGGATTACGCGCTGCGCTGGAGATTCACTCTCTGGGCGAGCGCTTTCCTGCCGCTGCGGGATGGCATCCCTGGTTTGCCAAATGGACCGGCGACACATCACAGGTGGCGCTGGCACAGCCGGGTAAAGACGTGGAAAAGTTGCAAATAAACTTTGCCGCTGACTGGCAGGAAGAGCCCGGCGAGAATGAATTACCGACCGGTAAACGGATTGCTCCGCGCCCTGGCCCCCTGGGATGATTGTTTTGGTTTTGAGCAGGCCATGTCGGCCCAGTTGATTTGGCCCGGCAAGATCAGGCTATCCATGTCATCGCCCGCAACGAGCATGATAGTGTTCGATAAGCAGCCCGATGCTGCCTGTGTGGAGCCTTTAACGCAGCAGCCAAACGGTCTTAATACCCACCCTCAGTGGGTGACGCCGGAAAACCCGTTACGCATTGAGACACACTGGCGAATCGAGCTGGACGAAGCATAAAAAAGGGCGAATGGCGGCAGCGCTTTAGCGAAAACTTGTCGCCATTTTTAATGCCCGGCGTTTACTTTTTTTCATTATTTCGGTTCTGGCGTTAAAACCGGCGCATTTTATCCGGCACCCATCCTTTTCAGAATATTGCATTTTTGGCACTGGATCAGTCGCAACATCTCGCCGCCTGAAACGCGCCTTTCTGTGCGGGTTTTCAACACCATTTGGCCCACGGTTCGGGTGTGTAACCGTGGTCAGACTTCTTCGCTTTCGTTTTGAAACCGTTACTATTCATCCTTTCATATTCCCGCTACAGTTAACTCTCCATGGCCCAAAAAGGAGAGCGTCATGCTTTATATCTTTGATTTAGGTAACGTCATTGTTGATATCGACTTCAACCGCGTGTTGGGCGTATGGAGCAATTACAGCCGCGTGCCGCTCGCCACGCTCAAACAGAATTTCACCATGGGTGAACCCTTCGAAAAGCATGAGCGCGGCGAAATCAGCGATGAAGAATTCGCGAAACTGCTGTGCGAATCCATGGCATTGTCGTTGAGTTACGAGCAGTTCGCTGCGGGCTGGCAGGCGGTATTCGTCGGGCTGCGCCCGGAAGTCATCGACATCATGAATAAGCTGCGCGAACAGGGCCATCGCGTGGTGGTGTTGTCCAATACCAACCGCTTGCACACCACATACTGGCCAACGAACTACCCGGAAGTGCAGGCCGCTGCCGACCAGGTCTACCTGTCGCAGGAGCTTGGCGCACGCAAACCTGAACCGGCCATCTATCAAAAGGTTCTCGACGCGGAAGGATTTGACGCCAGTGACGCCGTCTTTTTCGATGATAACGCCGATAATATTAAAGGGGCGCAAGCCGTGGGGATCACCAGTATTCAGGTGACCGATAAATCCACGTTACCGGACTATTTTGCGAAGCAGCCATGTTAAGACGTGCTCGTCACCATGCCGCGAAACGCACTGCACCACTCTGGGCATGGTGTAAATTGCTGTGGGAACGAATCGACCAGGACAATATGACCACGCTGGCTGGCAACCTGGCGTATGTGTCGCTGCTCTCTCTGGTGCCGCTGGTCGCCGTGGTGTTCGCTTTGTTCGCCGCGTTTCCCATGTTTTCCGATGTCAGTATCCAGCTACGTCACTTTATCTTCGCCAACTTCATGCCGGCGACCGGCGATATCATTCAGCGTTATATTGAGCAGTTCGTTGCCAATTCCAACAAGATGACCGCAGTCGGCGCCTGTGGACTGATCGTTACGGCGCTGCTGTTGATGTATGCCATCGACAGCGCCCTGAATACCATCTGGCGCAGTAAGCGAGCGCGGCCAAAAGTGTATTCGTTTGCCGTTTACTGGATGATTTTGACCCTCGGGCCGCTGCTGGCGGGCGCGAGCCTGGTGATCAGCTCTTATCTGCTGTCGCTGCGCTGGGTGAGCGGGTTCGACTCGTTGATCGATAACGTGCTGCGTATCTTTCCGCTACTGCTCTCCTGGCTGGCATTCTGGCTGCTTTATAGCATTGTCCCCACCACCCGCGTGCCTGCGCGGGATGCGCTGGTCGGTTCGCTAGTGGCTGCGCTGCTATTTGAGCTGGGTAAAAAAGGTTTTGCTTTATATATCACCATGTTCCCGTCATACCAGCTCATCTATGGCGTTCTGGCGGTGATCCCCATTCTGTTCGTTTGGGTGTACTGGACATGGTGTATCGTCTTGCTTGGCGCGGAAATTACTGTCACTCTCGGAGACTACCGAGCGTTAAAAGAAGCAGCAAAACACGAATCCGAAGAAGAACCATGATCGCATTAATTCAACGCGTCACGCGTGCCAGCGTCGCCGTTAACGGTGACGTGACGGGCGAAATCGGCCCAGGACTTTTGGTGTTATTAGGTGTCGAAAAGGAAGACAACCCCCAGAAAGCGAATCGTCTGTGCGAACGGGTGCTGGGCTATCGCGTTTTTAGCGATGAAAACGGCAAGATGAACCTGAACGTTCAACAGGCAGGCGGCAGCGTGCTGGTGGTATCACAATTTACACTGGCGGCGGATACCAACAGCGGTATGCGCCCGAGCTTCTCCAACGGCGCTGCGCCCCAACTGGCGGAAGAGCTGTACGACTACTTCGTTGAGCGTTGCCGAACGCTCGGCACAGAAACACAAACCGGGCGCTTTGCCGCAGATATGCAGGTGTCCCTGGTGAACGATGGCCCCGTTACGTTCTGGCTGCAAGTATGAGTCCGTTAACGGCGCGGCCCCTGGCAACAAGAGAGAGTCCATCTATGTATCATCTTCGCGTACCCCAAACGGAAGAAGAACTGGAAAGCTACTACCAGTTTCGCTGGGAAATGTTGCGTAAACCATTGCACCAACCAAAAGGCTCCGAGCGTGATGCCTGGGATGCGCTGGCGCATCATCAAATGGTGGTGGATGAAAGCGGTAAACCCGTTGCCGTAGGCAGGCTGTACATCAATGCCGATAACGAAGCGTCCATTCGTTTTATGGCGGTCGATCCCAACGTTCAGGACAAAGGCCTGGGCACGCTGGTGGCGATGACGCTGGAGTCCGTCGCCCGTCAGGAAGGGGTTAAACGCGTTACCTGTAGCGCCCGCGAAGACGCGGTAGAATTCTTTGCCAAACTGGGCTTTATCAATCAGGGCGAAATCACCACGCCGCAAACTACCCCGTTGCGCCACTTTTTAATGATTAAGCCGATCGTGCCGCTGGATGATATTTTGCACCGCGCCGACTGGTGCGGGCAGTTGCAGCAGGCCTGGTATCAGCATATTCCGCTGAGCGAGAAAATGGGCGTGCGCATTCTGCAGTACACCGGGCAAAAGTTTATTACCACCATGCCGGAAGCAGGCAACCAGAATCCGCATAATACGTTGTTCGCCGGGAGCCTGTTTTCTCTCGCGACGCTGACCGGATGGGGGGCTGATATGGCTGATGCTGCGCGAGCGTCATCTGGGCGGCACCATTATTCTTGCCGATGCGCATATCCGCTACCGTGCGCCGATCTCCGGCCGCCCCAGCGCGATTGCCGATCTCGGCTCGCTCAGCGGCGACCTTGATCGCCTGGCGCGCGGGCGTAAAGCCCGGGTGCAGTTGCAGGTGGAACTGATGGGCGACGATACGCTGGGCGCGGTATTCGAAGGAACCTATATCGTATTGCCCGCTAAACCCTTTGGACCGCTGGAAGAGGGCGGTAACGAAGAAGAGTAACGCTGCGCCCTCACTGTTTAATCCGGTGAGGGCGTTGCTACTACTGGAAAGGGTTTGCCTGTGGTGGTTGCGCCTGAGATGGCGCGGCAGGCGTTGCGGCAGGGGCTGGTGTCGCAGGGGAACCGGCAACGACGCCCGCCTGCATAGTTTGTTGCTGTTGCTGGCCGTTAGCGGCCGTGATATTTAGCGTCGCGTTGACCGTGGGCTTCAGTGGTTGATTCGCTTTCAGCTGCGCACGGGCGGCGAGCCGCATATTGGCGTCGCCCTGGATCGGTATCTGCGGCCAGCCCCAGTTTTCCAGCACATTGGCGGGCACCGCCCGACCCGTCAGACTTAATGCAAGTTGCCGATCCGGCTGTTGTGAAAGGGTGGCGGTTGCTTCCAGCAATCCTTTTCCAACGAAGGCGCTCAGTTCACTGACGTTAATGGTACTGGTGTTGGCGCTCAGCGCGATGGACGGCCTGCGCACATCCACACGATTAAAGGTGGCCGCTGCGGCGTTCAACGAGGCGCTTCCACTCCAGATACCCCACTTGCGGTCACGCGCCAGCTGCAGCTGATTGCCGTAGCCGTCCAGCGCGGTCACCTGGAACGGAAACGCGGGGTCGATATCAATAATCAAATTGCGGCTGGCAGTAAATTTTGTCACCGTCACGCGGGTTAGCCATTCCGGTAGCTCGGTCATCCACTGGGCTTTCCAGTCTTCCGGTAAGGTGTATTCCAGCCCGGCGATGGCAACATCGTCCAGCGTCAGCCCTTTATCGCTGCGCGTCCATGTACCACGCGTGCGGACCATCCCACCTTCCCAGCGCGAGGTAAGCTGGCTGATTTCGAGGCCCTGAGGCGACAAATTGACATTGGCGATAGGGTCAAAGAAATGCAGGGAACCATAAATAAATTCGCTGGCGTTGAATGACAGTTTGCCCTCTTCGCTCTGCCAGTCGCCGTTACTGAACGTGATATCCCGTAAGGTCATATCCAGATCGGTCACGGCCCAGTTGGGGCCCTGCAACCGCGCATCGGTAACATCCACCCGCCCCAGCTTCAGGGACGGAAGGGTGACGAGCGGGCGCAACAGTTCGATCAGGATTTTGTCGCTTTGTAGCCGAATATCGCTAAGACGCAAATTGTCTACCTGCCAGCCGCCATTAGCGTTACGCCGGGCGGTGCCCGTCAGGGAGCCACGCGCCACATCTGCGCCCAGAGTGGAGAAATTCACTTCATCTTTATCAATATCGCCCTGAATCAGCACGTTGCTGGCGGGTATGCCGTTTAAGGTCAGTGAGCCGGCGCTCAGTTCAATTCTGGCTTTGCTGCCGAGGATGCGCCCGGCTTCGGGTAGCCACGGCGTCAGGCCGCCATTGACGCGCTGGGCGCTTAAATTCCACGCGCTGTTTGGGCTGTTAAAAGCCATATCACTCAGTTGCAGACGGTCTGCCTGGAACGGGATCGAGGCGGTTTCCGGAGAAATATTGAGTGTGCCCTGGCGGAGGATAATCGCATCGACATGAAACGGGTCGGTGATCTGGCGGGTGCTCAGGCCAATATCAACGTTTTGCGCCACTAACGTGGCAGGCTGCCCCTTACGCCCAAAGGTCACATTTTTCAGCATGACGTGAGAAGGCGATGAAAGACTGTGATCCATCTCATCAAAAGTAATGTGATAGTCGCTGTGCGCATTCACCCAGTCGGTTATCCAGGCCGCGCCCCATCGGGTTTGCAGTAAAACATACAGCCCAATAATGACGACCAGAACGGCGACAAGCAGCGCAACGATGAGCTTTCCAAGAAATTTCATTGTCTTCCATCCGATGAATACCCAGTGATGGAGTTATGCACGATTTAACGCAATTGCTCAAGGCGGGGAGAGCGAAAGGTGAAGCGACGAGGGTGGGAACACCCTCGCCGCTGGCGATTACGCTTTTTCTGGCGGGAAAATTAAATTCAGGATGATGGCGGTAATTCCGCCTGCGGCGATGCCGGAAGAGAGCAGGTTTTTCAGCCAGTCAGGGGCAAACTGCAGGATCAACGGCTGCTGGGAAACGCCCATGCCCACCGCGAGCGACAGCGCGATAATCATAATGGCGCGGCGGTTCAACGGCTCGCGAGAGACAATACGCACGCCGGATGCCGCAATGGTGCCGAACATCACGATAGTGGCGCCGCCCAGCACGGGTTCCGGAATATGCTGCACAAAACCACTGACTGCCGGGAACAGGCCAAGCGCGATCAGCATCATGGCGACCACAAAGCCAACGTAGCGGCTGGCGACGCCGGTCAACTGGATCACGCCGTTGTTCTGGCCGAAGCAGGAGTTCGGGAAGGTATTGAATACCGCCGAGACAAAGGAGTTCAGGCCATTCGCCAGAACACCGCCTTTCAGGCGCTTCATATACAGCGGGCCGGAAACTGGTTGTTCGGAAACATCAGACGTGGCGGTGATATCGCCAATGGTTTCCAGCGAGGTCACCATGAAAATCAGCATTAAAGGGATCAGCAGATTCCAGTCGATGCTCAGACCGTAATAAAGCGGGGTTGGGACCATAATCAGCGCGTCGTTTGTCGGCGCGGTGTTATTCGGCAGCATGTCCAGCGCCCACGCCACGACATAACCGACAGCCATCGCAATAACCAGCGAGGCGACGCGCAAATAGGGGTTACGCTGGCGGTTCAACACAATAATCACCGCCAGCACAACGCCTGCCAGGAACAGGTTCATCGGCGCGCCGAAGGTTTTATCGCTCATTGCGGCATAGCCGCCGCCGATAGAGGTTAATCCCACCTGGATTAACGACAGCCCGATAATCATCACCACAACGCCGGACACCAGCGGCGTAATGATACGGCGCGCCAGATGTAGAACGCGGGAAAGCAGCATTTCCGTGCAGCTTGCCAGCATCAGGGTGCCAAACAGCGCCGCCATCATGGTGGGGATATCCGCGCCGCCATTTTTCAGTGCCAGGCCGCCCATTATCAGGGGGGAAACGAAGTTAAAGCTGGTGCCCTGGATGGACAACAGGCCAGAGCCCACCGGACCCCAGGTTTTGATTTGAATAAGCGATGCCACGCCGGAGGCGAACAGCGACATGCTAATGATGTGCTGTGTATCCTGGGCGGGTAAACCGAGCGCCTGGCAAATCAGCAACGCAGGCGTGATCACCGCGACAAACATCGCCAGCAAATGCTGGCCGGCGGCAAACAGCGTTTGCGGCAGTGGCGGCCTGTCTTCAAGACGATAAATCAGTTCGCTGTTTCGCGACTGGGCAATCGGTTGCGTATTTTCAGACTCAACGGCGTTAACGGACATCGACAGCATTCCCCTGATGGAAAAGCGGAGATTTTATCTGACTGGTTGCTAAAAGCAAACGTTTGCTATTCAGGCGGTGATTATTTAATAGCGGTGAGGAGGCGGTGCCGGCTAACTGGAAAACACGAGATGTGGGTGATAAAAGGGCCGTCAGAAAACGAATTGCGCCCTCGCAACGTGCCCACCGTGGGTGGGCAGCGAAGTTAGATTTTATTCATTTCAATGGTTAAGGTTCCCTGGACTGACCCTGCACCAGGTGTGCCGTCCATCAACTTCACGATTTGCAGACCGATGGTTTGCGGCGGTTCCGTCGCTGGCAGGCTGCTCTGGTTAACCGTCATTAACTTATCGTTGTTGTCATATAGTCCAATCGCCACGCCTGGCGCTGCGCCTTCGCCCTCGGCGGTATTTCTGATGGCGTTACCGCGACTGGTGTCGGCATCGCTGTAAAAACGAAATTCGATTTTGCCGTCGTTTTTCGCTTTTTCGCAGTCGGCATCACCATCGACCCGCAGATGGATACGGTGAGGGTTAGCCGCAGTCTGCGTGTCCTGCGTGTCCATTAATGCCAGATCGGCATCGAGACTAATTGTGTTCTCACTTAAATAGAGTTTGCACTGCCCTGCGGCGGGGGCGATGTGGCCGGTGATATTAAGCGTCGCCGACGTGTCCGCCGCCCAGGCTGACGCACCCGATAATGTTGACAGCAGTAAAGCCATCATACCGGGCTTAACAAACAGATGTTTCATTATCTTTCCTTATGTTATTGAATTAAGAAAAAAATAAAGCCGGGCCATTGCAAAAAAGCCCATCTTGCGATGGGCTGTAGGGATTACATATGTACAACTTCGATAGTGACGCTGCTCTGGATCTTACCGGTCGTCGCGGTTTGCCCCTTCAGCTCGACGGGCTGGAGGCCAATCGTGATTGAGGCGCTGTCTTCCCCGGCGTCCAGCGGCAGCAGATCGGCCAGACTGAGCGGTTTGCCATTCTGATCGAAAATGCCGACGCCAACGCCGGTTGCCGCGTCTTCGCCTTTGTAGTTATTCGCCAGCACAGTACCGTCTGTACTGTCCGGGATACCCACAAATTTGATAGCCAGGCGGCCTTGATCCATTTGCTGCTCACACTGATTGGCGTTCGCCTTGCCGTCTACCGAAATGGTGACCGGCGCTGCGTTGGTGGCGTTATCTCCCTGACCGGCAAGACTTCCACCATCCGCATTCAGATCAACAGCACTGGCGGTTGGCAGTGAAACAACACAGCTGTTATAGACTTCAGGCGTCATCAACTGTCCTTTAACAGACAATGTTGCCGAAGAGTCATTTGACGTTGCCGCGTGAGCCGCGCACGTCAGAAAAAGCGCGCAAGCGCTTACAGCAAAAAGCCGTTTGTTTAACATGTCTGTCTACTCGTATAAATATATGTCGATTGCAATGGCGCAGTCCGTTTCAAACATTAATGATTTCAACACAAAGACTGCTTTGAATATTGCCAGGCGTAACTGAACCGCAACAGGCAATGTACTTCATGCTCTTTTTCATGTTTCCTCCTCAGGAGCGATACATTAAAAAGCACTCTTTTCAGTAATAAATAAGCGCCGGTTAAGCACGCCTGGGTTATAGCTGAGCGACCTCTAAGGTGAGGCTATTTTGTATTTTACCGCCTGCCGTTGTTTGTCCATCCAGCTTCACCAGTTGCAGATCGATTTCCATATTACCGGTGCTGCCGGTACTGCTCAGCGGAAGCTGGCTGTTAACCGGCACCACTTTATTGTTATGGAAAAGTTCTACCCCAATACCCCGGGCGGCATCATCGTCAGTAAGCGTATTACCGAGCGTCTGGCCATTTCCGGAATCAGGCATGCCGGTGAACTTCAACGCGATTTTACTTTCCTGAATGCGTTTAGCGCATTCGCCCGTCGTGCTGTCGCCCTGAACATGAATTAATACCGGATGCGCCTGGGCGCTGTTATAAACATCTTCCGGCACTAATTTGTCAGTACGCCCATCAAGGGTGACGCTGGTGACGTCCCCAAAATCGACGTGGCAGCCTTCGTTTTGTGAATCGGTAACCGAACCGCTAATGTGTAAATTCGCTGATATATCGGTTGCCGCCAGTGCGCTATGGGTAAATGCTGCTGCAAATATTCCATAACAAAGCGTTGTAATTAATTTATTTTTCATACACCTTCCTGACTTCATATATCTTGTGCTGAATAAATTTAAATTAATGTAAGGAATTACAAATGGGCGACTTCTACCGTTAAATTACTCTGTGCGTTACCTTCAGTGACGGTTTGGCCTTTCAGCTTAACCATGGCAACACCAATAACAGCGGCTCCGCTATTAACGTCGGTGGCTATGTTAACCACGCTGTTCAATGGAATAGATTTCCCCTGAAGCGTAAATATTCCAAAGCCAACACCGCTTGCCGCATTGTCACCGGTTAATGTATTAGCCAGCGCAGTGCCTTCTACGGTATCCGCAGGCCCGGTAAGCTTGAGCCCCACCTTGCCGTCTATAATTTCACGGGAACAGGAATCAATAGGGGATAAACTCGGGTTAATAGGATTTACAGATAATTTTACGCTGGTAATTATCCGGGCATCTTCGCCCTGGACCGGAATATCATCAGCACGTTTTATATCTTCCACGCTGTTTCTCGACAGGGATACCGCGCATCCCGATGCACCTGCGTTGTCTTTTAAACTTCCCTGTACCGTGAGTGAACTGCTGCTGTCAGATACTAAAGGCGTGGCGTGTGCTGCACTCAGAAACATACAGGTTGTCATTGCAATGCCAGATATAACTCGTTTCATAGTAGTGACCTCTTATGTGTAAAAAAGCGCCCTGAAAGAGCGCCTTATGGGGATGGAGATTACAAACGAATGGCTTCAATCGTGAGTTGGCTCTGAACCTGGCCCCCGTTCGTCGATTTGTTTTTCAACTTCACTAACGCCAGGCCGATTCCGGCACTGCCCATCGTGCCCTGATTAGTCGCCTGGACGGGAATCGAACTATTCAGAGGAATAGGTTCCCCTTGCGGCGAATAAATACCGACACCAACGTTAACGGCACCATTGGCTAATGTATTGGCAAGAACGGTATTTTCTACACTGTCACCAATACCGGTTAATCTCAGGGCGAGCTGGTCCTGTGCGAGGCGTTGCGAGCATTGATCGCCTGGTTGTGCAGAGACAATCACACCAACCTGTTTAATTTGCTGCGTAGCGAGTTTATCGCCTTGCTGCGGGATATTTTTATCGGCGGTAAGGGCGACACTGCTTTCTGATAATGAAATATTGCAATTCATTTTTGCAGGCTGAGCGGAGAGCAGCCCGTGAACTTGCATTATTGCACCTGTGTCAGCTGGCTGTGTGTCAGCGCAGGCCATTCCTGAAACTAACGAGATAGCGGCAGCCAGGCTGCCAATAATTTTCTTCATTGTATATTCCTTTTAATTTATTAAGCGTTGATGCCTGTAACTGTGATGCTTAATAACGCTGAGGATTTATTATTAAATATGAGCGACTTCAATCGTGAGCGCGGCGGCGACCAGACCAGCGGTTGGTGTCTGATTTTTCAGCTTTACCAGGCCTACGCTGATTTCGCCAATACCGGCTTCACCGCCCGAATCGAGAAGATTCACAACGCTATTTAACGGAACGGACTCGCCTTCGGTATCGTAAATACCGACGCCTACGCCTTGTGCACCGCCGGTCACTTGTGTGTTAGCGAGGACGGTATTTTCCACGCTGTCACCGACGCCGGTGACTTTAAACGCAATGTGACCGTCAGTAAGCTCCTGTGTGCAGGCATCATAAGGTGCCACCGTCGGTGCAAGCGATCTGATCACCAGATTAACGGATGATGCATTCACGGCTTTATCACCCTGCGACGGCATATCCGCCAGGTTGCTGTTTAAGGCGACGCTTCCTTTATCAAGCGTGATCGTACAACCAGCGATTTGCGGGGTCTCATGAAGATTGCCTTTCACGGTCAGGTTCGCACTAATATCGTTAGAGTCAGTAGAGGCGTGTGCCGCACCCAGCATTAAAAAGGTCGACGCTGCGACGCAAAATAACGCTTTTTTCATTGCATGTCCTTATGGATTATTTATCTCAATACCAGCAATAAATCCTGGTGTTGAATAACCGAATAACGATGCCTGCAATTGCAGCCACCGTTATTTCAATTCAATGAATAAAAAGCCCATCCTGTGATGGGCTTCGGAATTACATGCGTTCGATCTGCACAGTCAGAGAGCCGAGCACGCTACCCGCGACAGGCGTTTGTCCGTCCAGTTTAACCATCTGCAGTTTGAATTTGTCTGCCTGGGAAGCCAGCAGAGTATCGCTGTTGATTTTCACCGGTGCGTTAGCTTCATCAAAAATACCAATACCCACGCCAGTGGCTGCACCAGCGGTGACATCGCTGTTTGCCAGTGCGGTACCGGCAGCATTATCAGTCGCACCAACAAATTTATAAGCGATGTGGTTTTCTTCAACCAGGTTTGCACAGCCTTCACCAACGACGCTAACGGCAACTTCATTAGCATGGGTCGCGGTTTGATTCTGGTTCACCAGGTTAGTGATATCGTCTTCCAGATTCACAGTAGTTGCGCCCAGCTGAACAGCGCAAGACGCTGACGGCGCAGTAACGGTGCCGGTAATATTCAGCGTAGCGGATGTGTCGTTACCAGCAGCCTGTGCGGAGCCCATTGCAAAAAGAGCGGAAACAGCAAAACCAATCAGTGTCTTTTTCATAATAAATATCCTTTTATATTTCCATAAATGTAAAAAATAAGCGAAGCATATTCACTCAGCTGAGAAAATGCTGCTTCCGTATTTCTTTTTATAAATAATTAATACGCATTGTTATTTGCGTTTTAACCTGGCCGCCAGTAATTTTGGCTTGAGTTTTTGCATAGCGTAATGACAGCGGTAAAGGGAAAGTATTCTGCTGTGCAGGTAACAGAATATTTACCGCTTCATCAGGTGCCATTACGCTACCGTTATAAAGCATCTCTATTCCAACACCCTGTGCCGCATTCTCTTCTGCAACATTTTTAAATATGGTTTTAGTTGTTACATCCGTAACACCTTCAAAGTTAATACTCGCCTTTTGTGTATTAATACAATTCAAATTGACGTTAACCGGATAGGTCGTCTCTTTGCCGCTTTGCGCCAGTTTACCGGCATCGATAGGCGGCAACGTAATCTGCGGACTGGCAATTTGAATGGCGCAATGGGCCCGTGCGGCAATAATTCTCATCGTCAGGCTGACAACCAGCGAATTGTCCGCCAGCGTCAGCAACGATGGGATGCGGAAATCCATATTGCCTGAAGGCGTAACCGCGCCGGTTTTAATAATCTCCAGCCTCAGAGAGATATCATCGGTGCTGACCGTTTTATCACTGAGGTCGATACCTGACGCGTTAAACGGGAACACCCACTCTTTTTTTCCGCCGCCAGGTTTAGCATAAATGGCCGTTATTCTGACCCCTAAACCGTTGACGGTGGTGGCATAGATATTCTTTCCACTCTGCGTGCCCGGGATACGGCCAACCAGTCTTTTACGTATTGCTTCAAGGCACTGCAGGTTGATATTTCTGTGCACGCCCGAAAGCAAAGAGAGCGGCGCCTCTTTTTTATATAACACCGTACCGCTGGCCGCACTGCTGGTATTCAGCGGCAACTGCACTGCAACCGGCACGTTCAGATTCACGCGATCGCCTGCGGTATTCAGTTTGCACTCATCCGCTCGGGCGGTATGCGTCATCCCGGCCATCAGGGCCGCTGCAACGACGGCGGAAAGACAGTGACGTGCGCTGCGTTTCATCAGTGACACTCCGTCGTCACCAGCACAATCGGTGCTTTGCCTTTAGGCGGTAAGGTAAATGGCGCCTTACAGCTTTGATGATCGCCCCAGGAAATAACCAGTACGCCGCTATCCGGCGCGGCATTCAGGTACACCTGGCCGCCATCACCCAGATAAAAGGCATCATCCTGCCCTTCGATTTTCACGCGCGCGCCAAAAGGCGGATTCTTTCCGTTATACGCTACCGTCGCCACCGCCTTACGCCCGGAGATCGGTTTAAATTCAGCCAGCACGACGGCATCTTTTGTGGGAACCACTTCCGCAGAGGTACTCACGAAATCGAGCGTCTTATCCGCGTTGTGTGTGTCAATTTCCAGCTGGTTGCGGCGGTAAGCCTGAACATCCGGCATCAGCGCGTAACCTCGGCTGTCAGTCATGACGTGCTGGCCGCTGTTGAGCGGCAGATCGGCCGCGCCTGGGGCTGCGATTAACGCCATGCTGTTATTGGTATAACGCCCGGCGGTAATACCATGACGATGCGCAATCACGCTGCCGGAGGCATTCCAGGACAGATAATTATTTCTGTCAGCGTTGTAAGTCACGCTGGCATCGCCGTAACGGCCCTGATAATCCACGCCCATTGACGCAGTCTGGGTATCGCTCTGCTTATGTTGTGACGCTTCAGTAAACTGCGCGTTCCAGTTGAGATCCTCGTTGTCGCCAAAACGGCCTGACAGACCGAGCTGGTTAGTCATATCCCCCTGCAGGCTGCTGGTCGCCGTATAGTTAGCGGTCGGCTGCAGTTCAGGATAGGCCTCGCTGAACGGTGCGGAGAGGGTCAGTGAAAGCTGTTTATCCCACTCCGGCGCATCGCTTTCGCGCGACATACTGAATGCCATTGAAAGGCTGAAAAAACGAAACGAAGCGCTCCATCCCAGTTGCCAGGAACGGGAAACGCTGCGGTCCCCGTTTTCAGTCCGTGACAGCGTTGCATATAAGCTGTGTTCGTCGCTGATGTTCTGATTCAGCGATAAATTGTATTCCCGGCGTTTCCGTTCCCCCGGCGTTTGCGCGCCGCTGTCTGCCCAGTCCTGGAAGGCGTAGTAATCGTGATAGTAATAACGGTTATCCAGCCGGATTTGGGTATCTCCGTCAGCCAGCGTGTTGCGATAGGTCATACGCACCATCTTCCCGTCTGAAATCTTCTGATTGCGGTGTTGGCTTTCACTTTTCGTCATATCGACAGCAATACCGCCAAAACGCTTCAAATCGAAACCAATGCCCACATTGGCGGCTTTAAAACGTTGGTGATACTGGGCGCCACCGTACAACGTGGTATTTAACGGAAGGCCCCATGCGAGCGTTGCCTGTACCAGCCTTGGATCATCTTCACCGTCACTGGACCCCGTGGTTATGTAATGCCCGATCACCAGACTGTATTTCACTTGCTTGGCCCGCAGCAGTTGCGGCACGCTTGAATAGGCAACGGTCGTATGGGTTTCTGAGCCATCCGCTTCTTTAATCGTTACGTCAAGCTTGCCGCCATCGGATACAGAAGAAAGACTGTTAATCACAAAAGGGCCGGGCGGCACGGAACGCTGATAAATGATGC
The DNA here is from genome assembly GCA_900635495.1 of Atlantibacter hermannii. Lineage (NCBI taxonomy): Bacteria > Pseudomonadati > Pseudomonadota > Gammaproteobacteria > Enterobacterales > Enterobacteriaceae > Atlantibacter > Atlantibacter hermannii. Next base: position 4,464,427 of record LR134136.1, on the reverse strand, counting down.
TGCCATGGTCGCGTACGGTAACCTGGGCATTGCTTTTGGCAATACCGCGAATCGTTGGGGCGAAGCCATCCATTTGATCGGGCAACATATCGGTATCAGACGACAGCTGGATGCCGCGTAATTGCAGGCTATCAAAGATATCTCCAGGCGTACTGGCATCACCCAGCGTCAGCTCGCCTTTTAATGAGTGCACCGCCGTTTCAACATAATTAGAAATATTCTTCCAGCCCTCGTCTTTACTGAGGGTGGAATTATTCCGAAAGCGCCAGCGGCCAATATTAATGCCGTTGGTTAAATTAGCGAATGCGGCATCCTCAGTGCTTTGACTGCGGGTTATATAGTGTTGTCCTGATAACTGATACGTGTTAATTAAAGCAGGAATGCCATCATCCCACTCTTCTTCGGGCACACCCATCACTGACTCATCAAGCAATACAGTCTGCGGAATATTTATATCCAGTTTTAACTGTGCAAAATCAAAATCAACCTTTATGCCGGGCACCTGCTCTTCAGCAGGCGCACAGGCATTCGTCAGTTCATTATCTTTCGCGTTAGTATCTAACTTGCTCATATCCACACCCAGCTTTTTATAGGCGTTAAATGAGAGGCAGGGAATAAGCCGCTTCTCTTTATCTAACTCAAACCTTACGCTGCTGACCATTACCGCATTGCCATTAACATCAATATGAACCCGATACGTCCCTGGAGGTTGATAACCCCTGGCTTATCAGGGAAGTATCCGTGATAGCGTCCTGACCATTTACTGCCTGTAGTAACCCTGGATCAAAATATTCGCCGGCAAGAGCACTGCGGCAGATAATCGCAGAGCTCACTAGAGAGGCGATAATTTTAAACTTTGCGCCATGCATTACATCTCAACTCGCTAGTCAAGATGCTGAGAATATGTTTTTGTCGTGCCTCCAAAATCATTAATTGCTTCCCATTGAACCTCAGCACCGCTTTGCGGCGTGTGCTTCAGGGTGTAACTTTTTTTACCAAAGGGAGGAATCACCGTATTGTTATCAATAACAGAAACTTTTATTAACTCTTTATCAATATCGATCTTGCTTAATACCAGATTAAAAGGCGAGTTATTCTCTACGGTTACTGTATTTCCGGCGTGCGTCCAGTGCGCATTTTTAATCGCCTCTCCCGCATCGCCTTTTAAGCCTGCTGGTCGGAAGAAAAATTTAATGCGGTTGTTAATAGCCAGCACCATGCGGTTTTGAACCTGCGACTCCTCATCGTTCAGGCCAGGCACGCCTTTAACATCCAGCCACAGCAGCGTTTCTTTATCTGTGGGTAATCCATTACCCAGGTACATCACACGGATAACGTTATCGCTCTTGGGCGCAAGCCGGAAAAGCGGCGGCGTCACAACAAAAGGAAGATGGACTTTTGCGGTGCTGTCTCCGGAATCAAGCCATGTCTGAATAAGATAAGCACGACTTTCGTCACTATGAACGGTAATCGATGCATCACCATCTTTTTCATTGTAAACAATGCGATCGGCATTCAGCGTAAGCGCGCTATTAACCATGCCAGACCAGAATGCGACAGGCAAAAGCGCCGTCAGCAATAGTTTTTTCATTCTATTAGTCCATTAATTAGAGCGTAATTAATCAGCCCGGTAAATTAAGCTAAACGCTGTCGGGCCGATAAATATTATAATCGGACCATTTCTACCGTCAGGCTGGCCTGCACGTTACCGGCTGCCACATTTTCAGCAGCACTTTTTGCCATACTCAAATGAAACGGGAAATGGCCATGGTAAACCTCTTCATTTACGCTATTTACACTGACATTCGGCGTAATGATTGAACCCTGACCGTCGTAGATATTTACGGCGATCCCTTTTGCGGCATCGTCGCCATTAAGCGTATTTTGCAGGGCCTGACCCGTTTCATCATCGGCATCGCCGAGGAATTTAAGACCTATTTTTGTATTAGCGCATTCTTTACCGGACAGATCGACAAAATAAGCGGTCTCAAGCACGCTTGCGTTTGACGATTGCCCAATATAGGGCAAATCTTTCATCGCCTTTTGGCCTAAATCCGCTACAGCCTGACTTATTAAGGGCTTACAATCAGAGACAGTGTTTAGATAACCTGAAATAGTTAAGTCAGCTGATAAATCATTAGCTGCGAACGCGCCAGAAAAAAATAAGGAGTATGCCGTTGCAACAAACAGCGCTGTCTTTTTCATAAACATTTTATTCTCTCGATCAATAGGTTCAGGAATAAGCGTTATTCACCGTTCAGTAAACCGGGGTCGCGAGCCTGACGGTCGCTCCGGTTACTTTATCGATGACATTCCTATCCTGAGATTAAGCGGATGATAAATGTGAGGGGAAATGATCGCAAGGAAGGGGCGGAAGTTTTTATTCCATTTGTACACAATCGAAATCACAGATTTAATTTAAACATTTGGTGCTTTCTTCTTATTCTAAGAAATTATCGCGCCATTAAGAAATAAAATGCATTAATTTTGCGTAAAAAGGCAACCAATGATAATCTCCTTTTATTAATAACGGCTTTAAAGCATCCATATTATGGATGTTTCTCTTTTTTATATAAGCATGCGTGATCTTATTTATAAATATATACAATAGTAATATTTTATTATTTGCGTCGTCGAGGGGGAAGGTTTTGTCATTTCTTTCTGAGATGCATTTTTCTTTCAGTATTTTTATCCAAAAAATGCTGCCGTATAATTTTTTATCTTTCACCAAATATTGCTTATTTACTGCACCCATTCTTTATTTATGCCTGACATGACGCGGCGCGTCTGACCGCAGAGAAATCAGGCATTAGAATAGCGTTCTGTCTCAGGCATCCATCGCTCAATCAGTGCCGCAGTCTGCCCGGGGTATCGGTCGTGAATATGGCGCGCGATGCGCTGCACTTCAGGAATAAGCGCCTGATCGCGCATGAGATCAGCGACTTTAAATTCCGCATTGCCGGTTTGACGTGTGCCCAGTAACTCCCCGGGACCGCGAATTTCCAGATCCTTTTGTGCAATGACAAAGCCATCATTGCTGTCGCGCAGAACCTGCAACCGCAGTTGCGCGGTTTTAGAGAGCGGCGATTTGTACAGCAGGACGCAATGCGATGCCACCGCGCCTCGTCCAACCCGGCCACGAAGTTGATGAAGCTGTGCCAGCCCGAGACGTTCCGGATTTTCGATAATCATCAAACTGGCGTTGGGCACGTCAACGCCTACTTCAATGACCGTGGTCGCGACCAGCAGATGCAGTTCGCCCTGCTTAAATGCCTGCATGACGCTCTGTTTTTTCCTGCGGCTTCATTCGGCCATGCACCAGCCCAATCTTCAGTTCCGGAAGCGCCACACTCAGCTCTTCCCACGTCGCTTGTGCAGCTTGCGCCTCAAGCAAATCGGACTCTTCAATCAGCGTGCATACCCAATAAGCCTGACGTCCTTCACTGATACAGGCGTTACGCACCCGTTCAATAATTTCATTGCGTCGTGTGTCGGCAATCGCCACGGTAGTCACCGGCGTACGCCCTGGGGGAAGCTCATCAATGACTGACGTATCCAGATCGGCATAGGCCGTCATCGCCAGCGTACGCGGGATGGGTGTGGCGGTCATAATCAACTGATGGGGATGAAAACCCTGCTGTTGACCTTTTTCCCACAGCGCCAGCCGTTGATGAACGCCAAAGCGATGCTGTTCATCGATAATCACCAACGCCAGGCCATTAAACTGCACATGTTCCTGGAAAATAGCATGGGTGCCGACCACCATCTGTACCTGCCCGCTGGCAATGGCGTCCTGCTGCGCGATGCGCGCTTTGCCTTTTTGCTTACCGGCAAGCCAGCCGACCCGGATCCCCAACGGTTCAAACCAGGCGGTAAAATTAGTGGCATGCTGTTCGGCAAGCAGCTCGGTCGGTGCCATAAGGGCAACCTGTTTGCCATTCGCAATGGCACGTAAAGCGGCAAGCGCCGCGACCAGCGTTTTACCGGACCCAACATCGCCTTGTACCAGGCGCATCATGGGGAAATCCTGCCCCATATCCTGTTCGATTTCCGCCACCACGCGATTTTGCGCACCGGTTGGGCGGAAAGGCAGGGCGGCGAGTAATGTCTCTTTGAGCGTATCGTTGGCGGTCAGCGGCTGTGCGTGATAGCGCTGGGCCCCGGCCCGCAATGCCAGCATGCTCAGGTTATGAGCCAACAGCTCTTCCAGGATTAATCGATGTTGAGCAGGGTGCTTGCCGCTTTCAAGATCGACAAGTTGCATGGATGGCGGTGGACGATGCAGCGTACGCAACGCTTCCGGCAGGCTCATCATGCCCTGCGCAAGCTCTGGCGGCAGAAGTTCGGCAATGGCGCAGGTCTCGAGCAATTCGAGCGCCTGATCGGTAAGTTTACGGAGTGTGGCCTGTTTCACCCCTTCAGTCGTGGGATAAACCGGCGTCAGCGTTTCCTGCACGGCTGGGGCGCTCTGATCACCCTGGATGCGGTATTCCGGGTGAATCATCTCCGCGCCATATTTTCCGCGCTTCGCCTCACCATAAGCCAGCACGCGTCGCCCGGTTGCCAGTCTGTTTTTCATGGCGGCGTTAAAGTTGAAAAAGCGCATCGTCAGGATGCCGGTGCCGTCGCTTATCTGGCAGGTCATCATGCGACGCCCGCCAAACGTGATAGAGCTGTTCAGCACTTCGCCTTCAACCGTGGCGTAAACGCCCGGCAACAGCTCGCCGATGGGATAAAGTTGCGTGCGATCTTCGTAACGCAGGGGGAGATGAAGCAGCAGGTCCTGCACGGTATGCAAGCCAATCTTCGCCAGCTTGCTGCTTTGGCTTGCCCCTACGCCCGTCAGAGCGCTAAGCGGCACGGCGTCGAGCAAGCGGCCTTTCATTACTTGTGACCTTCTGTCGCGCAGCGTTTCCGGCCAGGTTCATTCCCGGCCTGCATCGTTGCCCACCACGTGGCATCGGCTTCGATTTCCCCGTACTCGTTTACGCGCGGATAAGGCAACCCCTTGCGTTTAGCGACTTTCGCCAGCACCGGATAACCGCCTTCAAACAGCAGGCGTTGTTGCTCTTCATCAGCGAGCGTACTGTTTTCACGCTGATACATTCCGGCGTTCTGGCGCTGGCGCTGTGCTTCATAGAGGATCAATGCGCTGGCGACCGAGACGTTCAAAGATTGCACCATCCCGATCATCGGAATGATGATGTCCTGGTCTGCCAGGGCCAGCGCTTGCTGCGTAATGCCTGTTTTTTCCTGGCCCATCAGAATACAGGTAGGCCGGGTATAGTCGATCTCACGGAAATCGACGGCTTTATCAGAAAGGTGGGTCGCGAGGATTTGCATACCGCGGCCTTTTAATTCGCCTACGGCATCCTGAATAGTGCGATGGGTTTTGACTTCCACCCAGCTGTTGCTGCCAGCAGCAGAAGAAGCCATCGTGCTCATTCGGCTACCCGGCCAGACCGCATGGACTTCGTGCACGCCGACTGCGTCGGCGGTACGAATAATCGCGGAAACGTTATGAGGCTTATGGACCTGCTCCATGCAGACAGTCAGGTCAGGCTGGCGCCTGGCGAGCATCTCGCGGATACGCGCATAACGCTGTGGATTCATAAAGTTAGTTTCGGTTACGGGGTGACTTTTATCACATCCGGCATGACGCGAATTTTACGCATGATATTCGCCAGCTGGACGCGATCGCGTGCCGTCAAACGAATAAACGCGCTATAGACGCGCCCGTCTTTCTCTTCCGTGTTCAAACTCTGAATATTTGAACCTGCCGTGTTAATGGCGGCAGTGAGATTGGCCAGTGCGCCCTGGTGATTGAACATATCGACCTTAATTTCGGTGATAAATTCCTGTTCGATCTCTTTATCCCACTCAACTGCCATAAATTTCTCAGGCTCTTTCTGGTAGCCACGGATATTACGGCAAGACTCGTGATGGATAACCAGACCTTTACCTGGGCTGACGTGAGCGACAATCGGGTCGCCAGGGATGGGGCGACAGCATTTCGCGAAGGTAATAAGCACGCCGTCCGCGCCTTTGATAGGCAGCGTACTGTGGCCGCTTGTCGCCGGATGCGGAGCGGATGACGCTTCGCCCTGTAACAGGTTTTTGGCGACCACCACGCTCATTGCATTACCAAGGCCAATTTCAGCCAGCAGATCGTCAAGGGTCGCCAGTTTCATGCGCTCAAGTTCACGCTGAATATGTTCAGGCGGGATCTCTGCCAGTTTGCGGCTTCCGCCTAATGCATGATTCAGCAGGCGGCGACCAAGGCTTACCGAGTCGTCACGCTTGAGGTTTTTCAGCATCTGGCGAATTTTCGCGCGCGCTTTCGAACTGACGACGAAGTTCAGCCAGGCTGCATTAGGACGTGCGCCCGGCGCGGTAATAATCTCGACGGTTTGTCCACTGGAGAGCGGTTGCGACAGTGGATAAGGCTGACGATCGACGCGGGCGCCAACGCAGGCATGACCGATATCGGTATGCACCGCATAGGCGAAATCCACCGGCGTCGCGCCAGCAGGCAGTTCGACAATACGTCCTTCCGGGGTGAAAACGTAAATCTCATCCGGGAACAGATCGGATTTCACGCTCTCGATAAATTCAAATGAGCTGCCCGCGCTTTGTTGAAGCTCAAGTAAGCTTTGCATCCAGCGCTGGGCGCGGATTTGCGCGGTGGTGCTGCTTTCACCGTGCTCTTTGTAAGCCCAGTGCGCCGCAACCCCCATTTCCGCCATCTGATCCATGTCTTCGGTGCGTATTTGCACTTCAACCGGTACGCCATGCGGACCAATCATTGATGTATGCAGCGACTGGTAGCCGTTCGCTTTGGGGATAGCGATGTAATCTTTAACGCGGCCCGGACGGGGTTTGTACAAACTGTGCATCTGGCCCAGGACGCGATAACAGGTATCCATATCCTGAACGATCACGCGAAACGCATAGATGTCCATAATCGAATGGAAACGCTGCTCTTTCAGCACCATTTTGCAGTAAATGGAATACAGATGCTTTTCGCGACCGCTTACGCGACACGGAATGCCTGCTTCCTGCAAACGCCCGTCAATCTCGGCGAGAATTTTCTGGATCATCTCCTTACGGTTGCCGCGCGCGGCTTTCACCACTTCTTTAATCACGCGATAACGGTTCGGGTAGAGCGCTTCAAAACCCAGCTCTTCCAGTTCGGTTTTCAGATGGTGAATACCGAGACGGTGGGCCAGCGGGCTATAAATTTCCAGTGTTTCACGAGCGATGCGGCGACGTTTATCCGGACGTAAGGAGCCCAGCGTGCGCATATTATGGGTGCGGTCAGCAAGTTTGATGAGAATGACGCGGATATCCTGCACCATCGCCATAATCATCTTGCGAAAGTTTTCGGCCTGCGCCTCTTTCTTATCGCGAAACTTCAGCTTATCAAGCTTCGATACCCCTTCAACCAGTTCAGCAACGCTTTTCCCAAACAGCTGCTCCATGTCCTGGTAGGTGGCAGGGGTATCTTCAATTACATCATGCAGAAGCGCGGCCATTAACGTTTCATAGTCGAGTTTCATCTCGGCCAGAATACAAGCCACCGCAACGGGATGAGTGATGTAGGGTTCACCACTTGAACGTGTTTGACCCTCGTGGGCATCACGCGCAACAAGGTATGCCTGCTGCAGACGTTTAATTTGGTCTGGCGGCAGATAGTGTTGAATCAGTTGATTCAGGCTTTCAAACAGATACAAGGGCGACCCGACAGGTTAATTAACGACGGCCTTCAGCAATAGCGGTAACGGCCTGCAGTTCGGCGGCTTCCTGCTCTTGCTGCTCCTGACGATCGCGAACATCAAGGATCTGATTGGTGATCAGGCCTTCTTCGATTTCGCGCAGCGCAATAACGGTCGTTTTATCGTTTTCTTCCGGAACCAGCGGATCTTTACCGCCAACCTGCATCTGACGAGCGCGACGCGCAGCGACAAGCACCAGGTCAAAACGGTTACCAATTTTCTCTACAGCGTCCTGAACAGTTACGCGTGCCATATATAAAAAGCTCCACAGATGAAGAAATGACTGGGCATGATACTGAAACTATCTTCAGTCTGCCAATAGTTTGGTGATTAAAGCGTCATGTCGCTGCTTCTGGCGGCTCATACGCAGGCGTTCGGCGCGCAGAATGGTTTTTAAATCCGTAAGCGCCGCATCGAAATCGTCGTTAATGATTAAATAATCATATTCAGCATAATGGCTCATTTCCGCAACTGCCTGAGCCATACGTTTTGCAATAACTTCTTCGCTATCCTGGCCACGGCCGCGCAGGCGTCTGTCCAGCTCATCTTTTGACGGCGGCAAAATAAAAATACTGCGTGCCTGCGGCATTTTCTGCCGGATTTGCTGTGCGCCCTGCCAGTCGATGTCCAGAAACACATTCACGCCTGTCGCTAATACCTGCTCAATGGTTTCACGGGACGTGCCGTAATAATTCCCGAATACCTCGGCATGCTCCAGAAAAGCGTCACGGGCAATCATATTTCTGAATTCTTCATGGTCCACAAAAAAGTAGTGTTCGCCATGCACTTCACCTGGACGCGGCTTGCGGGTGGTGTGTGAAACAGAAACTTGCGTGTCGTATAACGGTTGCGTTTTCAATAAAGCCTGAATAAGGCTGGATTTCCCCGCGCCGCTGGGGGCGGAAACAATATAAAGCGTGCCTTGAGCCATGGGTGTCTTAACGATTCGGTATGCAAATGAAGAGTGTATACGGGCTTATTATACACGCCGATGCGTTATGACGTAGCCCCCGTCACACTTTTACCCGGTTTTGTTGCATTTCGCGCGACTTCTCGCACTTTCCTGAGTCGTTTTCATCACCGGTGAGAAATCTCCGGAAGAGGTCTCGCAACGCGTAAAACGCGAAGATGACGCCTCTCTTCAGGTGCGCTATTTCTGCGCCATGATTCAGGGAGGCGTTATGAAGGGATGCACATTAACACTGTTACTGATGTTGTTTTCGGCGGCTGCCCATAGCGAATGCCCGGCATGGCCAATGGAACGCGCGCAGCAAGAGATAAACGCGCTGGCGCGGCAGATAGAAAAGTGGGACGACGCTTACTGGGAACACGGAGAAAGCCGGGTAAGCGATGAAACGTACGACACGCTACGCGCCACGCTGCTGCAGTGGGAGCGCTGTTTTTCAGCGAGCGCGCCGCCGCACAAGCCCATCGTGGCAAAAAGCGGCACTATTCCGCATCCCGTCGCACATACCGGGGTGCGAAAAATGCCTGATAAACAGACGCTGCAAAACTGGATGGCGGTGCGTGGCGGCGGGCTGTGGGTGCAGCCTAAAGTTGACGGCGTCGCCGTTACGCTGGTGTACAGCAAGGGCGAACTGGTGCAGGCGATAAGTCGTGGTGATGGGATTAAGGGGCACTCATGGTTCGACAAGGCCAGGGCGATTCCCGCCATCCCGAAAACCACACAGGGGATCCTTGCCGACAGCGTCCTGCAGGGCGAGATTTTTCTCCGTCAGCCCGCTCATGTTCAGCAACGGTCGGGAGGTATTAACGCACGCGCCAAAGTGGCAGGCGCTATGCTACGGCGGGATGCCACTTCCATACTTAACGAGCTGGATATTTTCATTTGGGCATGGCCCGGTGGGCCGACATCTTTTCCGGAGCGGCTGCGGCTGCTGGCAGAAGGCGGGTTCCCCTTAGTCCAGCAATGGTCAAAACCGGTTACGTCTGTAGAAGAAGTAGAACACTGGCGGGCGCAGTGGTTTAAGAGCCCATTACCGTTTGTGACTGATGGCGTGGTGATACGGCAAGTGGAAGAGTCAGCAGCGCGAAGCTGGCAGCCCGGCCAGGGTGACTGGGCTGTTGCCTGGAAATATGAGCCTGAAGCGCAGACGACGGAAGTCAGGGATATTCACTTTAGCGTAGGTCGTAGCGGTAAGCTTTCTGCGGTGGCGCTGCTCGCACCGGTAAAAATCGATGATAAAGAGATTAAGCGTGTGAATATTGGCTCGGTACGCCGGTGGCAGGCGTGGGATATTGCGCCTGGCGATCATGTCCTTGTCAGCCTCGCCGGGCGAGGCATTCCTAAAATTATGAGTGTGGTTTGGCGCGGTATAGAGCGCGTCAAACCGCAACCGCCTGAGCCGCGCTTCAATACATTAAGTTGCTTCTATTACTCACCGGATTGCCATGAACAATTTTTTTCGCGGTTGGCCTGGATGAGCTCGCCCTCGGTGTTAGCCATGTCAGGTTTAAACCGTGCTGGCTGGCAGCAGCTTCATGATACGTTTCGTTTCGAGCATATTTATTCTTGGCTTGGCTTAAACCAACAGCAGTTGCAGAATGCGCCCGGTTTTTCTCCGGGGCGAGCGCTTGAAATGTGGCATCGTTTCAATCTGGCACGGCAGCAGCCCTTACGGCTTTGGCTAAAATCGCTTGGGTTGCCTTTGCCAAATGCGGCGCTGAACCGGCTGCCGGATAAAGAGTGGCGTACGGTAGTTGATCGCGATGAACTCAACTGGCGGCAATTATCAGGCGTGGGACCGGAGCGTGCGCGTAAGCTGGTGCAGTTTACGCGCCACCCGCAGGTCTCCATGCTGGCAAGCTGGCTGGGGAGTATGGGTATTTCCGGGTTTAGTGTTCAGCGTGAGAATAGGTAAACACAGGCAAACCGAGCTTAAACCGCAGTGCCAGCAGCCGCGCAGTAAAACCGAACAACAAGGTGCCGATTACCACGATATCGTGATTTGACACGTAGTGTTGCAGGGCAATATAGAGGATAGCGGCGGCGAAGGAGATGCCCGCATACAGCTCTTTTTGAAAAACCAGGGGGATGCGTTTACAAAACATATCGCGCAGCACTCCGCCAAACACGCCTGTGACGACGGCGGCAATGGAGGCGATAACCGGCCCTTCACCCATATCAAGGGCCACCTGTGCCCCGATGATGGAAAACACAATCAGGCCAAGCGCATCAAGCACCAAAAAAAGACGTCGGAGGTAAGGCATGGCTGGCGCTACAAACGTTGTCAGCACCGCCGCAGTGGCGACGATAATGACGTACTCAGGGTTTTTTACCCAGCCCAGAGGGTAGTGACCAAGCAGGATATCTCTCACCGAACCTCCGCCAAGCGCAGTGGCTGTTGCAATAATAATTACGCCAAACGTATCCATACGGCGACGGCCAGCCGCCAGCGCGCCAGTCATGGCCTCTGCGGTTATGCCAATTAAATAAAGAATATGAAGCAGCATGGTTCCCCCTGATATGAGCGCGCAAGGGTAGCGTTTTGTGCGTTACATCACGATTGAGATTTTCTAAGGCGCTGCTTTCGGATTAAAAAAACTAAAGGCACTGACTATTAAAGTTCGTATGGCTTAAGTGTTGGGGCTTATAAACAATAGCTTTGGGATTAGGAAAACTAAACCACTACATTTTAGCCTGTGACTATGGGAGACAATCTTCCTGTATTCTCGCGTTGCAGCCGACCCGGATGCTGGGTACCAGAGGGTCGCCGTATTTCGCTTTTATCTATTTTTCTCAGGCAACAGGTTAACGCAGCGCAATGGATGATAATAACAACAGCGTGGCTAAAAATAGCCGCAGCGGCGGGAGTGCAGACGCGAACGGATTCTGGACGGCAAAAGACGTTGAGCTGGCGACGGGGGGCGAATGGCTCCAGGCTCCGCCGCAAGACTGGCGCGCCACAGGATTATCGATTTACGCGCCGGCAATGCAGCCCGCAAACATGGCGGTCGTGCGTACAGAGAAGGATACATGCGGCATGCCGGAAGCGGCAGTCCATACAATGTTACAACAGCCAGCATGCCTTATTACCACTGCGCCGGAGGAGTTAACCAACCCGCAGGTTCCGGTACTTAAAATTTCCGACGGTACTGAAGCTGTGTTGAGTTTAGGGCGTTATGCACGGAATCAGATGGCAGGAAAAGTGATTGGCGTCACCGGAAGCGCCGGGAAAACGACCTGTGTCGCGATGCTTGCCGGAGCGCTTTCTGCCTGGGGCTCCGTTTGTAAAAGTGCCTTTAATGCCAACCTTCCGCGTGGCGTTGCATGGAATCTTGCCTCTGTGCCCTGGGATGCGCCTTTTGCCGTGCTGGAAATGGCTATCGGGCGAATGGGAATAAGCGCCCGTATGGCGCGCCCGCATATCGCGGTTTTCACCAATATTCAACCAGCGCATTTAGGGGAAAAAGATACGCTCCGCGATATTGCGGTAACGAAAAGCGCCATCTTTTCCGGGATGACGCCAGGAAGTATCGCTGTGCTTAACCGCGATATGCTGGAATGGGAAACGGTGCGCGAAGCGGCTGAAAAACGTCAGTTGACGATTTTGACCTATGGCGAGAGCAGCGGCTGTGATTTCCAGCTCCTTAAATATGAAGCCGATACGCATCGCGTGACCGTAAACGCGCAAGGGCAGACATTGAGTTATGTTCCTGGTGCAGGCGGTAAACATATGGCTATCAATAGTCTGGCCGTACTTGCCACTGTCGCTGCGCTGGGTCTCCCGCTTGCGCCCGCCACAGAAAAGCTTGCGCTTTTTCAGGCGCTGGCAGGAAGAGGGGAGGAATCCTCGATTTTGCTCAACGGACAGCGCATTACCGTGCTTGACGATGCTTACAATGCGAATCCCGGTTCGATGGCGGCGGCGCTGGAAAGGTTAAGTGAAACGCAGCCTGCGGGACGACGAATTGCCGTTCTGGGTGAAATGGCCGAACTGGGGCGCGATACGCAGCGCTATCACACGGAGATGGCGGCGCTGATTAACCGTTCGCAAATCGATCGCGTCTATCTGGCTGGCGAAGCTTATGCAGAATGCTGGCAGCAGATAGATAACGCACGTAAAGGGGAGTTCGTCGCCTCGCATCTGGCTTTAAAGCCCCTGCTGCTTAATACGCTTCAGGAAGGGGATGTCGTGTTATTTAAAGGCTCCCACAGTACGCGCATCCATGAACTGGTGCGGTGGATGTCGGCTTTAAATAAATAAAAAAGCCTGCATAGCGCAGGCTTTGACATGTTTCACATGTAAGTTATTCGATATTGAATCTGTTTATTGAGTGGCGGCTTCAAATGCCCGTGATTGCTGGGTTTCTTGTAATGCGTTTTCTCAGTAGGTACACCCTTGTGTACACGGTATTTTGAGGTGCTGCCTTTGTCTGCTCATTTTATGCTCTCACGCTGCCTGTTGCGTGCTCTTGTCTTTTGGGCATTATTGTATGATACCTCTATCCCACAATAAGGAATCAGCCAGCCATGAGAATGACCAACCGCAAAAAAGAGATACTCAGCTATTTTGAACCTGATAGCCTCGATTGGGTTACTGGTGAGATTGGTGCGCCGCCGTTCGATGTGTCGGGCGTGGCCTACCTTCTTCATGGCATGGCGTCGTTCGATAAGCGCCACCAGCTCGAATCAACCCGGCGAACTCTTGAAAGTATGGTTGCTGGTGGGTTGCTTGAGCGTGTGACGGTGTATGAGTCTCGTCAGGTACGGCGCGGCGGTGAGACTAACGCAACGGTCGTGCGTTACGGTTTACCCGGTCATTGTGCTGTTATGCGCGATACTGGCGGCGCTGATAACGCAATATCAGGTGAATACATGCGGGTCAATTAATAGCCTGCAATCTGTCGTTGATGCGGCTCAGGTCGTAAACCCGGCGTTCAATATCCAGCATCAGGAAATTGTGGATCTCGGCCTGCTCAGGATTATCAGACTCTCTGGCCTGTAATAGCAATTCATTGTAACCATGCAAGCCGCCTGAGTTTTCCGCCGGGGTGGTGCCTTTCCCACGCAGGCAGCTAATGGGCTGATTACTCGTATCGTGTGTTTGCTTCTCCAGCACAATGACGCAATCCCACCAGTCGCCAAAGTCATACGTGTAAACCAGCTTGTCACCATCATTCTGGAGCGCTGCCCATAGTGGTGTGATTGCCGCATTACCCATGCTTTCATCCTCACCCCATACGCGATACTCGCTACCGGGATCACCTTTACGCCCTTTCTCGAACATATACAGGTGTTCGTCATTCCAGCCAAAAGCCAACTGGATCACCGTGTGAAGTTTACTAAAGGGGATTTGCTCTGGAACCAGCACACGCCGCCATATTGGTGGTTTGCTGTCTCGGATGGTTATCTTTAGCTGGTACATGCAAATCCTGGATAAATGCGAATCGGAAGGATAACGATACTGACGCACTCACAATACTGTAAAGGTGAATAAAGGTAATTTGCTTAATACGCATAAGTTACATGCGGAATAATCCCGTATCTACCTGCGCGGCGCTGGCTTCTTCCACTGGTAGGCAGGCGCTCGCATCATCTCCCCAAACCGTTTGCGCCGGGCTGTATCAGCTTCAATAATGCGCTCCATTTCCCGAACCTCTGCCGGGGTAAGCTGGCGGCCTTCATGCTCCAGTTTAGCGGCTGTCAGTGCTGCTATCTCCTGTGGTGTCACTATGGCAGATCCTGCTATGGTGGGTAACTGGCTGATTTTACATAATTATGTCAGAAAACCAGAATATCGCTACAACTCCAGCCCTATAGCTCGCGCCGCTTTCCCCGCCTTACGCTCAATCACGCCCGTGATTCTATCTACTACCGGACTGAATGCCTGCCAGTAAGCCACCTCCATTGCTGACAACTCTGCCCGCTTCCTGTCAAACGTAGCCCAGCGCATCCCCTTTGGCTTCGGGAACATGCGAATGTCATTAAACAGATTATTGGTAAGGTCATTGTTGCCCCATATCGCGCATCGCTGCTGGCGTATCTTCATTCGCATCCTGTCCAGTCTGTCGGCGCTCTGGCTTTTATAGTGGAGTTTCCAGCATCCCCGGCAGCCAATATCTTTTTTGCCGATATACAGCTTCGCTACCCGCTTTATGCAGTGGGGACAGACGTACCATTCCCGCACACCATACCCGGCTTGTGTGGTCGTGGTTCTGATTGCCCGTGTAACGCCGTTGATTGTCATGGCGTAGCTGTCGGCTTGCCGGAAGGTATACAACGTTCCGCTTTCGGTCTGGGTATAAAGCTGCGTACCCGGTTCAGCATCCGCCAGCCTGCTATGCATGTTCGCAAGGAATGGCAACCCTATACTGGGCAGGTCGGTGGTATAGCTGCGCGTTCTGCCTCTCACTGGCTGGCCTCCTGCGAATTACTGCGAATCAAACTGCGAATGCGCAAAAATGAATACGAAATAATATGCGTATTTTACTGCGAATTGCGCACTATTTTGCGTACTGCGCACTTATGAAGTCAGAAATGGCGCGGCTTTCGGGATGGTTTGCGAATTGGTATCCGTTTCGTTTTCCGTGGTTACTTTGGAAACTGCGCAATTCGCAATATTCATCCGGCGGGACGCACGCTGAATGTGCAGTTTTGCTGCGTACCTGACTGCGTACTGCGAACCAATGGCGCGAACCTGAATATTTTTGACGACCTGAATCACAATTAGGCTCCTAGCCCGCTACTGGCAAGGACTTGGCTCCATTAGAGTTTTAAATCCGTCAAGAACAGTCCAATATTTTAGGCTGCGCTCGGAACGAACATCACGGCGCAGAAGTGTACCAACCGAAACTTGTTAACCCGGCATCGCAGCGCTCACGATTAAGCACACGTGGCGGGTTTTCTCTGGTCATCAACTCAAGCAAGGCATTGCCTCCCTGCGTCTCCAGTCGGTATTGCCTATCGGTAGTGGTAATGGCATCCGGCAATAACTTTATGGCGGCCTGGCTAAAGTCTCGCGGTGCGCCGTAAAATTGCGCATCAACAATATGAATCACATCGCCGTTAATCGTTGTCCGATAACGGTCTGGCTGTATGGTAAAGCCCCCACAATGGATAGCAGATAGTGCCGGTGCCGATGAGATCAGGACGGCTGCCAGAATGTATGGCTTCATTCTTCACCCACCAATTCATCCAGTTCAGCCAGCGCCATAGGCTTTGGTACAGGCTTGTCAATATCACCCATAATGCGCTGGAAGTTGCTGGCAGGCATATGGTTACGGTTCTCCAGTATTTTCGCCAGCGCGATAACATCCCACCATTTCAGGGCAATCAGCGCCTCAGCACGGGAAAGGGATATTCTCTGTATATCAGCATCCTCTCCACCAGCCACCCGGTATACCTCTGATAAATCACGAACATTTTTCATGTCTGCTTTCCCGGACGTTTCCATCAGTGCGTTAATATCATCCCCCGTATAGCGTGATTGCGCGACGATACCAGCCAGAGAGATAACCATATCCCGGCATACCTGGTCTATCAGACGTAACCTGGTGTCATCATTCGAGAGGGTGTAAGACTTAACCTCAGCCACATTCCGTGGATAGTTGGCGTGCCATACCGCGACGGCTCCACATTCATCAACATCGCCGCTAAGGTAGGTTTTTGCCACTCGGTTATTACCCGATAAAGCAATTTCTACCCCCTGTATGCCGAAAAACCATGCGGCTATCGCATGACCTGCTTCATGTATTGCAATATGTCTGGGCCAGCGATAGCTGCCGAACTCAATAATGATGGGTTGCGTACTCATATCTTCCCTCTCAGAATGGCGTTTCATCGTCGAATGGTGGGCGTTGGTCGTATTCATCACGGGATGGCTGCTGCGCACGTCTCAGCGCGTCCGTCGCCTGTCCCTGCTGTCCCGCCTTCCCGCCGGGACGTACCGTTCTGGCGCTGATCACACTGTCTGCAATCACCTGATACCCGGTCTGTATGCCACCGTCCTGCCCTGTCCACTGGTTCACCTGCATATTGCCAGCCACGCTAACAAGGTCGCCTTTCTGGTGCTTCGCCAGCGCATCGGCCTGCTTACCAAAGGCAATAACACCCAGCCAGAAGGTTGACTCTCCGGCCTCTGCCGCATTGCAGGGAAGCGATACAGCCAGCCGTGCCATAGCCATGTTGCTACCGTTCGTAGTGGTGCGGGTCTGGGGATCTGCCACCAGCCGCCCGTATGCTGAAATTTGTGCTGTCATTGTTACCTCGATTATTAGTTTTGCTAATGAAGATTACCCGGCACTGTCTTATTGTGGGACACCTGCTGATTTTTTTCATAGTAAGCAAAAATAGTGTTGTCTCTGTTGTCTTTGTTGTCTCACGGCTCTACAGGCCGCGCCACGTCTGGGTTTTGCTGAGACAACATTTGCAATTTCGTGTTGTCTCACCCGGCATAAATGTTGTCTCACTGCCTGCCAGACTAAAAACACACTTTCGCCCTGTTGTCTCAAAATGGCTAAATGTTGTCTCGGTGTTGTCTCAGAAATTAAAATAAAATCCTTATAAATCAATGTAACTTACAAATTGAGACAACAAAGACAACTGAGACAACACTAAAACTACGCATGTGAAGAAATATTATTCTTCTGGCTGGCTGCTTTCCTCCGCCATGAAATTGAGTACATAGACGCGAATCTGTCGCCCATCCTCCCTTACTCGCCCCTGATAGCCTCGCCCGCTCGTTGGTGGTGTTAGCATTCCTGCATTCTTGAGAACTTCGGCAAACTGCCTGACATTAAAACCCCGTGCGATCTCCTGCTCAAATGTTGCCGGGAAGGTGTAGAAAATTATCGGGTCGCCGTCGTGGTTCCCCTTCTTCCTGTACCCGGCTAAATCACGGATGGGTAAATCGCGCGGGTCATAACCCAGCGGCGCGAATCGACTCAGCCCATAGGCATTTAAAAACGCTTCTGTCTGCTCGATGATCTGCTGGTGCTCTTTGTTCCCCGTGCCGAACTCTTTCAGCCACGCATTGTAGCTGTGCTGTATCGCATCCCGGCACGTTTGAGCATCCCAGCCAGTAACCACGCCACCCAGTAGTAAAGCGGCCTCCAGAATGGCGAACCTCGCCCCTACACGGTGAACCTGTTCCCCATAGTCGGCAGGAATAAGACTGCGCCAGCGGGCTTCACACTCATGAACGGTATCAATCGCCTGTTTCTGGTGGTCTGAAAGCCATCTGATCCACTCCCGCCCGGCAGCGCCATGATGGTGCTGGTAAGCGTCTTTCAGCGCGTCTGCGTGGTCTCTCCCTGTCTGGTACTCATGAAAGCGCACAGCCTTACTTAAAGGGATATTCAGTAGGCGCACCAGTTGCCCCGCTTTTGTCTTGCGTCCTGCGGTGGCGATAAACGTTTCTAAATCCATTTCCCCGGTGCTGATTGCCACGGTGCGCCAGCGTTTTAGATCCCGGTTGCCGCCTTCCTTTGCTCCCTGCAATTTCCCCACGCCGTTAAAAAGGGCATAGGCAGACTGTGAAACGCTTATCGGGTCTGCGCCCTGTCCGACTTCATCCAGCGGCATCAGTCCGTCATTGTGGGCGGCGGCCTCGTTTATCAGCCCCAGCGCCGTCCCGTACCACGTCAGGCGCAAGGCATCAGGGTTCCCGTATAGACTGCTAGCCACGTTCTGCGTGGTTGTTTTCCCGGCGCTCGATTGCTCATAGAAGTGGATCCCGAATCCGTCACGCTCTGACACCCCGATTAATGGCGCTGCCAGTGCTGCGGCAATGCCTGTCATCATCGCGTAGTTGCCGTATGCCAGCCGTGCGACACTGTTGCGCCAGCTTTCCGACGTTCCTGCTACGGTATACCCGGCAGCGGCTGAACTGCGCCCGCTGAACAAAACAGGCCGCTCAGGTGTGCCGATGATTTCCCCGTCCGGCATGATGTATGCCCCACACTGCCAGCCTGTAGCATGAGCAACGCGCCACAATTCACGCGATCCGCTCCGCTGTAGCCAGTCTGCAAGAATCGCCCGTAAACTGTTTTTCGTGGTGACGTTGACGCCGCCCGCTTTCAGGGTACGCCAGCCTTCACGCTCGCCAATATCAGCCAGCGGGATAGCTGCTGTTGTCGGTATGCCTGCGCCGAATGCCAGCCATGAGATAATAAGATACTGATCTTTGTCGTCGCGTCCCGTGCCGATAACCTCCAACGGTGAACATAACCAGCTTTCAGCGTTGATGATCTCCCCGCTTTCCTTGTCCACCTTCGGCGTTACCCAGAAAACGCCATCTTTGCGGCTCTCAATGTGGGGTTTTAGTGGGTCTTTCTCTGGATGGTCAGTTTTACCGCCCTCAATGGCCTGCAATCGTGGTTTCACGGCTTCCCCCTGAATCTGGTACATCGAATCGTTAAAAGCGGCTGTAGCGGCTTCCAGCCCGTTTTGCTGGCGGTAGTCGTCCCAGTCGCTTTGTAGTCTGTCGGTGGCATTGATACCCAGCCAGCCACGGATAAGGCGGCTTTCTCTGCGGCCTCCCTGCCTGTATTGGCTTCTCCGTTTTGGTGGTGGTCGTTGTCTGCGGCGATGATTATTTGTGCCTGTGGATACTTCCGGCGCATCACTTCGGCAACGGGTAGCAGGTTGCCCGCGTCAATTGCTGCCACTGTCAGCGCGTCCGGGCGCATCAGATGAACTGAAAGGGCCGTTGCCAGCCCCTCGGCAATTAAAACGCTCTGCGGCGATTCTGGCGCGTTTACGGCGTGATATGCCCCGCGCTTTGCTGAACCTGTCAGAAGGCGCTTTTCTCCCTGTGGGGTGATGGTCTGCGCTGCTGCCACTGCGCCGGATTCGTCCACCAGCTCCAGCAATAACGAACCATCCGGCATAACCGGATAGTTAAACCCGGTCAGCCCTTTTGATTGCAGGTACTCAGATTCGCCCGTGTGACGCTCTGGCGCATTCCGGCATACAGACGGGCAAACGTAGCCCTTCGCTGCTCTGCGTCCTCTGCTGCCTGTTTCTGGCGCTCCTGCTCACGCTGCTGGCGGTCAGCTTCCAGTTGCTCTCTTCTATGGCTCGCTGCCGCCGGGTCGGTTTGCGCTGCCCGGTAATCAATACCCAGCACGTCAGCGGCAAGCTGTGCCGCCTCTGTTGTGTCGCAATTGTTCACCCGCTTGATTAAATCCAGCCCGTCGCCCGCGCCGCACTGATTGCAGATAAAGCTGCCGCGCCCGTTGTCGTCGAACCGGAAGCGATCCGTACCGCCACATGCAGGGCATGGGGGAATGGCGGCGCGATGAATCAGGCACGTCGATAGACAGGCCAGCCAGTACATAAGGCCAGTTGCCAGCGGCGGCGGTGGTCACTTCGCGGATAATGTCGATATTACGCATTGTGTCGCTCCCTCAGTGCGCCGCTGGCATTTCAGGCCAGCCGTTTTCATTCAGATCAGCAATGAAGTGATCGTGTAGCTCTGCCAGCGTTTCACGCCCGAACGGGGTTAACTCTCCGCGCTCCGCATCCAGCATGGCGCGGTAGAACACAATGGCGTTTTCCGTACCCTGTTCGACGCCGTATCGCTCAATCATTGCGCCCTCGATGTTGTTCGCCATCGCCAGCCGTTCAGCAAACGGGTAAATCACCATGCCCGCATTACCATTGGAGTAAATCGCCACCTGCGATGTTGTGCCGTCAGCCTCCGTGACGGAGGTTGTGCCGTTTTCGCGCTTCATTTCAGAAACGAACTTCGCAGCAATCAGCCAGCGCCACATAGTGACGTTATGCTGCGCGGTAAAGTCGAACCAGCCACGCGCCCCGCCATCAGCAACGGCAAAATGAATGGCGTAGCCGATATCGGGCGTATCGTCGTACTCTCCCGCATCCAGACGGCTTACAGCGCTCTCATAGGTGATAATGGCTACATGCTCATACATCCCGGCATCGTTGCGGGTCATGATATTGACGCCGTGCGGCGTTGCCTCTGCGTGATAGCTCATGACTTGCCCTCCCGATATTCACGCATCACATAGTCAGCTAGCTTGCTTTCGGCCTCGCTCATTACTTCGGGTACACCGTGTAACAGCGTCAGAATGGAACCAATCAGGCGCGGTAAATCGGGATTTGTTTTATTGGTGGTGCTCTCCAGCCACATGGATAAAACAGCCTGTGCCTGTTCAATCTGGCAGGCAGCATCAATCAGTTTTAACTGGCTCATTTGTCACTCTCCACTGCCAGCGCATCAGCCAGCCCGTCTAAGATTGTCAGCACCGCATCCACCATATCGGGCGCTTCCCCGTCGTCGGTGGTCATGGTGTGAAGCCACATGGTGAGGACGGTCTGCGCCTGTTGGATTCTGCACATTACTTCACTAACGCTTAGTCCCTGTTTCATCGCTTCCCCTCCCGTTCTGCCAATTCTTCAATCAGCCATGCGGCAACATCACCGGAAAGGCGCTTTAACAGAGTGGCGATTGCGGATACTTCGCTATCTGCAAGGCGGTGGGGGAAGTCTTCAACAAGACGGGCAATTATCTCAGTCTGGTGGGCGCGTTCTGCTGCCTGCTCTAAGGTGATTTCACGGCTCATGCTGCCACCTCCAGACGGATACGGCCTGCAAAGAAACAGACGTGATCCTGCGCCAGTGAACGGCGGGCTTCCTTCTCAGTCTCTGCGGCGATATGGTGAATTTTGGCGGTAATTGTCGGCGTATCGCGGCGAACGGCTGCGATAATCCAGATAAATTGAGGATTTTGGGTAGGGGTAGTAGCCATGATGGCAGCCTCTATACAGTGAATTTTGAATTCACCACCAAGAGACGCCAATCTCAGACTGGTGGTGAGCTGAACAAGGTTGGCGTAACCGGCCTGTATAGACACCGGCCTTCCTTTCGGAAGCCTCATCCAGCCCACCATAATTTGGGTGCGCAGGAATTTTGCCGACAAAAAAACACGCTTAGTGCGTGTCGGCACTATACAGGTTATCGGGACGCCAATCCCTGCACCAGATTTTGCTGGTGTGCTATAACCATAAACCGGGTTGGCGATAATCGGCAAGCCCTTTTTTATGGACTCGCAAAACTCACCTTCGCGCACGCGCGTACTTCTCCGAAAACTCCCGCCAGTAGAATGATTTCCCCCTCGCGTAGTGATGTTGGAAAAACCTTCCTCGCGTGCGCGTACTTCTCCGAAAACTCCGCCGCGCGTACTGGTCTCGAAATTCGGTGCGGTACATACGACATAATCCCGGATGTAAGGCATTGTCTTACACTCTGCGGCGTCAGGTTTTATCAGGTTGCTAATGTCATCATTTGTCATCATTCCCCGTGCAAAGATGTCAGGTTTTGTGAGGTTCAGGCTAAGTTTGGCTAAGTTCTCTGCCATAACATTTGATAACAGGCCAGCCAGCGGAAAGCCCTTCATCTGGACGGCGGGCATTAGTGAACCTCCGGCAATTGAGGCTGATATTTGCGCCATAGCTCCGCTTCTTCGGCGATCAGGCGGGACTTCTCACCTTTACAGGCTTGCAGGTCTTTACCGCGCTTGCTGGCCTTCTTGTCGTAAGCTGCTTTGCGTTTGCTGTGGTCGTTCAGGAAGGCGAACGGCACACCATAGGAGCCAGTTTTACGAATAGACGGGATAACCTCGCGGAATACCCAGTTAGTGAAACGATGGGCGAACGTTCCGGCAGTGGTGGCCTTGCGGCTGCGGGCGATCAGTTTGTAGAAGCCCGATTCGCAGACGGTACGCATAACCTGCAATCCACCGGGGGTGGGTGTTAAACACTCCCCCTTTTCATCGGCATCTAATCGCCTCAATGCGACTTTGTGATCGACTATTTCCAGTGCCTCACAAACATCTTTGGCGATAAACCACGGATCGCCATCCATATTGACGATGCGAACTTTGATGCCCTCAAACCGGATAACGGAAATATCCCCTTTGACTGCTTGAGGAATTTTTTTCTGGCTAACGTAGGATTGTGGGGCGGCCTCCGAATTGAATCGGCTTTTTTCGATTTTCATTTGTCAGGCTCCGTTAGGCGGCGTTAAACGCGTCCGGGTAGAGGTTCAGAATGTCGGTAATATCCTGCTGAGATAACCCGTGATGTTCATTAATGGCGGCGTTATGGTTCACAAGCTGGATCACCTTGAGAACATCGCTACGGCAGGAAAAGCGGTAGCGCAGGTGTGCGCCGATACCATCCGGGTTTTTCTCGTCGATACGCTCCAGTTGAATATCAAGCTGGCGTTCCAGTTCAGACGCATAATTACGCCCGGATGAAAGACGGCAGTAGCGCAGAATGTCGTTTTCTGTCCATCCCTCTACGCCAGTGCGTAGCATGTAGACGCGGGCGCGGTGCTTCTTCGGTGTGCGGCGTGGCGCTTGTGTGGTGGGCGCTGGTGGCGTAACATCAGACGTGCGAATATCTGAATTAGCCGCCTGTAATGGGCGGTTTTTCTTTTCCATTACGCCACCTTCCCGCGACGTTCTGCCAGCCAGTTATGAATCTCTACCGCGTCAAATGCGGTGATCTTTTCACCTAGTTTTACCGGGCGAGGAAGTGAGCCGTCACGTACTTTGCGGTCGATAGTAGATACGCTAACGCCCAGCAATTCAGCTAAGCGAAAGCGTCGTATATAACCTTTGGTGGGGATGGTCTCTATGTTCATGCTTCTCGTAACCTCTTTTTGATTCTTGTTGAGTTGTTACGAGATACGATAGGCACAACTGATTGTAATGTATCGGGGTTATCAGAAAACTCCCCGGAATTATCATAATTCCGTTATCGACTGATTCCTCCTCTCCGCAACCATTCAATCAGCGGCTTATCATCATCCGGGAATGGTAGTCCATTAACTTTATTGTTGGCTTTAGCTCTCAGCTGTGAAACGCTGCCGACTAGATCATCATCGGTTAAGCCAATGCCTTTAAGTAAGGCGACAATAAGCTCTGCCTGTTTTGCTGTTGTTCTGACTGGTTTCTCTATCATTGTTTCAGGTGATTGAGGTTGGCTAACCCCTCCATTTATGAGATTTGGTATATCCCTCCCAATAGAGTTGTATACTTTTTCAATCTGACACCTGGTAACAAAAATATCGTTTGCCGTGATGGTTGCAATCGGTTTGACTTCTGCTTCATTTAGCAAGCCAGATGAGTAAAGGTGTTCTGTTAATGGATGAGCCATAACCACGTAGTCATCACTGTCAAAATCATCAGCGCTTAATGGAACATCTGCTTCTTTAAATGAGAGGTTGAAAGCTGTGAATGAGATTTCTTCATTATTTTTTAAGGCGCCGAAAAATGAAGAAGGCAGGTAACCTATTGATAATGCCCAAAGTCCGGAAAGATATAAAATTGGTTTCCTTAACCCAGGAATGTCTTTGTTTTGATAAAACCGCTTAACTCGAACGGTTGATGCTGGATTCATATCAAATTCAGCTTTCGGCATAAACAGGCTTAAAGGTGATTTGTTTGTGTATTTTGTCATCAGTTTAGGAGGAAACTTTTCCTCCCATTCATTTGATTCTTCCCAAGGGCCAAGTGTAAATAGCGCCGCTTCAAAATCATGAAGTGATAAACAAATTTCAATAGCGCCAATTTGAATAAAATGAATTAAATCATTTAGATGGCAATTGAGCAGATCTGCGGCTCTTGGCAGAGTGCAAAATTCTAATGCAGGAATATTGTTACGTTTCCATACATTTACATCATTTTGGCTATCGTTTTTCCTTGTCATCGCGTCACCTTTCACGCTGTGCCTTAAAGAGTGATTGAGCCAGGCGGTAAGGCTTTCCGCTTTTCGCCCCGTCGGGCTAGGCTCAATCTGTCCGTTGATTCTTTACATATCTTGGTTATTTCGCTTTTCTCAGCGGTGTAACGTTGTACTCTTCGCCGCGCTCCAGTGCCACCAGCAATCCCGCCCACTGTGTTAACGCGGCCCGGCGTTCATCAAAGTATTGGTGGCGGTTATAGATACCCTCCACGCCTTTAATTTTGTGGTTAAGGCATCTTTCTGCGACTACAGGATCAACGCCCAGCGCGGCTAAATGGGTGCGGGCCGTGCGCCGGAAGTCGTGAATAGTGAAGTTCGGCACGTCCGGCATTTCAGCGCGAACCTTCGCCAGCGCAACGGGCAGGGTGCTTTCCTGAATGTGGGGTATCATGCGGTTTTGCATCTTTCTGGCTGGCAGTACCCATGCGCTGTTGCATGAGAACGTTTTAAGCTCTCTCAGCCATTCGACTGCTGGCGGTGCTAATGGAATGTCTATAGCGTCGCCGTTTTTGCTGCGTTCTTCTGGTAAATGCCAGATAGCCCCATCTAAGTCGAACTCATCCCAGCGGGCGGCACATAACTCCATCTTACGCACGCATAAGGTAAGCAGTAGCTTGAAGGTAAGCTCGTTCTGACGGCTGAATCCCTTAGCCATACGCATAGCCTGAAACAGTCGGATTAGTTCGCCACGTGTTAACCAGCGGTCACGGGCAACTTCTTTCCCTCCAGCGTCGGCAACCTCAAACGCAGAACAGGGGTTTATCTCCAGCGCGTGCCGTTTGATACCGTAGTCGAATATGCGACGCGTCCAGCGTAGTACGTCCGTTGCTATGGTCGGCGCTCCACGGTCAACAATCCCTTTCAGCATGTCGTCGATATGGCGCGGCTTCACGTCCTCAACCTTCATACTGCCAATGCAGGGGTTTATATCTTTGTCGATACGGC
Organism: Atlantibacter hermannii; assembly: GCA_900635495.1. Classification (NCBI taxonomy): domain Bacteria; kingdom Pseudomonadati; phylum Pseudomonadota; class Gammaproteobacteria; order Enterobacterales; family Enterobacteriaceae; genus Atlantibacter; species Atlantibacter hermannii. The sequence goes on along the minus strand of LR134136.1, from coordinate 4,438,970 downwards.
GGCGGAGTATATCGGGGTGCTTCCAGCGTGGCAGGATCTGGCGCTCAAAGTATTCAGCGGCAAGCTCTGAAACGCGCATGGCATTTTTTTCGGCTTCAATCTTCGCCAGTGCTTCGGTTTTGCGCTCCTGTTTCTCCCCGGCAACGTCATAACCCAGCGCAACACGCGCCGAAAGCTCCTTTGCTGATTCTCTGGCCTTTGATAGTGATAGCTCGCTATACGAACCAATTAGCATGGCGCGGGACTTCCCTGCGAGTTTATAGCGGAATCTCCATGTGGGGGTTTTGTCGGCTTCACGGTAACGTAGGTATAAACCGTTACCGTCTGCCCGCCCCTCGAATCGCTCTCCGCTCTTAATCCATGCGCGGATCTGCATGTCTGTTAGTTTTGGCATTTTGCGAATATCCAAACTTTGAATAGGGGGTGTACCCAAAGCAATGTACACAAACCTCATTGGGTACACCTTTGTGTACACCATAATCATGCGCTTTGTTGCGTCTTTATGATAGCCGATGATAACAAAAAAGCCCGCTGGATTGCGGGCTTGGTGTGATTTATGCGTCGTCCTAAATGTTGCTAATAGCTTACTCGATATTCTGGATCTGTTCGCGCATCTGTTCGATCAGCACTTTTAATTCGATGGCGGAGTTCGTGACATCCGCATTAATCGATTTGGATGCCAGCGTATTCGACTCGCGGTTAAACTCTTGCATCATGAAGTCGAGGCGACGACCAACGGCCTCTTTTTTCTTCAGAATGTTGTAGGTTTCTTTAACATGCGCTTCCAGACGATCGAGTTCTTCAGCCACGTCAACGCGCTGCGCCAGCAATACCAGCTCTTGTTCGAGTCGGTTATTTTCCAGCTGAACCTGCGCGTCTTCGAGTTTGGAAACCAGCTTATCGCGCTGCCACTGCATAATTTCAGGCATATGCGCGCGCACGTTTTTCACTTCGGTACTCACGCCTTCAAGGCGTTGTTCAATCAGCGCTTTTAACGCCTGACCTTCCGTTTCACGGGCGATAATAAAATCATCCAGCGTGGCGTCCAGGGTTGCCAGAATCTCTGCGGCAATCGCGTCCAGATCCTGTTCCTGAGCGGCCATCACGCCAGGCCAGCGCAGAATATCAACCGGGTTGATTTCGCCTTCATCGCTTTGCATTTTTACCCAGTTCGCTGCGGCGACCAGCTGTTTAGCCAGTTTCTCGTTGAGGATCAGTTCACCCTGTGCGCTGGAATCGGGTTCATAACGCAGATTGCATTCGATTTTTCCGCGGGTCAGACGATTGCGAATGCGCTCGCGAACGACGGGTTCAAGGCTACGGAACTGTTCCGGCAGACGAATGTAAGTTTCCAGATAGCGCTGGTTAACGGAGCGCAATTCCCAGGCGGCGCTGCCCCATTCACCCTTGATTTCACGCCGGGCGTAGGCGGTCATGCTGCGGATCATAGATGTACCCGTTTGAAGAGAATGATGAAGGGATTATAGCCACCCAGGGCCTGGCAGGATAGGAATAAGCGTCTGAAGTCCGTATAATGCGCAGCCACATTCGTTCTTAGCCGGAGAAAACCCATGCGTCCAGCTGGTCGTAGCGCCAATCAGGTGCGCCCTGTCACTCTGACACGTCATTATACTAAACACGCTGAAGGTTCCGTGCTGGTCGAGTTTGGCGACACTAAAGTCCTTTGCACGGCCTCAATTGAAGAAGGCGTGCCGCGCTTTTTGAAAGGCCAGGGACAAGGATGGATCACAGCGGAATACGGTATGCTTCCGCGCGCCACCCATACCCGTAACGCACGCGAAGCGGCTAAAGGGAAACAAGGCGGAAGAACGCTTGAAATTCAGCGGCTTGTTGCCCGTTCATTACGCGCTGCCGTCGATCTCAAAGCGCTGGGCGAATTTACCATCACGCTGGATTGCGATGTGATTCAGGCCGATGGCGGCACGCGTACAGCATCTATTACCGGCGCCTGTGTGGCCCTGGCCGATGCGCTGAATGCCCTGGTGGCGAACGGCAAACTCAAAAGTAATCCGCTGAAAGGCATGGTTGCTGCGGTCTCTGTGGGTATTGTCGCTGGCGAAGCAGTATGCGATCTGGAATACGTGGAAGACTCCGCCGCTGAAACCGATATGAATGTCGTGATGACTGAAGATGGCCGCATTATTGAAGTCCAGGGTACCGCGGAAGGCGAGCCCTTTACGCATGAAGAGCTTCTCGAACTGCTGGCGTTAGCCCGTGGGGGAATCGAATCGATTGTCGCGTCGCAGAAGGCGGCGTTAGAAAATTAATTATCAGGCGACCAGTGAGTCGCCTTTTTTATGCCATTTATTTGTACAAATCATTTAAAAGCCTTAGAAGGAGCAAATCCATGAAACCGTATCAACGCCAGTTTATTGAATTTGCGCTCAACAAGCAGGTACTGAAGTTCGGCGAGTTTACGCTGAAGTCTGGTCGTAAAAGTCCTTATTTCTTCAATGCAGGGCTGTTTAATACTGGCCGGGACCTCGCGTTGTTAGGGCGTTTTTATGCTGAGGCGCTGGTGGATTCAGGCATTGATTTCGATTTGCTGTTTGGTCCGGCGTATAAAGGTATCCCGATTGCCACTACCACCGCCGTCGCGCTTGCCGAACATCATGACCGTGATGTGCCGTATTGCTTCAACCGTAAAGAAGCCAAAGATCATGGCGAAGGCGGAACGCTGGTGGGTAGCCCCCTGGAAGGTCGCATCATGTTAGTTGATGATGTGATTACCGCAGGTACTGCAATCCGTGAATCCATGGAAATTATTCAGGCTCATGGCGCAACGCTGGCGGGCGTATTAATTTCTCTCGATCGCCAGGAGCGTGGACGGGCGGATATTTCTGCGATTCAGGAAGTGGAGCGTGATTACGGTTGCCAGGTGATTTCTATCATTACGCTGAAAGACCTGATTGCCTATCTGGAAGAGCGCCCCGAGATGGCCGATCATCTGGCGGCGGTGCAGGCGTATCGCGAAGAGTACGGAATTTAAGGGTAGTCATAAAAAAGGGCCGGTTAACCGGCCCTTTTTCACTGAAGTTGCGAAGCCACAAGCGGCCAGCGTGCGTCAAAATCCGCAGTGGGGCTATAGCGGAATTCGCTACGGACATAGCGCGATAGCATGCCTTCGCAAAAAGCCAGCAACTGACCAGCCAGCAATGTCTCATCGTTTTCGTAACCTTCGCCTTCACGCATCTTACGCTCGCGCAATACCTGCCTCATCTGCGCTTCGATACGCTCGAACAGTTGATTAATGCGGCCTTGCAGTCGGTCCTGTTCAAACATCAACGCGTGGCCCGTGAGAATACGGGTCAACCCTGGGTTTTTTTCGCCGAATGCCAGAATCAGCATTACGATAAGACGAAGACGGGCGGTGGTATCTTTTTCGTCTTTCAGGATCAGGTTAATCCGCGTAATCAGGCTGTCTTCAATAAACTCAATAAGACTGTCGAACATCCGCGTTTTGCTGGGGAAATGGCGATATAACGCGGCTTCCGAAACCCCAACCGAGGCAGCCAGTTTTGCTGTGGTAATGCGCTGACTCCCATCGCTGGATTCAAGCATTTGTGCCAGAGATTGAAGTATTTCTTCGCGACGATTCCGTTTCGCGGTTTGTTTTTCTGCCATGATTCAAAATACCCCTGAAAAAACGCAATTGTCAGGCGAGCATCCACATTCTCACCGCAAGCAAAAGCCTGCGGCGTTGATTGTTATTAATGGGACGCGTGACGATAGGGCGTATTAACTACGCCCGGAATGGCCGAAGCCGCCTTCACCACGGAGGGTGGCGTCAAAATCTTCCACTACATTAAATTCTGCCTGAACGACAGGAACAAAAACCATCTGCGCGATACGTTCGCCCGGCTCGATGGTAAAGCTATCCTGACCACGGTTCCAGACGGAGACCATCAATTGACCCTGATAATCGGAATCAATTAACCCTACCAGATTACCTAAAACTACACCGTGCTTATGGCCCAGCCCGGAACGCGGCAGGATCACTGCCGCCAGGGACGGGTCGGCAATATGGATTGCCAGGCCGGTCGGGAGAAGCGTGGTTGCACCCGGAGCCAGTTCAACGGCGTCGTCGAGGCAGGCGCGTAGATCCAATCCTGCGGAGCCGGCAGTGGCATACGTCGGCAAAGGGAATTGTTTGCCCACGCGCGGGTCAAGGATCTTAACGTCGATTTTTTTCATCATAACGGGTAACTATCTCGTCCAGTAAACGGTGGCCAAGTAGCGCTTTCCGCTCAAGCGGTAAAGTGATTTCGCCATCCTGCCAGAAAAGGTGCAAGGCATTGCTGTCGCTGTTAAATCCCTGGCCGCTTTGCGAAACATCATTGGCGCAAATCAAATCAAGGTTTTTACGGATGCGTTTTTGCCGCGCATATTCTTCCACATTATTTGTTTCGGCGGCAAACCCGACGACAAAAGGTCGCTGGTTTTTCAGTGCGGCAACCCCCGCTACGATATCCGGATTTTTCACCATCCTGATAAGAAGCTCGTCACCCTGCTTTTTGATTTTTTTCGTCAGCGATCGTGGCGGCGCGATAGTCAGCCACGGCAGCGCAGCCAATAAAAATGTGCTGATGTTGGGCTTGAGCCTGAACTGCGGCGTCCATTTCAAGTGCGGTCGTGACATCAATGCGGTGCACTCCCGCAGGTGTTGGTAACGATACCGGGCCGCTAACCAGCGTGACATGTGCGCCGCGTTCAGCCGCAGCGGCGGCAATGGCAAAACCCATTTTCCCGGAACTGTGATTGGTAATGTAGCGCACCGGGTCAAGCGGTTCGCGGGTCGGGCCGGCGGTAATCATGATATTCAAATGTTGCAGATCGTTGACAGGCGCGAAGTGCTTTATCGCCATATCAACCAGCACTAACGGGTCGAGCATTCGACCAGGGCCGACGTCGCCGCAGGCCTGGCTGCCGCTATCCGGGCCCCAAATCATCATGCCACGTTGGGCCAGTACGTCGAGATTATGTTGAGTCGCAGCGTTGCGATACATCTGCTGGTTCATCGCCGGTACCACGGCGACAGGCGCAGGCGTCGCAAGGCAAATCGTCGTGACCAAATCATTCGCCATACCTGCCGCGACCCGGGCAATTAAATCCGCCGTCGCAGGTGCCAGGATAACCAGATCGGCCCATTTACCGAGTTCGATATGGCCCATTGCCGCTTCGGCGGCAGGATCGAGCAGGCTGTCAGAAACCGGGAATCCGGACACGGCCTGTAAACTCAGGGGAGTAATAAAGGCTTTGGCCGCCTCTGTCATTGCCACCCGGACGTCTGCGCCGCGTTCGCGCAGACGTCGCACCAGTTCAGGTGTTTTGTAAGCCGCGATGCCGCCGCTCACCCCGAGAACGATTTTTTTACCGGCGATACCCATCATGACATGTTCCTGTAGCCGTATCGGAAAGCGGCTATTTTATCACATTCCCGAAAATGGCGGACTATCGACCAAACGTCAGTTTGCGAGGCATCGCGCATCCTCGTCATTAGGGCGACGTGAAGGGGTAAAAATATGCCATGATCGCTGCGTAAGACTGGGAGGGATGATGAGCAAAATAAAGAAAAAGCCATGGAACGGCCCGCGTGAAAAGCTCTTGCGCTCGGGCGCGAAATCGTTAACCGATATTGAGTTGTTAGCCATTTTTTTACGGACCGGTAAGCAGGGCTTATCCGTCATGCTATTGGCGGAGCACCTTACCACCCACTTTGGTTCAATCAGACGGCTGTTATCCGCGTCGATGGAGGAGTTCCGTCATATAGGCGGCGTGGGGTGTGGCAACCTATACCCAATTGCGCGCGATTGCTGAATTGGGGGCGGCGTTACGCCGAATCATGGATTGAAGAGGAAAAACCGTTGCTCAGCCCGGACATGACGCGCGAATTTTTGCAAAGCCAGTTAACGGATGAAGAGCGCGAAGTATTTATGGTGATCTTTATGGATAATCAGCATCGTGTAATTAAACATAGTCGGCTCTTTTCCGGCACGTTAAGCCATGTTGAAGTGCATCCGCGTGAAATTGTACGAGAAGCCATCAAAGTCAACGCTGCGGCGGTGATCCTTGCGCATAATCACCCTTCTGGTCGTTCCGAGCCCAGCCAGGCCGATAAAGCGATTACCGAACGCATCATAAAATGCTGTGGTTTCATGGATATTCGGGTCCTTGATCATTTAGTTATCGGGCGCGGAGAGTACGTTTCGTTTGCGGAACGGGGCTGGATTTAGGTAAGTTTCGGCGATCCAATGGGATCTTTGTCTGTTCGGGACTTGAGCACCCGGCTTACACAGCGTATACTACGCCACCTTTGAGAATCTCGGGTTTGGCATTTGGGCCTGGCAATTGTAGGTTCCTTAGAACTTGCGATAACCAGGCTGTAAAGCCTGACGAGGCGCCAATACCCCATACGAAGCTCGAGCTAATTTGATTTTTGGAGAATAGACATGTCCCGAGTCTGCCAAGTTACTGGCAAGCGTCCGGTGACCGGTAACAACCGTTCCCACGCACTGAACGCGACTAAACGCCGTTTCCTGCCGAACCTGCACTCTCACCGTTTCTGGGTTGAGAGCGAGAAGCGTTTTGTCACCCTGCGCGTATCTGCTAAAGGTATGCGTGTAATCGATAAAAAAGGCATTGATACAGTTCTGTCTGAACTGCGTGCCCGTGGCGAAAAGTACTAAGTACTTAGAGGAAATAAATCATGGCTAAAGGTATTCGTGAGAAAATCAAGCTGGTTTCTTCTGCTGGTACTGGTCACTTCTATACCACTACGAAGAACAAACGTACTAAGCCGGAAAAACTGGAACTGAAAAAGTTCGATCCAGTTGTCCGTCAGCACGTTGTATACAAAGAAGCTAAAATTAAATAATTTTAGTGATTTGTATAAAAACCCGGCTTATGCCGGGTTTTTTGCATTCTGTCACCAGGAAAAGGAGGAGCGATGCCTGAATTACCTGAGGTGGAGACCAGCCGTCGCGGTATTGAACCGCATCTGGTTGGCGAAACCATCCTTCACGCCATCGTGCGCAACGGTCGTTTGCGCTGGCCGGTATCTGATGAAATCCATGCGCTTAGCGATAAGCCTGTTATCAGCGTACAGCGACGCGCGAAGTATTTGCTGCTTGAACTGCCCGATGGCTGGATCATCGTGCATCTCGGCATGTCCGGAAGCCTGCGTGTATTACCGCACGAGATGCCTGCCGAAAAGCACGACCATGTCGACCTGGTGATGAGCAATGGCAAAGTGCTGCGCTATACCGATCCACGACGTTTTGGCGCATGGCTCTGGACGGCTTCGCTGGAAGGGCATAACGTTTTAGCCCATCTGGGCCCTGAGCCGCTTAGCGACGAATTCAACGGCGAATACTTACATCAACGCTGCGCCCGGAAAAAAGTCGCTATCAAGCCCTGGCTGATGGATAACAAACTGGTTGTGGGCGTGGGTAATATTTACGCCAGCGAATCCCTGTTTGCCGCCGGGATCCACCCCGATAAGCTCGCGCAGTCCTTATCAAAAGAAGAGTGTGAATTACTGGCGACCGCCATCAAGGCCGTGTTGCTGCGTTCTATAGAACAGGGCGGTACCACGCTGCGCGATTTTTTACAAAGCGACGGAAAGCCGGGATACTTTGCCCAGCAGTTGCAGGTATACGGAAGGGAAGGCGAGCCGTGTCGGGTTTGTGGCACACCGATTCAGGCCGGTAAACACGGGCAACGCCGTACATACTGGTGCCGACGTTGCCAGAAATAATAGGTAATTAGTGCCCGGCAGCTAATTTCTGCAGCAATGCCTGGCACACTTTCTCCGGCAAAAAGTGGGTCACGTCGCCATGGTGGCGCGCCACTTCTTTCACCAGCGTCGATGAAATAAACGACCACTCTTTCGAAGGCATTAAAAATACGCTTTCAAGCTCAGGCATGAGATGACGGTTCATGTGCGCAAGCTGCATCTCATATTCAAAATCTGCCACGGCCCGGAGACCGCGCACCAGAATATTGGCGTTTTGTGACCGGGCAAAGTTAGCCATTAAATCGCTGAATCCAACCACATCAATATTGGTGAGATGCGCCGTCGCTTCTTTTGCCAGCGCTACGCGTTCTTCAAGCGTAAACATCGGCTTTTTGGTGGGGCTGGCGGCAATGGCGATAATAAGCCGATCGAACATTCCGGCGGCGCGGGTAATGATATCGATATGACCATTGGTGATGGGATCGAACGTCCCGGGATAAATCGCCCGTTTTTGCATAACAACCCTCAATGCATTTTCGGTGGCAGATAAGGTTCCAGCAGTTGCAGAAGACGCTGGAGCGCGCCCTGGTTTTGATAGAGCACTTCTACTGCATGACGACCATAGAAATTACGATAGTCGGCATCAGTCAGTAAAGACGAAACTTCTTTTGTCAGCGACGCGGCATCGGTGACCGTAATCAGACCGCTGGCCTGTTCCAGGCGGGAACAGATATCTTTGAAATTAAAGGTGTGCGGTCCCATTAATACTGGGATAGCGTGTGCGGCGGCTTCCAGTGGGTTATGGCCGCCACGTTCAACCAGCGAACCGCCAACAAAGGCGAGATCGGCAATGCCATACAACAGCATGAGCTCGCCCATGGTATCGCCAATAACCACCTGCGTGCTGGCGGAAGGAACTTCCCCCGACGAACGCGTCGTATAGCTGAGCCCGGCATTGCGCGTCAAATTAATGGCATCCGGGAAACGTTCCGGATGTCGCGGTACCAGAATCAACAGCAAATTTGGGAATTGCTGTAAAAGCGCCTGATGCGCCGCGATGATAATGCTTTCCTCGCCATCATGCGTGCTGGTGGCTATCCATACCGGGCGGTGCGGCGCCCACTGACGACGCAATGTAACGGCTTTGGCCGCAAGCTGCGGCGTGACGGAAATATCGAATTTCAGGCTGCCGGTTACGATGACCTGATTATTTCTGGCGCCCAGTGAAACGAAGCGAGCGCCGTCTTCTTCGTTTTGCGCTGCGATTAAGGTAATACGACGCAGCAGGCGATTAACAAATTTCCCAAGCTTTGCATAACCGGCTGCAGAACGGGCGGAAAGACGCGCGTTGGCGATGACTAATGGAATGCCTTTTTTATGCAGCGTGGCGATCAGATTTGGCCAGAGCTCGGTTTCCATAATCAGCACCAGTTTTGGGTCCACTTGCTTCAGGAAACGGCCAAGCGCATCGGGTAAATCATAAGGAAGGTAAACGTGTTGAACATCGCTGCCAAAAGCAGACTGCACCCGCTCTGAGCCGGTCGGCGTCATGGTGGTGACCGTAATTGGCAGATCCGGATAACGATGACGCAATGCGCGAACAAGAGGAATTGCCGCCAGGGTTTCACCCACTGAGACAGAATGCAGCATGATCCCGCCAGGTTTGAGAGGTCGGCGATAAAAACCGTAGCGTTCGCCCCAGCGTTTACGATAGGCCGGAGCCTTACTACCACGCACCCAAAGCCGTATCCAGATTAACGGTTGGATAAGGTAAAGAAGGGCGGTGTAAAGCAATTCAAGCATATTTGATAGCTGGCTTATGAATGTGCTGGGGATTTTATGTATTTAACCAGGGCTTTGCCATTACTTTTCCCGCTTTTACCCGAAATAGCCTTTTATGCAGTAACTTCACCAGGTAATCCTCAGTTTTTTGCATTTTTACGTAATTTTTTAATATTTCCGGCCTTTACGACTAAGAGTAAACGGAAAATCACGTCGGCAAAGGCGGATTTTTAGTTCCATATCTATGATTATTAATATGAAATCTCTGCTTTTCAGCGCAGAGCATTCGTTTCGGATTGAAGTGAAAGAAATGGTACACTAGCCCGCTAAAAGAGAGTGCAATATCAGTCTTCGGGTAGCTGTTGAGCCTGGGGCGGTAGCGTGCTTTTTTCCTGTATTTTACCGGACAATCACAACAAAAGAGTCGCTTGTGGAAAAGCCCTTTCGAAGAATTCTGATCATAAAGATGCGCTTTCACGGGGATATGTTACTTACCACCCCCGTCATTAGTACGTTAAAGCAGAATTATCCTGACGCTGAAATCGATATGCTCCTGTACGAGGATACGATTCCTATTTTGTCCGTGAACCCGGAAATTAACGCGTTTTACGGTATTAAAAATAAAAAAGCGAAAGCGACACAGAAGGTCGTCAATTTTTTGTCGTTGATCAGAACGTTGCGTGCGAATAAATACGATTTGATTGTCAATATGACGGATCAATGGATGGTTGCGTTGATTGTCCGGATGCTCAATGCCCGGGTGCGTCTTTCCCAGGATTTTAGTCATCGCCAGAGCGCTTTTTGGCGCAATAGCTTTACGCATCTGGCGCCGCTTGAAGGCGCGAATGTTGTCGAGAGCAATTTGTCCGTGCTTGCGCCGCTGGGGCTGACATCGTATGTCGCGCGGACCACGATGAGCTATGCCCCCTCCAGCTGGGAACGGGTGCGGGCCGAACTGGACAAGGCGGGCGTGCAGGCACGTTATGTGGTGATCCAACCTACGGCCCGGCAAATATTTAAGTGCTGGAATAATGATAAGTTTTCACAGGTGATTGATGCCCTGCATGCGCGCGGGTATGACGTTGTGCTGACTTCAGGTCCTGGCGCGGAGGACCTCGCCTGTGTGGATGAGATTGTCAGGGGATGCAAAACCCCACCCGTGACCGCGCTGGCCGGAAAATTATCGTTTCCTGAGTTAGGCGCATTAATCGATCACGCCGACCTGTTCATTGGCGTTGATTCTGCGCCTGGGCACATTGCCGCGGCGGTAGATACCCGGTTGATCTGCCTTTTCGGCGCAACAGATCACAATTTCTGGCGACCATGGTCAAAGCGCATGATTCAGTTCTGGGCGGGAGACTATCGTCCCATGCCTGCGCGTGAACAGCGCGACCGCAATGAAATGTACCTTTCCGTGATCCCGGCAAGCGACGTTATCGCCGCCATTGATACCTTGCTGCAAGAGCAGCAGGCGGCCTCAACAGAGGGGAAGGCCTGATGATCGTCGCCTTTTGTTTGTATAAATACTTTCCCTTTGGCGGTTTACAGCGCGACTTTATGCGCATTGCGCAGACCGTTGCCGCCCGGGGTCACGAGGTTCGCGTTTATACGCAATCCTGGGAAGGCGCTTATCCTGACGGCCTGAACGTGATTATTGTCCCGGTCAAATCCCGAACGAATCATGGGCGTAACGCCGAGTATTACGCGTGGGTGCAGGCGCATTTACAGACGCACCCGGTCGATCGGGTGGTCGGCTTCAATAAAATGCCGGGTCTGAATGTGTATTATGCCGCTGATGTTTGCTATGCAGAGAAAGTCGAGCAGGAAAAAGGGTTCTTATACCGCCTGACTTCGCGCTACCGCCACTACGCCGCCTTTGAGCGCGCCACTTTCGAGCAGGGTAAAGCCACGCAATTATTAATGCTCACTGACAAGCAGATCGCCGATTTCCAGAAGCATTATCATACTGAGGCCGAGCGCTTTCATATTCTTCCGCCGGGCATCTATCCGGATCGAAAATACAGTCAGCAAATTCCCGGCAGTCGGGCCATTTACCGGCAGAAAAATGGTATCAACGACCAGCAATATCTTCTGCTGCAGGTCGGTTCTGACTTTACCCGCAAAGGTGTCGATCGCTCTGTTCGCGCGCTCGCCGCATTGCCTGAAGCACTGCGCCGGAATACACAGTTGTTTATTGTCGGTCAGGATAAACCCGGGAAGTTCGAAACACTGGCCACAAAACTTGGTGTGCGGGGCAATGTCCATTTCTTCTCCGGGCGTAACGATGTGGCTGAATTAATGGCCGCGGCCGACATCCTGATGCACCCCGCCTATCAGGAAGCCGCCGGCATTGTATTGCTTGAAGCGATTACCGCGGGGTTACCGGTATTGACCACGTCTGTGTGCGGTTATGCGCCTCATATTGTGAATGCGAACTGCGGGATGGCAATTGAAGAGCCTTTCCGGCAGGAAGCGCTTAATGACATCTTACGTAAGGCGCTGACACAGCCCTCATTACGTACCGCCTGGGCGGATAATGCGCGTCATTATGCGGATACGCAGGATTTATACAGTCTGCCCGACAGAGCGGCGGACATTATTACAGGTGACCTTAATGGTTGAACTGAAAGAGCCATTAGCGACGTTGTGGCGTGGTAAAGACGCGTTTGAAGAAGTGAAGCGCCTTCAGGGCGAAGTCTTCAGAGAACTTGAAACCCGCCGCACAATACGTTTTGAGCTGGCAGGTAAACACTATTTCCTTAAATGGCATCGCGGCACGTCTCTGAAAGAGATCGTTAAAAACCTGCTTTCATTGCGCATGCCTGTTCTGGGCGCGGATCGGGAGTGGAACGCCATTCATCGTCTGAGTGAGTCCGGCGTGGATACCATGTATGGCGTTGGTTTTGGTGAAAAAGGGATAAACCCGCTGACCCGAACCTCCTTTATCATTACCGAAGAACTGGCGCCTACTATCAGCCTGGAAGATTACTGCGCTGACTGGGCGGTCAACCCGCCTGACGTCAAAGTTAAGCGCATGATAATTAAACGCGTTGCAACGATGGTTCGTAAAATGCACGCAAGCGGAATCAATCATCGGGACTGCTATATTTGCCATTTCCTGCTGCATCTTCCGTTTGAGGGCAATGAAGAGATGTTAAAAATATCCGTTATCGACCTGCATCGTGCTCAGATACGAGCCCGCGTGCCCCGTCGCTGGCGTGATAAGGACCTCATTGGCCTGTATTTTTCGTCAATGAATATTGGGCTCACGCAGCGTGATGTCTGGCGTTTTATGAAAATTTATTTTGAGTTGCCGCTCAAAGCGATACTTCGCCAGGAGCGTGACCTGATTCAACAGGCAGCGAGCAAAGCGAATAAAATCCGTGAAAGGACTGTGCGCAAATCATTGTAAGCGCAAGCCAACGGCTCCCGTATTCACCGTCACGCTCGATTCATCTCTACCGGATAATAATTAAACATGTCACAGTTCAGCGACAACGATGTCATCCTTTCAGTTATTGAATTTGATCACAACGAACAGGCGTCAGGCAATCGCTTCAATATCGCATTCGGTATTGATAAAAATTTCCTCTTCGGATGTGGGGTTTCTGTTGCCTCTATATTAATAAGCAACCCGACAGTAAGTTTTGAATTTCATGTTTTTACTGACACCTTCAGTGAAGAAGATCATCGCCGTTTTTCAGAGTTAGCGGCGCAATATCGTACCTGTATAAAAATCTATCTCATTGACTGTGCCAAACTGAAATCGCTTCCCAGCACTAAAAACTGGACATACGCGACCTATTTCCGTTTTGTTATCGCCGACTACTTTTTCCATAAAGTGGATAAACTTCTGTACCTGGATGCCGACATTGCCTGCAAGGGCAGTATTCAGGAACTCGTCGATTACCGATTCGCGGAACATGAAATTGCCGCCGTGGTAGCGGAAAGGGGACTCGACTGGTGGACTAACCGGGCGAACGTGCTGACCACGCCGCAACTGGTTTCCGGCTATTTCAATGCCGGGTTCCTGCTCATTAATATCAATGAATGGAACCAAAACGATATCTCCGCAAAAGCGATCGATATGCTGCGGGTACCGGAATGGGTTGAGAAGATCACCCATCTCGATCAGGATGTACTGAATGTGTTGCTGGCCGGAAAAGTGAATTTTATCGACGGCAAGTTTAATACCCGGTTTAGTATCAATTACGAATTGAAAGATGACGTGATAAACCCGGTTAACGACGAGACCGTATTTATTCATTACGTGGGCCCGACAAAGCCCTGGCATGAATGGGCTGCTTATCCGGTTTCACAGAGTTTTCTGGAGGCCAAAGCACGGTCGCCCTGGCGAAACGTCGATCTCCTGAAGCCCGGGAACAGTAATCAGTACCGTTATAGCGCCAAACATAAATATAAACAAAAGCGTTATCTGCAGGGCTTTTTAAACTACATCAATTATTACAGATTAAAAATTACCCATTGATAAAACGCGGCATGTGCATTTTGTTAACAAATAACGAGTGCGCATTTGCAAGCTAAATAAATACGTTAAAGTTAGTGATGGTGAAAGGTAATCGACATTGGATTTTAAACAATTAACTCAGTTTAAAGATATCATCGTACTGGACAGTCGCAACGTTAAGCTTGCCGATCGCGATACGTTTAATATCTCCTGGGGTATCGATAAAAATTATCAGGTTGGTGCGGCTATTTCGATAGCCTCCATACTTGAAAATAATAAGCAGTACGATATGGAATTTACCTTCCATATTATTGCTGACTATCTGGATGATGAGTATATTGCGCTGTTAACGCAGCTGGCTGAGCAGTATAAAACTGTCATCAAAATCTACTACATAGATGCCCAGCCGTTATCCGCGTTACCTAAAACCAACATTTGGCCGGTTTCTATTTATTATCGTCTGCTCTCATTTGATTACTTTTCAGAGAGACTCGACAGTCTTCTGTATCTTGATGCAGACATTACCTGTAAAGGCTCTTTGCAGGCGCTGGCCGCCCTCAGGTTTGAAGATCATGAATATGGCGCGGTTGTGGTGGATGTGGACGCCATGCAAAGTAAAAGCGCGGCGCGTCTTAACAATCCTGCGTTCCAGGGGAATTATTTCAATTCCGGGGTGATGTATATTAATCTCCGTGCCTGGTTACAGTCGAACCTGACTGAGCGATTTTTTGAACTGCTAGCGGATGAGAATGTTGTACGCAATATAAAATATCCCGATCAGGATATTTTGAACATTATGTTCTTACATCACGCAAGAATTCTGCCGAGAGAATATAATGCAATCTATTCTTTGAAGTCTGAGTTCGAATATAAAGATAAAGAATATTATAAGTCTTTCATTAATGATAATACGGTATTTATTCATTATACGGGTGTGACGAAGCCGTGGCATGACTGGGCAATTTACCCCTCTGCGGAATATTTCCGCAGCGTTTATCGGTTATCACCCTGGAAAAATATACCTTACCAGGCAGCCACGCGTAAGCACGAATACCGTGAAAAATACAAGCATTTGCTTTATCAAAATAAAATAATTAGCGGCATTGTTTCCGCAATTAAATATAATCTTATGAAAGGTTGATCTTATATGGTTGATAAAATCATATTTACTGTTACACCTATTTATTCAATACCTCCGCGCGGTGCTGCTGCAGTCGAAACCTGGATGTACCAGGTTGCACAGCGAACGTCAATTCCTAACCGCATCGTATGTATCAAAAACGAGGGGTATACGGATTTTACGCAGGTTAATGATCGCTGTAGTATTTATCGGATAGGATTTAGCCGGATCTATAAGCGGATATTCCAGAAATGGACGCGACTGGATCCGTCCCCTTATTCGAAACGTATCCTGAAGATTGCCAAAGATTTCCCAGTCACGGATAACAGCGTCATTGTTGTGCACAACAGCATGAAACTGTACCGTCAAATCCGCCAGTATGCGCCGGAATTAAAAGTGGCTATTCATATGCATAATGCTTTTGAGCCAAAAGGGCTTGAGCAGAATGTAAAAATGATTGTGCCCAGCCAGTTTTTACAAAATTATTATCGCGGGTTTTTGCCGGATGCCGACATTGAAATCGTTCCTAATGGGATTGATTTGGATACCTATCAGTCAGCCTATCAGGCGGTCACCAAAGCCGATTTGGCCATCTCTCCCCATGAAAAAGTGATTTTGTATGCGGGACGCATTGTGCCGGATAAAGGCGTTCTACCCCTTATGCACGCTTTTGAGAAGCTGAGCCAAACGCATCAGGATCTCAGGTTCGTGGTGATTGGCGACTATAACGAAGAAAGCAAAAGCGACAACGGCGCTTATCAGCGTGAGGTAAGGGAAATCGCGGCGCGTCTGGGAGATCGCTGCAAACTGATGGGAAGCATTCCGCCCGATAAAATGCATACCTGGTATCCACTCGCTGATCTGGTGGTTATTCCTTCTCAGTTTCAGGAGCCGTTCTGTATGGTTGCCATCGAAGCGATGGGCGCCGCAAAGCCGGTTCTGGTGAGCACGCGAGGAGGAATGGTTGAGTTCGTTAAAGAAAACGGGACGGGTTATCACTTGCGTGAGCCCATGACGGCGGACTCTATCGCAGAAGATATTGAAACCGTTTTGGACAATGCGACGCGGGATGAGGTCGCCAGGCGAGGCCAGCAATATGTTCATACGCATTATAGCTGGACAGGCGTTACCCAAAGATTTGAAGAAGTCCTCCACCGCTGGTTTGATTAGTAAAAAAGGCTACGCGAGGTAGCCTTTTTTATTGCTTTAGCGCTATGACTTATTGCGCATCGCAATCAGGAAGCCGGCGTAAATGCCTAATAAATCGAGCTCAATTTGCTCGACATTGCCGCGAACAATAAAGTAGCCGACAAACGAAAGCAGGATCAACATGTGCGCATTATAAGGAGAGGCGTAGTTCTCTTTAAACGCACTCGATGCGCACTCTTTTGCGATAGCGGCATACACCATTAGCAGGCCAGCGAGCCCTAATATGCCAGCGCCGAACCAGACAAACAGCGCAAGGTTATGCGGGCCTATCGATTCGCGGAAAGTCCAGTTCGGATAATCTACCACGCGCTTGTTATACACATCTTTATAAGCAACGTTACCAAAGCCATAGCCTTTTACCGGATTTTCAAGAATCAGGTCAAAAGCGCTGCCCTGGGTGCCGTTGGTATAACGGTAAGAGCTGTCAGTTTGCTGGAGTTTGGTGGTGAGATTAGCGGAGGTATCTTTGTGCGTGAATATCGCCATCAACGCGATTGCGCCGATGATGACGCCCGTTATGAGTAATTTCCACTGTTTGTAGATCAGAGTCCACACCAGACCGACCACCAGAACAGAAAGCCATGCGCCGCGTGAAAGCGTACCCAGGATCAGGAAGATATAGATCGCGCTCAACACGACGAATGCAATACGGTATTTGTGCTCTTTCATGAACCACAAATTCAGCAGCGCCGGGAAAAGAAAAACCATAGCGTCTGAAATACCGCGGTGGTTGTAATTTGTGAAAGGCATAATGCCCTGCTGATAGTCCTGGTAATACAAAACCAGCTCTGACAGGCAACGTAAACTTAATGCGGTAAGAAATGAGATAAATACCAGCCGGCAAATAAATTGTTTGCTTTCATTTCTTAACAACACCGGAATGGTGAGCGTGCATATCAGGACATTTTCAACGACTGAGCGGGTGACTTCTTTGAGGCTCGCCTTCAGATCGGGCGTATGAATCAACGAGATAAAAACGGCCACCGCCAGAAAAACAATGCTCGCAAAGAGAAAGTTTTTGAAAATGGGAAGATAGTGCCGTGGCTGTTTACACACATATACCAGCGTGGTTACGGTCATCAAAATAACCAGTAAATGCTTATAGCGTGTTATATCATTTAAAAAATAAGTCACGATAAACAAGAACACCAGTGCTCTGTTCCAGTTTGGCGTCCAGTTTTTTTTCTCATTGGAAAAAAACAATGTCAGGCCCATCTTTTCTCCGGTGTCTACTTATGAGTATTTATAATTTCAACATTTAACTGCTCAAAAACAGTAGAAGCGGACAAATCTGCAAGGTCCTTACTTACAGAGCGGCATTCTACCTGGTTCTTCCCATACCCACCAATAAGCCCCGGATCCGTTGGGCCGTACAACGTAATATTAGGCCGGTCGAGCGCAGCGGTAAGATGACTCAGGCCGGTATCAACCGAAACCACGAATTGAGCGCCTGCAAGTACGCGGGCAATCTCTTCAAGACTCATTCGCGGCAAAACATCCACATAATCAAAACCTTCTGCCAGCCTCTTCGCCCGTTCCTGCTCATGCGGCGCACCCCACGGCAACTTAATACGCAATCCCGTCTGACTCAGTAAGGTGATCAGCTCACGCCAGTTCGCTTCCGGCCAGTGCTTATCATCACGGGTCGTGGCATGCAAAAATACTGCATACGGAACCGGGTTAGCATTAAGATTGTTCAGGAAATGACGGGCGATGGCGTAATCACCCTGGGTGGTCGGCTTGCTGTAGCCAAGACTTAGGGCGAACAGTTCGCGGGTACGTTCAACCGCGTGCTGTTGCCTGGCGATAATGTGACGACGCTGGTAAAACAGGCTGGCCAGCGGTTCGCGCGCGGTTTGCCAGTCCATACCGTGCTTTATGCCGTGCGCCAGGCGTGTTACCAGCGCAGCGCTTTTTACTAAGCCCTGAGCGTCAATTACCGCGTCATATTCTCTGGCCCTGACCGCCTCGCGAAAAGCATGACGCTCGGCTTTAATCGGCGCGGAAAACCAGGCTTTCCGCCAACGACGGATGGCCACAGGAATGACGCGATCAACCGCCGGGTGCCAGGAAGGTATCTGCGCGAAACCTTCCTCCACCACCCAGTCAAAACGAATGCCGGGAATGTTTAGCTGCGCGTCTGTTAACGCAGGCAGGGTATGCAACACATCGCCCATAGACGATGTTTTGACGATCAAAACCCGCATCCGTCAGGCTTCCTCTTGCAATAACAGGGCATTGAGCTCATCAAGCACCTGTTGCGGCGTGATGTCGATCAGGCTCTGATGATAACCTTCAGCCGCATCGCCTTTACGCACCTTGTGATAACCGGTAATCAGGCGGATCACGCGGGCTTTGTGGGACAGGGGCGGGGTAAAGTCCGGGCTGCTGGGGCCATACAACGCCACCAGAGGTCGGTTTAATGCCGCGGCGACGTGCATCAGACCCGAGTCGTTAGTGACCACCGCTTTACACGCGGCAAGCAGGATAACGGCCTGTTCCAGCTGCGTTTCGCCTGCCAGATTCCGGCACCATGCCTGTTGTTCCGTATTGAGCGCCGCCAGTATTTCATTTCCGGCTTCATGATCTTTAGCGGAGCCAAACAGCACAATCTGATGGCCTTCGTCGATAAGCTGTTTTGCCAGCTCTGCATAATGATAATGCGGCCAGCGTTTTGCCGGGCCGAATTCCGCACCCGGACAAAATCCAATCATCGGACGTTCAGAAGAGAGGGAAAATGCGCGGCAGGTATGCGATTTCTCGCCTTCACTCACCTGAAGTTGTGGCCACAGGAGCGGTTGGGGCAGATCTTTCGCTGAACGCATCACACCTTTGTCATACGCCAGCGCCACATAGCGCTCCACCATTAACGGCCAGGCTTGTTTATCTAACACGCGGACGTCATTAAGCAGCCCGTAGCGCATTTCTCCACGCCAGCCGGTGCGATGCGGTATACCCGCGAAAAAAGGCACAAGAGCGGATTTAAACGAATTCGGCAGCACCCAGGCGCGGTCATAGCGTTTATCACGCAGGCTAAGGCCCAGTTTACGTCGTTCGCCCAGCTTCAGCGCACCGTGACCAAGCGGCATCGGGATCGCTTCGTTGACTTCGGGCATACGAGACAGCAACGGACGGCACCACGCGGGCGCCATCACGTCGATGACTGCCTGGGGATAGCGCGCCTTGAGCGTGCGATAAAGACTTTGCGACATCATCATGTCGCCCACCCATGACGGGCCAATCACCAGTATTTTCATGCGGAGTTCTTACGCGTCGCGGTTCAGCCAGGCCATATATTCTGTTACGCCTTCGGCAACGGTTTTGAACGGCTTATCGTAGCCAGCGGCACGCAGGTTAGTGAGATCGGCCTGAGTGAATGCCTGGTAGCGGCCTTTGAGTTTTTCCGGGAACGGAATGTATTCAATCTCGCCTTGTTTATGCCAGGCCAGGGTCGCATCGGCAACGGCCTGGAAGGACTCTGCACGGCCCGTACCCAGGTTAAAAATGCCGGATACGCCGTGCTCCATGAACCACAGGTTCACCGCGGCGACATCGCCCACATACACGAAATCGCGTTTGAAATTCTCGCTGCCTTCAAAGAGCTTGGGTTTTTCACCGTTATTCAATTGCGTATTGAGATGGAAAGCGACGCTTGCCATGCTGCCTTTGTGGTTTTCACGCGGACCATAGACGTTGAAATAACGGAACCCGACAATTTGTGAGTTCGCTTCTGGCAGGATTTGACGCACATACTCATCAAACAAAAACTTGGAGTAGCCATAGACGTTCAGCGGCTTCTCAAATTCGCGTGATTCTTTGAAATCCGAGGTGCGACCGCCGTAGGTGGCTGCGGAAGAGGCGTACAGGAAAGGAATTTCACGCTCCAGGCAGTAATGCAGCAGCTCTTTTGAGTATTGATAGTTGTTATCCATCATATACTTGCCATCCCACTCGGTGGTGGAAGAGCAGGCGCCTTCATGGAAAATCGCCTCGATATCCCCGAACTCTTCTCCCGCCATTATCTGGATCAGGAAATCTTCCTTATCCATATAATCAGCGATATCCAGATCCACCAGGTTTGCGAACTTGGTGCCATCCTTCAGGTTGTCCACCACCAGAATATCGGTGATGCCTTTATCATTCAGGGCCTTAACGATGTTGCTGCCGATAAAACCCGCGCCGCCAGTAACGATGATCATAACTGTAACCTTCGAATTATGGAGTCAGAGACAATCTCAGACACGAATGTCTGTAATCATACCATCACATTAGCATCCCTTCAGCCATTTACATCGCGGCGAACGGCGCCATTGCGAATGGTTTAAATACCGTTTACGCCTCACTATTGTTTATGTCGGGCGTTTATATTTCTTATATTTTAAATGCCAGCTTAAATAGCAAGAGTATTGTCAAGCATACTTTATGTACAACAGACGTAAACCTTGATATAATATTTCTTTTAAATAAACGGCTCTGTTAATTTATGAAATCATCTACCACCATTGTAACAGCATATTTTGATATTGGTAGAGGGGAGTGGACGGCTAATAAGGGTTTTCGGGAAAAACTGGCGCGCTCTTCGGACGTTTATTTTGATTACTTTAAGCGTCTTGCTGCGTTAGAAAATAATATGGTTGTTTTCACCTCGCCCGATCTGAAAGAACGGATCGAAAAGATTCGTGAGGGAAAACCGACCACGGTGATTACGCTTGATATTAAAAAGAAGTTTAAACACATTCGTAGTCGCATTGAGAAAATTCAGCAAGATGTTAATTTTAAAAAGAAGTTAGCTGAACATCAATTAAAAAACCCCGAATACTGGTCGCCGGACTATGTATTAGTTTGCAACCTTAAAACTTATTTCGTTAATAAAGCTATCGATGCCGGCCTGGTTAATACGGCAAGAGTGGCATGGATTGATTTTGGATATTGTCGTACCCCAGCCGTTACGCGCAATATTAAATGCTGGGATCATCCTTTCGATAAAGACAAGATGCATTTCTTTACTATTCAGAAAGGGCTCAATGTCTCCTCCCTGCAACAGGCGTTTGATTTTATGATCGGTAATCACGTCTATATTATTGGCGGCGCTATTGTGGGAACACCTGAAAAATGGCGAGAGTTTTATCCGCTGGTAACTGAAAGCCAAAAGTTAACGTTAAACAATAATATTGTCGATGACGATCAGGGCATATTTGTGATGTGCTACTACAAGCAACCGGCGTTGTTCAGGCTTAATTATTTAGGGCGTGGAAAGTGGTTCGATCTGTTTCGTTGCTTCCCTAATAGCATGTTCCAGTCAAAGCTTCAGGCGTTACGGATTTTTATCAGACGAAAATAGCCGTTTATTTTCAACGTATGATGAGGCTCAACGATAAGCCTGGCTTAACAGAACACCACCGGCGTGCTAATGCTTCCGGTGGTGATGCCGGACACGTCATCACCACCGGAAGCATTAAGACATAATATCCCTTTCCCGCAATGAATGCTCAGCGCCAGATTTCGGGCTGTATAAATGCCTTTGTTTTCCAGGTCGGCCAGTACAATTCTTTCATCGTTAATGTTTTTATGACGACTTGCCCTTTTTATTCTTCACGGCATTTTTAACGTACTGCGCAACTTTAAAATTTCACTTCTGGTTCAGACACCGTTCCCGGTCGCCCCAGTCTGCTTTAACCTTTTAAAACGCAAATTATTTATCAGAACAACGTATCTGATACGACACAAAATGAGAGCATTCCTGATCGTCCGCTCTGCTCCCGATTAGTGTGCGTCATACCTGATGTGGTGGGTATGGAAAATGATGTGGGTACGCAAGAGGTTACGCAGCAATTCTGAACCACATTAACCCCATATATTCAGTGGTTAACAGCGCGTGAAAACACGTTTCTGCGCAAGGCATCGCATGTCCTGGAGTAAATTTGTGCTTTGCATCGAAACGCTGATACTTCATCTCGTATAAGCTTGTGAGCTTGGGTTAATATGTGCCGAAACATGCTCAGTCTGGAGAATTGCAATGCGAGCGGATTTTTACCAACAGTTGAATAACGACCTTGAGACCGCACGTGCGGAAGGGTTGTATAAAGAAGAGCGTATTATTACTTCTGCCCAGCAAGCTGATATCACCGTCGCGGACGGAAGCCACGTTATCAACTTCTGCGCGAATAACTACCTGGGTCTCGCCAATCATCCTGAACTGATTGCCGCCGCCAAACAGGGCATGGACAGCCACGGTTTTGGGATGGCCTCGGTGCGTTTCATCTGTGGCACGCAGGATACGCATAAACAGCTGGAACAGAAGCTGGCTGAGTTCCTCGGCATGGAAGACGCAATTCTCTATTCTTCTTGTTTCGATGCCAATGGCGGGCTTTTTGAAACGCTGCTGGGCGCGGAAGACGCAATTATTTCCGATGCGCTGAACCATGCCTCAATTATTGATGGCGTTCGCCTGTGTAAAGCAAAGCGTTTCCGTTATGCCAATAACGATATGCAGGAGCTGGAAGCGCGTCTCAAAGAAGCGCGTGAAGCGGGCGCTCGCCATGTGCTGATCGCCACTGACGGCGTGTTCTCTATGGACGGCGTCATCGCCAACCTGAAAGGCGTGTGCGATCTGGCGGATAAATACAATGCGCTGGTGATGGTTGATGATTCCCATGCGGTGGGATTTGTCGGCGCACAGGGTCGCGGCACCCATGAATACTGTGAGGTGATGGGGCGTGTCGACATTATCACCGGTACGCTGGGCAAAGCCCTGGGCGGCGCTTCCGGCGGCTACACCGCCGCACGTAAGGAAGTGGTCGAGTGGCTGCGCCAGCGTTCACGTCCTTATTTGTTCTCCAACTCACTGGCACCGGCAATCGTCTCTGCCTCCATCAAAGTGCTGGAAATGCTGGCAGACGGCGACGCGTTGCGCGACAAGCTGTGGGCCAACGCACGCCTGTTCCGTGAAAAAATGACCGCCGCGGGTTTCACCCTGGCGGGCGCAGATCACGCCATCATCCCGGTCATGCTGGGCGATGCCGTTGTGGCACAGAATTTTGCCCGTGAACTGCAGAAAGAAGGGATTTACGTTACCGGTTTCTTCTACCCGGTGGTGCCAAAAGGCCAGGCGCGTATCCGTACTCAAATGTCTGCGGCGCATAGCACCGAACAAATCGAACGTGCAATTGAAGCCTTTATTCGTATCGGTAAACAGTTAGGCGTAATTGCCTGAGGATAAAACATGAAAGCATTATCGAAACTGAAAGCAGAAGAAGGCATCTGGATGGTAGATGCCCCTGAGCCGGAAGTGGGACATAACGATCTGTTGATTAAAATTCGCAAGACGGCGATCTGTGGTACCGATGTCCATATTTATAACTGGGATGAATGGTCACAAAAGACTATCCCGGTACCGATGATCGTCGGCCACGAATACGTGGGCGAAGTGATCGGCATCGGTCAGGAAGTTAAAGGCTTTAAAATTGGCGATCGCGTTTCCGGTGAAGGCCATATTACCTGCGGTCATTGCCGCAACTGCCGTGGCGGCCGTACTCATCTGTGCCGCAATACTATCGGCGTGGGCGTAAATCGTCAGGGATGTTTTGCAGAATACCTGGTACTGCCTGCCTTTAACGCATTCAAAATCCCGGACAATATTTCTGATGATTTAGCGTCTATTTTCGACCCGTTTGGTAACGCAGTGCACACCGCGCTGTCATTCGATCTGGTTGGTGAAGATGTGCTGGTTTCCGGCGCGGGCCCGATCGGTATCATGGCGGCCGCTGTGGCCAAACACGTCGGCGCACGCAATGTCGTTATTACCGACGTTAACGAGTACCGTCTCGGGCTGGCGCGCAAGATGGGCGTAACTCGCGCAGTCGACGTTTCCAAAGAAAGCCTGCACGACGTGATGAACGAACTGGGAATGACCGAAGGGTTTGACGTGGGTCTGGAAATGTCCGGCGCACCGCCAGCGTTCCGCACCATGCTGGACACCATGAACCACGGCGGACGCATCGCCATGTTGGGTATTCCGCCGTCAGACATGTCCATCGACTGGAACAAAGTTATCTTTAAGGGGCTGTTCATTAAAGGCATCTATGGCCGTGAAATGTTCGAAACCTGGTACAAGATGGCTGCACTGATTCAGTCTGGTCTGGATTTGTCGCCAATCATCACCCATCGATTCTCCATTGATGAATTCCAGCAGGGCTTTGGACGCGATGCGTTCAGGCCAGTCAGGGAAAGTGATCCTGAGCTGGGATTAACCCCATCTATAAGTGGATTCTATGTGTTGTCCCCGGATGTTTATTAGCATTACCATCCGGGGATTTTTTTGCTTGCTTGCACCCTTCTACCCGGCGCATTTTCCGCTAAAGAATTAATATTTTTTTCTGAAAATCTACCGCTTAGTATGCTAAAAAGTGCCGATAACTCTACTGTCTGGCAGGATTTGATATGACCTATACCCCCGGTCTCCTGAGCGTCATTATGCCGCTTTACAACACGGGTGAACCGTTCATTGCGTGTATGGATTCGCTGATTGCGCAAACCTGGAAGAATCTCGAGATCATCATTGTCAACGATGGCTCTACGGATAACTCTGCGGAGCTGGCTCAGTCTTATGTGGATCGTTACCCGCACGTACACCTGCTGCACCAGCGCAATGGTGGGGTATCCGCAGCGCGCAATACCGGCATGAAAGTGGCCAGGGGCGAGTACATTGCGTACGTTGACGGCGATGATATTGCCTATCCGGAAATGTATGAAACGCTGATGACTATGGCGCTGCAGGACAATCTGGATGTTGCGCAGTGCAACGCCGACTGGTGTATTGCCGAGACGGGAAAAACCTGGCCGTCTATTCCTACCGATCGTATTCGTACTACCGGCGTGATGACCGGACCAGACTGGTTACGCAAAGCGTTAGCCAGTCGTCGTTGGCGACACGTTGTCTGGATGGGCGTTTACCGCCATCAAACCATCCGCGATGCAGGATTGACCTTCCTGTCCGGCCTGCACCACCAGGATATTATCTGGACGACGGAGTTTATGTTTAATGCGAAACGCGCACGCTACACGGAAGTTCCACTGTATAAATACTTCCTGCACGGCGCATCCGTCAGCCGTCAGCCGCGTACCGGACTGAAAAACCTCGCGTATCAACGCCACTACATCAAAATTACCCGTCTGTTGGATAAGATGAATCACGACTACGCTGGACGCATCCCCATTTATCCGGAGTTCAAACAACAGGTGATTTACGAAGCGCTATGCGTTTGTCATTGCATACGTAAAGAGCCGGACGAAAAAATCCGCCAGCGCATGATTGCTGAAGTATTCGTGTCGGGTATGTTCAAACGGATGGTGCGCAATATCTGCAGCGTTAAGTTGGGTTATCAGGTGCTGTTGTGGGCTTTCCGTTTGAGCCAGTGGCGCGATAAATCACTGACGCCGCGCCGTCTGGCCCATTTAACGCTGGATATTAAAGACTGATTATTGCCAGCCCTGCCACTGCAGCTTCATATACTGCACCAGCGCGCTTTGGGTGATGCTTTCACCGAGCACGCTGAAGAAGCGGCTGGCGTAAACCGGCTCTAACGGCTGTTTCGGTTTGCATAATTTCACCCCGCGGAAAGGATTACGCGGCGCGTCAGGCGTACCGTTTTTTCGGTGGTGTGAGGTTTGGTCTGGACGTATCCACCTGGGGTTCATTGAGCAGGTTGCTCGGGCGAACCAACGTAATGTCCGCAGGCAAGTTATAAAGCATCTGCTGCAGGACGCGCACCGTCGAAGGGTGAGGGTGGCCAATGGCAATTGCCGAGCCGTTGCGACGCGCAAGTTCGACGGCACGATTAAACTGACGGCGAATATCGGCTTCGTTTTGCGTGTCATCCAGGAAGACTTTACGTTTGATGACCTTCACACCGGTTCCTGACGCTGCGCGCATTGCCTGACTGTTGCCGATGGTCATGCTGTCCAGGAAGTAAAGATCGTATCGTTCCAGCGCCTGCATCACCTTCTGCATGCCAAACAGGCTGGAGGTCATCGCGCTGCCCATATGGTTGTTCAGCCCGACCGCATTCGGTACTTTGCTTACCGCGTCGCGAATAATCCGCTCAATCTCTTCGCTGCTCATCTCCGGGCGCAGCGTGTCTTTTTCCAGCGGCTGTTTGCTGAGCGGCGCCATCGGCAGGTGAATCAACACTTCATGACCGCTGTTGTGGGCTTTGATCGCCATGTCCCGGGCATGGGGCGCATTCGGCAGGACGGCGACGGAAATGGTAGGCGGCAAAGCAAGAATCTGATTTTCTGTCTGGGGGCGATACCCAAAATCATCAATGACTATCGCCAGATTACCCGCTGTCGCCGGGGTGATAGCCGCTACAAGAGCGGCGAGTGAAAACATGACTTGTCGAAATTGAAGCAAAACTTATCTTCCCAACCACGGCTGTGGGTTAACGGCTTGTCCCTGCCGACGAATTTCGAAATAAAGTGATGGCCGGCCCTGACCGCCGCTGTTGCCTACCAGCGCGATGGGCTGACCTGCGCGAACCTGGGTGCCGACGCTAACAATGGCGCTTTGGTTGTAACCGTACAGGCTCATATCGCCTTTACCATGTTCAACCACGACCACAAGACCGTAGCCCTGAAGCCAGTCGGCGAGAATGACCCGTCCATCGGCAATGGCTTTAACTTCCGTGCCTTCCGACGCGCCAATCACAATCCCCTTCCAACGTAGTTCACCTTGCAGCTGTTCGCCATAACGATGCAGTAAACTGCCGCGCACCGGCCAGTACGCCTGACCGCGCGGCGAGCCCAGCCCGCCGGTCCGCGACATCAGCGATTGTTCGCTTTCCGTCGGTTTGTAAGTGGTGCCTTTGCGGCTGGCTTCCTGCTGCTTATTGCGTACCTGCTCTGCTTCACGGGCTTCCCGTTCGGCTCGCGCTTTCGCCGCCGCTTCCGCCCGGGCAATACTGTTACGCAGACGCGATTCGTTCTGGCGCATTTCGCTCAGTTGGCTTTGGCCTTTCTGGATAGAAGATTCCAGGCCGCTAATCGTTTTCTGACGTTCGTTACGCGCCTGTTCCAGCTTCGCCTGCTGCGCCTGCTGTTCATACAGCAGCGTTTGCTGTTCGCTCTGCTTCTCTTCGAGCTCAGCCTTCTGCGAGGCGACCTCTTCGCGGGTCTGGCGCAACTGGGCGATAGTTTCCTGGCGCGCCTGGTTCAGGTAACCAAAATAGGCCTGTAACCGCTGGCCGCGCTGGCTCTCTTCGCCGCTCAGTATGAGCTGGATACCGCTATGCTCGCCCTGGCGAAACGAGGCATCAAGCTGGGCGGCAAGGTTGCGCTCCTGCGAGGCTTTCTGTTTTTCCAGTTTTGCGATAGAGGCGTTCATCGCGCTGATCTGGCGATTAAGCTGCGCCAGGCTGTTTTCCGTTTCACGTAGCGCGCGGGTTGCGGCGGCAATGGCCTGTTCCTGAGCTTTAAGCTGGGCGAGAAGGGAAGCGCGTTGCTGTTGTTGCTGGCGTACCGCACGCTCTTTGGCGGCGATATCTTGTTGAATAGATTTAAGCTGATCGCGTTCATCCGCCGTGGCGGAAAACGGATATAACAATACGCCAGCGCTGAACACGCTGGCGTATAACAGGGGCATTAAAGAAAACCGCTGCGGTTTCATGCCCCGTGATGATAAGTTCGCCTTTCCCCTCATGGGGAGGGATTATTCCACGATGAACAGCGGCTTACCAGTCATCTCTTGCGGGATTTCCATGCCCATCAGCGCCAGCATTGTCGGTGCGATATCAGACAATTTGCCGCCTTCTACCGCTTTCACTTGCTTTTCACCGACATAAATCAACGGCACCGGAAGGTTGGTGTGCGCGGTATGCGCCTGGCCCGTAGACGGATCGCGCATCTGTTCAGCATTGCCGTGGTCAGCGGTAATCAGCAGCTGGCCGCCAACAGACTCAACGGCTTCAGTCACTTGCGCGATGCATGCGTCCAGCGCTTCCACCGCTTTTACCGCCGCGTCAAACACGCCGGTATGACCGACCATATCCCCGTTCGGGTAGTTACAGATGATGGCGTCGTATTTGCCGCTGTGGATCGCAGCGATCAATTTTTCAGTTAATTCTGCAGAGCTCATTTCTGGCTGCAGGTCATAGGTCGCTACTTTCGGAGAATTGATCAGGATACGTTCTTCCCCTGCGAAAGACTCTTCCACGCCGCCGTTGAAGAAGAACGTTACATGCGCGTATTTCTCGGTTTCGGAAATACGCAGCTGGGTTTTGTCGTTTTTCGCCATCCATTCACCGAAGGTATTGACCAGGGAGCTTGGCGGGTAAGCGCAGGCGGTGTCGATATTGGCGGCGTATTCGGTCAGCATCACGAAGTTAGAGAACTTCACGACTTTCTTGCGAGCGAAGCCGTCGAAATCGGCGTTCACAAATGCACGGGTGATTTGACGGGCACGGTCTGCACGGAAGTTCATGAAAATCAGTGCGTCACCGTCTTCCATTGCCGCTTCCGGTTGGCTTTCGGCGCGGATCACGGTCGGTTTAACGAATTCATCGTTTTCACCGCGCGCGTAAGCGGCTTCCAGACCGGCAACGGCGCTATCGGCCTGATACTCACCGCGCGCCTGGGTCAACAGATCGTAAGCCAGTTCTACGCGGTCCCAACGGTTGTCGCGGTCCATAGCGTAATAACGGCCAATAATTGTCGCGATGCGGCCTTTGCCCAGTGCGGCGAAGGTCTCTTCAAAACGTTTCAGGCTGGATTCGGCGCTGCGTGGCGGAGTATCGCGACCATCCAGGAAGGCGTGCAGATAGATTTTTTCCGCGCCGCGTTCCGCTGCAAGTTCCACCATCGCCAGGATATGGTCTTCGTGGCTGTGTACGCCGCCTGCGGAGAGCAGGCCCATGATGTGCACGGCGTTGCCAGAAGCCACGGCGGTATCCACCGCGCGTGTCAGGACCGGGTTGGAGAAGAAAGCGCGTTCTTTAATTTCAACATCCAGGCGCGTCAAATCCTGATACACGATGCGGCCCGCACCCAGGTTGACATGGCCTACTTCAGAGTTGCCCATCTGGCGATCAGGCAAGCCCACTTCCAGGCCCGACGCATCAATCAGCGTATGAGGGCGTTTTGCCCACAAACCGTCCATAACCGGGGTTTTGGCGCTGAAAATAGCGTTATCCTGCTGGTCTTCACGGTAGCCGTAGCCATCCAGGATCATCAGTACCATAGGTTTTTTAGAAACCGACATTGCGATAACCTCATTGCTCAAAGATAAAAAATTTGCGTAATTTTACTACAACTTATTGGCACAAATAGCCACAGAAGATCAAAAAAAGCGGGCTGGATAGCTGCACTTTCAGGCGCTTTGCGTCATTTTTTCTGTAATAGCCCGCAGAATATGCATTACCTGTGTCCCGCTGGCTGTAATTGACACAACGCGAAGGTATACTCCTCACCTGGTTTTTTTCACTCAGTCGGGAGCCTTTACCCCCCATGCAAGAAATTATGCAATTCGTTAGCCGTCACCCCATACTTAGTATCGCCTGGGTCGCGTTACTGGGTGCGGTGCTCTTTACCACCTTCAAAAGCCTCACGTCTAAAGTGAAGGTGATCTCCCGTGGTGAAGCGACGCGTCTTATCAATAAAGAAGACGCAGTGGTTGTGGATATCCGTCAACGTGACGATTTCCGCAAAGGCCATATCGCCAGCGCCCTGAACGTTCTGCCCAATGAAATCAAAGCCAATAACACGGGCGAGCTGGATAAGCATAAAGCGCAGCCGATTATTGTGGTTGATGGTAACGGTATGTCAGCCCAGGAATCTGCTAACGCGTTGCTGAAAGCCGGTTTCGAGCGAGTTTTTGTGCTTAAAGACGGTGTAGCAGGCTGGAGTGGTGAAAACCTTCCACTGGTGCGCGGAAAATAAATCACGCAAAGGTATCGCCATGGCTAATATCGAAATCTATACCAAAGTAACCTGCCCATACTGCCACCGCGCCAAAGCATTGCTGGCGAGTAAAGGCGTTACGTTTGAAGAGTTACCCATTGACGGGGACGCTGCTAAACGGGAAGAGATGATTAAGCGCAGTGGCCGCACGACGGTGCCGCAGATTTTTATTGATGCACAGCACATTGGCGGTTGTGACGACTTGTATGCGCTGGATGCGCGTGGTGGACTCGATCCCCTGCTGCGCTAGCGCTGCTTCGCCGTAAGGCATTATGAAGGACAACACTTAAGGGTTTACACATGTCAGAACAAAACAACACTGAAATGACCTTTCAGATTCAACGCGTTTACACCAAGGATATCTCTTTTGAAGCACCGAATGCGCCGCATGTGTTTCAGAAAGACTGGCAGCCGGAAGTTAAACTGGACCTCGACACCGCGTCTAACCAGTTGGCTGACGATGTTTATGAAGTGGTCCTGCGCGTGACCGTTACCGCTACGCTTGAAAATGACACTGCGTTCCTGTGCGAAGTTCAGCAGGCAGGCATCTTCTCCGTCGGCGGCATTGAAGGCACGCAGCTGGCACATTGCCTGGGTGCATACTGCCCGAACATTCTGTTCCCGTATGCGCGTGAATGTATCACTAGCCTGGTTTCCCGCGGCACTTTCCCGCAACTGAACCTTGCGCCGGTTAACTTCGACGCGTTGTTCATGAACTATCTGCAGCAGCAGTCCGGCGAAGGTGCGCAAGACCATCAGGATGCCTGATGAATAACCCTACTGCTTCAATGACAGTCATCGGTGCCGGATCTTACGGCACCGCTCTTGCCATTACCCTGGCGAGAAACGGCCACCAGGTCGTCCTCTGGGGCCACGATCCTAAACATATCGCCACGTTACAGGCTGACCGTTGTAACGCTGCGTTTCTTCCGGATGTGCCTTTCCCCGACTCACTCCATCTTGAAAGCGATTTAGCCACCGCCCTTGCGGCCAGCCGCAATATTCTGGTCGTGGTGCCAAGTCACGTGTTCGGCCAGGTGCTGCGTCAGATAAAACCGCTGATGCGCCCCGATGCGCGCGTCGTCTGGGCCACGAAAGGGCTGGAAGCGGAAACCGGACGTCTGTTGCAGGATGTCGCCCGTGAAGCGCTGGGTGATGATATCCCGCT
The DNA here is from genome assembly GCA_900635495.1 of Atlantibacter hermannii. NCBI lineage: Bacteria > Pseudomonadati > Pseudomonadota > Gammaproteobacteria > Enterobacterales > Enterobacteriaceae > Atlantibacter > Atlantibacter hermannii. The sequence continues at coordinate 4,407,517 of LR134136.1, read as the reverse complement.
GGCGGTGATCTCCGGGCCGACGTTCGCAAAAGAACTGGCGGCTGGTCTGCCGACGGCGATCTCTCTGGCGTCTACAGATGAGGCTTTCACGGAAGATCTCCAGCAGTTGCTGCACTGCGGCAAAAGTTTCCGCGTTTACAGCAATCCCGATTTCATCGGCGTACAGCTTGGTGGCGCAGTGAAAAACGTCATCGCTATCGGCGCAGGGATGTCTGACGGCATTGGCTTTGGCGCCAATGCACGAACCGCGCTGATCACCCGTGGGCTCACCGAAATGACACGGCTGGGTACCGCGCTGGGTGCCGATCCTACTACGTTTATGGGTATGGCGGGCCTGGGTGATCTGGTGTTGACCTGTACCGATAACCAATCCCGTAACCGCCGCTTCGGTATGATGCTTGGGCAGGGAATGGACGTGATCACGGCGCAGCAGACCATTGGTCAGGTGGTTGAAGGTTATCGCAACACCAAAGAGGTGCGTGAATTAGCGGCGCGCTTCGGGGTGGAAATGCCAATAACCGAGGAAATTTATCAAGTATTATATTGCGGAAAAAAATGCTCGCGAGGCAGCATTAACGTTGCTCGGACGAGCACGCAAGGACGAGAAAAGCAGTCATTAACGGAACCTACTGTGACCCTTATTGCGTACCGGTAAGATCGTTTACCGGGCGCTGCTTGTTTTTCTGGAGAGAGCAATGCCGTGTGAAGAACTGGATTTGGTATGGAATAACATAAAAGCCGAAGCGAGGGCGCTCGCCGATTGCGAGCCGATGCTGGCCAGTTTTTACCATGCTACGTTGCTGAAACATGAAAATCTTGGAAGTGCGCTGAGCTATATGCTCGCAAACAAACTGGCATCGCCAATCATGCCGGCTATCGCTATCCGTGAAGTGGTGGAAGAGGCCTATGATGCAGACCCGCAGATGATTGAATCCGCCGCCTGCGATATCCAGGCCGTACGTACGCGCGACCCGGCGGTTGATAAATACTCCACGCCGTTGCTGTATCTCAAAGGCTTTCATGCGCTTCAGGCGCACCGAATCGGACACTGGTTGTGGAATCAGGGCCGCCGCGCGCTGGCGATATTCCTGCAAAATCAGGTATCGGTTTCTTTCCAGGTTGATATTCATCCGGCGGCGAAAATTGGCCGTGGCATTATGCTCGACCACGCTACCGGAATCGTTATTGGTGAAACCGCCGTGGTGGAAAACGATGTGTCTATTCTCCAGTCGGTGACACTGGGCGGTACCGGTAAAACCAGCGGCGATCGCCACCCTAAAATACGCGAAGGGGTGATGATCGGCGCGGGCGCAAAAATTCTCGGTAATATCGAAGTGGGGCGCGGCGCGAAAATCGGCGCGGGGTCGGTGGTATTACAACCTGTTCCCCCCCACACCACCGCCGCTGGCGTACCGGCACGTATTGTCGGCAAGCCGGAAAGTGATAAACCCGCCATGGATATGGATCAACACTTCAACGGCGCGAATAACGGCTTCGAAAACGGCGACGGTATTTAACTGCGCAGTACGGCGCCGGCGTAATCAAGCTGGCGCCACGCTTCATACACCACAACCGACACGGCGTTAGATAAATTCATGCTACGGCTGTCCGGCATCATCGGAATACGAATTTTTTGCTGAGCGGGCAGGGCGTCCAGCACTGTCGGCGGCAATCCGCGCGTTTCCGGGCCAAACAGCAAATAATCGCCTGGCGCATAACTTACGGCGCTGTGCGCGGGCGTGCCTTTGGTGGTTAACGCGAACAAGCGCGCAGGTTTTTGGGCTTTCAGAAAAGCGTCGTAACTGGCATGACGAGTAACGGCGGCGAACTCATGATAATCCAGTCCCGCCCGGCGCAGGCGCTTGTCATCCCAGGTAAAACCCATCGGCTCAATGATATGCAGTTTAAAACCGGTGTTTGCGCACAGGCGAATAATATTGCCTGTGTTAGGCGGAATTTCAGGTTCGAAAAGTACGATATTAAGCATAAGGCCCCCATCAACAAGGGGCGCAGAATAGCAGAAGTCAGCGGGGAGAAAAACGCGTCTCTCTGCAACTCAAAGAGACGCGATGGTCAGGTACGGCGATACAACGGCAGCCAAATCACCAGCCGCAGGCCGCCGAGCGGGCTGTCTTCAGCTTTAACCCCAACCCCGGTGCTGCTGGATGGCGGTCTCAACAATCGCGAGGCCCAGCCCGGTGCCGCCGGATTCGCGGTCGCGGGCTTCATCAGTACGATAGAACGGACGGAAAATCTGTTCGCGGTCTTCCGGACTGACGCCAGGGCCGTCGTCATCCACCGTCACGGTAATCCCTTCCTTATCAACCGCGAAACTGACGCAAATTTTGGTATGCGAGTAGCGCAGGGCATTACGGACGATATTTTCCAGCGCGCTTTCCAGCGCATTGGGGTTGCCATACAGCAGCCATGGGCCAGGCGGATAGGCGACCTCAAAGGATTTCCCCATCTGCTCGGCTTCAAACGCGGCGTTATCAAGCACTTCACGCCACAGTTGATTGGCCTTCATGGTTTCACTAACCAACGCATTTTTTTGCTGATTGCGCGACATCACCAGCAAATCGTTGATCATGCTGTCTAAACGATGCGCCTCGGTTTCAATGCGCTCCCAGTTCTTTACTCTCGCCTGCGCGGCGGCGCAACAGGGCGGTGCCTAGCTGCAAACGCGTTAACGGCGTGCGCAACTCATGGGAGATATCAGACAATAAACGCTGCTGGGTCGTCATCATGCGTTCCAGCGCCGTTATCATTTGGTTGAAGCTGGCGCCTGCTGCCAAAAATTCCTGCGGTCCGGCTTCCAGCTCCGGATGCTGACGTAAATTGCCCTGCGCGACTTCATCCGCAGCGTTTTTTCAGTTTTCGTGCCGGTTTCGCCAGGCTCCAGGCGAGCCATAACAGCAAAGGCGAGCTGACCAGCATCGTCACAATCAACAGTAGTAATGGCCGGTCAAACAGCAGATTAATAAAATCGGACTGCGAATTGCTGGCGGGGCGAATCAGATAGAGCTGATAGTTATCTTCCCCGTCACGCACGGAAAAAGGACCCACCATTTCCTGGCGGCCATACTTTTCTTTTGTGGATGATCGGAATTGTCAGCCCTGACCGATAAAGTTACGAATGATCTGCATTTCGCTGCGTTCAGCGCCGATCACGCGTCCTTCGCTGGTAACTAACACCAGGCGTTGTCCGGGCGGCGCCCATTTGTCGATGGCGCGAAACAGCCTGCGCCACCACATCAAATCGTTAGGCGGATCGTTTGCCAGCTCAGCTTCAACGTGCTGCTCAATCATAATGCCCTGGCGTTGCTCGCTTTCCATCAGCTCGGTCATTTGTCGTGAATCGAGCTTGGGCAACATCAAAACCAGCATCAGTACCAGGGCTAACGTCAGCCAAAAAATGGCAAATATTCGTGCGGTCAGGCTACCAATCATGAAGCGGATACCATCAGGTAACCCCGTCCACGTAAGGTTTTAAACCACGGATGCCCGTCTTTGCGGTCAGGCAGTTTGCGGCGCAGGTTAGAAATATGCATATCTATTGCGCGATCGAATGGCGTCAGGCGCTTCCCTAATACCTCCTGGCTGAGATGCTCACGGGACACCACCTGACCAAGATGCTGAGCCAGAAGATAAAGCAGCGTGAATTCAGTGCCGGTCAGTTCAAGCGCGGTTCCATCGAAGCTGGCTTCCTGGCGGCCTGGATTCAGGCTCAGGGCGTCAACTTCAAGATTCGGCGAGCCGTTGTCGCTGTTTTGCTGCTGCTCGCTCCAGTGGGAACGGCGCAGGATGGCGCGAATGCGTGCCACCAGTTCACGATCGTTAAAGGGTTTAGGTAAATAGTCGTCCGCGCCCAGTTCAAGGCCTAACACGCGGTCCAGTTCGCTGCCGCGCGCGGTCAGCATGATTACAGGTGTCTGGTGAGTCTGACGTAGCTCTTTAAGTGTATCTATGCCGTTTTTCTTTGGCATCATGACGTCGAGCAAAAGCAGGTCGATGCTGTCATCCAGAAGATTCAGCGCCTGTTCGCCGTCGTGAGCGACCAGCACATTAAAACCTTCCATGTCGAGAAGCTCTTTCAAAAGAGAAGTGAGTTCACGATCATCATCAACTAACAGGATTTTATTCATTGTTAATACCTCCGAGGCAAAAATTACGTCATCAAGGCCCGGTAATCCATGACTTTACGTTGTTTTACACCCCCTGACGCATGTTTGCAGCCTGAATCGTAAAACTGGTCCTCGTTGAATCGCAGCGCCCAAGTTTCCAGGAGTCAGTGATGCGCAAAGTTACCGCTGCCGTCATGGCGTCAACACTGGCGATCAGTACTTTCGCAAGCCATGCTGCTGAAGTTGTTAACGGCGATAACTGGCATCCCGCTGAAGGCTGGCGCAACGCAACAGTGTGCAGAGCCATATGTTTGACGGCATTCGTTTGACCGAAAAGCAACGTCAGCAAATGCGCGACCTCATGCAGCAGGCAAAGCATGAACAGCCGCCTGTTAATGTTAGCGAAATGGAGACCATGCATCGCCTGGTCACCGCAGAAAATTTTGATGAAAACGCTGTGCGAGCTCAGGCCGAAAAGATGGCCACAAGAGCAGGTTGCGCGCCAGGTTGAAATGGCAAAAGTGCGCAATCAAATGTACCGGTTGTTAACACCGGAACAGCAAGCGGTTTTAAACGAGAAGCACCAGTATCGTATGACGCAGTTGCGGGAAGTGTCGCAAATGCAACGGTCCTCCTCGGCAAATGTGTTTAGTAGCACTACCCGTAGTAGTAACCAGTAACAACCCTGTTTCCTTGCCATAGACACCATCCCTGTCTTCCCCTCCCTAACCGGAGGGTTTTTTTTGCCCTTTTTTCTGTCTTCAGGTCCGTTCCGCGTCGGGGGCCTCTCTCGACACCGGCCTTTTCGCTTCAGCTGATGCCATTGAGCGTAGCGTGGATTTCCCTGACGAGCCGTTGGCGAGCCATAAATAATCACTCTGAGGCTAAATTTGAGTCAATCACCCTGCATTAAGGCGGGTAATTTGGTGTCGCCGTCATCGTTGAAGAGTGACGCGTAAATAAATGCTGACCTTAATAAGAGAGTTGAATTTAGCGATTTCCTCTCAGGAGTTGTCGGCTTAATCATGGATTGAAAAAGGATATTATCATGACACTGCCTGTTCCTCCCTTACCGACCCCGCGTGCCCCTGTCGTTCAGGGTATTGATATTAATAATGCGCTTGTGATTGATCACGCGAATAAATATCAGTTATTACTGGCCAATATTTCTCAAAATATTACCCAGCAAAATGCAACGATCATTGCTAACCCTTTTAATACCGCGCCACTGTGCTTGTATCTAGGATTTTACTGGCCAGCCGCCGCAGAAACAGCGACGATCACCGTTGGTGATAAAGCTGGCGCAAATATTCCGCTGACGTTTACGCAGCCTTTAACCCCAGGTGCCAATCTGGTGCCTGTTGCCGGGCTTATTCCGGGCGTGATAAATGTTATTACGCTGGAAACGTCCTTTGCGACGACGCAGTATGAATACACCACTGGCGCGTTACCGCCAACGGATGCGGATTCACCGACGGGCTTTCAAAAATTCCCGGTTATCTCGTTGGATAAACCCATTGCCGATCCGGCATCTCTTGCGCCGGGCCTTTATTTTACTACGCATTTCAACCGTTATAATTTAGCGATTGATTACCAGGCCGTCGTCCGTTGGTATACCACTCAGGAAATTCCTTCCTACAATATGCTGCGTTTACCGGATGGGCATTTCATTTCGGGTGCGCAAAATTTTGATGCGTATAAGACGCTATATGAATTCGACATTATGGGACGTGTCTGGACCGTCTATAAGCTGGATAACGAACTTCACCACTCCCTGTCCCTACGGCCCAACGGCCAGCTGGTAGCGGGCTCCGAGTATTCGGGTTTACGCCCCGATGGCACCCATTCCGTTGAAGATGGCGTGACGTTTATCGATCTGGCAACCGGATATGAAACGGCCTATTACGATATGAACTACGTTATGGATCGTAACCGCCCGACGCGTCCTTCTGCCGCTGATGCAACGCTTAACGACTGGTTGCATATTAATCAGTGCTACGTGAATGAGACGAATCAGTTACTGGTCTGTTCATCTCGTCATCAAAGCGCGGTATTTGGAGTGGATCTGGCAACCTCGCAGCTGGTTTTCATTATGGGGAACCATGAAAACTGGTCGGCGGATTATGCTGAATATCTCTTAACACCATGCGATGAGAATAATATTCCGCTGACCTGGTCCGCTGATGAACTGAATGAAAAATACTGGAACTGGGGGGCAGCATAACGCGATCGAAGTGGCGAACAGTAATACGGGCTTCCTGGATATCTCGTTATTTAACAATGGGAATTACCGCTCCAATGACGATGCAAAAAGCGTTGAATCCATTAATAACCAAAGCCGCATCGATCACTTCCGAATCGATTTAACGGCCAAAACGGTGTCTAAACTGTCTGAAATTCCGGGGGATAATAAAGGCTACAGTAGTCTGTGCGGTGCTAAAGAGATTCAGGCTAATGGTAATATCGTCGTGCATTATGGCGGCGCGACTTTTGATGAAAAAGGCCAGGCTATAACCTGCGACCCGGGCTTCAGCGATATTATTTATGAAGGATGGGGCGAAACCGCAGAAGGTATTTTGCCATTACAGGAAATATCCGGCAGCGGGGAAATTTTACTGGCGGTGACATTCCGTTCTGGTCGCCCAAAAAGCCTTGCCGTTGACGGTGCCGGTTTCCGTTATGATATGACGGCCTTCCGCGTTTATAAAATGCCGCTGTTTTATTAATCCGCGTTACGTGAAATGACAGGGTGCTCAGGCACCCTGTTTTTATTTGATTACTTCATGCGCATCACCGCTTGTGGCCCTTTATTAACCATGAGACGCGCCTGAGCGCTATCCGTTATACTGGCAACATTAACTACGGGAGCGTTTATGATTGAGTCGTATGGGCGTCTGGTCAGTCGTGCCGCCATCGCCGCCACGGTGACGGCCACGCTGTTATTGATCATGAAAATTTATGCCTGGTGGACGACCAGTTCTGTCAGTATTCTCGCTGCGCTGGTGGATTCGCTGGTAGATATTGCGGCGTCGCTGACCAACCTGTTGGTGGTGCGTTATTCCTTACAACCGGCTGATGACGAGCATACTTTTGGCCATGGCAAAGCTGAATCGCTGGCTGCCCTGGCACAAAGCATGTTCATTTCCGGCTCGGCCCTGTTTTTATTTCTTACCGGTTTCGAAAGGCTGGCTAACCCCGCGCCGATGTCAGCACCGGCAGTCGGCATGAGTGTCACCATCATTGCGCTTATCAGCACGCTGATACTGGTCACGTTTCAGCGGTGGGTGGTACGGAAGACCAAAAGCCAGGCAGTGCGTGCGGATATGCTTCATTATCAGTCTGATGTTATGATGAATGGCGCGATTCTGGTGGCGCTGGCGCTTTCCTGGTATGGTTGGCATCGTGCCGACGCGTTGTTTGCGCTGGGCATTGGAATTTATATATTGTACAGCGCATTACGGATGGGCTATGAAGCCGTCCAGTCATTGTTGGATCGCGCATTACCGGATAATGAACGTCAGATCATTATCGACATTGTGACATCGTGGCCCGGAGTCAGAGGCGCCCACGACCTTCGTACGCGGCAGTCAGGGCCGACCCGCTTTATACAAATTCATCTGGAAATGGACGACGATTTGCCGCTGGTTCATGCACATATTGTGGCTGAACAAGTGGAACAAGCGATCCTGGGACGTTTCCCGGGTTCGGACGTAATTATTCATCAGGATCCCTGCTCTGTTGTGCCGCAGGGGAGACAGGGAAATTTCTCGCGCTAACTGGCGCGTGAAAAGTGAACCGAATGGCTTTTTTTGTATAATTTAGCGCCGTTTGGGCTGACCTGAATCAATTCAGCTGGAAGCTATTGATATACTATCTGCATCATTAGTCCATCGCCTGACGATGCAGGCGTTTCCGGCAACGGGATTCAATTTCGTATTCTACGTTCAGAGGTAGTCATGATTAAGAAAATCGGAGTGTTGACGAGTGGCGGTGATGCGCCGGGCATGAACGCCGCGATTCGTGGCGTGGTGCGCGCCGCGCTGACAGAAGGTCTTGAAGTATTTGGTATCTATGATGGCTATCTCGGCCTGTACGAAGACCGCATGGTTCAGCTTGACCGCTACAGTGTGTCCGACATGATTAACCGCGGCGGCACATTCCTGGGCTCTGCTCGTTTTCCTGAATTCCGCGAAGAACATATTCGTGGCGTTGCCATTGAAAACATGAAGAAGCGCGGTCTGGACGCGTTAGTGGTTATTGGCGGCGATGGCTCCTACATGGGTGCGAAACGCCTGACTGAAATGGGCTTTCCGTGCATCGGCCTGCCAGGCACGATTGATAACGACGTTGCCGGCACTGACTACACCATCGGTTACTTTACCGCTCTGAGCACCGTGGTCGAAGCTATCGACCGTCTGCGCGACACTTCTACCTCTCACCAACGTATTTCCATCGTCGAAGTCATGGGCCGTTACTGCGGCGACCTGACCCTGGCGGCGGCCATTGCCGGCGGTTGTGAATTTATTGTCGTGCCGGAAGTGGAATTCAACCGCGAAGATTTGGTTGCAGAAATCAAAGCCGGTATCGCGAAAGGGAAGAAACACGCGATTGTGGCGATTACCGAGCACATCTGCGATATCGATGAACTGGCGCGCTACATTGAGGCTGAAACCCAGCGTGAAACCCGCGCTACGGTACTGGGCCATATTCAGCGTGGTGGTTCTCCGGTGCCTTACGACCGTATTCTGGCTTCCCGTATGGGCGCGTACTCCATTGAATTGCTGCTGCAAGGGCACGGTGGTCGTTGCGTAGGTATTCAGAATGAGAAGATGGTTCATCACGATATTATCGACGCCATCGAAAATATGAAGCGTACCTTCAAAGGCGACTGGATGGACTGCGCCAAAAAACTGTATTAATCAGAAAGCCGGGTTCGCCCGGCTTTTTATTGCCTGATGTTATTCCCCAATGTTATAGCCAATCTTTTTTTATTCTTTAATCATCTCACGCATTTCTGGCAGGCTATTTTCATACCCCTGATTTGAAGAGAGCGTGCAATGAACAAGTTTGGTATGGGAATCGCGTTATTACTGGCATCAACCGGCGTACTGGCGAAAGATATTCAACTTCTGAACGTCTCCTACGACCCCACGCGTGAGCTGTACGATCAATACAACAAAGCCTTCAGCGAGCACTGGAAAAAAGAGACCGGCGATAACGTGGTGATCCGGCAGTCGCATGGCGGCTCAGGCAAACAGGCAACTTCGGTCATTAACGGAATTGAAGCGGATGTGGTGACGCTGGCGCTGGCTTACGATGTGGATGCGATTGCCGAACGTGGCCGCATTGATAAGAACTGGATTAAGCGTTTGCCGGATAACTCCGCGCCTTACACTTCCACCATTGTTTTCCTGGTGCGCAAAGGCAACCCAAAACAAATTAAAGACTGGAACGATCTGGTTAAACCGGGCGTATCTGTCATTACGCCAAACCCGAAAAGCTCTGGCGGGGCGCGCTGGAATTATCTGGCAGCCTGGGGTTATGCACTTCATCACAATAACGGCGATCAGGCTAAAGCCCAGGAATTCGTCAAGTCACTGTTCAAAAATGTTGAAGTGCTGGATTCTGGCGCACGCGGCGCGACAAACACCTTTGTTGAGCGCGGCATCGGGGATGTGCTTATCGCATGGGAAAACGAAGCGCTGTTAGCCACCAACGAATTAGGGAAAGACAAATTTGAAATCGTCACCCCGAGCGAGTCTATCCTTGCCGAGCCGACCGTATCGGTCGTCGATAAAGTGGTTGAGAAAAAAGGTACGCAGGCCGTAGCGGAAGCTTATCTGAAGTATCTCTATACGCCGGAAGGCCAGGAAATCGCCGCGAAAAACTTCTATCGCCCTCGTGATGAACAGGTTGCAAAGAAATACGCGGCAGAATTCCCGCAGCTGAAACTGTTCACTATTGATGAGGTGTTTGGCGGCTGGTCCAAAGCGCAAAAAGAACACTTTTCCAATGGCGGCACCTTCGACCAAATCAGTAAACGCTAAACCAGACGGCCCTGCGGGGCCGTTTTTGTGCCAGACTTCATCTTCATGGATGCAAAGGGCATGAAGATGAAAAAAGCGCTGACCGTTCTGGTCTGTCTCCTGCTGCTTCTCTCCGCGATAGCAGGCGGCGTATGGTTTCACTTTAAAGGCAATGCTGATGAGCTGCGTGATATCGTTTTTCATCAGTGCATACCCAATCAGCAACGGCATGATAATCCCGCGCCTTGTGAAGAGGTCAATCTGGACGGCGGCTACGTCCTCCTTAAAGATCGCAACGGTCCTCTGCAATATTTGCTGATGCCCACCTGGCGCATCAACGGTATTGAAAGCCCAATGCTGCTTCATTCCAAAACCCCGAACTACTTCTGGCAAGCCTGGCAGGCGCGGCGCGTGATGAGCGCTCGGCGCGGCGAAGCGGTACCCAATAGCGCGGTCTCGCTCACGTTAAATTCCACCCTGGGCCGCACCCAGGATCACTTTCATATTCACATTTCCTGCCTGCGCCCTGACGTGCGTAAGAAACTGAACAGCGAGGCTTCACGTATCAGCAGTCAGTGGCTGCCGTTGCCGGGCGGCCTTGACGATACGCCCTGGCTGGTGCGCCGCGTCAGTGAAGAGGAGCTGGCCCGACGTAGCCCATTTTTAATGCTGGCCCAGGAAGTGCCGGGTGCGCGCGCCCATATGGGACGTTATGCGTTAGCGATGGCGCAGCAGCCTGACGGCGCTTTTGTTCTGCTGGCGACGGAGCGCAATCTGCTAAATCTCAATTTTGCCCATGCCGAGCAGCTTCAGGATCACGACTGCGCGCTCCTGAGTTCCCGTTAAGCCCGCCACGCTGTTTGCCGCTTCCGGCGTGGTCGCGGCAACCCCTCATCATGTTTATGCAATGACGTTTTCAGGCCGGAAAGATCAGCCGGAACGAGATTTATTGTGAAATCGATCAAAAGATATAAAGGTATACCTTTATATCTTTTCAGTGTTCCCTACACTGACAGTGTGCTGCGAATAAAACGCATGCTGCACCTCACCAGGAAAATAACTGTTTCACTTTCAGGTAGTTAAATAAAATCCACAGTCAGGCTTACCAACCGGGCTCACAAGGGATACCGACATGAAACTCTCTATCGTGGAAAAAATAGGTTTTGGCGCGGGCGATATGGCGATAAACGTTGTCATTATCGCCATGCAGTTACTGCTCGCCTACTTCTATACCGATATATACGGCCTGCGGGCGGTTGATGTCGGTGTGCTGTTTGTTGTGGTGCGCATGATCGACGCGATTATCGATCCGGCCATGGGCATCTTAACCGATAAATTTAAGACTCGCTGGGGCCGCTACCGTCCCTGGATGATCTGGTTTGCCATCCCGTTCGGCTTCGCGGTCTATCTGATGTTTATCACCCCGGATATGGCTTATACCGCCAAACTGGCGTGGGCGTACTTTACATACATCCTGATGACGCTGGTCTACACCGCCATCACTATCCCGTACATCTCGCTGATCGGCGTGATCACAGACGATCCGGTTGAACGCCTGAGCGCCAACGGTTATCGCTTCGTGATGACAAAAATCGCGGCGTTTCTGGTCACTATCGTGGTGCCGATGCTGGCCGTATGGCTGGGGCAGGGCAATAAAGCGCTGGGTTATCAACTCTCCATGGGGCTGATGGGCATTATGGGCGCGCTGCTGTTTGTATTCTGTTTCTTTACCACCCGTGAACGCAGCGAGCCGGAAATTCCTGTTTTACCGCTGAAAAAGCAGTTCACCTATCTGTTGCGTAACGATCAGTGGATTATCCTCGGCGTCGTGATCCTGCTGTTGATGTGCGGCTACGTGATCCGCGGTTCGGTGGCCGCCTATTACGCGAAATACTATCTGGGCGGCGGCGACAGCCTCATTTCGCCCTTCCTGACCGTGGGCGTTGTCGCCTCGATTCTGGCGATGATCGCCACCACCTGGGTCACCAAGTTCTACGACAAAATCAAAATGTTCCGCTACACCCAGCTCATCACTTTTGTTTTGAGTATCGCCATGTATTTCCTGGTGGGGCGCGACAACCTGATTCTGGCCTTCGCTTTCTACTTCCTGATCAACTTCTTCTGCGATATGCAGATGCCGGTCTTCTGGTCTTCCATTGCCGAAGCAGTGGATTACGGAGAGAAAAAGAACGGGCTGCGCGTCTCGGGGCTGGCGTTCGGCGGCATCCTGTTTTTCCAGAAGTTTGGCATGGGTATCGCTGGCGGCATTCTCGGCTTCCTGCTCAGTTATTTTGGCTATCAGGCCGATGCTGAACAGAGCGAGCGGGCGCTGATGGGCATCGCGTTAATGATGACGCTCATCCCGGCGGTGTTCCATCTGGTGATTGGTTTGCTGATGAAAAAGTACCTCATCAATAACGCCTATTACCGTGAAATCCGTGCAGAACTCGCGCAGCGTGCGGCGTAAGGAGGCGCAGATGAAACCGGCTAACAAAGTGTGGGTGATTGGCGATGCGTCAGTGGATCTGGTGCCGGATACCGATAACACCTATCTGAAATGCCCGGGCGGGGCATCCGCCAATGTCGCGGCCTGCATTGCGCGTCAGGAAGGGAACTGTGGGTTCATTGGCTGCCTGGGTGATGACGACGCGGGGCGTTTTCTGAAACAGGTGCTGCAAAAAGAGGGAGCGGATGTGACGCACCTTCGGCTTGATGAACAGCTCACCAGTGCAGTGCTTATTGTTAATCTGACGCCCGACGGCGAACGCAGTTTTACCTATCTGGTACGGCCCGGTGCCGATACTTTTGTTTCCGTTGACGATTTACCGCCTTTCCAGCGGGATGAATGGTTCTACTTCAGCTCGATTGGCTTGACGGATTCGCCAGCGCGCGAAGCCTGCCTGGAAGGGGCGCGACGTATGCGTGAAGCAGGCGGGTATGTGATGTTTGACGTCAATCTGCGGAAAGTATGTGGCGCGACGTTACTGAGATCCCCGCGCTGATTGCCCGGTCCGTCGCGCTGGCCACAATCTGTAAAGTGTCAGCGGATGAACTTTGCCGTTTGGGCAACGTCTCCCGCTGGCAGGATGCGCGCCACCTCGTGCAATCCTGGGGATGCGATACCGTCGTGATCTCGCTTGGAGAAGAGGGCGCGTATCTGATCTGTCCTGAGGGCGAACGCCACTTTCCAGCGCCTCACGTCGCCGTTGTCGATACCACTGGCGCAGGCGACGCCTTTGTTGGCGGCCTGTTGTTGAGCCTTTCCCGTTATAAGCGCTGGCACATCGCGGAGCTTGCGCAAGCTATTCGCCATGCGAATGCCTGCGGCGCGTTAGTCGTTACGGCGAAAGGCGCCATGACCGCGCTTCCCTATCCCTCCCAGTTAACCCATTTTCTCGCCGCACAACCGTCCGGCGCAGACGCCCTTCATTCGTAAAGGAGTTATTCATGCACGTTGATCAAAACAAAATCTTAGGATGTTTACTCGGTGCCGCCGCAGCTGACGCGATGGGCGCGGCGACGGAAGTCAGGACCCAACAGCAGATTAAAGCGTATTTCGGCGGATGGGTGACCACCTTCCAGAAGCCCCCGGCTGATACCTTTGGACGCTGCAACGAGGCGGGTATGTGCACCGATGATTTCATCCAGGCGAAATACATCATGGACGCGCTGTTAAACCATCAACGCCAGGTGAATGACGAGGTGATGCGCGAGGCATTCACCCGCTGGCTGGCTTACCCGTTCTATGCGAACTTTACCGGCCCGACCACAAGGGCGGCGATGAAAGCGCTGTTTAACGATAATCGCGCCTCGCTGCAGGGTGAACTGGAGGGTGAAAAACAGTCGGTGCAGATCGTCAATAAAGGCAATGCTGAGGCGACCAACGGCGCGGCGATGAAATCTGGCCAGCGGCGGTGCTTCATCCGGGCGATCTGGAGCAGGCCATTGATGCTGCGCTGAAAATTACCCGCTTCACCCATAACAACGTGCTCGCCATGTCCGGCGCGGCGGCGATGGCCGCCGCCACCAGCGAAGCATTGCGGGAGTCCACCAGTGCCGACAGCATTATCGCAGGCAGGGATTTATGGTGCCGACCGCGGCTATCTTCTGGCGCAGCAGCAAGGGGCTATGATAGTTGCCGGTCCGTCGGTAGGCCGCCGTATAGAGCTGGCGGTCGCGATAGGTAAACGCCATGCCAGCTGGGAAACGGCCATCGTCGAAATCAGCGATATTATTGGTACCGGGCTTCATGTCAGTGAAGCCGTGCCTGCCGCCTTCGGCCTGTTCGCGTGTTGTCCGGATTCCGCGGTTGATGCTATTATTTCGGCCGTAAATATCGGCAATGATACCGATACCGTTGCCACCATGGTTGGGGCGCTTTCCGGCGCATTCCACGGCGCGAATGCTTTCCCTGACGACTATTTAACCACGGTAAATCGAATGAATCATTTCGATTTGGCTGAGCTTGCCAGGCAGATTGCGGGGTAGCCGAGCGTTTACCTTGCCGGGGACGGTTTCATCCGTCCCCCTGCGGGCAAAAAATCGAGGTAACAGGTTGCAGGTCGACAAGGCAAGTTTCACACCCACTCTACAAACAGCTGTTCTACATCATTTGCCAGCATATTCAGAACGGCACGTGGGCGCCAGGCAGCCAGCTTCCCACTCAGAAAGATATCGCCCGCACCTATAATGTTTCGCTGATTGTGGTGAAACAGGCATGGAGTGAACTCATCAATGCCGGGATCATCACGTCCCAGCGCGGCAGCGGCTCCGTGGTGAGCGCTGTGCCGGAAGGCGTGAGCTACGGCCATACGTTTCGCGGTATTACCAGTGATTTACGCGATGCCAGCGTGGCCATTGAAAACCGCATTCTTGATATTGGCCCGCGCCGCGCCCGTGATGCGCTGGCAGATGGGCTGAGTCTGCCGTCGCACCATCAGTTCCTGTTTATCTCTCGCATTCGCTATCTTAATCAGCGCCCGTTTAACCACGAAAAAATCTATCTCGATCTCTCTTTTTTTCCGGACCTGACGCTGACGGCAGACGACCTGGCGCATAATTCCCTGTACAGCTTACTCAACGTCAGCAGCGATTCGGCGACAGAAAAAGTCGATGCCATCCTGCCTACGCCGGATCTCTGCGAGAAGCTGCAAATTCCGGAAAACAAACCGCTTCTTTCTGTGGCGCGGCAAACCTTTCTTGCCGGTCAGGAGCGCCCTTTTGAATATTGCCGCTATTATGTCCTGTCAGACTATTTTGGTGAGATCCATTATCACTAACCTGCCGCTTTTGGTGGGGGAGGTGAGATTTACTTAACGGCAGGCTGTCCGTAGACTTGCTGCAAAATTCGACAGGAGACAGGTATGTCGCTCTGGCTTTCCCACCCATTACTTCTCCCCTCGCTGGTGATTGGCGTCACCATTGTGCTTTGGGCCACCTCGCTACTGCCGGAGTTTATTACCGCGCTGCTGTTTTTTGCGGTGGCGATGGTCGCGAAAATCGCCCCGGCGGATACGTTGTTCGGCGGTTTCGCCTCATCCGCTTTCTGGCTGGTGTTTAGCGGATTCGTGCTTGGCGTGGCCATTCGCAAAACCGGCCTCGCCGACAGGGTTGCAAGGGCGCTTTCGACCCGGCTAAACGACTCCTGGTGGTTAATGGTGGCAAGCGTAGTGCTACTCAGCTATGCGCTGGCGTTTGTCATGCCGTCAAATATGGGGCGTATCGCGCTGTTAATGCCTGTGGTGGCGGCAATGGCGAAACGCTTCGGTATCGAGGACGGTACCCGAAGCTGGTACGGGCTGGCGCTGGCGGTTGGTTTTGGCACTTTCCAGCTGTCGGCCACTATCCTGCCCGCGAACGTGCCGAACCTGGTCATGAGCGGGGCGGCGGAAGGGTCTTACGGTATTCACCTTAATTATCTTCCTTATCTGCTGTTACATACGCCGGTGCTTGGGCTGCTGAAGGGCTTTCTGCTGATCGTGCTGATCTGCTGGATGTTCCCCGGCAAACCCACACCGCCGCGTACTCTCGCGCCGATTGAGCCGATGAGCGGTGCTGAAAAGCGGCTGGCGTGGATGCTACTGGTTGTGCTGACGCTTTGGGTAACCGAAAGCTGGCACGGTGTAGGTCCGGCCTGGACCGGGCTTGTCGCGGCAGTGATCACGCTGCTGCCCCGCGTTGGGTTTATTAATGGTGATGAGTTTGCCAGCGGGGTGAATTTCCGCACCTGTATTTATGTTGCCGGCATTCTGGGGCTGGCGATCACGGTGACGGAAACCGGGTTAGGTAGCGTGGTGGGCGAGTCATTGTTGAAAGTGATGCCGCTTGACCCGCAACGGCCTTTTACCAGCTTTGTGGCCCTGACCGGCATCACCTCGGCGATGAATTTCATTATGACCGCCAACGGCGTACCGGCGCTGTTTACCACGCTGGCGCAAAGCTTCTCACAGGCCACGGGTTTCCCGCTGCTGTCGGTGATCATGATTCAGGTGTTGGGATATTCCACGCCGCTGCTGCCGTATCAGGCGTCGCCGATTGTCGTGGCGATGGCGTTGGGTAAGGTGCCTGCGCGTGCCGGGATCGCGTTATGTCTGGCGCTGGCGCTGGTAACGTTCCTGGTATTGCTGCCGCTGGATTATGCCTGGTTCCGGCTATTGCACCAGCTTTAAAACAAAAAACCCTGCCGAGGCAGGGTTTTTTATCGCGAGCGTAATTACGCTTTTTTCGCTTCAGCTGCTGCTTTCACGATCACCGCGAAAGCGTCGGCTTTCAGGGAAGCGCCGCCAACCAGTGCGCCGTCGATGTCCGGCTGGGTGAACAGTTCTGCTGCGTTTGCCGCGTTAACGGAACCGCCGTACTGAATGATCACCTGATTAGCGATGTCAGCATCAACTTTAGCGATATGGTCACGAATAAATTTGTGAACCGCTTGCGCCTGAGCCGGGGTCGCTGATTTGCCGGTACCGATGGCCCATACCGGTTCGTAGGCGATCACTACGCCTTCAAACGCGCTTGCGCCCTGAGTTTTCAGCACGGCGTCGATTTGGCGTGCGCAAACTTCTTCCGTTTTGCCGGCTTCGTTTTCTGCTTCGGTTTCACCGATGCACAGAACCGGAATCAGACCCTGCTCTTTCAGCACAGCGAATTTTTTCGCGATGAATTCGTCGGACTCTGCATGATAAGTACGACGCTCAGAGTGACCGATGATGATGTATTTCGCGCCGATGTCTTTCAGCATTTCGGCAGAGGTTTCGCCGGTAAATGCGCCAGACAGGTTAACGTCAACGTTTTGCGCGCCAAGGGCGATATGGCTGCCGGACACGGCATGTTTAGCCTGATCCAGATAGATTGCCGGCGGGGCAATCGCCACACCACAACCGTCCACACCAGAGAGCTCTTTACGCAGGTTAGCGATCAGCTCGTTTACCATATGGCGGCTGCCGTTCAGTTTCCAGTTACCCATCACTAATGGATGTCGCATTTCAATTCTCCACGCGGTCAAGCGAATTAAGGAAGATTGCTGCCATTCTGGCAGCGCGGTCTGTCAAACAGTATAGAGATTCACGCCTGGAATGGCTTTGCTTTTTGTCATTTATTATTTCCTTCCAGGTCTTCAGATAGCGCCAGCTTAATCGGTTCAATAGCGAAAGTTAGCCCTTTTTCGCCGTTATCTGCAATCACATAACGAATCGCGCCTACCGTCTGCTGATAATAGCGCTTACCCTTTGCCGAAGTGAGCAATGCGGTAATCTGTTTCTGGCTTTGGGCTTTGCTCAGCGGGACAAAAACACGGGCCACCGCGGCCATATACTCCAGCGCTTTGGCTTTCGCGGCTTTTTGCTCCGGCCCCTGAATGGGAAGCCAGGTGATTTGCATGGATTTCACCTTCAGCGTGCCGCGTTGCAGCGCGCTGGACGCATAAAGGTTCTCGTTAATTTTAGTGGCAGCCCGGGTAATGGTGACCTGATCCTGGCCCGGAGGAGATGGCGCGAAACTCGCTGAGCGCCAGCGGAGCGCTGTCATGATTAAACTTCTCGCGGAATTGCGAAATCGTCAAATCGAAGGCTGGCGCGCCAGGCAGAAGATAAGGGGCCGTGCCGGGGGAATCCACGTTGCTGCTTTCTGGCGCGGCCAGGCTGCCGCAACGGGCAAGCACAATAATAAAAGGGCAAAAAGTGACTTTATCAAACCTGACTCCCGATAACTGGTTACAGGGATTAAAACGGTAACGAGGCGGCTTGTCAAAATTGACCGGGTTCAGGGTAAACTACGCAGCATGATGATGATAAGGATAATTTTATGACCCTGCAGCAATGGCTGTTCTCATTTAAAGGGCGCATAGGGCGCCGCGATTTCTGGGTTTGGATCGGTTTATGGCTGGTGGCGATGGCCCTGCTGTTTATTCTGGTCGCGAATGGCATTCTCGACGCGCAAACGGCGGCGTTTATGCTGGTCTGCCTGCTCTGGCCAACATCAGCGGTCATCGTGAAGCGACTGCACGATCGCGGGAAATCCGGGCTCTGGGCACTGTTTATGATCCTGGCGTGGATGCTGCTCGCCGGAAACTGGGCGGTATTAGGCGGTATCTGGCAATGGGTAGTCGGGCGTTTTGTTCCCACGGTTATCATGGTCATGCTGCTGCTCGACCTGGGGGCGTTTATCGGCACCCCCGGAGAAAACAAATACGGTAAAGACACGCTGGATGTGAAATACCGTTGATTTACCAGTAATGTTCCGCCGTCATATGACCCGGACGACGACGTAAATGTTTAGTCATTTGCCGGGTCTCTTTCAGCAATTGCTGCGTATCCCGCACCATCTGCGGGTTCCCGCATAACATCACATGGCTGTTGTCCGGCTGCATCGTCAGGCCAACAGCGCTTTCCAGCTCGCCATTGTCAATAAGCGCCGGAACGCGTCCGGTGAGCGAGCCTGGAACGGTTTCACGGCTGACCACGGTCTGGATGCGCAATTTCCCTTCATAGCGCTGTTCAAGCGCCTGCATCAGCGGCAAATAGCTTAAATCCGCGGCATAGCGCGCAGCGTGGACCAGCACGATATTGTTAAAGCGCTCCAGATCCTGACCATACTGAAGAATCGACAGATAAGGGCCGATGGCGGTGCCGGTTGCGAGCATCCACAGCGTGTCGCAGTCTGGTACTTCTTCCAGTACGAAAAACCCCGCCGCTTCGCTGACGATATTGATCTCATCGCCGGGTTTCATGACGTGTAAGTGCGGGCTGAGTTTCCCTTCCGGTACATTGACCAGATAAAACTCCAGCGCCGGGTTATCGGGCGCATTTACGTATGAATAGGCGCGTTGCACGCGTTCGCCGTCAATTTCCAGCCCCAGTTTGGCAAACTGACCGGCCGTAAACGGGGCGACTGGCGCCTCGATCGTGAGACTGAATAATGCGTCCGTCCAGTGCTGAACCTGCGTAACTTTGCCTTTTACCCATTCCGCCATGATTGACTCCACCGATGAATACCACGTTATCTTGCTAAGATAAGCCGCAGATTTCCAGCCCTGACGGGCCGGAAAGCTCATTCAGACAAACGATTACAGTATATGCGCCTGAACGTTAGCGTCTTTGCGATCGAGATAATGAATGGATTTAATGCGGCGAATAGTGCGTGATTTCCCGCGGATCAATAAGGTCTCCGTGGTGGCGATATTGCCTTTGCGGCTGATGCCGTCCAGCAGATCGCCTTTGGTAATGCCGGTCGCCGAGAAAATGACGTTATCGCTGCGCGCCATATCGTCGAGACGCAATACGCAGTTCGCTTCAATCCCCATCGCCTCGCAACGCGCCAGCTCCTGTTCGCCAATACGGCGATTCTCTTCGCTGTCGCCTTTCACCTGATGGCGCGCCAGCAGGCGGCCCTGCATATCGCCATCCAGCGCGCGGATCACGGCGGCAGACACCACACCTTCCGGCGCACCGCCGATACCGTACAGCACATCCACTTCGCTGTCGGGCATACAGGTTAAAATCGACGCCGCCACATCACCGTCCGGAATGGCGAACACCCGCACGCCCAGCTTTTGCATTTCAGCGATGGTGTCATCGTGACGCGGTTTCGCCAGAATAGTCACGGTCAATTCACTCAGCGGCTTATCAAGCGCCTTTGCGATGTTTTGTAGGTTGGTCGCAAGCGGCAGATTCAAATCGATCACGCCTTTAGCGCCCGGCCCGACAATCAGCTTTTCCATATACATATCCGGCGCGTTAAGGAACGTGCCTTTATCGCCCACGGCCAGTACCGCCAGCGCGTTAGCCTGGCCCATCGCTGTCATCCGCGTGCCTTCAATCGGGTCAACCGCGATATCTACCGCATCACCCTGACCGGTGCCGACGCGCTCGCCGATATACAGCATCGGGGCTTCGTCAATTTCGCCTTCGCCGATAACAATTTGCCCGTCGATATTCACCTGGTTAAGCATGATGCGCATGGCATGCACCGCCGCGCCGTCTGCCGTATTTTTATCTCCACGGCCTAACCATTTGTAACCCGCCAGAGCGGCGGCTTCGGTAACGCGGGAAAATTCGATGGCAAGTTCTCGTTTCATAGCTCACTCATTCACAAAAGAAATTGTTGCGGAGTGTAGCACAGGGGGGATAAGCCTGAAATTTGTGCGAAGCGGGAAATAAAAAGGGACGCCAGCGGCGTCCCTTAACGTGTGATTACTCGTGTTCTTCCCACGCCATGGCGCGTTTGACCGCTTTCTTCCAGCCAGCGTAACGGAAATTACGCTCGGTGGTTTCGATGCCCGGACGGAACTCGCGTTCAATGACCGCTTTTTCCTGCAGCTCATCGAGATTCTGCCAGAAACCAACCGCCAGGCCCGCCAGGTAAGCCGCGCCCAGAGCGGTGACTTCACGCACTTCCGGACGTTCCACGCGAGTACCCAGAATATCGGACTGGAACTGCATCAGGAAGTTGTTGGCTACCGCGCCACCGTCGACGCGCAGTGCGTGAAGACGAATGCCGGAGTCAGCCTGCATCGCTTCCAGCACATCGCGGGTCTGGAAGGCGATAGATTCCAGGGTCGCACGAATGATGTGGCAGGAGTTAACGCCACGCGTCAGGCCGAAAATGGCACCGCGGGCATACGGGTCCCAGTATGGCGCGCCAAGGCCGGTAAAGGCTGGCACCACATAGACGCCGTTGGTGTCTTTCACTTTATTGGCGAAATACTCGGAGTCAAAGGCGTCATTGATCAGTTTCATCTCATCGCGCAGCCACTGAATGGACGCGCCGGCCATAAACACGGCGCCTTCCAGCGCGTAGTTCACTTCGCCGCTCGGACCGCAGGCAATGGTGGTCAGCAGACCGTTTTCTGACGTCACGGCTTTTTCGCCGGTGTTCATCAGCATAAAGCAGCCGGTGCCGTAAGTGTTTTTCGCCATCCCTTCTTTCACACACAGCTGGCCGAACAGTGCCGCCTGCTGGTCGCCCGCGATACCGGCGATAGGAATACGTGTGCCACCTTTACCGCCGATGTTCGTCTGGCCGTAAACTTCGGAAGATTTACGCACTTCCGGCAGCATGGCACGCGGGATGTCCAGCACTTCCAGCATACGGTCGTCCCAGTCCAGGTTGTGAATGTTGAACAACATGGTGCGGGAGGCGTTGGTGTAATCGGTGACGTGGACGCGTCCCTGAGTCATCTTCCAGATAAGCCAGGTATCGACGGTACCGAACAGCAACTCGCCACGGCGGGCGCGTTCGCGGGAGCCTTCAACGTGGTCGAGGATCCATTTCACTTTGGTGCCGGAGAAGTACGGGTCCACCACCAGGCCGGTGTTTTTGCGGATGTAATCTTCCATGCCGTCGCGCTTGAGCTGCTCGCAGATATCTGCGGTACGGCGGCACTGCCAGACGATAGCGTTATAAATCGGTTTCCCGGTTTCGCGTTCCCACACAATGGCGGTTTCACGCTGGTTGGTAATACCGATGCCGGCAATTTCGTCTGAGTTGATGTCGGCTTTCGCCAGAACTTCCACTAATACCGAGCTCTGGGTCGCCCAAATTTCCATCGGGTCATGCTCAACCCAACCCGCTTTCGGGTAAATTTGCTGAAATTCACGCTGTGAAACGCTCACGATGTTGGCGCTGTGATCCATCACTACGGCGCGGGAGCTGGTAGTGCCCTGATCGAGCGCAACGATATATTTTTTCTCAGTCATGTTTCTTGTCCCTTCAGTCTTATTACAGCGTAGCTTTTTGTTGCGCGCTGGAGGTTGCCGATTCTTTTTCATCTTCCACAGCGCAGACATCGCAAGGTAAGTGGCGGCCAATCAGTTTACGATAACCGAAGGCGCCTAATGCTGCACCCGCCACCGGGCCAAAGAGCGGCACCAGGAAGTAAGGAATATCTTTTGCGCCAGTGAAGGCGACATCGCCCCAGCCTGCAAGCCAGGCGAACGCTTTCGGACCGATATCACGCGCCGGGTTCATCGCAAAGCCGGTCAGCGGCCCCATTGACGCGCCGATCACGGCGATCAACAGACCAATCAGCAACGGACCAAGCGGGCCGCGTGGAATGCCGTTACCGTCATCCGTCAGCGCCAGAATCAATCCCATCAGAATTGCCGTAATCACCATTTCAACGGCAAAGGCCTGGAAGAAGTTAATGTGCGGGTTAGGGTAGGTTGAGAACACGCCTGCCAGATCGAGGCTTTCAACGCTGCCGCGCACCATATTGTGAGTATGTTCGTAATCGTAGAAAAGATTGTAATAAAGCCCGTAAACCAACGCAGCGGCGCAAAAGGCACCCGCAAATTGAGAAACAATGTAAGGAACAACTTTACGTTTATCGAAGCAAGCGAATAACCACAGCGCAAGCGTAACGGCGGGGTTAAGGTGCGCACCGGAGACGCCAGCGGTCAGGTAGATAGCCATGGCTACCCCTAAACCCCAAATCACGCTGATTTCCCACTGGCCAAAGCTGGCACCCGCCACTTTCAACGCGGCGACGCAGCCCACACCAAAGAAAATCAACAACCCGGTGCCGAGAAACTCGGCGATGCACTGGCCTTTTAAGGTTGATGTTTGACTCATAATCGGGTCCTGAAGGTAGAAGTGATGATTATTGTTATTCCGGGAGCGATAACACCCGTTATGTCCTGTAGACATGGTGTTAATTTATCGTTAACGAGCAAAAACGAGAAATATCGAAATTAAAATGTGTGTGTCACGTCAACAAAAGGCGCGTTTTCGCGCTAATTCTGCTGGGTGCGCGCACGGATTTTTCACTCGTCGCGTTTGGCCGTTTGTTAACATTTACCGCGTATT
Source organism: Atlantibacter hermannii (assembly GCA_900635495.1). Classification (NCBI taxonomy): domain Bacteria; kingdom Pseudomonadati; phylum Pseudomonadota; class Gammaproteobacteria; order Enterobacterales; family Enterobacteriaceae; genus Atlantibacter; species Atlantibacter hermannii. Next base: position 4,384,068 of record LR134136.1, on the reverse strand, counting down.
TTGCTGGAAAGCGTTCGGCATAAGCTGAAAAGCGTTGCATTTCGCAAACAGCGCGGTGTGCTGCTGGACACTGGCGGCAACGCTCCATACAATCGGACTCATGTGGTGCGCACCTATTATTAAGGCGTTCACCGGAGACGGTAAGGGATAGCACTCTATCAACGCCTTGCAATTCAGGAGAGGTATGACAATGTCATTTGAAGTGTTTGAGAAACTGGAAGCGAAAGTACAGCAGGCTGTTGATACCATCACCCTGTTGCAGATGGAAATTGAAGAGCTGAAAGAAAAGAACAACAACCTGGCGCAGGAAATTCAACATGCGCAGGGTAGCCGTGAAGAGCTGGAGCGCGAAAACAACCAGCTGAAAGAACAGCAGCATGTCTGGCAGGAACGTCTGCAGGCGCTGCTGGGCCGCATGGAAGAGGTGTAACGCCTTCCCCTGCATAAAAAGGCACCTTTCTGGTGCCTTTTTCTTATCTGCCCGGCTTATGCTTTTTTCTTCTTTCCCATTCCTTTTCGTTTTTTATTCCGTTTCGCTTATCCCGTTATAGTCGATGACTACCGGAATTGACGCGTGAATAAGGATAAGAAAAGTGAAACTGGGAATGCCTCGTATACGGATGACCGCTGCGGTATTGCTGACCGGCCTGTTGCTGGCGGGCTGCGATCAACAAAGCGACAGCGCTAAACATATCAAAGTGGGTGTGATTAACGGCGCGGAACAGGATGTCGCGGAAGTCGCTAAAAAAGTCGCGAAAGATAAATACGATTTAGACGTGGAGCTGGTGGGTTTCAGCGGTTCGCTGCTGCCCAACGACGCCACCAACCAGGGTGAACTGGATGCCAACGTGTTTCAGCACCGTCCGTTCCTCGAACAGGATAACAACGCGCACAACTATAAACTGGTGGCGGTAGGCAACACCTTCGTGTTCCCGATGGCTGGCTACTCCCGCAAAATCAAATCGGTTTCTGAATTAAAAGATGGCGCAACCGTCGCGATTCCGAACGATCCCACCAACCTGGGCCGGGCGCTGCTCCTGCTGCAAAAAGAGAAACTCATTACCCTTAAACCGGATACCGGCCTGCTGCCAACGGCGCTGGATATCGTCGATAACCCGCGCCAGTTGAAAATTATGGAGATGGAAGGGGCGCAGTTGCCGCGCGTGCTGGACGATCCAAAAGTCGACGTGGCGATTATTAGCACCACCTATATTCAGCAACTGAACCTGTCACCAGTCCATGACAGCGTGTTTATCGAAGACAAAAACTCGCCTTACGTGAATATCATCGTCACGCGTGAAGACAACAAAGACGCGGAAAATGTGAAGAAGTTTATTCAGTCGTATCAGTCGCCAGAAGTGGCGAAGGCGGCTGAGAAAATCTTTAACGGTGGGGCGGTGCCTGGCTGGTAAGGTAAAACAAACAGGCCATCCGTCCGGGATGGCCTGAACACGGCTATTCGATGTCGAGCGGGTCTTCAGAGAGGATCATGCCGGTGTTGTCAGCATACAGGTGATCGCCTGAGAAGAAGGTAACGCCGCCGAAATTGACGCGGACGTCGCTTTCACCGATGCCTTCGCCTGATGCGCCCACAGGAATGGCGGCAAGCGCCTGAATACCCAAATCCATCTCTTCCAGGTCGTCCACCTGGCGCACCGCGCCATAAATCACAATGCCTTCCCATTCGTTTTGCACCGCCAGACGCGCCAGCTCGGCGTCAAGCAATGCGCGACGAACGGAACCGCCGCCATCTACCAGTAAAATGCGTCCGCGGCCATTTTGCTCGAGCAGCTCGTACAGCAACCCGTTGTCCTCGAAACATTTCACGGTAATGATCTGCCCGCCAAAAGAGGAACGCCCGCCGAAGTTGGAGAACAGCGGCTCCACTACATTGACTTCTTCATGATAAATGTCACAAAGCTCAGAAGTATCGTATTTCATAGGATTAAGGTTTCGTTGCTGCAAGAGTTTTCAGTATATCGCTTTCAGCCGATTGTTGGCAAAATCATCAATTGTTAATTGATATTTGTCAGTTAAAAATCGGCCTGACTCAAAATAACACCTATTGCAAACAACAGGTTAGTGAGTAGCGCGCCTTTTACCGTGCGTTCAAGCATCGGGCGCATGGCCAGCGGCTCGTGTTCGCGCATTACGTATTGCGCCTGTCTTACCAGCATCGGCGCTGCCAGAATGAACAGCCATCCCCACGGGCTTTGCAGCGAAAACAGATTAAACAGCGCCAGGCAGACCAGCGTGCCGATCAGCAAAAAAGCGTGATAGCGGCGCGCGCGTGTCGGGCCGAGGCGTACTGCCAGCGTATTCTTGCCGTTGACTCTGTCGCTGTCGATATCGCGCAAATTGTTGATGTTGAGCACGGCGGTCGCCAGCAGTCCACAGGCGGTAGCAGGCAGGAAAATCGCCGGGATTAGCGTATGCGCCTGCAAATACCATGTTCCCATGACGCTCAGCCAGCCAAAGAAAATCAGTACTGAAATATCGCCAAGCCCCATATAGCCATAAGGGCGGGTGCCAACCGTATACGTGATGGCGGCAATAATCGACAGCAGTCCCAGCAATAAGAATCCTAAAAAATCGCTGAAGGTACGGCACGCTACCCATACCAGCGCGAAGCCGGACAGGCAAATCAGCACCACGGTGATGATCAACGCACGTTTCATCTGAGCCTGGGTAATCGCGCCTTTCTGCATGCCGCGCAATGGACCGATGCGATCCGGTTTGTCGCTGCCTTTTACGGCATCGCCATAATCGTTGGCGAGATTGGAAAGGATTTGTAGCAGGCCCGCCGTGAGTAACGCCAGAAACGCGACGAGGGGATCGAACACTCCTTGCCACCAGGCGAGAGCGCTACCGACCACAATTGAGGCGAAAGCGAGGGGGAGAGTACGCGGCCGCAGGCTTTCCAGCCAGGCCTGAGTACGGCTCAGAGAAGGTGAGTCATTCATAGTAATAAGCTAACCAATAAAAATGGGGGCGAATTGCCCCCATCGGAAATGATGAAATTGCACTGGGCGCGATTATAACCACAACAACCCGTAAGTTGCAGAGGTGTCGCCGAACTCTGTTAAGCGAGACGTGCGGTACACCTCTTTAGAGTTAAATGCGAGCCATCAGGCCATTACAGAATGAAGCGACTCAAATCTTCATCTGCCACCAGTTCATCCAGGTGTTTACCGACGTATTCGGCATCAATGGTGATGGTCTGACCGTTGAGATCGCTCGCGTCATAGGAGATCTCTTCCATCAGGCGTTCCAGCACCGTGTGCAGACGACGTGCGCCGATGTTTTCGGTGCTTTCGTTAACCTGCCACGCCGCCTGGGCGATGCGCTTGATACCATCCTCGGTGAAGTCGATATTGACGCCTTCGGTCGCCATCAGCGCTTTGTACTGTACGGTCACGGACGCGTTCGGCTCGGTCAGGATGCGTTCAAAATCTTCAGCGGTCAGCGCCTGAAGCTCCACGCGGATCGGCAGACGGCCCTGCAGTTCCGGGATCAGATCAGACGGGCTGGCCACCTGGAACGCGCCGGAAGCGATAAACAGGATATGGTCGGTTTTCACCATGCCGTGTTTGGTTGAGACGGTGCAGCCTTCCACCAGCGGCAGCAGATCGCGCTGTACGCCTTCACGGGAGACATCCGGGCCGGAAACATTACCGCGCTTACAAATCTTGTCGATCTCATCGATAAACACGATACCGTGCTGTTCAACCGCGTCGATAGCGTCCTGCTTCAGCTCTTCCGGATTCACCAGCTTGGCGGCTTCTTCTTCCACCAGCAGTTTCATGGCGTCTTTGATTTTCAGCTTCCGCGGCTTCTGCTTTTGTCCGCCCAGATTCTGGAACATGGACTGGAGCTGGTTGGTCATCTCTTCCATGCCCGGAGGTGCCATGATTTCTACGCCCATTGGTGCTGCGGCGAGATTGATTTCAATCTCTTTGTCATCCAGTTGGCCTTCGCGCAGCTTCTTACGGAAAGACTGGCGCGCCGCGGAAGGTTCCTGTGCCTGTTCCGGCTGGCCCCAGTTGTTTTTGGCCGGTGGGATCAGCACATCCAGGATACGCTCTTCTGCCATTTCTTCGGCGCGATAGCGGTTTTTCTCAATGGACTGCATGCGTACCATTTTGATCGCAGAGTCGGTCAGATCACGAATGATCGAATCAACTTCTTTACCTACATAGCCCACTTCGGTGAACTTTGTGGCTTCAACTTTAATAAACGGCGCATGAGCGAGCTTTGCCAGACGGCGGGCAATTTCGGTTTTACCCACCCCGGTCGGGCCGATCATCAGAATGTTTTTCGGTGTCACTTCATGACGCAGCTCTTCATCAAGCTGCATACGGCGCCAGCGGTTACGCAGCGCGATAGCCACGGAGCGCTTTGCCGCGTCCTGGCCGATAATATGTTTGTCGAGTTCGCTGACAATTTCGCGTGGAGTCATTTCAGACATGGGAAATCCTTACGCTTTAGAGGAAAGTTCTTCGATGGTCAGGAAGTGGTTGGTGTAGATGCAAATATCACCTGCAATCCCCAGCGACTTCTCAACAATTTCACGGGCGTTCAGTTCGGTATTTTCCAGCAGCGCACGGGCCGCAGCCTGCGCGTACGGTCCACCAGAACCAATCGCGATGAGGTCGTTTTCCGGCTGGATTACATCGCCGTTACCGGTAATGATCAGCGACGCGGTTTCATCGGCAACCGCCAGCAACGCTTCCAGACGGCGCAGCATGCGGTCAGTTCGCCAGTCTTTGGCAAGCTCGACGGCCGCTTTGACCAGATGGCCCTGATGCATTTCCAGTTTGCGTTCGAAGAGTTCAAACAGCGTGAAGGCGTCAGCCGTACCGCCCGCGAAACCCGCGATGACTTTATCGTTGTAAAGACGACGGACTTTTTTGACATTGCCTTTCATCACGGTGTTGCCCAGCGTGGCCTGTCCATCACCACCAATCACCACCTGTCCGTTGCGGCGTACGCTTACTATTGTTGTCACTGACAGACCCCTTTTCGATAGCTGAATACAGGCCCCGCGCTAAGCGCGGGGCAGAATGCAATTATAGATGGGGGGTGTTTCAGGGGTTTCAACCCCCGGAGGCAAGACGAATGCAGTTTGTGTGACCGGCAAGCTTCAGGCGGTTGATCGTGCCATCGGCATTCTCTTTGCCCTTCACCGGCCCGATAACGACGCGGTTCCAGCCATTATTAGCCGTAATACGTGAATCGAATCCTTCAAATGCCAGCTGCGCACGCACAGTTTCAGCCTGCTCCGCGCCTTTAAAGGAACCGCACTGCACCATCCAGCGCGCTCGTCTTTTTTCTCTGCGGCCGGTTTTTCCGGCGTGGTTTCACGGGTTACCGGTGCGGCTTGCGCCGTTGCTTTCGGCTGTGCCGGCTCACGCTGGGTAGTATGCGGCGGCGTTTGCAGCAAATCCTGATAAGGCTGCTGACTGGCGGCGGTGCGGTTGGTTTGCGGCGCGGTAGTACGCGGCGCCTGGTTTTGGGCGCTGCGCGTCGGCTGTTCCTGAACCGTCGTGCTGCGTACCGGCTGAGGCTGTTGGTAAGGCTGCTCCACGCGCGGCGGCGTACGCTGTTGCGCGACAGTATTCTGTTGCTGCTGTTGGAGCTGCTTCTGCCGCTGAAGCGTTTGCTGGCGCTGGGCAGGGGTTTGCTCATTCCACGGCACTTCGTTGAGCTGCGTGGGTTGCTGGCGCATATCCGCCTGCATTTGGGCCAGCAACTGCCGCTGTTCGTTGGTGAGCTGGTCCTGATTCATGATTTCCCCGCCGGCGGACGGCTCAGTCGGGGTGCGCACGCCTGGCTGGCGGTTTTCCAGCTCTTTGATATAACGCCAGCGTTCTTCCGGCTTAGGCGGCAAGCCATTTCCCGTGACTTTTTGCCCTGGAATAACTTCCGCTTCTTCAGATTTATGATGGGTAATAAAGTACAGGCCACCAATAAAGGTAACTAAAACGGCCGCTGCGATAGCGACCATGGCCGGGGAAACAGCAGGCAGGTTACGTTGCTTTTTGCGGGTAGTCGTTTTTTTCCGCCGCGCGGGGCTCGGCTGTCCGCGGCGTACATAATCTCGTTGTGCCACTATCGTTTCGCTGTATTTTTTCGTTTATCAGCCCGTCATGTTACTTAAGGGACGGGCTTTTGACCAGTGAGGTGAGTCCTAATCGAAACTATTTTGCCGCCCTGCGAGCCCGCGTCGTACCGCGCACAATTAACTCGCAATCCAGGAGGCGCGAACCGCTACTGACGATTTGCCCTTGCAACTGATCAAGTAACAGCAGCATCGCTTCCCGGCCAATGTCGAAGCGGGGTTGTGAGATAGTGGTTAACGGCGGGTCGCAAAACTCAGCCAGCGCAATATTATCGAAACCAATGATCGACAGATCGTCCGGCACCCGGAACCCGCGGCGCTTCGCCTGAGACAATGCGCCCAGCGCCATCACATCGCTGTGGCAGAATATCGCCGTCGGCGGATTTGGCAGATTCAGCAACTGGTCCAGCGCCTGTGCGCCTGCGTTAAACGTGAAATCGCCACGGGCGATATAGTGCGGGTCGACCTGCATTTCACTGCGTCGCAGCGCCTGAACGTAGCCCTGCAGGCGGTAATGGCACAGCGGCATTTCTTCCGGCCCGGCGATACAGGCGATCCGATCGTGGCCCAGTTCATGAAGGTAATTTACGGCATTAAAAGCCGCGGTGAGATTATCGATATGCACCGTCGGCAGTTCCAGCTCCGGCGCAAACTCATTCGCCATGACCATCGGCGGCAAATTACGCTGCTCTTCTTTACTGGCATCAAACGGCAGCCGGGAGCCCAGCAACAACATACCGTCAATTTGCTTGGTGATGATCAGGTCGATAAAGGTCTTTTCTTGCTGGTTCTGATGCGCGCAGTCGCCGATGAGCACCAGATAACCCTGGCCCGCGGCGGTGACTTCTATGCCGCGAATAATTTCGCTGAAAAAGGGATCGCAGATATCCGGAACAATCACCAGAATGGTGCGGGACTCGTTTCGTTTTAAGTTGCGGTTCAGGGAGCCCGGTAAATAACCCACTTCAATGGCGGCTTGCTCTACCTTGTTTCGGGTAGCCTGAGAAACTTTCTCAGGATTCATTAATGCACGAGATACCGTGGCGGTTGAGACGTTTGCCCGCTCGGCAACATCTTTCATGGTTGCGGCAACAACCGGTTTCTTCGGGTTCAACTTCTTCTCCTCGCAAACTATCGCGGGCGCAGCCACTTCCTGTGGTCTGGCTTGGCCGATCATTCTTATCAGATATTTACACGGCGCGGTTACAAATATTGCATTCGAAATGTGATCAAGATTTTATTTTTCGATCTCTGCCGCATAACGCTGAGGATTTAACTCTCTATAGGATCGACATCCAGCGTCCATTTCACTTTGCGCGCTTCCGGCAGCGTATTCACCAGCGCCAGGCTCTGGCTAATGATGTGCTGCAGTTTCAGGCGGGAAGGATGTTGCAACAGAAGCTGCCAGCGAAAGCGTCCGCCGCGTTTGGGCTGCAAAGCCGGTACCGGCCGAGAAGCCACAGTTTGTCATCGGCCAGCGGGCTGGACTGGAGCAGATTGCGTAGCTGCTGTAAGAACAGCGGCGCAACCTGGTTGTTGTGGTCTTCCGCCCGAATCAGCACATGGCTGCTGTAAGGCGGCAGCCAGACCTGGCTGCGGGTGCGCAGGGCTTCTTCGGCGAAGGCGTCGTAACCCTGGCTCAGCAGCGTCTGGAGCAACGGATGTTCCGGATGGTGGGTTTGCAGCACCACTTCGCCCTGTTTGCCCGCGCGTCCGGCGCGGCCCGCGACCTGGGTATACAGCTGGGCGAAACGCTCCGCTGAACGGAAATCCGCCGAAAACAGCGCGCCATCCACGTCTAACAGCGCGACCAGCGTAACATCGGGGGAAGTGATGGCCTTTAGCCAGCATTTGCGTGCCGATGAGAATACGTGCGCCGCCGCGATGAACATCCGCCAGATGCTGTTCGAGCGCACCTTTTCGGCTGGTGGTATCACGGTCGATGCGGGAAAGCGGCACGCCGGGGAACAGCGGGCTTAACGCCTGTTCCAGCTGTTCGGTGCCCAGCCCGACGGGGACGGTATGCGTCGAGCCGCATTGCGGGCACTGACGCGGCACCGGGCGCTGGCTGTCGCAGTGGTGGCAGCGCAACTGATGCTGTGCCTGATGTAACGTGTAGTAATGATCGCAGCGCGGGCATTCGGCTATCCAGCCGCAATCGTGGCACAGTAATGCCGGTGCGAAGCCACGGCGGTTGAGGAATAAAATTACCTGGTTATCCGCCTGCAAATGCTGGCGCATACGGGCGATCAGCGCTGGCGCGAGGCCCGCCTGTACCGGTTGGCCTTTTAAATCCACCAGATGCTGCATTGCCGGACGCGCATTACCCGCACGGCGGGTGAGCTTCAGTTCGCGGTATTTTTTGGCCCGGACATTGTGCAGGGTTTCCAGCGCAGGTGTTGCCGAACCGAGAATAACGGGGATTTGCTCGCGATGGGCGCGATACACCGCCAGATCTCTGGCATGGTAACGCCAGCCTTCCTGCTGTTTGTAAGAGCTGTCGTGCTCTTCATCAATAACAATCACGCCCAGATTTTTAAACGGCGTAAACAACGCCGAACGCGTACCGATCACAATGGCCGCTTCACCGCTTTTCGCTTTCAGCCAGACCGCCAGCCGTTCGCTGTCGTTCAGGGCCGAGTGCAATACTTCCACCGGCGCGTTAAAGCGCTCCCGGAAACGGGCGATTGTCTGGGGCGTCAGGCCGATTTCCGGCACCAGCACCAGCGCCTGTCTGCCCTGCGCAAGCGCATTTTCCAGCACGCTGAGATACACCTCGGTTTTCCCCGAGCCGGTCACGCCCGCCAGCAGCCAGGCGGAAAACTGATCGGAGGCGCTGTGGATCGCGCCGACGGCGGTGGCCTGCTCGGTATTCAGCCGTAGCCGTTCGCCCGACACATGAAAGCCCGGTCGCCAGTCAGTTTGCTCCGGCAGTTGCGCCCGTAAATCACACAGCCCTTTAGTGCGTAATGTCTGAAACGTCGCGTCGCTCATTTCCAGCTCGTTAAGCTGGTGGCGCAAAATGGGCTTCTGACGCAATAACGCCAGTGCCTGCTGTTGTTTAGGGGCGCGTTTCAGGCTGTTGATATCGATGGCCTGGCCCTCTTCCGTCGCATACCAGGACCAGAGCGGTGTACCGCTGGCGGGCTTGCCCTGGCGCAATAGCACCGGCAACGCATGGAACAGGACATCGCCAATCGGATGGTGATAGTACTCCGCAGCCCAGAGCAGAAGTTGCCAAAGCGAAGGCGAAAACAGGGGCTCAGTGTCGAGCACTTCCAGGATGGATTTAAGCTCTTCACGCGGCAGTTCGCTGTGTTCACTGATGGAAACCACGATGCCGACGCGCTGTTGTTTGCCAAACGGCACCCGTACGCGACAGCCCGCCGTCACCTGCATTCCGGCCGGAAGCAGATAGTCAAAGGTGCGGGGCAGCGGCACCGCCAGGGCAATATGGGCAACAGACATCCGGGCTCCCGGCTGAGAAAAGGACGGCATAGTGTACACTGTGAGGGCAGGTAATTGCGGATCAGTTTGCATACGGTGAGTAATTTCTGTATGATTCGCCGCCTTTGATGCACAAAGCGTGCAGTCAAATCGACCTATTTCCCCGGCGCGCCGTACTGCAGCGAATATACCCGCAGCACGGAATGAGACGGGGAATTTATCAACTTCGCGTGGTGTCTGGCGTTAGGGCCGGAAGAGCGACGCGGCCTTAACTGAGGTTTCCCATGAAAAAAGGTATTCACCCGAATTACGTAGAAATTACTGCAACCTGTTCTTGCGGTAATGTGATCAAGACTCACTCAACTGTGGGCCACGATCTGAACCTGGACGTTTGTGGCAAATGCCACCCGTTCTACACCGGCAAACAGCGTGATGTTGCTACCGGTGGCCGTGTTGACCGCTTCAACAAGCGTTTCAACATCCCGGGTTCTAAATAAGTACTCCGAAAGAAAGGCGCCGAAAGGCGCCTTTTTTGTATCCTTCGCGAATCAGTATTCCCACGTCTCCGGGTCGATACCCAGCTCACGCATAATAATTTTTGCCGCTTCCGGAATTTCATCACTGCGCTCTTTACGCAGATCCTCATCGTTCGGCAACGGCTGACCGGTAAACGCATGCAAAAACGCTTCGCACAGCAGTTCACTGTTGGTCGCGTGGCGCAGGTTGTTCACCTGACGACGGGTACGTTCATCAGTGAGGATTTTTAACACCTTCAGAGGAATGGAAACCGTAATTTTTTTTACTTGCTCACTCTTCTTACCGTGCTCAGCGTATGGGCTGATATATTCGCCGCTCCATTCAGCCATGTTATACCTTTCATCCTCTCATTATTAATAATTGGGCTGTCGCCGGCTCATTCGGGCCACAACCGTAAACGTCATGGTGTCGCGCATACGGTAGATATGCCTGCGCAACGGCTCTAAGCACACAATTTTAACGGCTAATTCAGTTTTGCTCAATCTATACGCAAAGAAGTTTAGATGTCCAGATGTATTGACGTCCATTTCTTCTCTCGTTACTCTGTGAGCAGATTGTGATCCGATTCCGGATAATCCCGCGCTCGCGACGGGAGACGTCCTTCAGCCAGGAAGCCGCTCAATATGACACGTAAACAGGCCACCATCGCCGTACGCAGTGGATTAAATGACGACGAACAGTACGGTTGCGTTGTTCCACCCATCCATCTTTCAAGTACCTATAACTTTACCGGTTTCAATGAACCACGCGCCCATGACTATTCTCGCCGGGGTAACCCTACGCGTGATGTGACCCAGCGCGCACTGGCGGAACTTGAAGGCGGCGCGGGCGCGGTGTTGACCAATACCGGTATGTCGGCAATCCATCTGGTGACCACGGTTTATCTGAAGCCGGGCGATGTGCTGGTCGCGCCGCATGACTGTTACGGCGGCAGCTACCGCCTGTTTGATAGCCTGGCGAAACGCGGGTGCTATCGGGTGTTGTTTGTCGATCAGAACGATGATGCGGCACTCAACGCGGCGCTGGCCGAAAAACCTAAACTGGTGTTGATCGAAACACCGAGCAACCCGCTGCTGCGCGTGGTGGATATTGAAAAAATCTGCCGCCTGGCCCGCGAAGCGGGAGCCGTCAGCGTGGTGGATAACACGTTCCTGAGCCCGGCGTTGCAGAATCCGCTGGCGCTCGGTGCCGATCTGGTGCTGCATTCCTGCACCAAATACCTCAATGGCCACTCCGATGTGGTGGCTGGCGTGGTGATCGCCCGTGATGAAGCGACGGCGACAGAGCTGGCCTGGTGGGCCAATAATATTGGCGTGACGGCGGCGGCGTTTGACAGTTATCTGCTGCTGCGCGGCCTGCGGACGCTGGTGCCGCGTATGGATATCGCCCAGCGTAACGCGCTGGCAATTGTCGATTATCTGAAGACACAACCGTTGGTGAAAAAGCTGTATCATCCTTCTTTGCCGGAGAATCAGGGCCACGAGATCGCGGCTCGTCAGCAAAAAGGATTCGGCGCCATGCTGAGCTTTGAACTTGATGGCGATGAGCAGACGCTGCGTCGCTTCCTCGGCGGGCTGGAGCTGTTTACACTGGCGGAATCGTTAGGCGGAGTGGAAAGCCTGATCTCTCATGCCGCGACCATGACCCATGCGGGTATGGCGCCTGAAGCGCGCGCCGCCGCAGGCATTTCCGAGACGCTGCTGCGTATCTCAACCGGTATTGAAGACAGTGAAGATTTACTTGCTGACCTGGAAAATGGCTTCCGGGCAGTTGCTAAGGGGTAAGCATGAGTGTTTCAGCGCCTGCAGGGGCGAAAGGTCGTCAACTGCATAAATTTGGTGGTAGCAGCCTTGCGGATGTGAAGTGTTATCTGCGTGTGGCCGGCATTATGGCCGAGTATTCGCAACCGGACGACATGATGGTGGTCTCCGCCGCAGGCAGTACGACCAACCAGTTAATCAGCTGGTTGAAGCTGAGCCAGACGGATCGCCTTTCCGCCCATCAGGTTCAGCAGGCGCTGCGCCGTTACCAGACCGAATTAATCAGCGGCCTGTTACCTGCCGATAAAGCGGATGGCCTGATTAGCGCTTTTATTCACGACCTTGAACGCCTGGCGGCGCTGCTCGACGGCACCATTACCGATGCGGTGTATGCCGAAGTGGTAGGCCACGGCGAGATCTGGTCGGCGCGTCTGATGTCCGCCGTGTTGAATCTCAAAGGTATTGACGCCACCTGGCTGGACGCGCGTGAATTTTTACGTGCCGAGCGCAGTGCGCAACCGCAGGTGGACGAAGGCCTCTCTTACCCTCTGCTGCAACAGCTGCTGGCCCAGCACCCCGGCAAACGCGTGGTCGTAACCGGCTTTATCTGCCGTAACAATGCCGGTGAAACGGTGCTGTTAGGGCGTAACGGCTCCGACTATTCCGCGACCCAAATCGGCGCGCTGGGCGGCGTTTCCCGCGTGACCATCTGGAGCGATGTGGCAGGCGTATACAGCGCTGACCCGCGAAAAGTAAAAGATGCCTGTCTGCTGCCTTTATTGCGCCTGGATGAAGCGAGCGAACTGGCGCGGCTTGCGGCCCCGGTTCTTCACGCCCGTACGCTTCAGCCGGTCTCCGGCAGCGATATCGATCTGCAACTGCGCTGCAGTTATAACCCTGAGCAGGGTTCGACGCGTATTGAGCGCGTACTGGCCTCCGGCACCGGCGCGCGGATTGTCACCAGCCATGACGATGTCTGCCTGATTGAACTGCTTGTCGCTCCCGATCAGGACTTCAAACTGGCGCACCAGGAAACCCTGAACGTTTTGAAGCGGGCGCAAATCCGTCCGCTGTCGATTGGCGTGCATCCCGATCGGCGTTTGCTGCAACTGTGCTACACCTCGGAAGTGGTGGGGAGCGCCTTCAGTATCCTGGAAGCCGCTACGCTGCCGGGTGAACTGCGTCTGCGCGAAGGTCTGGCCCTGGTGGCGATGGTGGGCGCAGGCGTATGCCGTAACCCGCTGCACAGCCACCGTTTCTGGCAGCAGTTGAAAGACCAGCCGGTGGAGTTTATCTGGCAATCGGAAGAGGGGATCAGTCTGGTCGCCGTCTTGCGCGTCGGCCCAACCGAAAGCCTGATTCAGGGATTGCACCAGACGCTGTTCCGTGCGGAAAAACGCATCGGTCTGATGCTGTTTGGTAAAGGCAATATTGGTTCCCGCTGGCTGGAGCTGTTCGCCCGTGAGCAGGAAACGCTCTCTGCCGTACCGGTTTTGAATTTGTCCTGGCGGGCGTAGTAGACAGCCGCCGCAGCCTGCTCAATTATCAGGGGCTGGACGCCAGCCGGGCGTTAGCCTTCTTTAATGACGACGCACAGGATCACGATGAAGAATCCCTGTTCCTGTGGATGCGCAGCCACCCTTATGACGATTTAGTGGTGCTCGACGTCACGGCGAGCGAAGAGTTGGCCGATCAGTATCTGGATTTCGCCAGCCACGGCTTCCACGTTATCAGCGCCAACAAACTGGCTGGGGCAAGTAACAGTAATAAATACCGCCAGATCCGCGATGCCTTCGCCAAAACCGGGCGTCACTGGCTGTATAACGCCACCGTGGGCGCCGGATTGCCGGTAAACCATACCGTGCGCGATCTGCGCGACAGCGGCGATTCGATCCTGGCAATCAGCGGCATTTTCTCCGGGACGCTATCCTGGCTGTTCCTGCAGTTTGACGGCACCGTGCCGTTTACCGACCTGGTCGATCAGGCCTGGCAGCAGGGTTTAACCGAGCCGGACCCGCGTGTCGATCTCTCCGGTAAAGACGTTATGCGTAAACTGGTGATTCTGGCCCGTGAAGCGGGATACGACATCGAGCCCGATCAGGTGCGCGTTGAATCACTGGTCCCGCAGGGTTGCGAAGAGGGGTCGGTGGATCACTTCTTTGAGAACGGTGATGCGTTAAATGATCAGATGGTGCAGCGTCTTGAAGCTGCACGGGAAATGGGACTGGTGCTGCGCTATGTGGCGCGTTTTGATGCCAATGGCAAAGCGCGGGTCGGGGTGGAAGCGGTGCGTCCTGAGCATCCGCTGGCCGCGCTGCTGCCGTGTGATAACGTCTTTGCCATCGAAAGCCGCTGGTATCGTGATAATCCGCTGGTGATCCGTGGCCCCGGTGCGGGACGCGACGTTACCGCCGGGGCGATTCAGTCCGATCTCAACCGCCTGGCCCAATTGCTGTAACGCCTGCGCGCCTTTTGCTCTCACTGCAAAAGGCGCTTTTCCTTTTCTGTGACATCCCATCCTGAATTTTTTTCACGTTCGCTGAATATTCCTCATTCATTCTGGTGATTTTTCAGTTGACGTGATGGGGCTTTTCCGTCATTTTTACATCTGGACGTCTAAACGTATAGAAGTCAAAAAAACACAACAGCCAATAATGACAAGCGAGTGATGAGGTAAGGGTATGAGCTTTTTTCACGCCAACCAGCGGGAAGCACTGAATCAGAGTCTGGCGGAAGTCGCCGGGCGCATTAACGTTTCCTTTGAGTTTTTCCCGCCGCGCACCAGTGAAATGGAACAGACCCTTTGGCATTCCATCGATCGCCTGAGCAGCCTGAAGCCGAAATTCGTGTCTGTCACCTATGGCGCGAACTCCGGCGAGCGCGACCGGACCCACAGCATCATCAAAGGCATTAAAGACCGTACCGGTCTGGAAGCGGCGCCGCATTTAACCTGCATTGACGCGACGCCTGACGAACTGCGCACCATTGCCCGCGATTACTGGGAAAACGGTATCCGCCATATCGTCGCGTTACGCGGCGATTTACCGCCGGGCAGCGGCAAGCCGGAAATGTATGCCGCCGATCTGGTTGGCCTGCTGAAAGAGGTGGCGGATTTTGATATCTCCGTTGCGGCTTACCCGGAAGTGCATCCGGAAGCGAAAAGCGCGCAGGCGGATTTACTCAATCTCAAGCGTAAAATCGATGCGGGCGCTAACCGCGCAATTACTCAGTTTTTCTTCGATGTGGAAAGCTACCTGCGCTTTCGCGACCGTTGCGCCGCCACGGGAATTGATGTGGAAATTATTCCAGGCATCCTGCCGGTTTCTAACTTCAAACAGGCGAAAAAGTTTGCTGATATGACCAACGTGCGCATCCCGGCGTGGATGGCGCAGATGTTCTCTGGCCTGGATGACGATGCGGAAACCCGCAAGCTGGTGGGGGCGAATATCGCCATGGACATGGTGAAAATCCTCAGCCGTGAAGGGGTGAAAGATTTCCATTTCTATACCCTGAACCGGGCGGAAATGAGCTACGCCATCTGCCATACCCTGGGCGTACGTCCGGCGGTCTGAATTTCTGCAAGAAAATGCCCGGTCATCAACGATGCCGGGCTCTCTTCATTTTACTGCCAGCTCTTCAAAAAACGCTGACCATACTGGTCGGCGACCAGCAATGCCGCGTACACCTGATCGGCGGTCGCGCCGCCCGGCATATTGTGAATGGTTTCCCCTTCGGCGCAGGCCGCTTCGGCAACAATACGCATTTTGGCGGGAATATCGCATTCAATATCCAGCTCCGCCAGGGTGATCGGCAGGCCGACGGCATGGCACAGCGATGCGACGGTTTCAATTTCTTCCAGCGGCGCGTTTTCCAGCACCAGCTGTACCAGCGTACCAAACGCGACTTTTTCACCATGATAAAAATGATGCGCATCCGGGATAGCGGTTAAGCCGTTGTGAATGGCGTGCGCCGCCGCCAGGCCGCCGCTTTCAAAGCCGACGCCGCTCAGATAAGTATTGGCTTCCACAACGCGCTCCAGCGCGGGCGTGACCACATGCTGTTCGGCTGCCAGCATCGCTTTTTCGCCCTGTTCCAGTAGCGTGTTATAGCAGAGCTCCGCCAGGGCCAGCGCCGCCTGGGTACACTGGCCGCCAGCCATGGTGGTTGCGCCGCTGCGTGAACAGGCGCGGGCTTCGAACCAGGTAGCCAGCGCATCGCCAATCCCGGCCGCCAGCAGACGCGACGGCGCGCCCGCGACGATTTGGGTATCCACGATCACCATGTTGGGATTGTGAGGCAGTAACAGGTAGCGTTCGAATTCGCCGTCATCGGTATAAATGACCGAAAGGGCGCTGCACGGCGCATCGGTTGACGCAATAGTCGGCACGATCGCAACCGGAACCGCCATATAGTGCGCCAGCGCTTTGGCGGTATCGAGCGTTTTACCGCCGCCAATACCCACAACCGCATCGCAACCCGCTTTTTCCGCCACGGCGCGCAGGCGGTCGATCTCATTCTGCGAGCACTCGCCGCCAAAATGGACTATCTCGAACCCCAGTCCGGCGGCGCTCAGGCTGTTATGTAAACTCTCCTGGGTAAAGCCTAAAACGAACTTGTCGCCAACCACCAGCCAGCGTTCGGCCAGGGGTTTCAGGTAGTCACCGAGGCGGCTGAGAACAGCGGCACCCTGAATGTATTTTCCGGGCGACTGAATGATGCGATCCATACATCTTCTCCTGTTGCTGATTAAGGTAATGAGGTGCGTCTCGACCACGCGAGCGTGAGGAAAACCTTACCTGCAAGTGAAGGAAAAGACCATATTGATGAAAGGGACTTTAAGAAAGTAGCGCGGGCTGCCAGCCATCCGCGAAGCGGTATCGCTGTCGGGCGGGCGTTCGGGGTGATAAGCAAAGAAGGTCTGCGCAGGCAGACCTTCTGTGTCGGGTTTTTACGATCGGTTAGTGGAACATGTCGCCGTTCGGTAGCGCATCGTAATCACGAAGCGCGTTTTTCTGGTAAGGATTGCCTATCCAGCGAGTGCTTTCCTTAAACGCCGGGTTGACGATAGATCGCGTAGGATCGTAACCGTCATAACTCAGTCCTGCCAGATCTGACCAGGTATGGATCAGTTCAGCGCTGCTGTACTTGCGATCCGCATCGGCACGCATATCCCGTGGATGGCTCGCCATCCAGCCTGGGGATGTCCAGACGATAAACGGAATGGTGTACATAGGACGCGTTGGCTGGGCTTCATTACGGCCCTGGATATCATGCGGCGGCGTATCGTAAACCTCTTCACCGTGGTCGGAGAAGTAGAGCAAAAAGCCGTTCGGGCTGGTCTGCTTAAAGTCCTTAATCAGCGTCGAAACGACGTGATCGTTGAACCGGTTCGCGTTGTCGTAATCGTTATACGCCTCCTGCTGATCCTCGCTCAGGCCTGTCGGCAGACCGGTGGTCTGGCCGTCAAATTTGCCCCAGTTTTCCGGATAGCGGTACTTGTACTTCAGATGGGTACCCAGCAAATGCACGATGATGAACTTTTTCGGCGCCGGTCGGCCAGCACCGTTTTGAACGGCGCCAGTACGTTAGTGTCGTACTCGCGCGCGCTCTGGGTACGCTGCTGGTTCATGTAGTACTGCACATCGGTCTGCTTTGAAAACACCGCCAGCATGGTATTGCGGGCCGTCATCGTCTGCTGATTGGTGATCCAGAACGTTTTGTAACCCGCCTGTTTCATCATGTTCATTAACGACGGCTGCGTCAGATACCGATCCGGGTTTTGCTCATTGGCAAACGTTAACGCCTGCTGAAGAATTTCAATCGTGTAGGGGCGCGAGGTCACTACATTATTGAAGACCGTCAGGTTGGGATCGCTGTCGCGCAGCGCTTTCAGCTCGGGTGTGGTATCGCGGCCATAACCATAAAGACTCATATGTCCGCGCTGAGTGGATTCACCAATCACCAGCACCAGGGTACGCGGCGCATCGCCGTTGTTGTCTTTCAGGTTAGCCAGCGGCGGTAGTTGTCGGTTCTTATCAAGCAGGCCCTGAAGATGGTTGAGCTGCAAGCGATACTGGGCATAACCGTTAACGATTTGCCACGGCGCGGCGGGTTCCATACGCGATCCCAGGCTGCTCAGCGCGTCGGTGGTGGAACGATGTTTGATAAGTATATTGTTAGCCAGCGGATAGATAATCAGCCCGCCCAGCACCAGCGTGCAAACGCCGTAGCGCCACGGCCATGATAAATAAACCGGACGCAGACGAAACCAGAGAAAAATTGCTCCGGCGGTATACGCCAACAGAATAAAGAGCAGTTTGAAACTAAAATACTGGCTTAAATATTCGCCCGCCTCGTTAGCATTGGTTTCGAACATCACAAACAGCACGCTTTGTGAGAATTCCTGCCCATAGATAACGTAATAGGCAAGCGCGCAGGCAGAGACCGCCCAGAGAACGATGCCGATCGCGCCCGCGATAACGCGGGTTTTACCAGGAAAAAGCAGTACTGGTACCAGCCACAGCGAGCTGTATAACAGCGAGTCGCGCAGACCATTGGTGCCGCTATAGCCGGACGCCAGAATGATAATTTGCAAAACACTCGAGAAATACCAGAAGTAGGTGAGTACCCATGCCAGGGCGGGCCAGCTAAACGAACGTTTAACCTGCGCAGTGGTGGTCATTCAATAAATCGCCTGTAAAAAAAGTGAGCCGCTACGATTGCAGCAAAACCTTAGCCGCGCCTTAAGCCGGGCGGTTCAGGTCATAATTATTTTGATAGTTTATCGCACAAGGAGCAGTAATCGCTTAAACGCGAGCACAACAGTTGTGACGAAAAATGCAAAGGTGTGAAAAAGAATGACGGTTAATCCGGCGTTCAGGCCGGATTAACCGTTTTGCGGGCAGGATTAGCCTGTGTTGCGCATACCTGCCGCGACGCCGGCGATGGTTACCATCAGCGCCTGTTCAACGCGCGGGTCAGGCTCTTTACCCGCTTCTTCCGTCAAACGGGAGCGGTGTAGCAGTTCGGCCTGCAGCACGTTAAGCGGGTCAGTGTAGATGTTACGCAACTGGATAGATTCGGCAATCCACGGCAGATCCGCCATCAGATGGGAATCGTTGGCGATAGCCAGCACCACTTTGATATCGTCCTGCAGCTGCTGGCGCAGCTCGGCCCCCAGCTTCCACAGCTCTGGCTTCACCAGGCGCTGATCGTAGTATTCCGCCAGCCACAAATCCGCCTTGGCGAACACCATTTCCAGCATACCCAGACGGGTTGAGAAGAACGGCCAGTCGCGGCACATGGCTTCCAGCTGGCCTTGCTTGCCATCTTCCACCACTTTTTGCAGCGCCGCGCCTGCGCCCAGCCAGGCTGGCAGCATCAGACGGTTTTGCGTCCAGGCGAAAATCCACGGAATAGCGCGCAGGGATTCCACACCGCCGTTGGGACGGCGTTTTGCCGGACGCGAACCCAGCGGCAGTTTACCCAGTTCCAGTTCCGGGGTTGCAGAGCGGAAATAAGGGACGAAGTCCTTATTCTCACGGATGTAGCCACGGTACATATCGCAGGAAATGGTCGACAGCTCATCCATGATATGACGCCATTCCGCTTTCGGTTCCGGCGGCGGAAGCAGGTTGGCTTCGAGGATCGCGCCGGTATACAGCGACAGGCTGCTGATGGTGATTTCCGGCAGACCATATTTAAAGCGGATCATCTCGCCCTGTTCGGTTACGCGCAGGCCGCCTTTCAGGCTTCCCGGCGGTTGGGAGAGCAGCGCCGCGTGGGCAGGCGCGCCGCCGCGACCGATGGAGCCGCCGCGTCCGTGGAACAGGGTCAGTGCGATACCCGCTTTTTCGCAGGTTTTGATTAACGCGTCCTGCGCCTGGTATTGCGCCCAGGATGCCGCCATGACGCCCGCATCTTTCGCGGAGTCGGAATAGCCAATCATGACCATCTGCTTGCCCTGAATAAAGCCGCGATACCAGTCAATATTCAGCAACTGGGTCATGACGTCGTTGGCGTTATTCAGGTCATCCAGTGTTTCAAACAGCGGCGCAACCGGCATCGCAAAACTGATGCCCGCTTCTTTCAGCAGCAGATGTACCGCCAGCACGTCAGACGGCGTTTTCGCCATAGAAATGACGTAAGCGGCGATAGAGCCCTGCGGCGCTTCAGCAATCACCCGGCAGGTGTCCAGCACTTCGCGGGTTTCTTCGCTCGGTTCCCACTGGCGCGGCAGCAACGGGCGTTTGGAATTCAGTTCGCGGATCAGGAATGCCTGTTTATCGGCTTCGGACCAGCTTTCATAATCGCCGATGCCCAGGTAGCGGGTCAGCTCGCCCAGCGCTTCAGTATGGCGGGTGCTTTCCTGACGGATATCGATACGCACCAGCGGCACGCCGAAACACTTCACGCGGCGTAGCGTATCAAGCAATTCGCCGTTGGCAATAATGCCCATGCCGCACGCCTGCAGCGACTGATAGCAGGCGTAAAGCGGTTCCAAAGCTGCTCGTTTTGGGTCAGCAAACCCTGTGGCTTCGGCAGTTTCTGGCCTTTCAGACGCGCTTCCAGCCAGGCCTGAGTGGCAGTGAGCTGGCTGCGAATGCCCTTAAGCAGATAGCGATACGGTTCTGACGCGCCCGCTTCGCCGACGCGTTCGCGTAGCTCGTCCGTACATTCCACCATCGACAGTTCAGAAATCAGAACGTGAATGTCTTTCAGGAACAGGTCTGTAGCTTTCCAGCGGCTCAGGAGCAGCACATGGCGGGTAATGTCGGCGGTGACGTTCGGGTTGCCGTCACGGTCGCCGCCCATCCAGGAGGTAAAGCGTACCGGCACAAAATCTACCGGCAGTTTGTAGTCCAGATGTTCCTGCAATTGTTCATTCAGTTCGCGCAGGTAACTGGGCACGCCTTCCCACAGGCTGTTTTCCACCACGGCGAAACCCCATTTCGCTTCGTCGATAGGCGAGGGGCGGTTTTTACGAATTTCATCGGTATGCCAGGACTGGGCAATCAACTGGCGCAAACGGCGGGTGATCTGGTTGCGTTCGTAATCGGCGATGTCTTTATGGTCGAGCTGGTGCAGACAGCTATTCACTTCACCCATTTTGTGGATCAGCGTACGACGGGTGATTTCAGTAGGGTGCGCCGTCAGTACCAGTTCCAGAGAGAGCGACTCAACGGCCTGTTTAATGGCCGCTTCATTCAGGTTTGGCTGGTCTTTAAGTTTACGCAACGTGCGGGCAATCACTTCGGGATTGCTCGCCGCTTCCCCTTTAGGCGAGATGCTGTGGTATTGCTCGGCGGTATTAGCCAGATTCAAAAACTGGCTAAAAGCGCGGGCCACCGGAAGTAACTCATCATTGGACAAATTTTGCAGCGTGGTCAGCAGTTCTTGCCGATTTGCTTCATTGCCAGCACGTGAGGACTTCGACAACTTACGGATTGTTTCTACGCGGTCAAGAATGTTCTCTCCGAGTGCATCCTTGATGGTATCCCCGAGCAGCTTGCCGAGCATACTGACATTACTACGCAAAGCGGAATATTGTTCGTTCATAAAACCCAGACACCCCATCTCTTGTGTATACCCGTCGTCTTTCGCACTACAGGTGTATTGGCTGCGGTGCGCCTCCCGGTCATCCGGGAACCCACCACCTTGCCGTCTTTCTGCACCACGAAATACAGAGGGTTTGAGTCCTGTGTGCAGGACATTTG
The DNA here is from genome assembly GCA_900635495.1 of Atlantibacter hermannii. Classification (NCBI taxonomy): domain Bacteria; kingdom Pseudomonadati; phylum Pseudomonadota; class Gammaproteobacteria; order Enterobacterales; family Enterobacteriaceae; genus Atlantibacter; species Atlantibacter hermannii. Next base: position 4,362,487 of record LR134136.1, on the reverse strand, counting down.
TTTATTCATCTCACTTTATAAAGCCACGTAAACCACAGTTCGTCAATTGCGGCGAAATCGGTTCAGCAAACGAATAAATCCCCACAATTTACGAAATTTAATTCGTAATGCGCCAGATAAGTATTGCTTATGGAAATGTGACAAAAGTCACCCTCCGCTCTCACCGGAGGGTGATGCAGATCAGTGCCAGCAGAAGTGATGAACCACCTGGGTAATCAGTTCACGGGTCGGTTTAATAAACCGTGTTTCCAAAAATTCATCCGGTTGATGCGCCTGATTGATAGAACCCGGGCCAAGTACCAGCGTCGGACACAGCGTTTGAATAAACGGCGCTTCGGTACAGTAGTTCACCACGTCGGTTTGCGCGCCGAGCAAATCTTCCACAACCTTCACCAGATGGTGATCCGGCGGGCACTCATAGCCTGGGATAGGCGGATGCAGCTCCGCTACGTTCAGTCGGCCAGGCCAGCGGCTGCTGACCGGCTCCAGCGCGTCCTCAAGCAAGCCATTCAGATCGTTAAGCGTCATGCCCGGCAGCGGACGGATATCCAGATGCAGCTCGCAGCAGGCGCAAATACGGTTGGCGGCATCACCGCCGTGTATATGGCCGAGATTCAGCGTCGGATAGGGCACGGTGAAGGCTTCGTAGTGATAGCGTTCTTTCAGGTTATCCCGCAGTTCGAGAATACGGCCAATGGCGTCATGCATCAGCTCAATGGCGTTTACGCCGCGCGCCGGATCGCTGGAGTGCCCGGACTGGCCCAGCACCCGTATAGCACTGGAGATATGGCCTTTGTGCGCACGGATAGGCTGTAACGACGTCGGCTCGCCGATGATCGCGCAGTCGGACGCAGCTGCGTGGTTTCCGCAAAATAGCGTGCGCCCGCCATGCTGGTCTCTTCATCCGCGGTCGCCAGGATGTAGAGCGGCTTTTTCAGTTGCGTCACGTCTACGTCACGCAGCGCATCGAGAATAAACGCAAAGAAGCCCTTCATGTCGGCAGTACCCAGCCCGTACAGCTTGTTATCGTGCTCTGTCAGGGTGAAGGGATCGCGCGTCCAGCGCCCGTCGTCAAACGGTACCGTATCGGTATGACCCGCCAGCAGCAGGCCACCGGCGCCCTGGCCGATGCTTGCCAGCATGTTGAATTTATTGCGCGTACCTGGAACAGGCTGTACTTCAACGTTAAAACCCAGGTCGCCAAACCAGGACGCCAGTAAATTGATTAAAGACGCATTACTCTGATCTAACGCGGCTTCGGTCGCGCTGATGGAAGGCGTCGCGATTAATGCGCGATAAATCTCGATAAACGGCGGTAATTTCATTTTCACTGTTGACATACCTTAGGTCGTGATAGTATCAATATTCATGCAGATTTAGTGAATAAAAATACATTAACGGTGAGCAAAAAGGAACCGCAGCGCGCAGTCTCCTGAAAACGCTCGCTAACGTGGCAAAAGCAGTGGCTTTTGCCGTATGTAACTTCTCGTGACGATAAAGAAGGTGAACAGCCCCGATGTTGAATACGCTGATTGTTGGTGCCAGTGGTTATACCGGCGCAGAGCTCGCGACCTATGTCAATCGCCATCCCCATATGAACATAACCGCATTGACGGTCTCAGCGCAAAGCAATGATGCAGGAAAATTACTCTCCGATTTGCATCCTCAACTGAAAGGTATTGTCGATCTGCCATTGATGCCGATGGCCGATATCAGCGAGTTTACCCAGGGCGTTGATGTGGTGTTCCTGGCCACGGCGCACGAAGTGAGTCACGATCTGGCCCCGCAGTTCCTCGAAGCAGGCTGCGTGGTATTCGATTTATCCGGGGCGTACCGGGTGAACGATGCGGCGTTTTATGAAAAATTTTACGGCTTCACGCACCAGCATCCGCAACTGCTGGAACAGGCGGTGTACGGCCTGGCCGAGTGGAGCCGCGACGCGTTGAAAGAGGCGAAACTGGTTGCCGTACCGGGTTGCTATCCCACGGCGGCGCAGTTGTCGCTTAAGCCGCTGATCGACAACGATCTGCTGGATTTAGCCCAGTGGCCGGTGATCAACGCCACCAGCGGCGTAAGCGGAGCCGGTCGCAAGGCCGCAATGTCTAACAGCTTTTGCGAAGTCAGCCTCCAGCCGTACGGCGTATTTACCCATCGCCATCAGCCGGAAATTGCCACCCATCTGGGCGCGCAGGTGATTTTTACTCCGCATCTGGGCAACTTTCCGCGTGGGATTTTAGAAACCATCACCTGCCGGTTAAAACCGGGCGTTACGGCGCAGCAAATCGCGCAAACCTTTAATGACGCGTACGGTGATAAACCGCTGGTGCGTCTGTATGACAAAGGGGTGCCGGCGCTGAAAAATGTGGTGGGTCTGCCGTTCTGCGATATCGGTTTTGCTGTTCAGGGCGAGCATCTGATTGTGGTGGCCACGGAAGATAACCTGCTGAAAGGCGCTGCGGCGCAGGCGGTGCAGTGTGCCAATATTCGTTTCGGCTTCGCTGAAACTCAGTCACTTATTTAACGGTGCAATGATGAATCCATTAATTATCAAATTAGGTGGCGTACTGCTGGATAGCGAAGAGGCGCTGGAGCGCCTGTTCACCGCGCTGGTGAACTACCGCGAAACCCACGAGCGCCCGCTGGTGATTGTCCACGGCGGCGGCTGTGTGGTGGACGAGCTGATGAAAAAACTCAACCTGCCGGTGAAAAAGAAGAACGGCCTGCGTGTGACGCCTGCCGATCAGATTGACATCATCACTGGCGCGCTGGCGGGCAGCGCCAATAAGACGCTGTTGGCCTGGGCGAAGAAGCATCAGCTGCCGGCGGTGGGCCTGTATCTTGGCGACGGTGACAGCGTAAAAGTGAGCCAGCTTGATGATGAGCTCGGACACGTCGGCAAAGCCGAACCGGGTTCAGCCAAACTGATTACGACTTTGCTGGACGCAGGCTTCATGCCGGTCGTCAGCTCCATCGGCGTTACGGACGCGGGTGAATTAATGAATGTGAACGCTGACCAGGCCGCCACGGCGCTTGCTGCGACCCTCGGTGCAGATCTGATTCTGCTTTCCGACGTCAGCGGCATTCTGGACGGCAAAGGCCAGCGCATCGCTGAAATGACGGCAGCAAAAGCCGAACAACTGATCGCCCAGGGCATTATCACCGATGGTATGGTGGTGAAAGTCAATGCGGCGCTGGATGCAGCGCGTACGCTGGGTCGTCCGGTGGATATCGCCTCCTGGCGCCATGCGGAACAGTTACCCTCTTTATTTAACGGTGTGGCTATCGGCACCCGGATTCTCGCTTAATTGCGGCATGTTTATTGGCTGCGGCGTCAATGCTCCAGCGCCATAACTTAGTTTTTGAAGGAAAAGAAAATGCAAAACCACGGCATCAAAAAAGTTGTTCTCGCTTACTCCGGCGGCCTGGATACCTCCGCGATCATTCCATGGCTGAAAGAAAACTATGAAGGTTGTGAAGTTGTCGCCTGCGTGGTGGATATCGGTCAGGACCGTGACGATCTGAAAGGCGTTGAGCAAAAAGCCCTGCGCACCGGCGCGAGCGAGTGCTACGTGGTCGATGCGCGTGAAGAATTCATCAAAGATTATGTTTATCCGGTACTGCAAACCGGCGCGCTGTACGAAGGCAGCTATCTGCTGGGCACCTCGATGGCGCGTCCGCTGATCGCGAAAGCGCTGGCGGATGTGGCGATTAAAGTGGGCGCTGATGCGCTGTGTCATGGTGCGACCGGTAAAGGCAACGACCAGGTGCGTTTTGAATCCGCCTGGGCGGCACTGGTGCCGAACCTGAAAGTGATTGCCCCGTGGCGTGAGTGGAACCTGCGTTCCCGTGAAGCGCTGCTGGATTACCTGAAAGAGCGCGACATTCCGACTACCGCGACGCTTGAAAAAATCTACAGCCGTGACGAGAACGCCTGGCACATCTCCACAGAAGGCGGCGTGCTGGAAAGCCCGTGGAATCCGTCCAACAAAGATTGCTGGGTATGGACTGTCGATCCGCAGGACGCCCCGGATGCGCCTGAGACCGTTACCGTTACCGTTGAGAAAGGCAAAGTTGTTGCCGTTAACGGCGAGTTCCTGAGCCCGTTCCAGTGCCTGGAAGTGCTGAACAAACTCGGCGCGAAACATGGCGTGGGCCGTATTGATATCGTTGAAAACCGTCTGGTGGGCATTAAGTCCCGTGGCTGCTACGAAACCCCGGGGGGCACCATCATGATGGCGGCGCTGCGTGGCGTAGAGCAATTGGTACTGGACCGCGATAGCTTCAAATGGCGTGAGCAGGTTGGCCTGGAAATGTCTTACGTTGTGTACGACGGCCGCTGGTTTGCTCCGCTGCGTCAGTCACTGCAGGCGGCAGCAGAATCGCTGGCCGAAGGCGTGAACGGCGAAGTGGTATTGCAACTTTATAAAGGCCAGGTGACGGCGATTCAGAAAAAATCCGCTAACAGCCTGTACAGCGAAGAGTTCGCGACCTTCGGCGAAGATGAAGTGTACGACCACAGCCACGCGGGCGGCTTTATCCGTCTGTTCTCGCTGTCTTCACGTATCCGTGCGCTGAACGAGCAGAAGAAGTAATCAAGCTATTTTGCTGGTCATTCTGAACCCGGGCAGTGCCCGCGCTCCTCACGTACATGTGTACGCCCGGGCGCTGTGCGCTGGCCGTGTCCAGACTGGCTGTGCCAATAACACTTGAATGGATTTTTAAAGAGTAGTGGGCGGGTAGCGATATCCGCCTTGAATTTATCGGCAGGACTGGAATTTACGGAGCATGAATATGGCACTTTGGGGTGGGCGTTTTACTCAGGCAGCGGATCAACGGTTTAAACAGTTCAACGACTCGTTGCGATTCGATTATCGCCTGGCGGAGCAGGATATTGTGGGCTCTGTCGCCTGGTCTAAAGCGCTGGTGACCGTAGGCGTTCTGACGGCCGATGAGCAGGTACAGCTTGAGCAGGCGCTGCAAACGCTGCTTGAAGAGGTGCAGGCGAACCCGCAAAGCATTCTCGAAAGCGATGCCGAAGATATTCACAGCTGGGTGGAAGGAAAGCTGATCGACAAAGTGGGTCAACTGGGTAAGAAACTTCACACCGGGCGTAGCCGTAACGATCAGGTCGCCACCGATCTGAAGCTATGGTGCAAGATGACCGTGGGTGAGCTGCTGAACGCCACCCGCGAGCTGCAAAGCGCGCTGGTGGAGACCGCCGCGAATAATCAGGATGCGGTGATGCCGGGGTATACCCATCTTCAGCGCGCTCAGCCGGTGACCTTTGCGCACTGGTGCCTGGCGTACGTGGAGATGTTGGCCCGTGACGAAAGCCGTCTGCAGGATACGCTGAAGCGTCTGGACGTGAGCCCTCTGGGTTGCGGCGCGCTGGCGGGCACTGCGTACGATATTGACCGTGAACAACTGGCAGGCTGGCTGGGTTTTGCTTCGGCCACCCGTAACAGTCTCGACAGCGTTTCTGACCGCGACCATGTGCTGGAACTGCTTTCCGATGCCTCTATCGGCATGGTGCATCTTTCCCGTTTTGCTGAAGACCTGATTTTCTTCAATACCGGCGAAGCAGCGTTCGTGGAGTTGTCCGATCGTGTGACGTCAGGTTCCTCCCTGATGCCTCAGAAGAAAAACCCGGATGCGCTGGAACTGATTCGTGGCAAATGCGGCCGCGTACAGGGTGCGTTAACTGGCATGATGATGACCCTGAAGGGGCTGCCGCTGGCGTACAACAAAGATATGCAGGAAGACAAAGAAGGGTTGTTCGACGCGCTCGATACCTGGTTTGATTGCCTGCAGATGGCGACGCTGGTGCTGGACGGTATTCAGGTGAAACGTCCGCGTTGCCAGGAAGCGGCGGAGCAGGGTTATGCCAACGCCACGGAACTGGCTGATTACCTGGTCGCGAAGGGTGTACCGTTCCGCGAGGCGCATCACATCGTGGGCGAAACTGTCGTAGAAGCCATTCGTCAGGGCAAAGCGCTGGAAGCATTGCCGCTGGCCGATTTACAGAAATTCAGCACCGTGATTGGCGAGGACGTGTACCCGATTCTGTCACTCCAGTCTTGCCTTGATAAGCGTTCGGCAAAAGGCGGTGTGTCGCCACAACAGGTGGCAACAGCAATTAGCGAGGCGAAAGCGCGTTTAGCGTAATCGCATTTTGCTCCACTCGGCCTGGCGTAATGCCAGGCTTTTTTTTTGCAAAAAAAAAGCGGACATCAAGTCCGCTAAACATTTACGTTGGCTTTAGTTATTCAGTTGAGGGTTTCAGCTTCCCTGGTGAGGCGAAGCGGTACTGCTTTGTTGTTGGTGATTATGTGTCATTTTGCTTGATAGGGATAATCGTTGGTTGCTATTCTATCTATCGCCATGGGCTATCATGGCGGCGGAGGATGATTAATGAATATTCGTGATCTTGAATACCTGGTCGCACTGGCCGAACACCGTCATTTTCGACGTGCTGCCGATGCGTGCCATGTCAGCCAGCCGACCTTAAGCGGACAAATCCGTAAGCTGGAAGACGAACTTGGCGTAATGCTTCTTGAACGCACCAGCCGCAAAGTCCTTTTTACTCAGGCCGGATTGCTGCTGGTGGATCAGGCGCGCACCGTATTACGTGAAGTCAAAGTGCTAAAGGAAATGGCCAGTCAACAAGGCGAAGCGATGTCAGGCCCGCTGCACATTGGCTTAATCCCGACCGTTGGCCCGTATTTGCTGCCGCACATCATCCCGATGTTGCACCAGACTTTCCCGAAACTCGAAATGTATCTCCACGAAGCCCAGACTCATCAGTTGTTAGCGCAGCTGGACAGCGGCAAGCTCGACTGCGCCATTCTGGCGCTGGTGAAAGAGAGCGAAGCGTTTATAGAAGTACCGCTGTTTGATGAGCCGATGTTGCTGGCGGTTTATGAAGATCACCCGTGGGCGGCGCGCGAGCGCGTACCGATGTCCGATCTGGCCGGTGAAAAACTGCTGATGCTGGAAGACGGGCACTGCCTGCGCGATCAGGCGATGGGTTTTTGCTTTGAAGCGGGCGCGGATGAAGACACCCATTTCCGCGCGACCAGCCTGGAAACGCTGCGCAACATGGTAGCGGCGGGCAGCGGTATTACCTTACTGCCTGCGCTGGCGGTGCCGAATGAGCGCCGCCGCGATGGTGTGGTGTACCTGCAATGCTTCAAGCCGGAGCCGCGTCGTACCGTGGGCCTGGTTTACCGTCCGGGTTCGCCGCTGCGTAACCGCTATGAGCAACTTGCGGAGGCCATCCGTTCAAAATGGATGGCCATTTCGATCCGGCGTTAAAACAGGCGGTTTAAGCCATTCAGTGCCGCTACCCGATAGGCTTCCGCCATCGTCGGGTAGTTAAAGGTGGTGTTAACGAAGTACTCGATGGTGTTGCCGCCACCTTTTTGCTCCATTATCGCCTGGCCGATATGAATAATTTCGGCCGCGCGCTCACCAAAGCAGTGAATGCCTAAAATCTCTTTCGTCTCACGATGGAAGAGGATCTTCAGCGTACCCACATTCATACCGACGATTTGCGCCCGGGCAAGATGTTTAAATTGCGCCCGTCCCACTTCATACGGCACTTTCATCGCCGTAAGCTGCTGTTCGGTTTTCCCGACAGAGCTGATCTCGGGAATGGTATAGATACCGGTAGGGATATCTTCCACCAGATGCGCGCTGGCTTCGCCTTTAATCATCGCCTGTGCCGCAATGCGGCCCTGGTCGTACGCCGCGGATGCCAGGCTCGGGTAGCCAATCACATCGCCGACGGCATAAATGTGCGGCAGTGCGGTTTGGTACATGCTGTTGACTTTCAACAACCCGCGCCCGTCGGCTTCAAGACCAATGTTGCCGAGGGCCAGCGAGTCGGTATTCCCGGTACGGCCATTGGCGTAAAGCAGGCAATCGGCTTTGACTTTTTTACCGGACTTCAGGTGCATGATCACCCCGTCGTCCAGCCCTTCGATGCGCTCATACTCTTCATTGTGGCGAATCACCACGCCGCTGTTCCAGAAGTGGTAAGAGAGCGAATCGGACATCTCCTGATCGAGGAACGCTAGCAGGCGGTCGCGGGTATTGATCAGATCGACTTTGACATTCATCCCGCGGAAGATGGATGCATATTCACAGCCAATAACGCCAGCGCCGTAAATGATCACATGGCGGGGTTCGTGATGCAGGCTGAGAATGGAATCGCTGTCGTACACGCGCGGATGCGTGAAATCCACGTCTTCCGGATGATACGGGCGCGAGCCGCAGGCAATGACAAAACGTTCGGCGGTTAAGGTTTCCACCGTGCCGTCATGGCACTCCAGCGCAAGCGTATGTTCATCCACAAAATGGGCATTGCCTTGCAAAATCTCGCAGCGGTTGCGCTCGTAAAAGCCTTGTCGCATGCGGGTTTGCTGGTTAATCACGCTGTCGGCGTGGTTAAGGATATCGGCGAAAGAGGAACGAAGTAATCGGGTATGGTCGCTGTAAAGCGGATTTTGGTTGAATTCAATAATGCGGCTAACGGCATGACGGAGTGCTTTTGACGGGATGGTGCCCCAGTGGGTGCAACCGCCGCCGACATTATGGTAGCGCTCGATGACCGCGACCCGTGCTCCTTGCTTAACCAGTCCCATTGCAGCGCCTTCGCCGCCTGGGCCTGAACCAATCACTATTGCGTCATAATCGTAGGTGTGTGGCATGTTAGGGCAGACCTGTTCTTATACATAAAAACAACAGAATGGTAACATTATCGGTGCGATAACCCAATTGTTACTGTGCTTTTTCCTGAGGAACGCGAGACAGCTCGCGTAAACAGTCATTCACAATCCAGTATAAACCCGGTAATTTTATTGTCCGGCAGATGTGCCATTCGACAGGAAGGATTCAGGCAACGTGATGGGTGTAAGAGCGCAACAGAAAGAACGAACCCGGCGGTCGCTCGTGGAAGCGGCGTTTAGCCAACTGAGCGCTGAAAGAAGTTTTGCCAGCCTGAGCCTGCGTGAAGTCGCCCGTGAGGCGGGAATTGCCCCAACATCGTTTTATCGTCATTTCAGAGACGTTGATGAACTTGGGCTTACCATGGTGGATGAGAGCGGTTTGATGTTGCGCCAACTGATGCGTCAGGCGCGCCAGCGGATCGCCAAAGGCGGCAGCGTCATCCGCACGTCGGTTTCCACATTTATGGAATTTATCGGCAATAACCCTAACGCATTCCGTCTGTTATTGCGGGAGCGCTCAGGCACGTCAGCGGCGTTTCGTGCGGCGGTTGCCCGGGAAATTCAGCATTTTATTGCGGAACTTGCCGACTATCTGGAACTCGAAAGTCACATGCCGCGAAGTTTTACTGAAGCGCAGGCAGAAGCGATGGTCACCATCGTATTCAGCGCCGGCGCGGAAGCCCTCGACGTTGGCCCTGAGCAGCGTCGGCAACTCGAAGAGCGGCTGGTATTGCAACTGCGGATGATTTCCAAAGGCGCTTATTACTGGTATCGCCGCGAACAAGAAAAGTTAGCGCAACATTCCGACTAGTGAAGGACGAGCAATGAAACCGTCATATCAAGAAAAAGGCACCTTACTGCTGGCACTCCTCGCCGGCCTCTCTGTTAATGGCACATTCGCAGCGCTGTTCAGCTCCGTGGTGCCATTTTCCGTCTTCCCGATTATCGCACTGGTTCTGACGGTGTATTGCCTGCATCAACGTTATCAGGATCGCACCATGCCGGTGGGCCTGCCGAGCCTGGCCGCGGGCTGCTTCGTACTGGGTGTACTGATTTACAGCGCGGTTGTGCGCGCGGAGTACCCGGCGATCGGCTCTAACTTCCTGCCGTCCGTGCTGGCGGTAGCCCTGCTGTTCTGGATTGGTTACCGTCTGCGTCACCGTCCGACTCATGCCGCTGAATAACCCGGCATAACGAAAAAACCCCAAACACCGTTTGGGGTTTTTTGTTTTAGCGTGGCTTCGCGCTGAGCAGTACGCCGCATTCCATATGGTGGGTGTAGGGGAATTGATCGAACAACGCCAGCCGCTCAACGTCATGGGTTTGCGACAGGGTTTCCAGGTTCTGGCACAGCGTCTGCGGATTGCAGGAAATGTACAGAATACGCGGGTAAGCCTGGACCATCTTCACCGTTTCGTCATCCAGTCCGTTGCGGGGCGGATCGACAAAGATCGTCTCACACTGATAGCTTGTTAAATCGATCCCCTGCAACCGGTTAAATTCCCGTACGCCGTTCATCGCCTGGGTAAACTCTTCTGCCGCCATGCGGATAATTTGCACATTGTCGATCTGGTTGGCGGCAATATTGTATTGCGCGGCAGCGACAGACGGCTTGGCAATTTCCGTGGCCAGCACCCGGCGGAAATTACGCGCCAGTGCCAGCGAAAAGTTACCGTTGCCGCAGTACAGCTCCAGCAAATCGCCCCGTGCATCGCGGGTGACGTCCAGTGCCCACTCAAGCATCTGCACATTCATGGCGGCATTAGGCTGGGTAAAGCTGTTTTCCACCTGGCGATAAATCATTTCTTTACCGGCGACCATCAGACGCTCGTCAATATAATCCTGGTCGAGGGCGATTTTGGTTTTCGTGGCGCGGCCAATCAGATGCACATTGAAATTATTAGCGCGTAATGCATCCCGCAGTTGCGCGGCCTGCGCCTGCCACTCGTCATCAAGCTTTTTATGGTACAGCAGCGACACCACGGCCTGATTGCTCTGGGTAGAGAGATAATCGATCTGGAACAGCTTGTGGCGCAGCACCGGATTATTACGCACGCCTTCAATCATCGCGCCCATCAGTGCGTTAATCAGCTCGCTGGCCGCCGGGAAGCTGTCCACCCGAATACGCTGTTTGGTCTGCTGATCGAAAATAATGTGGTACAGATCGTCGCCGTCGTGCCAGATGCGGAATTCGGCGCGCATTCTGTAATGACTGAGCGGTGAACGGAACACCTCCGGCGCGGGCGCGTGGAAAGGCGCCATCATCTCTTGCAGACGGACGACCTTTTCGGCCAGTTGCGCGTCGTACTGCTCGGTGGGAAGGTGTTCTGGCGTCATTATGCGTTCCTGGTGATAAAAATTTACGCAGAGGATTGTAGGGATTGCAGCCGTGATGTCCAGCCCTGTATCGGCGGTTTACGCATGGAAGTCTGGACATCCATATGGCGATGCAGGTAGCATTCGCGTTCCGGTTCGAAAAGATAAAAAAGGGAATCCAGTGAAACTCTGGAGCTGACGCGCAGCGGTAAAGACAGGTGGGACGAGCGCATTCGTGCAGACACTGCTTAATAAAGTGGGAAGTCTTCGTCCAGTAAAACGCCTCCAAGCCCGAAGACCTGCCGGAATACGTCGCAATTATCACGATCATCGCGTGCTATCGGTCGTGGATGCGGCATCCTTTTATTCGCTGGATGCTTTACATAATGATGATAAAAAAACTCGCGCTGCTGACGGGCCTTTCCGTTACGGCGTTTTCCGTCTGGGCGCAAGGCAGTGATGACACACTGATCGTTACGGCCAACCGTTTCCAACAACCCGTGAACACCGTCCTTGCTCCTACCGATGTGGTCACTCGCGCAGATATCGACAGATGGCAGTCGCGGTCGGTGATTGATGTTCTGCGCCGTCTCCCGGGTGTGGATATCGCGCAAAACGGTGGGGTGGGGCAATCCGCTTCAGTCTACGTTCGCGGTACCGAAGCCAAACAACTGTTGCTGCTGATCGATGGCGTACCAGTGGCGCGTTCGGGGATTTCTAACGACCCTGAGCTGAATCAGATCCCGCTTTCCCTGGTGCAACGTATTGAGTACATCCGCGGCCCGCGTTCGGCGGTCTATGGTTCCGGCGCCATTGGCGGCGTGGTGAACGTTATCACCCAGACCGGTGATGAAAAATCGCAAATTAACGCAGGCGCTGGCTCCAACGGTTATCAAACCTATGATGGCGCGCTCCGCCAACACTTTGGCGACACGGTGGCAACGCTTGCAGGTGCCTATACCAATACCAGAGGATTCAATGTTCAGCCCGGTTCGTCCTGGGCGGGCGACAACGATCGTGATGGCTACCGCAACAAAACGTTCTGGGGCAGCCTGCAACACAAATTCAACGACAACATCGACGGCTTCTTCCGGGGTTACGGCTTTACCAATAATGTCGATTATGACCAGGGCAACTTCGGTTATGACGCCGGCGGTGATGAGCGCCAGTTATATAGCCAGAACTGGGATACCGGTTTGCGTTTCAATTCCGGCATCTATTCCTCTCAGCTCATTGCGAATTATCAGAAGAGCAAAGATTACAACTACAGCAGTGTGTATGGTCGCTATAACGACGGCACTACGCTTGACGATATGGAACAGCGTTATATCCAGTGGGGTAATAACGTTGTGGTCGGTCATGGCTCAGTTAGCGCGGGCGTTGACTGGAAACAAGAGCGCCTTATCTCGTCAGACAGCTATGCGCGCGACGCCTATAAGCGCGAGAATACCGGCCTGTATCTGACCGGTCAGCAGCAGGTTGGCGATGTGACGCTGGAAGCGTCCGGGCGCGAAGATCATGATGATGAGTTTGGCTGGCATGGCACCTGGCAGACCGCCGCAGGCTGGGAATTTGTCGATGACTATCGCGTCACGGTTTCTTACGGTACCGGTTTCCTGGCACCGTCGCTGGGACAGCAGTACGGCGCAGATCGTTTTGGCATTGCTTCCAACCCGAATCTCAAGCCGGAAGAGTCTAAACAGTGGGAAGCCGGGCTGGAAGGTCTGACTGGCCCTGTGGACTGGCGTCTCTCTACCTATCGCTATGAAATCGATAATCTGGTGACGTATAACAGAACGGCCTATTACAACATCAACTCTGCCACGATTAAGGGTGTTGAATGGACGGGTAATGTGGATACCGGCATTTTTTCACATCGCGTGACGTTGCAGTACATCGATCCACGTGATGATGAAACCGATGAAGTCCTGCCGCGCCGCGCCAAACGCCAGGCGAAATACCAGCTCGACTGGACGATGTTCAATGTGGATATGGATATTGCATGGCAGTACTTTGGCCGTCGCTATGACAACAGAACGTCCAGCTATAATCCTCAACAGCAGGTTCTGCCAAGCTATAGCACTGTCGATATCGCTGCTTCATATCCGCTAACGTCTCACCTCACAGTTCGTGGTAAAATAGCTAACCTGTTCGACAAAGATTACGAGACGGCTTATGGCTACCAAACTGCTGGGCGAGAATACACCTTGTCAGGCAGCTACACCTTCTGAGGCACGTCCCACCGTACTGGTCTTTGATTCCGGTGTCGGTGGACTGTCTGTCTATGATGAGATCCGGCAACTATTGCCGGATCTGCATTACATCTACGCGTTCGATAATGTCGCTTTCCCGTATGGCGAAAAGACCGAAGAGTTTATCGTTGAGCGCGTCGTAGAAATCGTTACTGCCGTTCAGCAGTGCTATCCCCTGGCAATTGCTATTATTGCCTGCAATACCGCCAGTACCGTTTCGCTTCCTGCCTTGCGTGAAAAATTCGCCTTTCCGGTGGTCGGCGTGGTGCCCGCTATCAAACCCGCGGCGCGCTTAACGGCAAATGGCATTGTGGGCCTGTTGGCTACCCGTGCGACGGTGCGTCGTCCTTATACGCATGAGCTGATTGCCCGCTTTGCCAATGAATGCCAGATTGAAATGTTGGGATCGGCGGAGCTGGTGGAACTCGCAGAGGCGAAACTGCATGGTCACCCGGTATCGTCTGATGAACTGCGCCGTATTCTGAAGCCCTGGCTGCGCATGCCGGAGCCACCGGATACCGTTGTTCTGGGATGTACGCATTTTCCTTTATTGCAGGAAGAGCTGCTTAGCGTATTACCGGATGGCACAAGACTCGTGGATTCGGGGGCAGCAATTGCCAGACGAACCGCGTGGCTACTTGAGCATGAAGCGCCTGATGCAAAATCCGCTGATGAGAATGTGGCTTACTGTATGGCGTTCACGCCGGAAACCGCTCAGTTATTACCCGTTTTGCAGCGTTATGGCTTCGCAAGGCTTGAAAAGCTGTCACTTTAGCAGCGATTTGGGCAAAAAAGAGACGGTTGATTTATTTTTTTAAAACAGGGCTTGTCACCGTCAGAGAAGTCCCTATAATGCGCCTCCACTGACACGGAACAACGGCGAATAAGCCGGCCGGTCAGCGGGATTCCTCCGGGGGTTCCGGCAGAGAAAAGCGAAAATAAACGCTTGACTCTGAAAGAGGAAAGCGTAATATACGCCACCTCGCGACAGTGAGCTGAAAGCCGCGTCGCAACTGCTCTTTAACAATTTATCAGACAATCTGTGTGGGCACTCGCAGGATTGATATCTCAGTACCTCCGGGTACAAAAAGAATTATCAAGTCTCTGAGTGAACACGTAATTCATTACGAAGTTTAATTCACGAGCATCAAACTTTTAAATTGAAGAGTTTGATCATGGCTCAGATTGAACGCTGGCGGCAGGCCTAACACATGCAAGTCGAACGGTAACAGGAAGCAGCTTGCTGCTTCGCTGACGAGTGGCGGACGGGTGAGTAATGTCTGGGGATCTGCCTGATGGAGGGGGATAACTACTGGAAACGGTAGCTAATACCGCATAACGTCGCAAGACCAAAGAGGGGGACCTTCGGGCCTCTTGCCATCAGATGAACCCAGATGGGATTAGCTAGTAGGTGGGGTAACGGCTCACCTAGGCGACGATCCCTAGCTGGTCTGAGAGGATGACCAGCCACACTGGAACTGAGACACGGTCCAGACTCCTACGGGAGGCAGCAGTGGGGAATATTGCACAATGGGCGCAAGCCTGATGCAGCCATGCCGCGTGTATGAAGAAGGCCTTCGGGTTGTAAAGTACTTTCAGCGGGGAGGAAGGCGATGCGGTTAATAACCGCGTCGATTGACGTTACCCGCAGAAGAAGCACCGGCTAACTCCGTGCCAGCAGCCGCGGTAATACGGAGGGTGCAAGCGTTAATCGGAATTACTGGGCGTAAAGCGCACGCAGGCGGTCTGTCAAGTCGGATGTGAAATCCCCGGGCTCAACCTGGGAACTGCATCCGAAACTGGCAGGCTTGAGTCTTGTAGAGGGGGGTAGAATTCCAGGTGTAGCGGTGAAATGCGTAGAGATCTGGAGGAATACCGGTGGCGAAGGCGGCCCCCTGGACAAAGACTGACGCTCAGGTGCGAAAGCGTGGGGAGCAAACAGGATTAGATACCCTGGTAGTCCACGCCGTAAACGATGTCGACTTGGAGGTTGTGCCCTTGAGGCGTGGCTTCCGGAGCTAACGCGTTAAGTCGACCGCCTGGGGAGTACGGCCGCAAGGTTAAAACTCAAATGAATTGACGGGGGGCCCGCACAAGCGGTGGAGCATGTGGTTTAATTCGATGCAACGCGAAGAACCTTACCTGGTCTTGACATCCACAGAACTTTCCAGAGATGGATTGGTGCCTTCGGGAACTGTGAGACAGGTGCTGCATGGCTGTCGTCAGCTCGTGTTGTGAAATGTTGGGTTAAGTCCCGCAACGAGCGCAACCCTTATCCTTTGTTGCCAGCGGTCCGGCCGGGAACTCAAAGGAGACTGCCAGTGATAAACTGGAGGAAGGTGGGGGATGACGTCAAGTCATCATGGCCCTTACGACCAGGGCTACACACGTGCTACAATGGCGCATACAAAGAGAAGCGAACTCGCGAGAGCAAGCGGACCTCATAAAGTGCGTCGTAGTCCGGATTGGAGTCTGCAACTCGACTCCATGAAGTCGGAATCGCTAGTAATCGTGGATCAGAATGCCACGGTGAATACGTTCCCGGGCCTTGTACACACCGCCCGTCACACCATGGGAGTGGGTTGCAAAAGAAGTAGGTAGCTTAACCTTCGGGAGGGCGCTTACCACTTTGTGATTCATGACTGGGGTGAAGTCGTAACAAGGTAACCGTAGGGGAACCTGCGGTTGGATCACCTCCTTACCTTAAAGATACAGCCCGCGCAGTGCTCACACAGATTGTCTGATAGAAAACGAGCAGTAAAATCTCTGCAGGCTTGTAGCTCAGGTGGTTAGAGCGCACCCCTGATAAGGGTGAGGTCGGTGGTTCAAGTCCACTCAGGCCTACCAAATTTTCCCTGATACTGCGTTGCGTTAACGCTCACATACTGAAGTATGTTTCGCGTTACCCCGCCTTGTGTCTCAGGAAAAATTGCGGTTCATGAGATTTAACTACGATGGGGCTATAGCTCAGCTGGGAGAGCGCCTGCTTTGCACGCAGGAGGTCTGCGGTTCGATCCCGCATAGCTCCACCATCTTCACTGCAAGATACCCGAAAACTTCAGAGTGGTCCTGAAAAGGTCCACTGCGAAGTTTTGCTCTTTAACAATCCGGAACAAGCTGAAAATTGAAACGGCATGCCGTCGCATTTCTCCGAAACAGGAAATGATGATGTCATGCCAGAGTCTCTCAAACACTTGCAACACAGAGCGAAACTGCTCCGGGTTGTGAGGTTAAGCGACCAAGCGTACACGGTGGATGCCCTGGCAGTCAGAGGCGATGAAGGACGTGCTAATCTGCGAAAAGCGTCGGTAAGGTGATATGAACCGCTATAACCGACGATGTCCGAATGGGGAAACCCAGTGCAATCCGTTGCACTATCGTTAACTGAATACATAGGTTAACGAGGCGAACCGGGGGAACTGAAACATCTAAGTACCCCGAGGAAAAGAAATCAACCGAGATTCCCCCAGTAGCGGCGAGCGAACGGGGAGCAGCCCAGAGTCTGAATCAGCATGTGTGTTAGTGGAAGCGTCTGGAAAGTCGCAGGGTACAGGGTGATACTCCCGTACACGAAAGTACACATGCTGTGAGCTCGATGAGTAGGGCGGGACACGTGACATCCTGTCTGAATATGGGGGGACCATCCTCCAAGGCTAAATACTCCTGACTGACCGATAGTGAACCAGTACCGTGAGGGAAAGGCGAAAAGAACCCCGGCGAGGGGAGTGAAAAAGAACCTGAAACCGTGTACGTACAAGCAGTGGGAGCATCCTTCGGGGTGTGACTGCGTACCTTTTGTATAATGGGTCAGCGACTTATATTCTGTAGCAAGGTTAACCGTATAGGGGAGCCGCAGGGAAACCGAGTCTTAACTGGGCGTTAAGTTGCAGGGTATAGACCCGAAACCCGGTGATCTAGCCATGGGCAGGTTGAAGGTTGGGTAACACTAACTGGAGGACCGAACCGACTAATGTTGAAAAATTAGCGGATGACCTGTGGCTGGGGGTGAAAGGCCAATCAAACCGGGAGATAGCTGGTTCTCCCCGAAAGCTATTTAGGTAGCGCCTCGTGAACTCATCTGTGGGGGTAGAGCACTGTTTCGGCTAGGGGGCCATCCCGGCTTACCAACCCGATGCAAACTACGAATACCACAGAATGTTATCACGGGAGACACACGGCGGGTGCTAACGTCCGTCGTGAAGAGGGAAACAACCCAGACCGCCAGCTAAGGTCCCAAAGTCATGGTTAAGTGGGAAACGATGTGGGAAGGCCCAGACAGCCAGGATGTTGGCTTAGAAGCAGCCATCATTTAAAGAAAGCGTAATAGCTCACTGGTCGAGTCGGCCTGCGCGGAAGATGTAACGGGGCTAAACCATGCACCGAAGCTGCGGCAGCGACACTTAGGTGTTGTTGGGTAGGGGAGCGTTCTGTAAGCCGTTGAAGGTGGACTGTGAGGTCTGCTGGAGGTATCAGAAGTGCGAATGCTGACATAAGTAACGATAAAGCGGGTGAAAAGCCCGCTCGCCGGAAGACCAAGGGTTCCTGTCCAACGTTAATCGGGGCAGGGTGAGTCGACCCCTAAGGCGAGGCCGAAAGGCGTAGTCGATGGGAAACAGGTTAATATTCCTGTACTTGGTGTTACTGCGAAGGGGGGACGGAGAAGGCTATGTTGGCCGGGCGACGGTTGTCCCGGTTTAAGCATGTAGGCGGAGGTTCCAGGTAAATCCGGTACCTTTTAACGCTGAGGTGTGATGACGAGGCACTACGGTGCTGAAGTAACAAATGCCCTGCTTCCAGGAAAAGCCTCTAAGCATCAGGTAACACGAAATCGTACCCCAAACCGACACAGGTGGTCAGGTAGAGAATACCAAGGCGCTTGAGAGAACTCGGGTGAAGGAACTAGGCAAAATGGTGCCGTAACTTCGGGAGAAGGCACGCTGGCACGTAGGTGAAGCGGTTTACCCGTGGAGCTGAAGCCAGTCGAAGATACCAGCTGGCTGCAACTGTTTATTAAAAACACAGCACTGTGCAAACACGAAAGTGGACGTATACGGTGTGACGCCTGCCCGGTGCCGGAAGGTTAATTGATGGGGTTAGCGGCAACGCGAAGCTCTTGATCGAAGCCCCGGTAAACGGCGGCCGTAACTATAACGGTCCTAAGGTAGCGAAATTCCTTGTCGGGTAAGTTCCGACCTGCACGAATGGCGTAATGATGGCCAGGCTGTCTCCACCCGAGACTCAGTGAAATTGAAATCGCTGTGAAGATGCAGTGTACCCGCGGCAAGACGGAAAGACCCCGTGAACCTTTACTATAGCTTGACACTGAACACTGGTCCTTGATGTGTAGGATAGGTGGGAGGCTTCGAAGCGTGGACGCCAGTCTGCGTGGAGCCGTCCTTGAAATACCACCCTTTAATGGCTGGTGTTCTAACGTGGACCCGTAATCCGGGTTGCGGACAGTGTCTGGTGGGTAGTTTGACTGGGGCGGTCTCCTCCTAAAGCGTAACGGAGGAGCACGAAGGTTGGCTAATCCTGGTCGGACATCAGGAGGTTAGTGCAATGGCATAAGCCAGCTTGACTGCGAGCGTGACGGCGCGAGCAGGTGCGAAAGCAGGTCATAGTGATCCGGTGGTTCTGAATGGAAGGGCCATCGCTCAACGGATAAAAGGTACTCCGGGGATAACAGGCTGATACCGCCCAAGAGTTCATATCGACGGCGGTGTTTGGCACCTCGATGTCGGCTCATCACATCCTGGGGCTGAAGTAGGTCCCAAGGGTATGGCTGTTCGCCATTTAAAGTGGTACGCGAGCTGGGTTTAGAACGTCGTGAGACAGTTCGGTCCCTATCTGCCGTGGGCGCTGGAGAATTGAGGGGGGCTGCTCCTAGTACGAGAGGACCGGAGTGGACGCATCACTGGTGTTCGGGTTGTCATGCCAATGGCACTGCCCGGTAGCTACATGCGGAAGAGATAAGTGCTGAAAGCATCTAAGCACGAAACTTGCCCCGAGATGAGTTCTCCCTGAGACTTTAAGTCTCCTGAAGGAACGTTGAAGACGACGACGTTGATAGGCCGGGTGTGTAAGCGCAGCGATGCGTTGAGCTAACCGGTACTAATGAGCCGTGAGGCTTAACCTTACAACGCCAGAGTGGTTTTGGTGTTGCGGTGTGAGAGACAATTTTCAGCTTAACCGGATAGACATCTGTGGCGGCGCGCAAGCACGCGGCAGGTGGAACAGAATTTGCCTGGCGGCAAGAGCGCGGTGGTCCCACCTGACCCCATGCCGAACTCAGAAGTGAAACGCCGTAGCGCCGATGGTAGTGTGGGGTCTCCCCATGCGAGAGTAGGGAACTGCCAGGCATCAAATTAAGCAGTAAACCGGGGCAACAAACCGGTGGTTGTAGAAAAATTCGGTGGAGCGGTAGTTCAGTCGGTTAGAATACCTGCCTGTCACGCAGGGGGTCGCGGGTTCGAGTCCCGTCCGTTCCGCCACCCTATTTAGGGGCGTAGTTCAATTGGTAGAGCACCGGTCTCCAAAACCGGGTGTTGGGGGTTCGAGTCCCTCCGCCCCTGCCAGAAATAATCCTTAGCTTCGGCTAAGGATTTTTTTTTGCCTGCTTTTTACCTCCCTTCATCTTCTGCATTTCCTTTTATTGTCGCATTCATTATGTTGCATTAAGCAATGACAGGTGTTTTAAGTAACTCTTTGATCCATTGCTGTTTATCGCTATTTTGCAACCATACGGCATAAAGCGGGCGAGAAAGCATAGTTGAATCTGAGACCATAAAAAGATCGGGTTTATCTTCCGCCCATGCTGTCGGCAACCAGGTGCAACCGTTGAGTTGCGAAAGCAGTTTTCTGGTGATCTCCGCGGAGCTGGTTGTCAGCACCGGGATATCATCTTGCGTGATAAGCCCGGTTTCATGTTGTTGAAAGTCCGGGCCCCATTCGAGCCGTAAATAACTCAATTCAGACTTACTTTTATCGGGCGCTGAAGTGAAAAGCGCAAGCGTAAAATACCCCAGCAACTGGCTGGAAAATTCATCCATTTTTGGGGCTTCTGTAGTGATAAGCATATCGAGCTGGCGCTCATGAAGCTGCTTTACAAGGGACTGACGCTGTGCGATTCGTGCTTCAAACTGAAGGTTACTGTAGATCCCGTACAGGCTTGTCAGCCAGTTTGTAAGCATGCATTCCCATAACGATGCGCTGGCCCAATCGATAGTTCATTATGCCGGGTCGTATGCGCGACTTCTTTTTTTGCGGCTTGCCACGTACTCATCAGATTCTCAGCGTACGGCAGTAACTTCTCTCCTGCTGTAGTGAGTCTGATGTTGTTACGGTGGCGCGTAAAAAGATTCACCCCTAACTGATTCTCTAACTGACGGATTCGAAAGCTAACTGCTGATTGTGTCAGGTAGAGCGCTTCTGCAGCACGACCAAAATGGCGAGTTCTGCTGACTTCCAGGAAGGTTTTGAGTAAGTCAGTATCCACATCTCTCTCCGCAAAATTTTTTCTCGTTATGATTTAAATGTTTTGTTTGACGCTCTGTCAAGCGTAACTAATACTCCGCGCCATAAATAGCTCGGCCAAGAGAATTAGGAGCGTGTAGGATGGCGGAAAGCTTTACGACGACTAATCGATTTTTCGACAATAAATATTATCCGCGCGGGTTCTCTCGCCATGGTGATTTCACAATTAAAGAAGCTCAATTGCTGGAACGCTGTGGTTATGCGTTCAATGAGCTGGATTTAGGAAAACGTGAACCCTCTACTGATGAGGAGAAGCAGTTTGTCGCTGTTTGCCGCGGTGAGCGCGAGCCGGCAACAGAAGCTGAGCGTGTGTGGATCAAGTATATGGCACGTATCAAACGTCCGAAACGTTTCCATACGCTGTCTGGCGGTAAGCCGCAGATGGAAGGCATGGAAGACTACACAGAGAGTGATGATTAAAAAACGGGGGCGCTAAGCCCCCTTTTTTATGCCTGCATTTTTTGCAGATGGACCAACATTCTGTCGATTGCGCGATACGATAAGGCTTCGAGTATATGAGGCCGCATAATCTTTTCAGACCCGGCCATATCCGCAATAGTCCTGGCGACACGAAGTAACCTGAACCAGGCGCGGGTTGATAACCCAAGCGCGATCAGCGTTTCCTCCATCCACAAGGCATCCTCTTTTTCAAGTTCACAGAAGGCATTGATGCCAGAATTATCCAGCATGGCATTGAGCTTCCCCTGTCGTTGAAATTGTAGGTTTTGCACTAGTTGAACCCTTGCACGCACCACCGCGCTACTTTCACACTCAGCGTGTCGTTGGCTTAACATACCCGGGGGAGGAAGCGGGATCTCCAGAGAGATATCGAACCGGTCGAGAAACGGCCCGGAAAGCCGCCCCAGATAGCGTAACGTCTGCTCTGGACTGCAACGATTATGATTCCCCTGGTAATGCCCTGTTGGGCTGGGATTCATAGCGGCAATCAATTGAAACCGGGCCGGGTAGCTCACTTTGGCGCGCGTTCTGGAGATATGGATTGTGCCGGACTCGATAGGTTCGCGTAGTGCATCCAGCACACGGCGTTCGAATTCCGGCAGTTCATCCAGGAAGAGCACACCATTATGCGCCAGTGAAATTTCACCGGGTGCCGGTATTGCGCCGCCTCCCACCATAGCCGTTAACGATGCGCTATGGTGAGGCGCCCGGAACGGACGCTGACGCCACTGTTGATGGATCATATGTGGATTGACCAGGCTATGAATCGCCGCGCTTTCCAGCGCCTCCCGATCGCTTAATATAGGTAACAGGCCGTTGAGACGGCTGGCGAGCATCGTTTTACCTGTGCCCGGCGGCCCGATAAACAATAAGTTATGCCCGCCTGACGCGGTTATCTCCAGCGCGCGTTTCCCCTGTTGTTGCCCAACCACTTCGTTTAGATCGTCGATGATTAACGGCGCGGCAGATTGTTCAACAAAGGGGGAGTCCAGTTCCGCTTTACCCTCAAGAAATGCACAGACTTGCTGGAGGTGCTGCGCGATCAAACAGCCTTCTTCCTGGATTAACCCGACCTCACGCGAATTATCCTGTGAAACAATGACCTTCCTTCCTGACTTAAGTGCTTCCATTGCCGCACATATTGCGCCAGGAACGCCCTCAGAGCGCCTGTAAGCGCTAATTCACCAACAAACTCGTAACGATCCAGATTCGTAGCGTTAAGCTGCTCAGAGGCCGCCAGCAGCGCAATAGCGATAGGTAAATCGTATCGCCCGCCTTCTTTAGGCAAATCCGCAGGTGCGAGATTGATAGTGATTTTACGTGCCGGGAAGGAATAGCCGCTGTTAATCAACGCGCTGCGCACTCTATCCCTGGCTTCTTTAACGGTCGTTTCGGGTAAGCCAACAATAGTAAGCCCGGGCAGTCCCTGACTAATATGTACTTCAACCGTGACCAGCGGGGCAGCAACGCCTAATGCTGCGCGTGTAAAAATGACCGATAGCGACATAACTCCTCCAGTACCAAGAGTCTGCGCATTGAAGTGATCAAATAAAATTGAGAAAGGGGGAGATTACGAGCGCTCTTCCAGAGAGGTTATAAGATTTTCATTTTTGACATCCGTATTGGAAGCCAGGCCGCAAAATCGTAATGGCGCGTTAAATACCCGAAACCCTCTTTTTCATGAAAAAAAATCACATGGCGTTTATTTCATAAAAAACAATTCGTTATTGGGATTTTTGGCGGGCGGCGGAAAATGGCTTTGTAAAAAAATGTTGTGCGCTGCATCAACTCTATGGTAACTCTTTAGGTATTCCTTCGATTACGATGTAAGAAATAACCAAAATGACAGCCCTTCTACGAGTGATTAGCCTGGTCGTGATTAGCGTGGTGGTGATTATTATCCCACCGTGCGGGGCTGCACTTGGAGAAAGAAAGGCTTAAAAATCAAGCCTGAATCAACGAGAACCCCCGCACCGAAAGGTCCGGGGGTTTTTTATTAGCTAATGAATGGTGATTAGGGGTAAGTGATGTGTTCTAGCATAAAATCCTGTTTGCCTCATTCTGTGACGGAAGAATAACTATGAATGGTGCTCAGTGGGTGGTACATGCTTTGCGGGCTCAGGGAGTGGATACGGTTTTCGGCTATCCCGGCGGAGCGATAATGCCCGTATATGATGCGTTATACGATGGAGGCGTCGAGCATTTACTGTGCCGCCATGAGCAGGGTGCCGCGATGGCGGCCATCGGGTATGCCCGTTCAACCGGCAAAACAGGTGTCTGCATCGCAACGTCCGGACCGGGGGCAACCAACTTAATCACCGGTCTGGCGGATGCGTTACTGGATTCCGTTCCCGTTGTCGCAATTACCGGCCAGGTGGCTTCTCCGCTGATCGGTACCGACGCGTTTCAGGAGGTGGATGTGCTGGGTCTTTCACTGGCATGCACCAAGCACAGCTTCCTTGTCGAATCCTTAGAAGAACTGCCTCATGTTATCGCCGAAGCGTTTGAGATTGCCAACTCGGGGCGTCCTGGTCCGGTTCTGGTTGATATTCCAAAAGATATCCAGATTGCCAGCGGCGAGCTGGAGCCTTGCCTCGCCGCAGTGGAAGACACGTTCGAGCTTCCTCATGCGGAGCTGGAGCAGGCGCGCATCATGTTGAGCCAGGCGAAAAAACCGATGGTTTATGTGGGTGGCGGCGTCGGTATGGCGCAAGCCGTACCCGCTTTGCGCGAGTTTTTAGCCGTCACCGCGATGCCGGCGACCGTCACGTTAAAAGGATTGGGCGCGGTGCCCGCCGATTATCCCGGCTATGTGGGGATGCTGGGCATGCACGGTACGAAAGCGGCCAATCTGGCCGTGCAAGCGTGCGACTTGCTGATTGCGATCGGCGCACGCTTCGATGACCGTGTGACCGGAAAACTCAATACCTTCGCGCCGCACGCCAAAGTCATCCATATGGATATCGACCCGGCGGAGATGAACAAACTGCGCCAGGCGCATGTCGCGTTGCAGGGTTCCCTGAATCATCTTCTGCCCGCTTTACAACAACCCCTGGCGATCGACGCCTGGCGTGAAGAAGTCAGCGCGCTGCAGGCCGATCATGCCTGGCGTTACGATCATCCCGGTGAGGCCATCTATGCGCCGCTGTTGTTAAAGCAGCTTTCCGATCGCAAACCGCACGATAGCGTGGTTACGACGGATGTCGGCCAGCACCAGATGTGGGCTGCACAGCATATGACCTTCAGCCGTCCGGAAAACTTCATTACTTCAAGCGGTCTTGGCACCATGGGTTTTGGCTTGCCGGCGGCGGTAGGCGCGCAGGTGGCTCGCCCTGACGATACGGTGATCTGCGTATCCGGCGACGGTTCATTCATGATGAATGTTCAGGAACTGGGCACGGTGAAGCGAAAGCAGCTGCCGGTGAAAATCGTCTTACTGGACAACCAGCGTTTAGGCATGGTTCGTCAGTGGCAGCAGTTGTTCTTCGCCGAACGTTACAGTGAAACCACCCTGACCGATAACCCCGATTTTTTAATGCTGGCCCGCGCTTTCGGCATTCCTGGCCAGCATATCACCCGTAAAGATCAGGTTGAGGCTGCGCTTGATGAAATGTTAACGAGCGAAGGCCCTTATCTGCTTCACGTCTCAATCAATGAACTGGAAAACGTCTGGCCGCTGGTACCGCCGGGTGCCAGTAACTCACAAATGCTGGAGAAATTATCATGATGCAACATCAACTGGCCGTACAGGCGCGTTTTCGTCCGGAGACCCTGGAGCGTGTGATCCGTGTCGTGCGACATCGCGGTTTTGAGATCTGCTCAATGAATATGGCGACGGCAGGCAATGCAGAAAATATAAATATTGAATTGACCGTTGCCAGCCTTCGCCCTGTCGAATTACTGTTTAGTCAGCTTAGTAAGCTGGTCGATGTCGCTTATGTCGAGATCCAGCAGGAAACACATCACTCATTATCACAACAAATTCGCGCATAAGCGCAAAGGAAGAAAAATGACGACGAAGAAAGCTGATTATATCTGGTTCAACGGTGAGATGGTTCCGTGGGGCGAGGCGAAGGTTCACGTGATGTCTCATGCGCTGCACTACGGTACGTCAGTCTTTGAAGGCATCCGTTGCTATGACTCCCATAAAGGCCCGGTCGTTTTCCGTCATCGTGAGCATATGCAGCGTCTGCGCGACTCGGCAAAAATCTATCGCTTTCCTGTAAGCCAGAGCGTGGAAGAACTGATGGAAGCGTGCCGCCAGGTGATCCGTAAAAACAATCTGGTCAGCGCCTACATCCGCCCGCTGGTCTTTGTGGGTGATGTCGGTATGGGCGTGAACCCGCCTGCGGGCTACACCACCGATGTGATTATCGCCGCGTTCCCGTGGGGCGCTTACTTAGGTGCCGAAGCGCTGGAGCAGGGCATTGACGCCATGGTTTCTTCCTGGAACCGCGTTGCGCCGAACACCATTCCGACTGCCGCGAAAGCGGGCGGTAACTACCTTTCTTCTTTACTGGTCGGCAGCGAAGCGCGCCGCCATGGCTATCAGGAAGGTATCGCCCTGGATGTTAACGGCTACATTTCTGAAGGTGCAGGTGAAAACCTGTTTGAAGTGAAAGACGGCATTCTGTTTACGCCGCCGTTCACCTCATCTGCGCTGCCGGGTATTACCCGTGACGCCATTATTAAGCTTGCCAAAGATTTGGGTATCGAAGTGCGCGAGCAGGTGTTGTCACGCGAATCTCTGTATCTGGCCGACGAAGTCTTTATGTCGGGCACTGCCGCAGAAATTACCCCGGTGCGCAGCGTTGACGGCATCCAGGTGGGCGAAGGCCGTTGTGGCCCGGTCACCAAACGTATTCAGCAAGCCTTCTTTGGCCTCTTCACCGGTGAAACGGAAGATAAATGGGGCTGGTTGGATCAAGTGAATTCATAAGCATAATTTTGGGACGGCACGCACCGTCCCATTTAGTAGACAGACGGGAGTAAATAAAGCATGCCTAAGTACCGTTCAGCCACCACCACCCATGGCCGTAATATGGCGGGTGCCCGCGCATTATGGCGCGCCACCGGCATGACCGACGCCGATTTCGGTAAGCCGATTATCGCGGTGGTGAACTCGTTTACCCAGTTTGTACCGGGTCACGTTCATCTGCGTGATTTGGGTAAACTGGTTGCCGAGCAAATCGAAGCCTCAGGCGGCGTGGCAAAAGAGTTCAACACCATTGCCGTGGATGATGGCATCGCCATGGGCCACGGCGGCATGCTTTATTCACTGCCGTCCCGTGAGCTGATTGCCGATTCAGTTGAGTATATGGTTAACGCCCATTGCGCTGATGCGATGGTGTGCATTTCCAACTGCGACAAAATCACCCCGGGGATGCTGATGGCCTCGCTGCGCCTGAATATCCCGGTGATTTTCGTCTCCGGCGGGCCAATGGAAGCGGGCAAGACCAAGCTCTCCGACAAAATCATCAAGCTGGATCTGGTCGATGCCATGATTCAGGGCGCGGACCCGAAAGTCAGCAACGAGCAAAGCGATCAGGTTGAGCGTTCCGCTTGCCCGACCTGCGGCTCCTGCTCCGGGATGTTTACCGCAAACTCCATGAACTGCCTGACTGAAGCGCTGGGTCTGTCCCAACCGGGCAACGGTTCGTTGCTGGCAACCCACTCCGATCGCAAAGAACTGTTCCTGAGTGCAGGTAAACGCATCGTTGAGTTAACCAAACGTTATTACGAGCAGGAAGATGAACGCGCCTTGCCGCGCAACATCGCCAGCAAAGCGGCGTTTGAAAATGCCATGACGCTGGATATCGCCATGGGCGGCTCGACCAACACCGTGCTTCACCTGCTGGCGGCGGCCCAGGAAGCCGAAATTGATTTCACCATGAGCGATATCGACAAGCTGTCGCGCAAAGTGCCGCAACTGTGCAAGGTTGCGCCGAGCACCCAGAAATACCATATGGAAGACGTTCACCGTGCGGGCGGCGTATTAGGCATCCTGGGCGAACTGGACCGTGCGGGGCTGTTAAATCGCGATGTCTACAACGTGCTGGGCCTAAGCCTGCCGGAAACGCTCGATCGCTACGACATTATGCTGACCAAAGACGACGCGGTGAAAAGCATGTTCTCCGCGGGCCCGGCGGGCATCCGCACCACGCAGGCGTTCTCACAGTCATGCCGTTGGGATTCACTGGATGATGACCGTCAGAATGGCTGCATTCGTTCGCTTGAGCATGCTTACAGCCAGGACGGCGGGTTGGCGGTGCTGTACGGCAACTTCGCGGAAAACGGCTGCATTGTAAAAACAGCGGGCGTGGACGACAGCATCCTGAAATTCACCGGTCCGGCCAAAGTGTATGAAAGCCAGGACGATGCCGTAGAAGCGATTCTTGGCGGTAAGGTAGTGGAAGGCGATGTCGTGGTCATTCGTTATGAAGGGCCGAAAGGCGGGCCGGGGATGCAGGAAATGCTGTATCCCACCACCTTCCTGAAATCGATGGGGCTCGGTAAAGCATGCGCGCTGATCACCGATGGCCGCTTCTCCGGCGGTACATCAGGTTTGTCTATCGGCCACGTCTCGCCCGAAGCGGCAAGTGGTGGTGCTATCGGCCTGATTGAAGACGGCGATTTAATTGCGATTGATATTCCGAACCGTGACATCCAGTTGCAGGTCAGCGACCGCGATCTGGCGGCCCGTCGTGAAGCGCAGGAAGCCCGCGGTGACCAGGCCTGGACGCCGCGCAATCGCGAACGTCAGGTTTCCTTCGCCCTGCGCGCCTATGCGAGCCTTGCCACCAGCGCAGATAAAGGCGCGGTGCGCGATAAATCGAAATTAGGGGGCTAATCATGGCCGACGTGGAACCCCTGTCAGCCGCCCCTTGCGGGGCGGAGTACCTTCGTGCGGTATTGCGCGCGCCCGTTTATGAAGTGGCGCAGGTTACTCCGTTGCAGAAGATGGAGAAGCTGTCCTCCCGTCTGGGCAATGTCATTCTCGTCAAGCGGGAGGACCGCCAGCCGGTACACAGCTTTAAGCTACGTGGCGCCTACGCCATGATGGCAGGCCTTAACGACGAGCAGAAATCTCGCGGCGTGGTAACAGCCTCAGCGGGCAACCATGCGCAGGGCGTCGCGCTTTCGTCATCCCGTCTGGGACTCAAAGCGTTAATCGTCATGCCGGTCAGCACGGCGGATATCAAAGTGGATGCGGTGCGCGGTTTCGGCGGTGAAGTGTTGCTGCACGGCGCGAATTTCGATGAAGCCAAAGCCAAAGCAATTGAGTTATCCACTCAACAGGGTTTCACCTATGTGCCGCCGTTTGATCATCCAGCCGTTATCGCCGGACAAGGCACCATGGCTCTGGAGCTGCTGCAACAGGATGCCCATATTGATCGGGTATTTGTACCTGTTGGCGGCGGCGGGCTGGCGGCGGGCGTTGCGGTGTTGATCAAGCAGCTGATGCCGCAGATCAAAGTGATCGCGGTGGAAGCGGAAGATTCAGCCTGCCTGAAAGCGGCGCTGGACGCGGGTAAACCGGTAGATTTGCCTCGCGTTGGGCTGTTTGCGGAAGGCGTGGCGGTGAAGCGTATCGGCGATGAGACATTCCGCCTGTGTCAGGAATATCTGGATGACATCATCACGGTAGACAGCGATGCGATTTGCGCGGCCATGAAAGACCTGTTTGAGGATGTACGCGCCGTTGCGGAACCGTCGGGCGCGCTGGCGCTGGCGGGCATGAAGAAATACATCCAGCAGCACAATATCCAGGGCGAACGTCTTGCGCATGTGTTGTCCGGGGCGAACGTCAATTTCCACGGCCTGCGTTATGTGTCCGAGCGCTGTGAACTTGGCGAACAGCGCGAAGCGCTGCTGGCGGTGACCATTCCGGAAGAGAAAGGCAGCTTTCTGAAATTCTGCCAGTTGCTGGGCGGACGCTCAGTGACGGAGTTTAACTACCGCTTCGCCGATGCCAGAGACGCCTGTATTTTTGTGGGCGTGCGTCTGAGCCGGGGGCTGGAAGAGCGCAAAGAGATCCTCAGCATGCTGACCAGCGGCGGCTATGACGTCGTGGATCTGTCCGATGATGAAATGGCGAAGCTGCATGTGCGCTATATGGTGGGCGGGCGTCCTTCGCGCCCGTTACACGAGCGGCTCTACAGCTTCGAATTTCCGGAATCGCCAGGCGCATTGTTGAAGTTTTTACACACGCTCGGCACCCACTGGAATATTTCACTGTTCCACTACCGCAGCCATGGCACCGATTATGGCCGGGTGCTGGCCGCGTTTGAACTGGGCGATCATGAGCCGGATTTCGAAACCCGACTCAATGAACTGGGTTATGACTGCCATGACGAGTCAAATAACCCGGCGTTCCGCTTCTTCCTGGCGGGTTAGGAATGATGATGACCGGAAGAGAACGCCCCTTCCGGTCATCTGTCAGAACGGCATAAGCGGCAATAGTGGTTACTTC
The DNA here is from genome assembly GCA_900635495.1 of Atlantibacter hermannii. Lineage (NCBI taxonomy): Bacteria > Pseudomonadati > Pseudomonadota > Gammaproteobacteria > Enterobacterales > Enterobacteriaceae > Atlantibacter > Atlantibacter hermannii. Next base: position 4,332,725 of record LR134136.1, on the reverse strand, counting down.
ATCACCGTCCCACGTACATACTTATCCAGCTTGTCCGATTCATAAAAGCCCATGCATTGCGCCAGCACGTTGTTAGCGGTCTGAGCATGGTCGGGGTGTAATGACATCGTTAGCCGATCAAAATCTTTCGTCTCTTTGGCAACGAATTTCTGAAATGCATTCCATACGCCGGCATTGTCCAGAGCGTATCTCTCAACCATAAATGACGCATCCTGCGAAGAGGCCGATCGCACGCCTTCTGGCGTACGGGCCTGGTAATTCGCAACCAGGCATTGCTGAAGCGCCAGATGTTTGACATCAAGCACGGTAACGCCCTTCGGTTTAGCCTGGACAGGCAAACATAAAGCCATGGCTATGATTACTGGCAACGCCCCTGTACGCATGTTTTATCCTTATTTTGTTTGAACAATTTCCCAGAACGCATCGATCAACGGCTCATGCAACCGCTTTTTTTGCGCGCAAACGCCCAGTTCAAACGGCGTTTTCTCGTCGCTACGCTCCAGAATCATCACGCGATTACGCACTGGTTCCGGGCTGTTTTCCAGCACCACTTCCGGCAGTAACGCGACGCCACAGCCGAGCGCCACCATCGACACCATCGCCTCGTGACCGCCTACCGTTGCGTAAATCAAAGGATTGCTGATTTTCTGGCGACGAAACCACAACTCGATACGGCGGCGTACCGGCCCCTGATCGGCCATGATAAACGGCACCGCCTGCCAGTCCGGATTGTCTACTGAGACCTGGTTGCGCACCGGGCAGGGCAATGCCGGGGCAATCAACACCACAGCCAGATTTTCCAGCATTGAAAAGGCGACTGCGCCGGGCAGCGTTTCGGGTTTACCGGCAATCGCCAGGTCCGCTTCTCCTGTTACGACTTTTTCCATCGCGTCTGCGGCATCGCCGGTGGTGAGCTTAATTTCCACAGAAGGATGCTCGGCGCGAAAGCGGTCAAGGATCGGCGGCAGATGGCTATAAGCGGCGGTAACGGAGCAGAAAATATGTAATTCGCCGGACAGCGACGGTCCCTGCTGATCGATCGTGTGGCGCAATTGCTGATACTGCAACAGCGTCTGCTGGGCAAATACGCGCAGCGACTCACCCGCTTCCGTCAATGTCACCGTCCGGTTATCGCGCACAAACAGCGCCTGGCCGAGATCTTCCTCGAGTCGCTGTATCTGACGCGAGAGCGTAGACGGGCTGACGTGCATCGCCCGCGCACTGCGGCCAAAATGGCGACTTTCTGCCAAATGCAGGAACGTTTTGAGATCGCGTAAATCCACAGCGGGCACTCCCGGTTTGACGTTGCAGAAATTGCAACGTGACGTTGTGAATATATCAATTTCCGCAATAAATTTCCTGTTGTAATGTGGTTACATTCTCGCTCTTAAGCGAACCGAACAATAAGCACCACGACACAACATCACGAGGTATCACCATGGCTAATTACTTTAATACACTGAACCTGCGCCAGCAGCTGGCGCAACTGGGTAAATGTCGCTTTATGGGCCGCGACGAATTTGCCGATGGCGCGAGCTATCTTCAGGGTAAAAAAGTGGTCATCGTCGGTTGCGGCGCGCAGGGCCTGAACCAGGGCCTCAACATGCGCGACTCCGGTCTGGATATCTCCTACGCACTGCGTAAAGAAGCGATTGCCGAGAAGCGCGCTTCATGGCGTAAAGCCACTGAAAACGGCTTCAAAGTAGGTACCTACGAAGAGCTGATCCCGCAGGCTGATCTGGTGGTGAACCTGACGCCGGACAAACAGCACTCCGACGTGGTGCGTTCCGTTCAACCGCTGATGAAAGATGGCGCGGCGCTGGGCTATTCGCATGGTTTCAACATCGTTGAAGTGGGCGAGCAGATCCGTAAAGACATCACTGTTGTGATGGTGGCACCGAAGTGCCCGGGTACGGAAGTGCGCGAAGAGTATAAACGCGGCTTTGGCGTACCGACCCTGATCGCCGTTCACCCGGAAAACGATCCGAAAGGCGAAGGCATGGCGATTGCCAAGGCCTGGGCTGCGGCGACAGGCGGTCATCGTGCCGGCGTACTGGAGTCTTCTTTCGTTGCGGAAGTGAAATCTGACCTGATGGGTGAGCAGACCATCCTGTGCGGTATGTTACAGGCGGGTTCTCTGCTCTGCTTCGACAAGCTGGTGGAAGAAGGCACCGATCCGGCGTATGCGGAAAAACTGATTCAGTTCGGCTGGGAAACCATTACCGAAGCGCTGAAGCAGGGCGGCATTACGCTGATGATGGATCGCCTCTCCAACCCGGCGAAACTGCGTGCATATGCGCTCTCAGAACAGTTGAAAGAAATCATGGCACCGTTGTTCCAGAAACACATGGACGACATCATCTCCGGCGAGTTCTCTTCCGGCATGATGGCGGACTGGGCCAATGATGATAAGAAACTGCTGACCTGGCGTGAAGAGACCGGTAAAACCGCGTTCGAAACTGCGCCGCAGTATGAAGGTAAAATCAGCGAGCAGGAGTACTTCGATAAAGGCGTACTGATGATCGCGATGGTGAAAGCAGGCGTTGAGCTGGCGTTCGAAACGATGGTCGATTCCGGCATTATCGAAGAATCGGCTTACTATGAATCACTGCATGAACTGCCGCTGATTGCCAATACTATCGCGCGTAAGCGTCTGTACGAAATGAACGTGGTTATTTCCGATACCGCTGAATACGGCAACTACCTGTTCTCCTACGCCTGCGTACCGTTGCTGAAAGAATTTATGACCACGCTGCAACCGGGCGACCTGGGTAAAGCAGTGGAAGGCAGCGCGGTGGATAATGCGCAACTGCGTGATGTGAATGACGCGATCCGCAGCCATGCAATTGAAACGGTAGGCCAGAAGCTGCGCGGTTATATGACCGATATGAAACGCATCGCAGTGGCAGGCTAATCCTCCTTGTCTTATGACTTGCCGATGCGGGACGCCTTTCGGCAAGTCGACATCCCTGGAGGAATCTCTCCATAAAAAAAAGCCCGGTGAATATCACCGGGCTTTTTATTAGTTGCGGTACAGCACTTTAATGATGTGGTAACCGAACTGGGTATGCAGCGGGCCGGTAGGTTCCAGTACCGGGCAGGAGAACACCACTTTATCAAACGCTGGCACCATCTGGCCCTGACGGAATTCGCCCAGGTGACCGCCTTTTTTACCTGACGGGCAAATGGAGTGCTTCTTCGCCAGTTTCTCGAAATCGCCGCCGTTTTTAATCTGCTCCAGAAGATCCAGAGCCAGTTTTTCTTCTTTAACCAGAATGTGCAGTGCTGCCGCTGTTTTAGCCATGTGAATACCTTGGGGTAATAGAGATAACGGCGGCTATAGTAGCGATCCTTAGTGGCGATACAACACCTTAATGATGTGATAGCCGAATTTTGTTTTTACCGGTCCGAACGGCTTTAACAGGGGGCAACTGAATACCGCCTTGTCGAAAGGGGCCACCATCGCGCCTTTATTGAATTCGCCGAGATTGCCGCCGTTGCGCCCTGATGGGCAGCTCGAATAACGTTTAGCCAGGGTATCGAAACTGACGCCGCGCTCAAGTTTTTGCATAATCTCCTGCGCCAGTTTTTCGGTTTTGACCAGAATATGCAAAGCCGCTGCGGTTCTTGCCATTATTAATCTCCGGGAAGTCATTCGCTTGCCTTCACTTTACCATTCCCTGACGGGATTGCCGTTAATTCCTCGTTCCGCTTTTGCTACAATCTTCCCCCGTTCGAAGATTGAGCAAGCATCATGCGTTTAAATCCCGGTCAACAACACGCTGTCGAATTCGTCACCGGCCCCTGTCTGGTGCTGGCGGGCGCGGGTTCCGGTAAGACACGTGTGATTACCAATAAAATCGCCCATCTTATTCGCGGCTGCGGCTATCAGGCGAAGCACATCGCGGCGGTGACCTTCACTAATAAAGCGGCTCGCGAGATGAAAGAGCGCGTGGCGCAAACGCTTGGGCGCAAAGAGGCGCGCGGCCTGATGATCTCCACCTTCCATACACTGGGGCTTGAGATCATTAAACGTGAATACAAAGCGCTGGGCATGAAAGCGAACTTCTCGCTGTTTGATGACACCGATCAGTTAGCGTTAATCAAGGAGCTGACCGACGGGCTGGTGGAAAACGATAAGTCGCTCTATCAACAGCTGCTTTCCACGATTTCGAACTGGAAGAATGATTTGCTGAACCCGGCTCAGGCAGCGGCACAGGCAAAAGGCGAACGCGATCGTATTTTCGCCCATTGCTATAGCCTGTATGACGCCCATCTTAAAGCCTGTAACGTTCTTGATTTCGACGATCTTATTCTGCTGCCGACGCTGTTATTACAGCGCGATGCAGACGTGCGCGAGCGCTGGCAGAACCGCATCCGCTATTTGCTGGTGGATGAATATCAGGATACCAACACCAGCCAGTATGAAATGGTCAAACTGCTGGTGGGGGCGCGGGCACGGTTTACCGTGGTGGGCGATGACGACCAGTCCATCTACTCCTGGCGCGGCGCACGTCCGCAAAACCTGGTGCTGTTAAGCCAGGATTTCCCGACGTTGCAGGTTATCAAGCTGGAGCAAAACTACCGTTCATCCGGCCGTATTCTGAAAGCGGCGAATATTCTTATCGCCAATAACCCGCACGTTTTTGAAAAGAAACTGTTTTCTGAGCTGGGCTATGGGCCGGAATTAAAAGTGCTCTCCGCGAATCATGAAGAACATGAAGCGGAGCGGGTGGCAGGTGAACTTATTGCCCATCACTTCATTAATAAAACCCAGTATAAAGATTATGCAATCCTGTATCGCGGTAATCACCAGTCGCGGGTCTTTGAAAAATTGCTGATGCAGAACCGCATTCCTTACCGGATTTCCGGTGGGACCTCCTTTTTCTCTCGTCCCGAAATCAAGGACTTACTGGCTTATCTGCGCATACTGACCAACCCGGATGATGACAGCGCGTTTATGCGTATCGTCAACACGCCGCGCCGGGAAATTGGTCCGGCCACGCTGCAAAAGCTGGGCGAGTGGGCCAACCAGCGCAACAAAAGCCTGTTCACCGCCAGTTTTGATATGGGATTGAGCCAGACGCTTACTGGCCGCGGTTATGAATCATTAACCCGCTTCACTCACTGGCTTGGGGACGTTGCTCGCCTGGCGGAACGTGAACCGGTGGCGGCAGTGCGCGATCTTATCCACGGCATCGATTACGAATCCTGGCTTTATGAAACCTCACCCAGCCAGAAAGCTGCCGAAATGCGTATGAAGAACGTCAACCAACTGTTCAGCTGGATGACGGAAATGCTCGAAGGTTCTGAGCTTGAGGAGCCGATGACACTCATCCAGGTGGTCACGCGTTTCACGCTGCGCGATATGATGGAGCGCGGCGAAAGCGAAGACGATGCCGATCAGGTTCAGCTCATGACGCTTCACGCCTCTAAAGGCCTCGAATTCCCGTACGTTTTTTTGGTGGGAATGGAAGAGGGGTTGTTGCCCCATCAAAGCAGTATTGATGAAGACAATGTCGATGAAGAGCGTCGGCTTGCCTATGTAGGCATCACCCGTGCCCAGAAAGAACTGACCTTTACCCTGTGCAAAGAGCGTCGCCAGTATGGAGAGTTAGTGCGTCCGGAGCCGAGCCGATTCCTGCTGGAGCTGCCCCAGGACGATGTGCAATGGGAGCAGGAGCGCAAAGTGGTGTCGGCGCAAGAGCGGATGCAAAAAGGGCAGGGCCATCTGGCTAATCTGAAGGCGATGATGGCTGCCGCCAAAAAATAATGGCTACTACAAGGACGTAGGGTTATGACTAAAGCCATTGTTGATAAGGATGAAGTCAAGGCGCTGGATAAGCCTGCAGTCGACGGTTACGTTTTTATTCGTTATACGCACCCGGTAACGCATCAGGTCACTGACGGATGGGTGATTGCGAGTGGGCTGAAATAATGGCGGCGTCAGCTAAATGGCTTCACCGCACGTCTAGCGGCCAGTGTACGTAGCTTTGCCAGAGCGTTTCCTGCGCCAGTGATTCGGCGGCGAGCGGATGGGTGGGTAACCAGTTTTCCGGCAACGTCAGCGTCAGCCTGTCGCCATGAGCGGCCAGGTCCACCGTCGGCAAGGTATCGTCGCGACGGCGGCTGGCGAACATAATCGACAGCCGTAGCAAACGGCACAACTGTTCGGCGACGCGCGGTGGCACCGCGTTTTGCTGATGCAAAGAAGAGAGATCTACCGGGCTGGTTTGATTCAACAAGAGCGTGGATAGCAGCTTTTTTTGCGCTGGCGTAAAGCCCGGCAAATCCAGGTTACTCACCAGCCATGCGGCATGCAGTGGCGCCTGTTTAAAATCGACGCTCAACCCAATCTCATGCAGTTGTGCAGCGGCATGCAGCATCGCCTTGCTCAAATCGTCAAGCTGCCAGTCGTTCGCCGTTTGGGCGATAAACTTTTCAGCAAGATGGGAGACGCGCTGCGCCTGCTCTGTATCAACCAGAAAGCGGCGCTGAATATTACGCAACGTGCGGCTACGAATATCCTGATCGACAGAAAGATGTAGCATGCCGTAGACCAGGCCTTCACGCAGCGCGCCCCCGGCCAGGGTCATGCAGTCAATCTGCAGTTCGGTAAATATAGCGATCAGAATGGCCAGGCCGCTGGGGAACACCAGCGCACGCTCCAGCGTCAGGCCTTCGATTTCCAGCTCTTCAAGACGACCGCAATGAATAGCGCGCTGTTTGAGCTGCTCCAGCTTGGCAAGGGTGATCCGCTCGTCCATGCCCTGCGCCATCATGATTTCCTGCAAGGCCTGAACAGTGCCGGATGCGCCGACGCAAATTTGCCAGCCGTATTTTCGCAACTCGCCGATGACCGGACGCAGCACTTCGCTGGCAGCATGCTCGGCCGCATCGAAATTATCCTGGGTCAGGCTACGATCGCTAAAAAAGCGCTCCAGCCAGGTGACGCAACCCATCGAAAGACTAAATAACGATGTGGCCTGCGCGCCATTACCGGTGACCAGCTCCGTGCTGGCGCCGCCGATATCCACGACCAGACGGCGATCCGCGCCGCCAGTGGTATGGGCAACGCCCTGATAAATCAAACGCGCTTCTTCTTCGCCGCTGATGACCTGAACCGGGCAACCCAATATTTGCTGGGCTTTTTCAATAAATTCAGCGGAGTTGACGGCCAGTCGTAGGGTAGCGGTTGCAACAGCGCGAACCTGAAGAGAAGGAATATCCTGCAGGCGCTCGGCAAAAAGCCGCAGGCACTGCCAGCCACGTTCCATGGCTTCTCGGGAGAGGGTGTTATCACTGTTTAAGCCCGCCGCGAGACGGACTTTACGCTTAATGCGCGAGAGGGTCTGAATACTGCCCGCCACCTCACGCACTATCAGCATATGAAAACTATTCGAACCTAAATCAATCGCCGCATATAGCGAGGTGGAATTCATACACGTCGTCCTTCAGGCTGCCTCGTCGTTGGCTTCGTCTGCTTTCTCCAGGCGCTTATCGCCGTAAATGCCTGGAGATGTTCAGTCTTGCCGCCTCGACGCATCATAAATGACTGGGTGTATGGCATCTGATTTAACCTGTGCGGCGACGGTTTCTGGGAGCGCCAGTGCGACGCGGGCCGTTGCCGGTACGAACGCGGGTGAGGCGTTTCGGCGGTGGCAACTGGTTCAGCAGCGCATCAGGATTATATTTGCTCACCGGAATCGAATGGCCGATATAGGTTTCGATGGCCGGAAGGTTCAATGCGTACTCTTCACACGCCAGGCTGATAGAGTGCCCGCTTGCGCCAGCGCGCCCGGTACGGCCAATGCGGTGAACGTAATCTTCGCAGTCGTCCGGCAGGTCGTAGTTAAAGACGTGCGTGACGGCAGGAATGTGTAAACCACGCGCGGCGACGTCGGTCGCAACCAGAATATCCAGATCGCCACGGGTAAATTCATCCAGAATACGCAGGCGTTTTTTCTGGGCGACATCACCGGTTAACAACCCTACGCGATGACCGTCGGCAGCAAGATGCCCCCAAATATCTTCACAACGATGTTTGGTATTGGCGAAGATAATGGCGCGATCCGGCCACTCTTCTTCAATAAGGGTTTGCAGCAAACGCATCTTTTCTTCGTTTGACGGATAGAAAAGTTCTTCTTTAATGCGGTGGCCGGTTTTCTGTTCCGGTTCGACTTCCACATATTCCGCGTTATTCATCTGCTCAAAGGCCAGTTCACGGACGCGGTAAGAGAGGGTGGCGGAAAACAGCATATTGAGACGCTGGGTAACCGGCGGCATGCGGCGGAACAACCAGCGAATGTCTTTAATAAAGCCGAGATCGTACATGCGATCCGCTTCATCAAGCACCACGACCTGGATTGCGCCCAGATTAATGTGGTTCTGTTTGGCGTAGTCAATTAAACGACCGGTCGTACCGATCAGGATATCAACGCCGCTTTCCAGCACTTTAAGCTGTTTATCGTAACCGTCGCCGCCGTATGCCAGGCCGATTTTCAGGCCGGTAGACTGCGCAAGCGGTTCTGCATCAGAGTGAATCTGGACGGCGAGTTCGCGCGTCGGCGCCATAATAATGGCGCGTGGCTGATTCACCTGGCGATTTTCATTCGCCGGGTTAGAAAGGAGATAATGAAACGTTGACGTTAAAAACGCCATCGTTTTACCGGTACCGGTTTGCGCCTGTCCTGCAACATCACGTCCCGCTAACGTCAGGGGAAGAGCGAGTGCCTGAATCGGAGTGCAATAATGAAACCCTTTCTTTTCAAGGGCTTCAATCACCGCAGGGTGCAGGGCGAAGTCGGCAAACTTCTGTTCTGTTAAATGTGTTTTGCTCATAGTGTGGTAGAATATCAGTTTACTATTGCTTTACGAAAGCACATCCGTTCAAATAAACCGGGTGAAATAAAGTCAACCTAAGTTGGTTAATGCTACACCAACACGCCAGACTTAATCTTGTGGAGTAAAACATGAGCGATAAAATTATTCACCTGACCGATGACAGTTTTGACACGGATGTGCTTAAAGCGGACGGGTTGATTCTTGTTGATTTCTGGGCAGAGTGGTGCGGCCCTTGTAAAATGATTGCGCCGATTCTGGATGAAATCGCTGATGAATATCAGGGCAAATTGACAATTGCCAAGCTGAACATTGACCAGAACCCAGGCACCGCGCCGAAGTATGGTATCCGTGGTATCCCTACTCTGCTGCTGTTTAAAAACGGTGAAGTTGCGGCAACCAAAGTGGGTGCGTTGTCTAAAGGTCAGCTGAAAGAGTTCCTGGACGCTAACCTGGCGTAATTGCCTCTTAGCCGGCGCGTGCAGGGTCTGAAAATATTCGGACCGCTGGACGCCCGGCGATAGTCGTGCTAAGTTGTTTATCAACTGCTGTTTGAACTTGCCATATAGTTTAAATCTTGTAATACCCAACACTTCCCGACGCTGAAAGCATGACTACCTCAGGTATGTGTGAAGTGATTTTTATCCGGGCTCATCATTCATTCCGTCTTGTCGTTTCAGTTCTGCGTTCTTTCCTGCAACCAGGCCACGAACAGACATGAGATGAAGGCCGTTAACAGGCATGGATGTTCCTGCCATACCATTCACAACATTAAGTTCGAGATTTACCCCGAGTTTAAGAACCCACCATTATGAATCTTACCGAATTAAAGAATACGCCGGTTTCTGAGCTGATCACTCTCGGCGAAAATATGGGGCTGGAAAACCTGGCCCGTATGCGTAAACAGGACATTATTTTCGCCATCCTGAAGCAACACGCGAAGAGTGGCGAAGATATCTTTGGCGATGGTGTGCTGGAGATATTGCAGGACGGATTTGGTTTCCTCCGTTCCGCAGACAGTTCCTACCTCGCCGGTCCCGATGACATCTACGTTTCTCCCAGCCAAATCCGCCGTTTCAACCTTCGTACAGGGGATACTATCTCCGGTAAGATTCGTCCGCCGAAAGAAGGCGAGCGTTATTTTGCGCTGCTGAAAGTTAACGAAGTCAACTACGACAAACCCGAGAACGCCCGTAACAAAATTCTGTTCGAAAACCTTACCCCGCTGCATGCAAACTCCCGTTTGCGTATGGAACGTGGCAACGGTTCGACCGAAGACTTAACCGCGCGTGTACTGGATTTGGCTTCGCCGATTGGCCGTGGCCAGCGTGGTCTGATTGTTGCACCGCCGAAAGCGGGTAAAACCATGCTGCTGCAGAACATCGCGCAAAGTATCGCGTACAACCATCCTGACTGCGTACTGATGGTTCTGCTTATCGACGAACGTCCGGAAGAAGTGACCGAGATGCAGCGTCTGGTGAAAGGCGAAGTGGTTGCGTCAACGTTTGACGAACCTGCCTCCCGCCACGTTCAGGTTGCTGAAATGGTTATCGAGAAAGCGAAGCGTCTGGTTGAGCATAAAAAAGACGTTATTATCCTGCTCGACTCCATTACCCGTCTGGCGCGCGCATACAACACCGTGGTGCCGGCTTCAGGTAAAGTCCTGACCGGTGGTGTGGACGCTAACGCCCTGCACCGTCCGAAGCGTTTCTTCGGTGCTGCGCGTAACGTGGAAGAGGGCGGCAGCCTGACCATTATCGCCACCGCGCTGATTGATACCGGCTCCAAAATGGACGAAGTTATCTACGAAGAATTTAAAGGTACAGGCAACATGGAACTGCACCTGTCTCGTAAGATTGCAGAAAAACGCGTCTTCCCGGCTATCGACTACAACCGTTCCGGTACCCGTAAAGAAGAGCTGTTAACGACTCAGGAAGAGCTGCAAAAAATGTGGATCCTGCGCAAGATTATTCACCCAATGGGCGAAATCGACGCGATGGAATTTCTCATTAATAAGCTTGCCATGACGAAGACGAATGATGATTTCTTCGACATGATGAAACGCTCTTAAGCTTTAAAAACTCGGGGAACGCCACGCTTTGTCGTGGCGTTTTTCTTTATAGTTTATGGGATACGGAATTTTCCCCTTGTTGCAGGGTTTTTTACCTGCCAAGGTCGCGTGACTTCTGTGAGTTGGCTATCTTTATCTTGCTGAATAATAAAATAGTCCCTTTCAAGGATGACGCATAACCGCTCTTCTGAAGCAATGGCTTCGCGGTTATACTTCCAACGGACTTATCTTTTGCAGAGAGCGCACACTGTGAATTTAATCACCTCGGGTGCCGAGCTTATCGGTATCTTTTTATTCACAACCATTTTTCTTTTTTCGCCCGTAAAGTGGCAAAAAAAATTGGATTAGTGGATAAGCCCAATTTCCGCAAACGTCACCAGGGACTTATTCCTTTGGTGGGCGGTATTTCCGTTTTGCGGGCATTTGCTTTACCTTCGCGATTGCAGACTACTATATCCCCCACGCCATGCTTTATCTTTCGTGCGCTGGCGTCCTGGTTTTAGTCGGCGCGCTGGACGATCGTTACGATATCAGTGTCAAAATTCGTGCCTTGATTCAGGCGGTTATCGCCATCGTGATGATGTGGTTCGGCGGGCTGTATATGAGCAGCCTGGGTTACATTTTCGGTTCCTGGGAAATGGTACTCGGTCCGTTCGGCTATTTCCTGACGCTATTTGCCGTCTGGGCTGCGATTAACGCTTTCAACATGGTGGACGGTATTGATGGGTTGCTGGGCGGGCTGTCCTGCGTCTCATTTGCCGCCATGGGTTTGATTTTATGGTTTGATGGCCAGTTAAGTCTTGCGATGTGGTGTTTTGCGATGATAGCCGCCATTCTGCCATACATTCTGTTGAATCTGGGCGTGCTGGGACGGCGTTATAAAGTCTTTATGGGCGATGCCGGCAGTACGCTAATTGGCTTCACCGTCATCTGGATCCTGCTGGAAACCACTCAGGGCGTGACGCATCCTATCAGCCCGGTTACCGCATTGTGGATTATTGCCATCCCGCTCATGGACATGGTGGCCATTATGTACCGTCGGCTTCGTCGCGGTATGAGCCCTTTCTCGCCCGACCGCCAACACATTCATCATCTCATCATGCGGGCGGGTTTTACTTCCCGACAGGCTTTCGTCCTGATTACGCTCGCGGCCGCATTGCTGGCGGCGATTGGCGTTGCTTCGGAATATGCACATTTCATTCCTGAATGGGTAATGTTGGCATTGTTTTTGCTAGCATTTTTCCTGTACGGGTACTGCATTAAGCGCGCATGGAAAGTGGCGCGCCTAATCAAGCGCATCAAGCGCCGCATGCGTAGACATAACGATAACAACCCGACATTAACCAAATGAAGCTGGGGAAGTGATGAAAGAGCAATTGCCAGGCACGCAACACGGGATGGTTGAAAATGAACTGGACGTACGGGGCCTGTTCCGTACGTTCTGGGCAGGTAAAATCTGGATCGCAGGTTTTGCCGCACTGTTTATTATCGGCGCGCTGGTTTATACCATCTTCGCACGCCAGGAATGGAGCGCCACGGCGATCACCGATCGTCCTACCGTCAACATGCTGGGCAGTTTCTACTCTCAGCAGCAGTTCCTGCGTAATCTGGATGTGAAAGCCAATCCCAATGGCGTAGAGCAGCCCTCGGTGATGGATGAAGCCTATAAAGAATTCATCATGCAGCTTTCGGCATGGGATACCCGGCGTGATTTCTGGTTGCAGACGGATTACTACCAACAGCGTAAGGCCGGTAACAGCAAAGTTGATGCGGCATTGCTTGATGAACTGATCGGCAATATCCAGTTCACGGCGGGAGACTTTGCCCGCAATCTTAACGACAGCGTGAAGCTGATTGCTGAAACCGCGCCGGATGCCAATAACCTGCTTCGTCAATATGTCGCTTTTGCCAGCGAGCGTGCCGCCAGCCACCTTAACGACGAGTTAAAAGGCGCATGGGCCGCGCGGACTATCCAGATGAAAGCGCAGGTAAAACGCCAGGAAGCTGTCGCAAAATCCATTTATAACCGCCGCCTGCAGAGCGTTCAGGAAGCATTAAAGATCGCCCAGCAGCACAATATTTCCACCAGCGAAACCCAGGTTCCGGCGGAAGAACTGCCGGACTCTGAACTGTTTATGCTGGGGCGCCCGATGCTGCAGGCCCGTCTGGAAAACCTTCAGGCCGTCGGTCCCTCTTTTGATATCAGCTACGATCAAAATCGGGCGATGCTCACGACGCTGAATGTCGGACCGTCGCTCGATCCGCGCTTTCAAACCTATCGTTATCTGAGAACGCCTGAAGAACCTGTGAAGCGCGACAGCCCGCGTCGAGCATTTCTGATGATCATGTGGGGAGCTGTCGGCGCGCTGATCGGCGCAGGTGTTGCGCTGGCTCGTCGCCGCCCGGCCTAAGCATTATTCAATGCACGCAGACGCCTGCGTGCAGGATTTAACGGAAGAGAAGCGTTGTGAAAGTATTAACCGTTTTTGGCACGCGTCCGGAGGCCATCAAAATGGCGCCTCTGGTACATGCGCTGGCAAAAGACCCGTATTTCGATGCCAGGGTTTGTGTGACAGCACAGCACCGGGAGATGCTCGATCAGGTATTGCATCTGTTTTCTATCGTACCTGATTACGATCTCAACATTATGAAACCGGGGCAGGGGTTAACGGAAATAACCTGCCGGATACTGGAGGGGTTAAAACCGGTTCTCGAAGAGTTTCAGCCGGACGTCGTGTTAGTCCACGGCGATACCACCACTACCGTGGCGACAAGTCTGGCTGCGTTTTACCAACATATTCCTGTCGGGCATGTGGAAGCTGGACTGCGTACCGGTGATTTATCTTCGCCGTGGCCGGAAGAGGCCAACCGTACGTTAACCGGCCACCTCGCGCTCTACCACTTTGCGCCGACCGAAAATTCGCGCGCGAATCTGCTGCGCGAAAACGTGGCGGATAAACGTATTTTCGTGACCGGCAACACGGTGATCGACGCGCTGATTTCAGTACGTGACGACATCCTTGCCAACGAATCCCTGCAACGAGATTTGGCGGCGCGTTACCCCTTTTTGCGCGAGGATAAAAAACTCATCCTGGTCACGGGGCATCGTCGCGAAAGCTTTGGTCAGGGTTTTGAACATATCTGCGAGGCGCTGGCAGAGATCGCTCGTCAGAATCAGAACGTGCAAATTGTTTATCCGGTGCATCTGAACCCTAACGTCAGCGAGCCGGTCAACCGCATTCTGGGCCAGGTCGATAATGTGATCCTCATTGAGCCACAGGATTATTTGCCGTTCGTCTGGTTGATGAACCGCGCCTGGCTGATCCTCACCGATTCGGGCGGTATCCAGGAAGAAGCGCCATCGCTGGGGAAACCGGTGCTGGTGATGCGTGAGACCACCGAGCGGCCGGAAGCAATCACAGCCGGAACGGTACGTCTGGTCGGGACCGACAGCGAACGCATTGTCGCCGAAGTGTCGCATTTGCTTAATGACGATACGGAATATCAAACCATGAGCCGGGCCCATAATCCTTATGGCGACGGAAAAGCCTGCGCTCGCATTTTGCATGCACTTAAAAACAATCGGGTAACGCTATGAGTTTTTCTACTATTTCAGTAATCGGACTGGGATATATCGGTTTGCCGACGGCCGCGGCTTTTGCGTCTCGCCAAAAACACGTGGTGGGCGTCGACATTAACTCCCGTGCGGTCGAGACCATCAACCGGGGAGAAATTCATATTGTCGAGCCAGAACTGGGTGAGGTGGTCAAGGCCGCGGTGGAAAACGGCTTTTTGCGCGCCACCACGCAGCCGGTAGAGGCCGATGCGTTTCTGATTGCCGTCCCGACGCCGTTTAAAGGCGAGCATGAACCCGATATGAAATTTGTCCAGGCCGCTGCTGAATCCATCGCGTCGGTATTGCACAAAGGCAACCTGGTGATACTGGAATCCACGTCACCCGTGGGCGCTACAGAGCAGATGGCGGAATGGCTGGCGGCGTTACGCCCGGATCTCAGCTTTCCGCAGCAGGCAGGTGATAATGCGGATATCAACATCGCTTATTGCCCGGAGCGGGTATTGCCTGGTCAGGTCATGGTTGAACTGATTAAGAATGACCGCGTCGTTGGCGGGATGACGGAGGTGTGCTCTGCCCGCGCCAGCGAACTGTATTACATCTTCCTGGAAGGTGAGTGTGTGGTCACTAATGCCCGCACCGCCGAGATGTGCAAACTCACTGAGAACAGCTTCCGCGACGTCAATATCGCTTTCGCAAATGAGCTGTCGCTGATTTGTGCCGATCAGAATATCAATGTCTGGGAACTGATTCGCCTGGCGAATCGCCATCCGCGAGTCAATATTTTGCAGCCGGGCCCCGGCGTTGGCGGACACTGTATTGCGGTAGATCCGTGGTTCATCGTGGCTCAGAATCCGGAGCAGGCGCGCCTTATCCGTACTGCCCGCGAAGTTAACGATCACAAACCCCACTGGGTACTGGAGCGGGTTAAAGCCACGGTCGCGGACTGCCTTAACGCCAGCGGCAAGCGCGCCAGCGAACTGAAAATTGCCTGTTTTGGTCTCGCCTTTAAACCCAACATTGATGATTTGCGCGAAAGCCCGGCAATGGAAATCGCGCATCAAATCGCACAATGGAACAGTGGTGAGACGCTGGTGGTGGAACCGAATATCCATCAGTTGCCCGACAGCCTGGCGACGGATTGTACATTGGTTTCGCTCGATGACGCGCTGGCGCAGGCTGACGTGCTGGTGATGCTGGTGGATCACGCGCCCTTTAAGGCTGTCGAGGCCAGCGCGGTCCAGCAGGCATGGATTGTCGATACCAAAGGGGTATGGCGATGAAACGTATTCTGGTTACCGGCGGCGCCGGCTTTATTGGCTCCGCAGTCGTCAGGCATATTATTAATGAAACCGCTGACAGTGTGGTGGTGGTGGATAAGCTGACCTATGCCGGTAACCTTGCCTCGCTTGAGCCAGTCGCCAGCAGCCCGCGTTTTGCATTTGAACAGGTCGATATCGTCGACCGCGCTGAACTGGATCGAGTGTTTACGCACTTTCAGCCTGACGTGGTGATGCATCTGGCGGCTGAAAGCCATGTTGACCGTTCCATTGATGGCCCTGCCGCTTTTATCGAAACCAATATCGTGGGCACATATACCCTGCTGGAAGCGGCGCGCGCATGGTGGAACACCCTGGATCCGGCCAGACGCGCGGATTTCCGTTTCCATCATATTTCGACGGATGAGGTGTATGGCGACCTGCACGGTAACGATGATTTCTTTACCGAAGAGACCCCTTACGCGCCCAGCAGCCCTTATTCAGCATCAAAAGCAAGCAGCGACCATCTGGTGCGGGCCTGGCAGCGCACTTACGGATTACCCGCGTTAGTGACGAATTGCTCTAACAATTATGGCCCCTACCATTTCCCTGAAAAGCTTATCCCGCTGATGATCCTTAATGGTCTGGCAGGCAAGCCGTTGCCGGTCTATGGCAACGGGCAGCAAATTCGGGACTGGCTATACGTGGAAGACCATGCGCGAGCGCTTTACCTGGTCGCGACCGAAGGGAGGCCAGGTGAGACATGGAATATTGGCGGCCATAACGAGCGCAGAAACATCGACGTTGTGACAACCATATGCGACTTGCTCGAAGAGATGGTGCCGGAGAAGCCTGCCGGTGTTGCGAATTACCGCGATCTCATTACATGGGTCGCCGATCGGCCTGGACACGATCTCCGCTATGCCATTGACGCGTCCAAAATTGAACGTGAACTGGGCTGGCGACCGCAGGAAACCTTCGAGAGCGGTATTCGTAAAACGGTTCGTTGGTATTTAGATAATCCCGCGTGGTGGCAAAAAGTACTGGATGGTAGCTATAAAGGCGAACGTCTGGGTCTGAACAGCAAATCGACAGGAGAGGCGAAATGAAAGGCATCATCCTGGCAGGCGGCTCCGGCACGCGGCTGCATCCCATTACGCGTGGCGTATCCAAGCAGCTGTTGCCCATTTACGATAAACCTATGATTTATTACCCGCTATCGGTGTTGATGCTGGCGGGGATACGTGAAATTTTATTGATCACCACTCCTGAAGATTTAAGCAGCTATCAGCGTCTGCTCGGCGATGGTTCTGATTTTGGCATCGATCTCCAGTACGCTGAGCAGCCAAGCCCTGACGGGCTTGCGCAAGCGTTCATCATCGGTGAAACCTTTCTGGAAGGGCAGCCGTCCTGTCTTGTCCTGGGCGATAATATCTTTTTCGGGCAGGGATTTAGCCCAAAACTGCGCCAGGTGGCAGCCCGTTCGTCAGGGGCGACAGTTTTTGGGTATCAGGTAATGGATCCTGAGCGCTTTGGCGTCGTGGAGTTTGACGATAATTTCCGCGCTTTGTCGATTGAAGAAAAGCCAGAACAGCCAAAATCCAACTGGGCGGTGACCGGCCTGTATTTTTATGATGAGAAAGTCGTTGAATACGCCAAAAAGGTCCGGCCCTCCGACCGTGGTGAGTTAGAAATTACCTCGATTAATCAAATGTATCTTGAAGACGGCTCGCTGTCGGTTGAGCTTTTAGGCCGGGGCTTTGCGTGGCTGGATACAGGGACGCATGACAGCCTCATCGAGGCGAGCACCTTCGTGCAAACCGTTGAGAAGCGGCAGGGATTCAAAATCGCCTGCCTGGAAGAAATCGCCTGGCGTAACGGTTGGCTGGATGACGAGAGCGTAAAACGCGCGGCTGAACGCCTTTCCAAAACGGGCTATGGTCGATATTTGCTGGAATTACTCCGTGCCCGTCCGCGCCAGTATTGAGCCCCTTGAGTGGGAAAGCCGGTTTTTCGGCCTGGATACCGCCATACTCCGCCTGGACGATAACGCGCCGCCACTGGATGCGGGGCAGTTAGCCGCCTGGCCTCGTCTGCAGGCAAAAGTCCCGGCCCAGCGCACCGACTGGCTGGACGGTTTGCAGCATCTGCAATTCCAGGTCGTCGAAGGCGAAATAGATTTTGTGCTGGAGGTCGGTGTCGGGAATACAGATGTCGGGCTCCAGCCTGCGTCAGTCAGTGACATTCCTGCGCTTCGCGCGATGGCGAATTCCCTGTTCGCTGCCAGCCGTTTCCGCGCGCCGTGGTATGCGCCCGAGGCCAGCGGTCGTTTTTACGCCCAGTGGGTGGCAAACGCCGTAAACGGCAGTTTTGACCATACCTGTCTGGTACTGCGTGAGGCTGATGGCGCGATTCGCGGCTTTGTGACCCTGCGCCAACTGAACGCCAGCGAAACGCGTATTGGTTTGTTAGGCGGTTATGGCGCGGGCCGTGTCCTGATGGACGCGGCGCGTCACTGGTGTGAAATTCAACAATCATGTGTGCTGCGCGTGGCGACCCAGATGGGTAACCGCGCCGCCATTCGTCGCTACATTGCAAGCGGTGCCAGTGTGGAAAGCGCCGCTTACTGGTTATACAGGTAAAAAAATGATCCCATTTAATGCTCCGCCGGTGGTTGGAACGGAAATCGACTATATGCAGTCTGCGATGGGCAGCGGCAAACTATGCGGTGACGGCGGTTTTACCCGTCGCTGCCAGCAGTGGTTTGAGCATCGCTTCGGCAGCGCCAAAGTTCTGCTGACGCCCTCCTGCACCGCGTCTCTTGAAATGGCGGCGTTGCTGCTGGATATTCAGCCCGGCGACGAAGTGATCATGCCGAGCTACACCTTTGTGTCCACGGCCAACGCGTTTGTATTGCGTGGCGCGAATATCGTGTTTGTCGATCTTCGCCCCGATACCATGAACATAGACGAAACGCTCATTGAGGCGGCGATAACGGAAAAAACGCGCGCTATCGTTCCGGTTCATTATGCGGGCGTGGCCTGCGAAATGGACGCCATTATGGCTATCGCCGACAAGCATAACCTGTTTGTGGTGGAGGATGCGGCGCAGGGCGTGATGTCCACGTATAAAGGACGTGCGCTGGGCACCATTGGCCATATTGGTTGTTTCAGCTTTCATGAAACCAAGAACTACACCGCAGGCGGTGAGGGCGGCGCGACGCTTATCAACGATCGCAAACTGATCGAACGTGCAGAAATCATTCGTGAAAAAGGCACCAACCGCAGTCAGTTTTTCCGGGGACAGGTGGATAAATACACCTGGCGCGATATTGGCTCCAGCTACTTGATGTCGGACCTGCAGGCTGCCTATCTCTGGGGGCAACTGGAAGCGGCGGATCGCATTAACCAGCAGCGCCTGGCGCTGTGGCAAACCTATTATGACGCGCTTGAACCGCTGGCCCGTGCCGGACGCATTGAGCTACCCACTGTTCCCGATACCTGCGGGCACAATGCGCACATGTTTTATATCAAACTGCGCGATATCGACGATCGCAGTAATCTTATCGCCTGGCTGAAAGAGGCCGAAATCATGGCGGTATTCCACTACATTCCGCTGCATAGCTGCCCGGCTGGCGAGAAATTTGGCGAATTCTTTGGCGAAGATCGCTTCACCACCCGTGAAAGCGAACGGCTGCTGCGGCTACCGCTGTTCTACAATCTCGCGCCTTTCAACCAGCGTACCGTGATCAATTCGCTGTTAAGTTACTTCGCCTGATATGTCCCTTGCTAAAGCGTCGGTGTGGACGGCAGCGTCCACACTTATCAAGATTGCCGCCGGTCTGCTGGTCATTAAACTGCTGGCGGTGGCTTTCGGCCCGGAAGGGGTCGGACAGGCGGGAAACTTTCGCCAGCTGATCACCGTTTTAGGCGTCCTCGCAGGGGCGGGCATTTTTAATGGCGTTACTAAACTGGTTGCCCAGCATCATGACGATCCTGAGCAGTTAAAGCGGGTCACCCGCACATCGTCGGCAATGGTGTTGGGGTTTTCAACGCTGTTAGCGGCGGTTTTTTTACTGGCGGCGCAACCCATCAGCATGGGATTGTTCGGCCACGATCGTTACCAGAATGTGGTGCGGCTGGTGGCGTTTATTCAGATGGGCATCGCCTGGGCTAATCTGACGCTGGCCATTCTGAAAGGCTTTCGCGATGCGCGAGGCAACGCGCTCTCCCTGATCATCGGCAGCATTATTGGCGTCGCCGCGTGGTATCTCTGCTTTCGGCTTGGCGGATACGAAGGCGCGTTGCTGGGTCTGGCGCTGGTGCCCGCGCTGGTGGTATTCCCGGCGCTATGGATGATGAAACGACGCGAACATGTGCCGTTTAGTTACCTGAAGCCGCGCTGGAATTCCGCCCTTGCCGGACAGCTGTCAAAATTCACCCTGATGGCCCTGATGACGTCGGTGACGCTACCTGTCGCCTATGTGATGATGCGAAACCTGATGGCGGCGCAGTACAGCTGGGATGAAGTCGGTATCTGGCAGGGCGTCAGCACCATTTCTGACGCCTACCTGCAATTTATCACCGCCACGTTCAGCGTCTGGTTGCTGCCAACGCTGTCGCGATTAACCGCCAAAGAAGACATTACCCGTGAAGTGGTTCGCTCGCTGAAATTTGTGCTTCCCGCCGTCGCGGCGGCAAGTTTTACGGTCTGGTTATTACGCGATTTCGCCATCTGGCTGCTGTTTTCGGTAAAATTCGCCGCCATGCGTGATTTGTTCGCATGGCAGTTGGTCGGCGATGTGCTGAAAGTGGGCGCTTACGTATTTGGCTATCTGGTGATCGCCAAAGCGTCGCTGCGTTTTTATGTCCTGGCGGAAATCAGTCAGTTTGCGCTGCTTACCGGGTTTTCGCGCTGGCTGATACCTGCTCATGGCGCACTGGGCGCGGCGCAGGCTTACATGGCGACCTATATCGTTTATTTCACTTTATGTTGTGGCGTATTTTTACTCTGGCGCAGGAAAGCATGAACGCGTTAATTCATATTTTGGGGTCTGACATTCCCCACCATAACCACACCGTCCTGCGTTATTTCAATGATGAGTTATCGTCGCTGGGGGCAAACGCCCGGCGTTTTTTGGTGGTTTCGCAGGACGCCTCGCTTCAAAGCAACTATCCGGCGCTGGAGATAACGTGCTACCCCACTAAAAAGGCGCTGGCGGACGCGGCGATCGCACAAGCGCGCGAGGACCGAACCCGGCGATTCTTTTTCCACGGGCAATTCAACGCGTCGCTGTGGATCGCCATTCTGACCGGCAAGCTGAAAACCTCGCAGGTGAGCTGGCACATCTGGGGCGCTGATCTGTATGAAGCGTCGCGCAGCATCAAATTTCGGCTGTTCTATTTTCTGCGTCGACTGGCGCAAAAGCGTGTCGGTCATGTATTCGCCACGCGCGGCGATCTGAATTATTTCCATCAACGCAATCCGGGCGTGCCCGGGTCGCTGCTCTATTTCCCCACCCGCATGGACGCTTCGCTAAATTCGCTGGAAAAGGCGCCGATGGGCGACAGGCTGACCATCCTGGTCGGTAATTCGGGCGATCGCAGCAATGAACACATCGCAGCGCTGCGTGCGGTTCATAAGCAGTTTGGTGATAACGTCCAGGTGATCGTGCCGATGGGCTATCCAGCCAACAACCAGGCCTATATCGACGAGGTTGAGCAGGCTGGTTTGACGTTATTCAGCGCTGATAACCTGAAGGTACTGCGTGAACAGATGGCGTTTGATGATTATCTCGCCATGCTCAGGCGTTGCGACCTGGGTTATTTCATTTTTGCCCGACAGCAGGGTATCGGCACGCTTTGCCTGTTGATTCAGGCCGGTATTCCGTGTGTGCTCAGCCGCGAAAATCCGTTCTGGCAGGATATGACCGAGCAGCATCTGCCGGTTCTGTTTACCGACGATATACTTAACGAAACGGTTGTTCGCGAAGCGCAACGTCAACTGGCGCTGGTGGATAAATCGACAATCGCCTTTTTCCGGCCCGGCTATATTTCGGGATGGCATCAGGCGTTACGCGTGGCGGCAGGAGAGACACCATGAGTTTGTTGCAGTTTAGCGGCCTGTTTATCGTCTGGCTGCTGGCTACGCTGTTTATTACCACCACCACCTGGTTTGAGTTTCGCCGGGTGCGGTTTAACTTTAATATTTTCTTCTCGCTGCTGTTCCTGCTGACCTTCTTTTTTGGCTTCCCGTTTACGGCGCTACTGGTCTTCCGGTTTGATGTCGCCGTGGTGCCGGCGGAGGTTCTGCTCCAGGCGCAACTGGCCGCCGCGTGTTTTTATGGCATGTACTACGTGACGTATAAAACCCGGCTACGACCGCGCACGAACGCGCCGGGACGCGAGCTCTTCTCGGTCAACCGCGTTGAAGCGCAGTTAACGTGGATGTTATTGATGACGGTGGCGTTGGTCAGCGTGAGCATCTTTTTCATGCACAACGGCTTTTTGCTGTTTCGCCTGCATTCGTATAGCCAGATTTTCTCCAGCGAAGTCTCAGGGGTGGCGCTTAAGCGCTTCTTCTATTTCTTTATTCCGGCCATGCTGGTCATCTACTTTTTACGTCAAAGCGTGCAGGACTGGCTGTTTTTCCTGATCGCCACCGTAGGGTTTGGACTACTGACCTATGCGATCGTCGGCGGTACGCGGGCGAATATCATCATCGCTTTCGCGATCTTCCTGTTTATCGGCATTATTCGCGGCTGGATTTCGCTGTGGATGCTGGTGGCGGCTGGCGCAATGGGGATTGTTGGGATGTTCTGGCTGGCCCTGAAACGCTATGGTCTTGATGTGCGCGGCGATGAAGCGTTTTACACCTTCCTCTATTTAACCCGCGACACGTTCTCGCCCTGGGAAAATCTGGCGCTGCTGTTGCAGAACTACGACAACATCGACTTCCAGGGGCTGGCGCCCATCGCCCGTGATTTTTACGTCTTTATCCCCACCTGGCTGTGGCCGGATCGCCCGGGGATTGTGTTGAACACGGCGAACTACTTTACCTGGGAAGTCCTGAATAACCATTCCGGCCTGGCCATTTCCCCGACGCTTATCGGCTCACTGGTGGTGATGGGCGGTGTGTGGTTTATCCCGCTGGGCGCGGTGGTGGTTGGGCTGATTATCAAGTGGTTCGACTGGCTTTATCAGCACGGGATGAGTGATACGAATCGTTATAAGGCGGCGATTTTGCAGAGTTTCTGCTTCGGAGCCATCTTTAATATGATCGTGCTTGCCCGGGAAGGGCTTGATTCCTTCGTCTCGCGCGTAGTGTTTTTTATGGTGGTTTTCGGCGCCTGTTTGCTGATCGCCAAATTGCTGTACTGGATGTTGGAAAGTGCCGGGTTGATTCGTGGCAGAGGCCGTTCACCTATCAGGGCGTTATCCGCCCGGTCATAATCTCGGATAAGGAAGCAGATGACTGACGACAATAACGCGCCGCGTTACGCGTTGCGCGGGCTAAATTTGCTCGGCTGGCGTGATAAACAGCATGCGCTTAATTACCTCTATGCCGGGGGGCGTCTGAAGTATGGAACGCTGGTGGCGATTAACGCCGGAGAAAATGCTCACGCTGAATGATGATGCGGAGATCCGGGCCTTAATTGAAGCGGCGGAATACAAATACGCGGATGGCATCAGCGTGGTGCGCTCGGTCCGTAAAAAATACCCGCAGGCTAAAATTTCCCGGGTAGCAGGTGCCGATCTGTGGGAAGCACTCATGGAACGCGCCGGGCAGGAGGGCACCCCGGTGTTTCTGGTCGGAGGAAAACCCCAGGTCCTTAATGAGACGGCTGCGAAGCTACGCCAGCAGTGGCAGGTCAACATCGTCGGCGAGCAGGACGGTTATTTCACGCCAGAGTCGCAACAGGCGCTTTTCGGGCGTATTCGCGATAGCGGCGCACGTATTGTCACTGTGGCGATGGGCTCACCGCGCCAGGAAGTGTTTATGCGCGACTGTCGGCTGGTGCATCCCGATGCACTCTACATGGGCGTGGGCGGCACTTACGATGTGTTCACCGGGCACGTAAAGCGCGCGCCGCAACTGTGGCAGCGCCTGGGCCTGGAATGGCTCTACCGTCTGCTGAGCCAACCCAGCCGTATCACCCGGCAACTCCGTTTATTGCGGTATCTCGCCTGGCACTATACCGGCAATCTTTAACTCTCAAACGGCGGACGAAAGTTCCGCCGTTTTGCTTTTTCCTCATTATGTTTCTCTTCTTTTCTCTGTTTTTTTCATCCGTCGTTTGCCATTTCGGAAAATTTAGGAAACCATGCGCGGTTTCAACGCAGTGCCGTGAATGATTCAGCTAATGCTCGTTGATGAGCTGGCTGGGCCACGATGACCCTATGGCATTGACGATAACAATAACCGGCAAAGCCGGAGCAACGACAACACAACATTGAGGATTTATGGCAGAGAAAAAATCTGAGCTTCAGCGTGGGCTGGAGTCACGACATATCGAACTTATCGCCCCTGGGGGGCACGATTGGCGTCGGGTTATTTATGGGAGCGGCAAGCACCCTCAAATGGGCCGGTCCGTCGGTTCTGCTGGCGTATATCATCGCCGGGCTGTTTGTGTTCTTCATTATGCGTTCGATGGGCGAAATGCTGTTCCTTGAGCCGGTCACCGGGTCATTCGCCGTTTACGCGCATTGCTATATGAGCCCCTTCTTTGGCTACCTGACGGCATGGTCGTACTGGTTTATGTGGATGGCGGTAGGGATATCGGAAATCACCGCCATCGGGGTTTATGTGCAGTACTGGTTCCCGGAAATGGCGCAGTGGATACCTGCGCTTATCGCCGTGGGCTTAGTGGCGCTGGCAAACCTGGCGGCAGTACGACTGTATGGCGAAATTGAATTCTGGTTCGCGATGATTAAAGTCACTACGATTATTGTGATGATCGTTATTGGTGTGGGCGTCATCTTTTTTGGCTTCGGCAACGGCGGCCAGGCGGTCGGTTTCTCAAACCTGACAGCGCACGGCGGCTTCTTTGCCGGCGGCTGGAAAGGCTTCTTAACTGCGCTGTGTATTGTGGTGGCGTCTTATCAGGGCGTAGAGCTGATCGGCATCACCGCCGGTGAAGCAAAAAATCCGCAGGTTACCCTGCGTAGCGCCGTCGGTAAGGTGCTGTGGCGTATCCTCATTTTCTATGTGGGTGCCATCTTCGTTATCGTTACGCTGTTCCCGTGGGATCAAATCGGCACGACCGGCAGCCCCTTCGTCCTGACGTTTGCCAAAATCGGGATTACCGCAGCGGCAGGTATCATCAACTTTGTGGTGCTGACGGCGGCGCTGTCAGGTTGCAACAGTGGGATGTACAGCTGTGGACGTATGCTTTATGCGCTTTCGAACAACCGCCAGCTTCCGGCGGCAGTCGGGAAGGTTTCTAAGAATGGTGTTCCGGTCGCAGGCGTGGCGATTTCTATCGTTATTCTGTTACTGGGCTCCTGCCTTAACTACATCATCCCCAACCCGCAGCGTGTATTCGTGTACGTTTATAGCGCCAGCGTTTTGCCGGGTATGGTGCCCTGGTTTGTGATCCTGATTAGTCAGTTGCGGTTCCGCCATGTTCATCGCCAGGCGATAGCGAGCCATCCGTTCCGCTCGATGTTTTTCCCCTGGGCGAACTATCTGACCATGGCCTTTCTGATTTGCGTGCTAATCGGGATGGGATTTAACGAAGATACGCGCATGTCGCTGATTGTGGGGGCGCTATTTTTGTTGCTGGTCACAGCGGCTTACACGCTATTTGGCCTCAATCGGCACAATTCTCTGCCTAAAGTGGAGAGATAAGCGACAAAATGCGCAAAGCATAACCAAACGCGCATTTTCTTAAAAAAAGCACTAGACAGCAGGGCGCGAAGTCCGTAGTATCCCCCTCCGCAACGGCGCTACGCGCCCGTAGCTCAGCTGGATAGAGCGCTGCCCTCCGGAGGCAGAGGTCTCAGGTTCGAATCCTGTCGGGCGCGCCATTTTAATGAGGCGCTTGAGCGGTGAAGTAGAACAAAGCGCGTAAAGATTTGCAGTGGTGGCTATAGCTCAGTTGGTAGAGCCCTGGATTGTGATTCCAGTTGTCGTGGGTTCGAGTCCCATTAGCCACCCCATTATTTAGTGGCGATGCGAAGGTGGCGGAATTGGTAGACGCGCTAGCTTCAGGTGTTAGTGTCTTAACGGACGTGAGGGTTCAAGTCCCTCTCTTCGCACCACAATTGAATTGAACTAAAAATTCAAAAAAAGCAGTAATTCGGCGAGTAGCGCAGCTTGGTAGCGCAACTGGTTTGGGACCAGTGGGTCGGAGGTTCGAATCCTCTCTCGCCGACCAATTTAGAACCCCGCTTCGGCGGGGTTTTTTCTTTTCTGACATTCCCCTCTCTACTATTCCCTTTACTTATCCCTGACAGACGCATGTCGCCGGTTAACAACAGCCGCTGCAGGCGACGTCGCTTATTTGCGACACATAAAGTATTGAAAGAAAAGATAAAAATTATTGCGCTTCAAAATAGTCGTCTGTTAGCGACAGTAAAACCGCCTTCAGATCACATTCTTATGCTGCAAGAGGTGATTTCACCCCGGTAACTGGCTGAATTACCGTGAATGTTTTCAGATTATTTACTTGTGCGTGCCTGGCACGCTTTGTGCAATAATATGCATGTAGATGCTCATTCCATCTCTTATGTTCGCCAAAGGCCTCATAAACCCAGGAATGATGCAGAGCCGTTTACCGGTGCTTATCGTCCACCGAGAGATGTCGCTAACGCCTCATCAAACACCATGGACATAACGTTGAGTGAAGCACCTATTTGTTGTCACAGACCTCTTTAACACCTGCCTTATGGCAGGTGTTTTTTTATCTGCGTTTTGTAGCAAGACTGAATAGCAAAAAAAATCGCCTTCCCGTATGAGAAGGCGACAGAGAGGTTATTGCAGCGGAGAAGTTATTGCGGCGGCGTGTTTGGCAACGCGTTGTTCTGAAGTGTGAGCAACAGGCCGTCACGGCGCATCGTCGCGGCTTCTTCAGGTTGATGCAATCGATCCAGCACATCAGCCAGCCAGGCGTAATCAAACGCATCCGGACGCTGTTTGATCGCCGCGCGAAACGCAACGCTCGCTTCCTGCCATTCGCCATGTTTCATTAACAGCTGGCCCAGCGTGCTCCATAACAGCGGTCGGTTCCCCTGCGTTTTAATTTGCTGGCGCAGTGCTTTTTCAAGCTGTTCCGGATTACCGGTTTTCAGGCGTGGCATCAGCATCACCAGGCGCTCATCGTACTGACGTTTCAGGCCATCCAGAATAATAGCCTGCGCGGTATCGTGATCATCGCATTCAATAAGATGCTCCGCCATGGCAACCTGGAGCGCAGTTTGATGGCGCGTTTTACGGCTTTGATTATGCCACCAGGCTTTCAGACCATCGCTGCCCTGTTCGGCGCGAGCCTGATCCATCAAACCAATCCAGGCCTGCTGCTGTAACGCATCGCGGTGCGCGTCGTCGCCCACCTGCGCTTTTTGCATGGAAGGCAGAATATCCAACAGCGAACTCCAGGCACCGGTGCGGATATACGCCTGCTCGGCGAGACGCAGCACTTCCGGATGACGCGGCGTCACTTCCAGCAACCGGTCAACCCCATGACGTGCCGCATGGTTTTCATTGCGTGCCAGCTGCAGACGTACGCGGGTGATTTCCACGGGGATTTGATCGTTATCAGCCAGCTCCGCTGCACGTTCCAGGTGCTGGTTGGCGCGGATTTCATCGCCACGCTGCTGGGCTGCTTCTGCCGCCAGCAGATAGTTCACCACCGGCTGTTCCGCATGATCGGCGTTTTTCGACATCAGCTTTTCGACCTGCTGATAATCGCCTTCCGCCAGTTTCAATAACGCCTGGCTGGTCTGTTTACGAGCGCGGTTGCGCTTGCGGCCCATAAACCAACCGCGTGTACGTGCGCCGGTACGGAATAAACGACGCAGGATCCACTCGATCGCGAACAGCACCACCAGCGCGAGGATCAAGATGATCGTTAACCCGGTGACACTGGTCTCGATGTTCCAGTTGTCGGTCTGGATCAGCACATACCCCTGATGACCGGCGATCATCGGGCCGACGACGATCCCGGCCATTAACAGCAGAAATAGCAACAGGACTTTAACCATTACTGTTCTCCCTGAGCCGGTTCAGACGCCGCAGGCGCTTCAGCTGGCGTGGGGGCGGCCTCGGCAGGCGCGGTAGCAGCCGCCTCTGGCGACGCAGCGGCGGGCTGCGCCAGTAAGTTACGCACCCGTGTTTGCATCAGTTTTTCCAGGATCGGCTGGCTTTGTAACGTTTCCGGCACGTCCATGGTGATGTTTTGCTGGCTTAGCGCATCCAGCGTTTCCAGGAAGCTTTTGGTCGCGGCGTCTTCGGTGTCGTAGTAAGCGCGCACCCACGTAGAAACGTTATCCAGCGATTGTTTGTAGGTTTCATTCTGGTGACGGGGCACCGCCTGCGCGGCCACTAACAGCCGGGAACGAATGTTCTCGCGCAAATAAATATCCTGGTTTGGCGCCAATAGCGGCACCGCGGTATCGTCGCGACGGCGGATAGTGATAAAGCTGTCCATAAAGCTATGCCAGCTTTTCACCAGATTTTGACGCCATTCCGAGAGGGTACTGGAAAGCTCAGTGTCATCGCTGTCCATGGGCGCGGAATCATTGTCGTTATCCGCCAGGCGCAGATTATCCACCTGATTTGAAAGCTGATTCAGCTTCAGAATAATACCGTCATAATCGACCTGAGAGACCGCCGACAGGCTGGCGATATCTTCAGTGATGGCGCGACGCGCGGCAATCAGGCTCGGATCGTTCATATCCGCAAGGCTGGCGTCGGCGCTTTTAAGCAGCGCGGCGGCGGTCGTCACGTCCTGATCGCTCCACAATTTGCGACCGGCGAGCTTCACCAGGAAATCAGACTGGGCCAACAGCCAGGTTTTGGCGTCGGTCCCGGAAATTGTGGCGACCTTTTGCTGAACTTCATCAAGCTGGCGCGTCAGGTTTTCCTGCTCGCGTTTGGCCGCATCCAGTGCGCCACCCTGCTGCTTGATAATGTTTTCTAAATCGGTCTTCTGGGTTTGCTGCTGCTGTTGCAGCGCGGTCAGTTGGCCTTCCAGCGCCTCCAGCGTGGCGCTTTGCGTGGCGGACTGATGTTTTCCCCAGTTATAAAGCCCAATGCCTGCAGCCAGCGCAATGGCGATAGCCACGGCGCTTAACGCCAGCGCGGTATTGATTTTGCGATCTTTCTTCTCGGGTTTTTGCGGGGGAGAAGTAATTTCCACCGAATCCCTGTTTTCTTCAGGCACAGTAGAGGCGTTCTGTTGTTCCGTCATTATGGCTTCCCATTATGAGAGTTATTGCAACACGCGCAGTAGCGCATCGTTGTCGGCATTATCGGCGACGGTAATGTCCTGCCAGCCCAGTTCCCGGGCGAGGGTCGCCAAACGTTCGCTGACGACAATGAGTCGACAGTGAAGTAACCAGTTTGTTTGATACCAGGGCGGGATAAGCGTAAACAGGCGCTTGAGCATTTCTCCGCTGGTGACGACCAGCGTGTCCACGCCACGCTGCTGCCAGCGGTACGCTTCGTCCTTTCCATCGTAAAATTTATCGGTGCGTTGATAACATTCACAAAACGTTACGCTTACACCGCGTTTCGCCAGCGTTTCGCCGATCAATTCACGTCCGCCGTTACCGCGCAGAATCACGGCATGCTTGCCCGCAACGTTTTGTAATTCTGGTAATTGTAGCAATACTTCGCTGATTTCCCGGTCACGCGGGTAATTAACCGCTAAGCCACTGGCGGTATGCAGCGCAAGGGCGGTGGTTCGTCCAATGGCAAAAGCCTGAACCTGCGGCCACGCAATATGCTGTTGGCGCAATGTCGCCGCTGCATACGAAACGGCGTGTTGAGAAAGGGCGAACAGAAGATCGTCAGGGGATAACGATGCCAGTAATTCCGGCAGTGCCGACAGCTCCCGTCCTGGAGAAAACTCAATGAGCGGTAAACTCCAGGCGACCTTTCCCTGCGCGCGCAAGCGGCTTACCAGTTCTTCTCCTGCGGGGGAGGGGCGGGTCACCAGGATATTCATGCCGGCGCGTCTCCGTTATACACTTCAGCCAGAATGGCGCGCGCCCCGTTTTCCAGCAGCTCTTCCGCCAGTGAGACGCCGAGTTTTTTCAGCCTCTTCGGCCAGGCCGCGTCGCTCGCCGCGGACCACCTGCGATCCGTCCGGTGCGCCAACTAATGCGCGCAGCCAAATTTCGCCATCCTCGTACTCCGCATAGCTGCCGATCGGCACCTGGCAGCCGCCTTCAAGGCGCGTATTCATGGCGCGCTCGGCGCTGACGCGAATCGCGGTTTCAGCATGATTCAGCGGTGCCAGTAATTCACGGGTGCGCGCATCATCAAGACGGCACTCAATGCCGACGGCGCCCTGGCCTACGGCCGGAAGAGAGACTTCAGCAGGAAGGGCGTAACCGATACGCGCCTCCAGATTCAGGCGCTTCAACCCGGCGACGGCGAGAATAATCGCGTCATACTCGCCATTATCCAGCTTGCTCAGGCGGGTGCCGACGTTGCCGCGCAGCGAACGGATTACCAGGTCCGGGCGGCGTTCGGCGATCTGGCACTGACGACGTAAACTGGAGGTGCCGACAATGCTGCCAGCGGGCATATCGTCGAGGCTGGCGAACCGGTTAGAAACAAACGCGTCGCGGGGATCTTCACGCTCGCAAATCGTCACCAGGCCGAGGCCTTCAGGGAATTCTACCGGGACATCTTTCATGGAATGCACGGCGATATCAGCACGGCCTTCAAGCAATGCCAGTTCAAGTTCTTTAACGAATAATCCTTTGCCGCCCACTTTCGCCAGCGGGGTATCGAGGATGATGTCGCCTTTCGTTACCATTGGCACCAGTTCAACCGTTAAGCCTGGATGAAAAGCTTCCAGACGGTTTTTGACATAGTGTGCTTGCCAGAGTGCGAGCGGGCTTTGTCGAGTGGCGATTCTGAGTACATTGTCTAACATGCTTGTTACCGTTAATTCGTCCATTTACCATCCTAACATTGTAACCAGAACAGTGTCAGTTTTAACGGGTTTTAGCAGGAAAGGGGGATATAGGTCTTGTTCTAATACTTTGCCGCGGGCTTTCAATGCTACAATGGATATGTAGCGCAACTTCCTTTACGGTCAACCCGCAAGGTGTTAAATTGATCACGTTTTAAGCCGATTGTTAGCCTGTACGGGCAAAACCCAAAAGGCGATAAACGCGGCAGTTTTCGTAATTGTGCAATCATCAGGCGATATGTCTTGTACCTCTATATTGAGACCTTAAAACAGAGACTGGATGCCATTAATCAATTGCGCGTGGATCGCGCTCTTGCTGCCATGGGGCCTGCTTTCCAACAGGTCTACAGTCTGCTGCCGACATTACTGCATTATCACCACCCGCTGATGCCGGGTTACCTTGATGGTAACGTTCCCCGTGGCATCTGCCTTTACACGCCTGATGAAACCCAACGCCATTACCTTAACGAGCTTGAGCTGAAGCGCGGAATGATCCCGCGTGAAACGCCTCAGGGCGAATTACCCATTACCGGTGTTTACACGATGGGCAGCACCTCTTCCGTGGGTCAAAGCTGTTCTTCGGACCTGGATATCTGGGTTTGCCATCAGTCCTGGCTTGATAATGATGAACGCCAATTGTTACAGCGTAAATGCAGCCTGCTGGAAAGCTGGGCCGCGTCGCTGGGCGTTGAAGTGAGCTTCTTCCTGATCGACGAAAACCGCTTCCGTCATAATGAAAGCGGCAGCCTTGGTGGAGAAGACTGCGGTTCGACCCAACATATTTTGCTGCTGGATGAGTTCTATCGCACCGCCGTGCGTCTGGCCGGGAAACGTATTCTCTGGAATATGGTGCCGTGCGAAGAAGAAGAGCATTACGACGATTACGTGATGACGCTGTACGCGCAGGGCGTGTTAACCCCTAACGAATGGCTCGATTTAGGCGGCCTGAGCTCGCTGTCAGCGGAAGAGTACTTCGGCGCCAGCCTGTGGCAGCTCTATAAAAGTATTGATTCACCGTACAAAGCGGTGTTGAAAACGCTGCTGCTGGAAGCGTACTCCTGGGAATACCCGAATCAGCGCCTGCTGGCGAAAGACATTAAACAGCGTCTGCACGATGGTGAAATCGTCTCTTACGGGCTTGATTCGTACTGCATGATGCTGGAGCGCGTGACGGAATATCTGGAGCAGATTGAGGATACCGCACGCCTGGATTTGGTGCGTCGCTGCTTCTACCTGAAAGTGTGTGAGAAGTTGTCCCGCGAACGCGCCTGCGTCGGCTGGCGGCGTGAAGTGATCAGCCAGATGGTAAAAGCCTGGGGTTGGGACGAGGCGCGTTTAACCATGCTTGATAATCGCGCTAACTGGAAAATCGACCAGGTGCGCGAAGCGCATAACGAACTGCTCGACGCCATGATGCAAAGCTATCGAAATCTGATCCGCTTTGCGCGCCGCAATAATTTGAGCGTTTCCGCCAGTCCGCAGGATATTGGCGTTCTGACCCGTAAACTGTATGCGGCATTCGAAGCGCTGCCGGGCAAAGTGACGCTGGTGAACCCGCAAATTTCCCCGGATCTCTCTGAGCCAACATTAACCTTTATCCATGTGCCGCAGGGCCGTGCCAACCGTAGCGGCTGGTATTTGTACAACCGCGCCCCGAACATGGAATCGATCATCAGCCATCAACCGCTGGAATATAACCGTTATCTTAATAAGCTGGTGGCCTGGGCCTGGTTTAACGGCCTGCTCACCTCGCGCACCCGCCTGTTTATTAAGGGCAACGGAATTTGCGATCTGGCGAAACTGCAGGAAATGGTGGCGGACGTGTCGCATCACTTCCCGCTGCGCTTGCCGGCACCGACGCCGAAAGCGCTCTACAGTCCGTGCGAAATTCGTCATCTGGCGATTATCGTCAACCTCGAGTACGACCCGACGGCCGCGTTCCGCAATCAGGTTGTCCATTTCGACTTCAGAAAGCTGGATGTCCTGAGCTTCGGTGAAGAGCAGAAATGCCTGATCGGCAGTATCGACCTGTTGTATCGCAACTCGTGGAATGAGGTGCGCACGCTGCATTTCAACGGCGAACAGGCCATGATCGAGGCGCTGAAAACTATTCTCGGCAAAATGCATCAGGACGCCGCGCCGCCGGACAGCGTTGAGGTGTTCTGTTACAGCCAGCATTTGCGTGGTTTGATTCGTACCCGCGTGCAGCAGTTAGTCTCTGAATGTATCGAGTTCCGTTTATCCAGTACCCGTCTTGAACCGGGCCGCTTTAAAGCCTTGCGCGTAGCAGGCCAAACCTGGGGCTTGTTCTTTGAACGCGTGAACGTATCGGTACAGAAACTGGAAAACGCCATCGAATTTTACGGCGCCATTTCCCACAACAAGCTGCATGGCTTGTCGGTACAGGTTGAAACTAACCAGGTGAAACTGCCGTCAGTGGTGGATGGCTTTGCCAGTGAAGGGATTATTCAGTTCTTCTTTGAGAACACCAGCGACGATGGCGGCTTTAACATCTACATTCTTGATGAAAGCAACCGCGCCGAGGTTTATCACCATTGCGAAGGCAGCATTGAAGAGCTGGTGCGCGACGTAAGCCGGTTCTATTCGTCATCCCATGACCGGTTTACCTACGGCTCCAGCTTCATTAACTTTAACCTGCCGCAGTTCTACCAGATTGTGAACGTTGACGGGCGTAATCAGGTTATACCGTACCGCAGCCAGGCAATTGCAACTGTGGCGTCGCCCCGTCCGGACAACGCCGCGCCGTTGATGCAGCAGTATCAGTCATAATCAGCGAAAGCTGACCTTTTCTCCCGCTTGCTGCGTACAGGCCGTTTCCAACAGCGACCAGAACGGCTCAGCGCTGCGATCGCACACCCATTCGTCGTCGCGTAATTCAAAGTGATAACCGCCCTGTTTCGTTGCCAGCCATACCTGATGCAGCGGCTCCTGGCGGTTGATGATGATTTTGCTGCCGTTTTCAAAGCTTAACGTCAGTACGCCGCCGTTGATTTCACAATCGATATCGGAGTCGCCGTCATAATCGTCGATACGTTCTTCGATGGTCTGCCACAGACCATCCGCGAGGCGATGAAATTCACTGTCGTTCATGTCTTATTCCTGTTGTGAGTTATGGCGAAAGTATAAAAGCTCTGTTTCTGAATAGAAACATTGCCGCTACGCGCGTTTTACCCGTAAGGCAAGATTGACGACGGCAAACTCTTGCTTTTGCGCCTTCTCCTGCGATGATAGAAAGCAAAGTATTCACTACAGGCATTCACAATGAAGAACATTCTTTGCTCACTGGCCGTTGTGCTGGCGTTTGCAAGCCTTACGGGATGCGGCCTTAAAGGGCCTCTTTACTTCCCGCCTGCGGATAAAAAAGCGCCGCCGCCGACGCGTCCGGTGCAGGATAATACACAATCCACTATGCCCGACCGTAACGATCGCGGCCAGAACGATCAGCCGACTCAGGTGATTTACTAAACCCCGATTCGTCACCGCGCTTACGGAGTGAAAAATGCAGTTTTCCAAAATGCATGGCCTTGGTAATGACTTTATGGTCGTCGACGCGGTCACACAAAACGTCTTTTTTTCGCCAGAGTTAATCCGTCGCCTGGCCGACCGTCATCTTGGCGTCGGCTTTGATCAATTGTTGGTCGTAGAGCCGCCTTACGATCCCGACCTCGATTTCCATTACCGCATTTTTAATGCCGATGGCAGCGAGGTTTCCCAGTGCGGCAACGGGGCGCGCTGTTTCGCGCGCTTTGTACGTCTGAAAGGGCTGACCAATAAACGTGATATCCGCGTCAGCACCGCTAACGGACGTATGGTCCTGACCGTGAATGAGGACGATCTGGTTCGGGTGAATATGGGCGAGCCAAATTTTGAGCCGTCACAGGTGCCGTTTCGCGCCAACAAGGCGGAAAAGACCTATATCATGCGCGCCGCCGAGCAAACCATAATGTGCGGCGTGGTTTCCATGGGGAACCCGCACTGCGTATTGCAGGTCGAAAGCGTTGAAACCGCTGCGGTGGAAACACTGGGGCCGGTGCTGGAAAACCACGAGCGTTTTCCCGAACGGGCAAACATTGGTTTTATGCAGGTCGTCACCCCATCCCATATCCGGCTGCGCGTCTACGAACGCGGTGCCGGAGAAACGCAGGCGTGCGGCAGTGGCGCATGCGCGGCGGTGGCGGTGGGAATTAGTCAGGGATTGTTGGCTGAGCAGGTACGCGTTGAGCTGCCTGGCGGCCTGCTGGATATCGCCTGGAAGGGGCCGGGGCATCCGCTCTATATGACGGGACCGGCCGCTCATGTCTACGATGGATTTATACATTTATGAGTAAAGTCGGGGAACCGCAAGCGCTCCTTACTGAGATTGACGACAGCGCAGTCTGCGAATATCTGCTGCGCAACCCTGATTTCTTTATCCGTAACGCCGCGCTTGCTGAGCAAATGCGGGTGCCGCATCCGGTACGTGGAACGGTGTCGCTGGTGGAATGGCATATGGCGCGCGCCAGAAACCATATCAACCAGCTCGAAGAAAATATGACGCTGCTGATGGAGCAGGCGAGCGCCAACGAAGGACTGTTTTATCGTCTGTTAAAGCTGCAAGGTCGTCTCGCCTCCGCGCCCAGTCTGCAGGAGATGCTGAACCGGCTGCACCGGTGGGCTCGGGAGATGGGCCTGGCGGGCGCGTCTATTCGCCTGTTTACCGATCGCTGGCGTATCGGCGCGCCGTCGGACTTCACGCATCTGGCGCTTACGCGTCAGGCATTTGAACCGCTGCGCATCCAACGCCTGGGTCACGAAAACCACTATCTGGGGCCATTAAACGGGCCGGAATTGCTGATAGTGCTGCCTGACGCTAAAGCGATTGGTTCCGTGGCAATGTCGTTAATGGGCGGCGAAGACGCGCTGGGCGTGGTGATGTTTACCAGCCGCGATCCGCAGCATTATCAACCTGGCCAGGGCACTCAACTGCTCCATGAGCTCTCCCTGATGTTGCCGGAACTGCTGGAGCGCTGGATTGAACGTGTATGACGCCGTCACCGTTACAGGATCATGCCGACCAGTTTCTGCGGTATCTTAAAGTTGAGCGGCAACTTAGCCCGCTGACCGTTCTGAACTATGCCCGCCAGTTAAACGCCATCATTGCATTACTGGACGCCATGACGTTAACGCACTGGCGGCAGTGTGATGCGGCGATGGTTCGCAGTATCGTGGTGCGGAGCCGCCGCGACGGTTTGCAGGCCTCCAGCCTCGCGCTGCGCCTGTCGGCCTTACGCAGTTTCTTTAACTGGCTGGTCAGCCAGGGTGAGTTAAGCGCCAATCCCGCCAAAGGGATTTCCGCGCCGAAACCGCCACGCCATCTGCCCAAAAATATTGAGGTCGATGACGTTAACCAACTCCTGGACATCGATCTTAACGATCCGCTCGCGGTGCGCGATCGCGCCATGCTGGAAGTGATGTACGGCGCGGGCCTGCGTTTATCAGAGCTGGTAAACCTCGATTGTCGCCATCTGGATCTGGCGACCGGTGAAGTCTGGGTTGTGGGAAAGGGCAGCAAAGAGCGTCGCTTGCCGATTGGCAAAAGCGCGCTGGCGTGGATCGAACACTGGCTCGATTTGCGCGGCTTATTCGGGCCTGATGACGATGCGCTGTTTTTAGCGAAAACCGGCAAACGAATTTCCGCGCGCAACGTCCAAAAACGCTTCGCCGAATGGGGCATTAAGCAGGGTCTGAACAGCCATGTTCACCCCCATAAATTGCGCCATTCATTTGCCACCCATATGCTGGAATCAAGTGGCGATCTGCGCGGCGTACAGGAGTTACTGGGCCACGCAAATCTCTCCACCACACAAATCTATACCCATCTTGATTTCCAACATCTGGCTTCGGTTTATGATGCCGCGCACCCACGCGCAAAACGAGGGAAAAGGTAATGCACTTCTATCGCCCGCTGGGCACGATTTCCGCGCTCACTTTCGATCTTGACGACACCCTGTATGACAACGTCCCGGTGATCACGCGCACCGAACAGGAGGCGTTTGCCTTTGTGCGCAACTTTCATCCGTTGCTCAACGCGCTGGAAATTGATGAGTTTCACCGTGTGCGTCAGGCGCTGCGCCATGCAGAGCCGGAGATTTACCACGATGTCACCGAATGGCGTCGCCGTGCGGTGGAGCGCGCCATGTTGGATGCGGGTTTAAGTGAAGAAGAGGCAAGTGCCGGCGCGGATGCCGCAATGGCCAATTTCGCTTCATGGCGCAGCCGTATAGAAGTGCCTCAGGAAACGCACGACACCCTGAAAGTATTGGCCAACAAATGGCCGCTGGTGGCGATCACGAATGGCAACGCCGATCCGCATCTGTTTGGGCTTGGCGAGTATTTCCAGTTTGTGCTGCGTGCCGGTCCGCATGGCCGCTCCAAGCCGTATAGCGATATGTATCACCTGGCGGCGGAAAAACTTCATATCCGCCCGGCGGAGATCCTCCACGTGGGCGACGACCTGACCACCGATGTGGCGGGCGCTATCCGCAGCGGAGCCCAGGCATGCTGGATCAATCTGCGCGAGGCCAGCCTGATGCGCGCCACCGACAGCCGCTTGTTACCCCACCTGGAAATTTCACGGTTGGCATCCTTAACGGCACTGTTATAATTTCATCCACTCTGTATAAATTCACAGGGGTGAAGCCACCCCTCTTTTCCGGCGGTACCAATGGACGTTTCTTACCTGCTTGATGGCCTTAATGATAAACAACGCGACGCCGTCGCGGCGCCGCGCGGCAATATGCTGGTGCTGGCGGGCGCAGGCAGCGGTAAGACGCGTGTGCTGGTTCACCGTATTGCCTGGCTGATGATGGTGGAAAACTCGTCGCCTTACTCCATCATGGCGGTGACCTTTACCAACAAGGCGGCGGCGGAAATGCGCCATCGTATCGGCCAGATTATGGGATCCAGCCAGGGCGGTATGTGGGTCGGTACGTTCCATGGCCTGGCGCACCGCTTGCTGCGCGCTCACCATATGGATGCTGGCTTGCCGCAGGATTTCCAAATCCTCGACAGCGAGGATCAATTGCGTCTGCTGAAGCGCCTGATCAAGGCCATGAATCTGGATGAAAAGCAGTGGCCACCGCGTCAGGCGATGTGGTTTATCAACGGCAAAAAAGACGAAGGGCTGCGTCCGCACCATATTCAGAGCTACGGCAATCCGGTCGAGCAAACCTGGCAGAAGGTTTATCAGGCCTATCAGGAAGCGTGCGATCGCGCAGGCCTGGTGGATTTCGCCGAACTGCTGCTCCGCGCCCATGAGCTGTGGCTGAACAAACCGCACATCCTTAATCACTACCGCGAGCGCTTCACCAACATTCTGGTGGATGAGTTCCAGGACACCAACAGCATCCAGTACGCCTGGATCCGCATTCTGGCGGGCGATACTGGCAAAGTGATGATTGTGGGCGATGATGACCAGTCTATCTACGGCTGGCGCGGCGCGCAGGTTGAGAACATTCAGCGTTTCCTGAATGATTTCCCCCGGCGCGCAGACCATCCGCCTCGAGCAAAACTACCGCTCCACCAACAATATTCTTAACGCTGCTAACGCGCTGATTTCCAATAATGCCGGGCGTCTCGGCAAGAATCTCTGGACCGACGGCAGCGATGGTGAACCCATTTCCCTGTACTGCGCGTTCAACGAACTGGATGAAGCGCGTTTTGTGGTAAACCGCATTAAAACCTGGCAGGAAAACGGCGGAGCGCTGGAGAAATGCGCCATTCTGTATCGCAGTAACGCCCAGTCGCGTGTGCTCCGAAGAAGCATTGTTACAGGCAAGCATGCCGTACCGTATTTACGGTGGTATGCGCTTCTTCGAACGCCAGGAAATCAAAGATGCGCTTTCCTATTTACGCCTGATTGCCAACCGCAATGACGACGCCGCGTTCGAGCGCGTGGTCAATACGCCGACGCGGGGCATTGGCGATCGTACGCTCGACGTGGTGCGCCAGACGTCGCGTGATCATCAGCTTACGTTGTGGCAGGCCAGCCGCCAGCTGTTGCAGGAGAAGGCGCTCGCTGGACGTGCCGCCAGCGCGTTACAGCGCTTCCATGAACTGATCGACGCGCTGGCTCATGAGACCGCTGATATGCCGCTTCATGTGCAAACCGACCGGGTTATCAAGGATTCCGGTCTGTGGATGATGTACGAGCAGGAGAAGGGCGAGAAAGGCCAGACGCGTATCGAAAACTTAGAAGAGCTGGTGACCGCAACGCGTCAGTTCAGCTACAACGATGAAGATGAAGACTTAATGCCACTGCAGGCGTTTTTTATCGCATGCGGCGCTGGAAGCGGGCGAGGGGCAGGCGGATACCTGGCAGGACGCGGTACAGCTGATGACGTTGCACTCTGCCAAAGGGCTGGAGTTTCCGCAGGTATTTATCGTTGGCATGGAAGAAGGCATGTTTCCGAGCCAGATGTCGCTGGATGAGGGCGGCCGTCTGGAAGAAGAGCGGCGTCTTGCCTATGTGGGCGTCACCCGCGCCATGCAAAAACTGACCATCACCTATGCCGAGTCGCGTCGTCTGTATGGCAAAGAAACCTATCACCGTCCGTCGCGCTTTATCGGCGAGCTGCCGGAAGCCTGCATTGAAGAAGTGCGTTTACGCGCCAGCATCAGCCGTCCGGTTAGCCATCAGCGTATGGGCACGCCGGTAGCGGAAAACGATTCCGGCTATAAGTTGGGGCAGCGTGTGCGGCATGCGAAATTTGGCGAAGGCACCATCGTCAATCTCGAAGGCAGCGGCGAACACAGCCGCCTGCAAGTAGCGTTCCAGGGGCAGGGAATTAAGTGGCTGGTCGCCGCTTATGCGAAGCTGGAAACGGTGTAACTTATAGATAACTCGCCTGATTTTTTATTCTTAACTAACCTTTAAGAATAAGGGGCGTTTATTACTCGTGGGCGCGCCGTTGCGTGTTGACGCTAAATTTTTGCTGGCGTAACATGCGCCCACGATTATGCTAAGAGGACATTCGCCTTGGACACACCCAGTAGATGCTGGCTCACCGTCCTGTTCAACAGGAACAACTCCTAAGGCTATCCTCGTATGCTGATAGCCTTAGCGGTTGTCAGCGACTGCAATTCTCCCCCGTCGCGCTGAGTCAGGCTGTTTAATGGTCTGAAACCCACTTTGTTTCTGTGTGCCAACCGAACTGTCCAGGATTTTTTGTATTGGGAGTCCCGGTCATGCTGAGCGCATTTCAACTGGAAAACAATCGACTGTCTCGTCTGGAACTCGACGAGGCGCAAACCTTAACAAACTCAGTGTGGGTGGATTTGGTCGAACCGGATGACGATGAGCGTCTTCGGGTGCAATCTGAGCTGGGTCAAAGCCTGGCCACGCGACCAGAACTGGAAGATATCGAGGCGTCGGCGCGTTTTTTTGAAGACGAAGACGGCCTGCACATTCACTCCTTTTTCTTTTTCGAAGATGCCGACGATCACGCGGGAAACTCCACCGTGGCGTTCACTATCCGCGATGGCCGACTGTTTACGCTGCGTGAGCGTGAGCTGCCTGCGTTTCGTCTCTACCGTATGCGCGCCCGCGCCCAGTCCATGACCGATGGCAACGCTTATGAACTGCTGCTCGATCTGTTTGAAACCAAAATCGAACAGCTGGCGGATGAAATAGAAAACATTTACAGCGATCTGGAAAAACTCAGCCGCGTCATTATGGAAGGCCACCAGGGCGATGAATATGATGAAGCGCTTTCAACGCTGGCGGAGCTTGAGGACGTGGGCTGGAAAGTGCGCCTGTGCCTGATGGATACCCAACGCGCGCTGAATTTCCTGGTGCGTAAAACCCGCTTACCGGGCGGCCAGCTTGAACAGGCACGCGAAATCCTGCGCGATATCGAATCCCTGCTGCCGCACAACGAATCGCTGTTTCAGAAGGTGAACTTCTTGATGCAGGCGGCGATGGGTTTCATCAACATCGAACAGAACCGGATTATCAAGATCTTCTCGGTGGTGTCAGTGGTATTTCTGCCACCAACGCTGGTGGCGTCAAGCTACGGGATGAACTTTGAGTTTATGCCGGAGCTGCACTGGACCTTCGGCTACCCTGCGGCAATCATTGCCATGATGCTCGCAGGGCTGGCACCTTATCTGTACTTCAAGCGCCGCAACTGGCTTTGAATATCAGGCTCTCCTGGCGACAGGAGAGCTTACAATCCCCGGCGCGTTCTGCGCTGCGTATACACCGCATCCATCACAAAAATCGCCAGCGCGACCCAGATAAAGGCGAAAGTGACCATTTTGTCTTTTCCGGGAAGCTCGCCGTAAAACACCACCGCCAGAACAAACATCAGCGTCGGGCCGATATACTGGAAAAAGCCCAATGTGGAGAGCCGCAGACGCGTTGCCGCGGCGGTAAAGCATAACAGCGGAATAGTCGTCACAACGCCAGCCGCCATCAGCTCCAGGTTCAACGTCAGCGAGTTGGCACCCATATGGCTGGTTGGGCTGTCGGCAATACCGAACAGATAGATTGCCGCCACGGGCAACAGCCACAGCGTTTCAATCAGCATGCCGGTTTGCGCGTCGACCTGAATCTTTTTGCGCAGCAAGCCATAGAACGCGAAGCTGAACGCCAGCGCCAGGGCGATGATCGGCAGAGAGCCAAAGGTCCAGAGCTGTACCAGCACGCCACAGGTCGCGAGGCCGACGGCAACCCATTGCATACGACGAAAGCGTTCACCTAAGAAAACCATCCCCAGCACAATATTCACCAGCGGGTTAATAAAGTAACCGAGGCTTGCCTCCAGCATATGGTGATTATTTACCGCCCAGATAAAAAGCAGCCAGTTGCCACCAATCAGGACCGCGCTTAACGCCAGGGCGAACACTTTCTTTGGCGTTTTTGAACAGTCGCTTCAGGCCGCCCCACTGACGGCTGACAGAGATCAACGCCACCATAAAGAAGAAAGACCAGATGACGCGGTGCGTCAGAATTTCATCGGCAGGAACAAAGTCGATCAGCTTGAAGTAAGCCGGGGCGATACCCCAAATAAAATAAGCGGCAAGGGCGAATAACACCCCTTGCCGCGTCTGTTTTGCATCCATTAGTAACGCCCGTTATCAAAAAGATGGCATTTTAACAGTAAATAATATTTAACCAACCATATAGGTTGCCGTGGCGCTGGCGATATACACTTGTTCTTCGTTATGCAGTTCCACGCGCGCTACCGCCACTTTATTACCGGCGCGCAGCAGGCTACTGGAGGCAGTAAAGCGGTTGCCGCGTCCCGGGCGCAGATAGTCGACGCGTAAATCAATCGTACCCATGCGGGATAAACGCTGGCGTAATTCTTCCTCCGTAATGTTTTCGTGACGGGTGAGGGTGCTACCGACGCAGACCAGCCCGGCAGCCACATCCAGCGCCGATGCGATGACGCCGCCATGTAAAATACTTTGCGCCCAGTTACCTACCATCGTTGGCTGGTTATTAAAGCAAAGTTCTGCATAATCTTTTTCATAGCGCATAAGTTCTAAGCCGAGCGCACGGTTGAACGGCATGTGGTAAACAAAAATCTCGCCGACCAGCTGGAGTGCGGCGTCGTTTGTTAAAATCGTGGGGGACATGGTTCCTACCTGAAAGAAGCTGTTGTTAAATCGTTGTTGATTTTATGCTTCTTATTTGTTGTTTTCCAGAATCAGAAACCAGGACTAAGCACCCGACAGATAAAAATGTAGAATGTCGGGCGGATAATTATTCAACAATTTGATTGATTTGTTCAGGAGAACAGGCCACATGGGCAAATTTCTGGGTTGGGTAGGCGGAGTGTGTTTGCTGCCGTGTGCGGTATATGCGCAGGAAGCGGTGGTTCAGGAGGTGCATGATGCGCCAGCGGTGCGGGGAAGCATTATCGCGAATATGCTTCAGGAACATGACAATCCTTTTACGCTCTATCCTTATGAATCGAATTACCTGATTTACACGGTCACAGACGACCTCAATAAAGAAGCGATTCAGACGTACAACTGGTCCGAGAACGCCCGCAAAGATGAAACGAAATTCCAGTTAAGTCTGGCTTTTCCGTTCTGGCGCGGTATCCTCGGCCCTAACTCAGTATTAGGGGGCTCCTATACTCAGCGCTCATGGTGGCAGCTTTCCAACAGCGAAGAGTCCTCGCCGTTTCGTGAAACCAACTATGAGCCGCAGTTGTTTTTAGGCTTCGCGACCGATTATCGTTTTTGCCGGCTGGACATTGCGTGACGTTGAAGTGGGTTACAACCACCAGTCCAATGGCCGTTCTGACCCCACTTCACGCAGTTGGAACCGCATTTATACCCGTCTGATGGCGCAAAATGATAACTGGCTGGTGGAAGTGAAGCCGTGGTACGTGGTGGGGAATACCGACGACAACCCGCAAATCACCAAATACATGGGCTACTACCAGCTTAAAATCGGCTACCAGCTGGGCGAAGCCATTCTGAGTGCGAAAGGGCAATATAACTGGAATACCGGTTACGGCGGCGCGGAGCTTGGTTTTAGCTACCCCGTCACCCGTCATGTGCGTCTTTATACGCAGCTGTATAGCGGATATGGCGAGTCGCTTATTGACTATAACTTTAACCAAACCCGCTTCGGCGTAGGCGTAATGCTCAACGATCTGTTCTAAGGGCATTGCAGTTTCTCCCGCAGGCGCTGAAAATAGCGCCTGTTTTATTTTTAGTGATGGAGTGAGCGTGGCGCAGGCAGAAGTATTGAATCAGGAATCGCTGGCGAAACAGGTTTTGCAGGAAACCTTCGGCTACCAGCAGTTCCGCCCTGGCCAGGAAACCATCATTAACACCGTGCTGGATGGCCGCGATTGCCTGGTGGTGATGCCTACTGGCGGCGGTAAATCGCTCTGTTACCAGATACCTGCACTGGTGAAAGCCGGTTTGACCGTGGTGGTTTCGCCGCTGATTTCACTGATGAAAGATCAGGTCGACCAACTGCTGGCCAACGGTGTGGCCGCCGCCTGTCTTAACTCCACGCAAACCCGTGATGAGCAACAAGCCGTGATGGCGGGCTGCCGTACCGGAAAAATCCGCCTGCTGTATATCGCGCCGGAACGCCTGATGCTGGATAACTTCCTCGACCAGCTTATTCACTGGAATCCGGTGATGCTGGCGGTGGATGAAGCCCACTGTATTTCGCAATGGGGCACGATTTCCGCCGGGAATATGCGC
Source organism: Atlantibacter hermannii (assembly GCA_900635495.1). Lineage (NCBI taxonomy): Bacteria > Pseudomonadati > Pseudomonadota > Gammaproteobacteria > Enterobacterales > Enterobacteriaceae > Atlantibacter > Atlantibacter hermannii. Next base: position 4,288,593 of record LR134136.1, on the reverse strand, counting down.
TGTTGGGCCAGTTGCGGGATCGTTTCCCGGACGTGCCGTTTATGGCGTTAACCGCCACAGCGGATGAAACCACGCGCCGCGATATTGTTAACCTGCTGGGTCTGCACGATCCGCTGATCCAAATCAGCAGTTTTGACCGCCCGAATATTCGCTACATGCTGATGGAGAAGTTCAAACCGCTCGATCAGCTGATGCGTTATGTTCAGGACCAGCGCGGTAAATCCGGCATTATCTACTGCAACAGCCGGGCGAAGGTGGAAGACACTGCCGCCCGTCTACAAAGCCGGGGGATCAGCGCCGCGGCCTATCACGCTGGCCTGGAAAACGACGTGCGCGCTAACGTGCAGGAAAAATTCCAGCGCGACGATCTGCAAATCGTGGTGGCCACGGTCGCGTTCGGTATGGGCATTAACAAACCGAACGTGCGTTTCGTGGTGCACTTCGACATCCCACGCAATATCGAATCATACTACCAGGAAACCGGCCGTGCCGGACGTGACGGGCTGCCTGCCGAAGCGATGCTGTTTTACGATCCGGCGGACATGGCCTGGCTGCGTCGCTGCCTCGAAGAAAAACCGCCCGGGCAACTCCAGGATATTGAGCGCCATAAGCTCAATGCTATGGGCGCGTTTGCCGAGGCGCAAACCTGCCGCCGTCTGGTGCTGCTGAATTATTTCGGCGAAGGACGTCAGGAGCCGTGCGGCAACTGCGATATCTGCCTCGACCCGCCTAAGCAGTACGACGGTCTGCTGGATGCGCGTAAGGCGCTTTCAACGATTGGACGCGTTAATCAGCGGTTCGGGATGGGCTACGTTGTGGAAGTACTGCGCGGCGCGAATAACCAACGTATCCGCGATATGGGGCATGACAAACTGCCCGTTTACGGCATTGGTAAAGACCAGAGTCACGAGCACTGGGTAAGCATTATTCGCCAGCTCATTCATATGGGATTCGCCACACAAAACATTGCTCAGCATTCCGCGCTTCAGCTTACCGAAGCGGCGCGCCCCGTTCTGCGCGGTGAAGTGGCGTTGAAGCTTGCCGTTCCACGCGTTATCGCCCTGAAACCCCGCATGGCGCAGAAATCGTACGGTGGAAATTATGACCGTAAACTGTTCGCCAAGCTGCGTAAGCTGCGCAAAGCCATTGCGGACGAAGAGAATATTCCGCCTTACGTGGTGTTCAATGACGCGACGCTGATTGAAATGGCAGAGCAAATGCCGCTTTCCGCCGGTGAAATGTTGGGCATTAACGGCGTAGGCACCCGTAAGCTTGAGCGCTTCGGAAAAGAGTTTATGGCGTTGATTCGTAGCCATGCGGATGGCGATGACGAAGAGTAGCCAGCGCTGACATTACGTGGCAGGATGATCATTCAATGAATGATTATCCGACGAGTAATTTCCCATGTTAATGCTTTTTCTGACAGTCGCTGCGGTTCATCTGCTTGCTCTAATCAGCCCCGGTCCCGATTTTTTCTTTGTCTCCCAAACTGCGGTCAGCCGCTCGCGAAAAGAGGCCATGCTTGGCGTACTCGGCATAACCGCAGGCGTTATGGTCTGGGCCGGCGTGGCATTACTGGGGTTACACATCATTCTCGAAAAGATGGCCTGGCTGCATAACATCATCATGGTTGGCGGCGGGTTGTACCTGTGCTGGATGGGCTATCAAATGCTGCGCGGCGCGCTGAAGAAAAGCGCCGCGTCCACAGATGAGCCGCAGGTTGAGCTGGCGCGCGGCGGACAAAGCTTTTATCAAAGGTCTGCTGACCAATCTGGCGAACCCGAAAGCGATTATCTATTTCGGCAGCGTATTCTCGTTATTTGTCGGCGATAACGTCGGCAGCGGCGAACGCTGGGGTATTTTCCTGCTGATCGCGCTGGAAACCTTTGCGTGGTTCACGCTGGTGGCAAGCTTGTTTGCCTTACCGGCGATGCGCCGTGGTTACCAGAGAATGGCCAAATGGATCGACGGTGTCGCCGGCGCGTTGTTTGCCGGCTTTGGGATCCATTTGATTATTTCGCGCTAATCAACCCGGGCGCGCACTGGCCAGTAGCGCGCCCACCAGCATAAACAGCGATCCAAACACCCGGTTCAATGCCTTCATCTGCTTTGGCCCTTTGATCCACAGCGCGATGCGGGTAGCGAGCGTGCATAGCCAATCATCACAATCACATCCACAACGATAGTCGTCACGCCGAGAATGGCGTACTGCACGGCTTGCGGCTGATGCGGCACGATAAATTGCGGAAACAGCGCGGCGAGAAACACAATGCTTTTCGGGTTGGTTAAATTCACAAACACCGCGCGTTGAAACAGTTTCCGACGCGGCTGGCTTTTCGCCAGGGTATGTAAATCAATGGCTCCGGCTGCCCGCCACTGTTGAATACCCAGCCAGATTAAGTAGGCGGCACCCGCCCATTTCAACACTTCAAATGCCATAAGAGAACGTGAAAACAGCGCGCCCAGGCCGATGCCGACCAGCACAATATGGATCGCCAGCCCCAGCTGTAATCCGGTAATCGACGCGACGGCGCCGCGATAACCGTGGCTCATTGCCGTACTCATGGTGTTGATAGCCCCGGAACCGGGAGAAAGACTGAGGATGATTGTGGTGAGCAAATAGGTACACCACCATTCGAACGACATGGGAAACTCCCTGAATAAGCGCTTTTATGTCACAATACGCTATACCTTCTATCTTTCAAGTAGCTGCATGGCAGCCGTAACAGGCAAAACACAACGCCGCATTTATTCACACGCAGTAATGTTTATACCCCGGATAATTTGGGTGGCCGAAGAAGACCTGAAAAGGTGAGGCGGAAGGCGGGATTACGCGACAAGCGCCCCCCTGTCAGCGAGCAACGTTGACGCGCCTGCGGCGTGGACACAAAGGGGTATAACGCGGAAATCAACATCAGGGCAGGGTATCCCATGAGTGAGCATAAAAATGGATGGTATTCCCGTGAAAAAGCATTTGCTGCTTTTACTATGGGGCCGCTCACGGCTTTCTGGCAGCAGCGTGAAGAAGATGAATTTACCGGCGTGGATGGCGTGGCGGTGCGTTTCGTGCGCTTCGCGCAACCCGTCACGATCGGGTGGTGGTGATTTGCCCGGGGCGTATCGAGAGTTACGTGAAATATGCCGAGCTGGCATGGGATCTGTTTCATTGCGGCTATGATGTATTAATTATCGATCACCGCGGCCAGGGGCGTTCGGGGCGGTTATTGTCCGATACCCATCGTGGGCATGTGGTGCGCTTTAGCGATTATGTGGACGATCTCGAACTGTTCTGGGAGCAGGAGATCAAAGACGGCCCCTGGCGCAAACGCTATGTTCTTGCCCATTCCATGGGTGGCGCAATATCCGCGCTGTTTTTAGAACGGCGGCCTGAGGCGTTTGACGCCATTGCGTTTTGCGCCCCGATGTTCGGCATTGTGCTACGTTTACCGGACTGGATGGTGCGCCAGATCCTCGACTGGGCGGAAGGACACCAGCGTATCCGTGAGGGCTACGCGATGGGCACCGGCCGCTGGCGCGCGTTGCCGTTTGCCATAAATGTGTTAACCCACAGCCGCCAGCGCTACCGTCGCAACCTGCGCTTTTATGCAGATGAACCGACGTTGCGGGTAGGTGGGCCGACCTATCACTGGGTCAGAGAAGGCATACTTGCCGGAGAGCAGGTCTTAGCAGGGGCCACTGCGATGACCACGCCGACATTGCTACTCCAGGCAGAAGAGGAGCGCGTGGTGGATAACCGCATGCACGATCGCTTCTGTGAAATTCGAGCCGCGGCGGGCCACCCCTGTTGGGGGGGTAAACCTTTCGTCATTAACGGTGCGTACCACGAGATCCTGTTTGAAAAGGACGCTATGCGCGCCGAGGCGCTTAATGCCATCGTCGATTTTTTCGATGCGCATGATTAATTACTGGCGGTCAGACCGCCTGTTACCAACCAGAGGTTATTATTTTTATGTATCAGGTCGTTGCGTCTGATTTAGACGGTACTCTTTTGTCCCCTGACCACACCCTGTCGCCCTTTGCCAAAGAAACGCTGAAACTGTTAACGGCACGCGACATCCACTTTGTGTTCGCAACCGGGCGCCACCATGTCGACGTAGCCCAGATCCGCGATAACCTTGAGATCAAGGCATACATGATCACCTCCAACGGTGCGCGGGTGCATGACACCGAGGGCAATCTGGTCTTCAGCCATAACCTGGATCGCGATATCGCCGCCGATCTGTTTGGCGTTGTGCACACCAATCCCGATATTGTGACCAACGTGTACCGTAACGATGACTGGTTTATGAACCGCCATCGCCCGGATGAGATGAAGTATTTTCGCGAGGCGGTATTTAAATACACGCTGTTTGAGCCAGGCGTTCTGGAACCGGAAGGGATCAGTAAAGTCTTCTTTACCTGCGACGACCATAAAAAACTGCTGCCGCTTGAGCAGGCGATTAACGCGCGCTGGGGCGACCGGGTCAACGTGAGTTTCTCGACGTTAACCTGCCTGGAAGTGATGGCGGGAGGCGTTTCCAAAGGCCATGCGCTGGAAGCCGTGTCGAAAGCGATGGGCTATACCCTGAAAGATTGCATCGCGTTTGGCGACGGCATGAACGATGCTGAGATGCTGTCGATGGCGGGCAAAGGCTGCATTATGGCTAACGCGCACCAGCGGTTAAAAGATCTGTTGCCGGACCTGGAAGTGATTGGTACCAACGCCGATAACGCTGTTCCACACTATCTGCGTCGTCTGTTCCTAAACCAAGCGTAAGCGGTTTTAATGACGAGTGGTTATAATTTGATCACTCGTCAACTAAATAACCAAGCTGACGTGGGTCAGTCTGGTTACAATGCGGCTTTTCACCTGGAGACGGGTATTCCCGGGGACAAACACTGTGCCGCTACTCATTATCACCACTATTCTGTGGGCGTTTTCCTTTAGTCTGATTGGCGAATACCTTGCCGGGCATGTCGACAGCTATTTTTCCGTGCTGATGCGCGTCGGGCTGGCGGCACTGGTGTTTCTGCCATTCCTGCGCTTCAGGGGCCTGAAGCCGAAAGTCATCGCGCTGTATATGCTGGTGGGCGCGCTGCAACTGGGCGTAATGTACCTGTTCAGCTTCCGCGCCTATCTGTATCTCACTGTCTCAGAATTTTTGCTTTTTACCGTTCTGACGCCGCTGTATATCACGCTGATTTATGACGTCCTCAGTCGTCGTCCACTGCGCTGGGGATATGCGTTCAGCGCGTTACTGGCAGTGGTTGGCGCGGCAATTATCCGCTATGACCAGCTCAGCGAACACTTCTGGTTCGGCCTGCTGCTGGTGCAACTGGCGAATATCAGTTTCGCCATCGGCATGGTGGGCTACAAGCGGTTGATGGAAGTGCACCCGATGCCGCAGCACAATGCCTTTTCCTGGTTTTATCTCGGTGCGTTTGTGGTGGCTGGCGTGGCGTGGCTGATATTAGGCAACCCGAATAAATTACCCACGACCACGCTACAGTGGAGCGTACTGGTCTGGCTGGGCGTGGTGGCATCCGGGCTCGGCTACTTTATGTGGAACTACGGAGCGACGCAGGTCGATGCCGGGACGCTGGGCATTATGAACAACGTCCATGTGCCGGCGGGGTTGTTAGTTAACCTCGCCATCTGGCAGGAACAGCCTCACTGGCCGAGTTTTATTATTGGGGGTTCGGTGATAATGGCTTCACTGTGGGTCCATCGACGCTGGGTCGCGCCGCGCTCTTCACAAACGGCAAATGATCGCAGGCGTGGTTCCGCGCAGAGCGAATAAAAGCATCAATGACCGGCTGACGCTGCTCGCCATCGCGCACCGCGGCGTACAGCCGGCTCCACAAGCCTTCTCCCAGCGTTTTGGTCACCACCAGCCCCTGGCGTTCAAAGCTTTCCACCACCCAGTGAGGCAGCGCCGCGATACCCATGCGCGCCGACACCATCTGGATCAGCAACAGCGTGTTATCGACGCTTTTCAGCGAAGGGCTGACGCCAGCAGGCTCCAGAAAATGGCGCCAGACATCCAGACGCTGACGCTGCACCGGATAAATCAGCAGCGTTTCTCCGGCAAAGTCTTCCGGGGTAATGCGCGGTTTACTGGCCAGCGGGTGATCCGTCGCCAGCACCAGGCGCACTTCAAAATCAAACATGGGCGAATAGTGCAAACCGCTGCGCGGCAGGATATCTGACGTTAACACCACGTCGAGCTCGCTCTGCTGAAGTGCCGGTTGCGGATCGAACGTGACGCCCGATTTGAAATCCATCTCCACCTGCGGCCACTGTTTACGGAAATTCTCCAGCGCCGGGGTCAGCCACTGAATACAGCTGTGACACTCGATGGCGATACGCAACTGGGACTGCTGCGGTTCATTGCACTCCTGCAACGCTCTGTTGATCTGCGGCAGTACCTGCGTCGCCAGTTGCAACAGGATCTCTCCCTGCGGCGTAAAGCGCAGCGGCTGGCTTTTACGAACGAATAATTTAAACCCGAGGCGCTGCTCAAGATCGCTGAACTGATGCGAGAGGGCCGACTGCGTCTGATGTAAGGTGGCGGCCGCAGCGGCGAGAGACCCGCAATTCTGCAGGGCCAGCAGCGTTTTGAGGTGTTTAATTTCGATCATGAAAGTCCTTCACTTTGCCATGAGGAATCTGCGCTTGAGGAATATACAGTAACCGCGAATTATAGATGTGTAAACATCCAGACGTCCAAATCATGGTTTTTCGATTTTACGACGTGTTGGCTACGCCCGGACACCCCGGCCAGTTTCCGGGGTCAGGCGAGTTCGCCGCCTTCACGCCATTCGAAATCCTGCGGAATACTGTAAATTTTAGAGGCAAAACAATGACAATCTATAATCACACCCTCGGTTTCCCCCCGCGTCGGCCTGCGTCGCGAGTTAAAAAAAGCGCAGGAAAGTTACTGGGCGGGTAACAGCTCTCGTGAAGAATTACTGGCGGTGGGCCGTGAACTGCGTGCTCGCCACTGGGAACAGCAAAAAGCGGCTGGGGTGGATCTGCTGCCGGTAGGCGACTTCGCCTGGTACGATCATGTGTTGTCCACCAGCCTGCTTCTCGGTAACGTCCCGGCGCGTCATCAGAATAAAGACGGCTCAGTGGACATCGATACCCTGTTTCGTATCGGCCGGGGCCGTGCGCCTACCGGCGAACCGGCAGCGGCGGCGGAAATGACCAAATGGTTTAACACCAACTATCACTACATGGTGCCGGAGTTCGTTAAAGGCCAACAGTTCACCCTCGCCTGGACGCAGTTACTGGATGAAGTCGACGAAGCGCTGGCGCTGGGGCACCACATCAAACCTGTGCTGCTGGGCCCGGTAACCTACCTGTGGTTGGGTAAAGTCAAAGGCGAGCAGTTTGATCGCCTGTCGCTGCTCAATGACATTCTTCCTGTTTACCAGCAGGTTCTGGCTGAGCTTGCGAAGCGCGGTGTGGAGTGGGTGCAAATTGATGAGCCCGCCCTGGTGCTGGAGCTGCCGCAGGCGTGGCTGGACGCCTTCAAACCGGCTTATGACGCCCTGCATGGCAACGTTAAACTGCTGCTGACCACCTATTTCGAAGGCGTAACGCCGAATCTGGATACCATTACCGCGCTGCCGGTGCACGGATTGCACGTCGATTTGGTTCACGGTAACGATAGCGTGGCGGAGCTGCATGCGCGTTTGCCGTCTGAATGGTTGCTGTCGGCAGGCCTTATTAATGGCCGTAACGTCTGGCGCGCTGATTTGACTGAAAAATATGCCCGCATTAAAGACATTATCGGTAAACGTGCCGTCTGGGTGGGATCTTCCTGCTCGTTGTTGCATAGCCCGATTGATCTGAGTGTGGAAACCCGTCTGGACGCGGAAGTGAAAAGCTGGTTCGCCTTTGCGCTACAAAAATGTGAAGAACTGGCGCTCCTGCGCGATGCGCTCAACAGCGGCGACACCCAAAAAATTACCGAATGGAGCGTTCCGATCCAGGCGCGTCGTGGGTCTGCCCGCGTGCATAACCCGGCGGTGGGTGAACGCCTGGCGACCATTACCGCGCAGGACAGCCAGCGCGCCAGCGCTTATCCGGTACGCGCCGAAGCACAGCGCGCCCGCTTTAATCTTCCGGCATGGCCCACCACCACGATTGGTTCGTTCCCGCAAACCACCGAAATTCGCGGCCTGCGCCTGGACTTCAAAAAAGGCAATCTTGACGCGAATCACTACCGTACAGGCATTGCCGGGCACATTAAGCAGGCGATTGTCGAACAGGAACGCCTCGGCCTTGACGTGCTGGTTCACGGTGAAGCCGAGCGGAATGACATGGTGGAATACTTTGGCGAGCACCTGGACGGCTTTGTCTTTACTCAAAACGGCTGGGTGCAAAGCTACGGTTCACGCTGCGTGAAACCACCGGTTGTGATTGGCGATATCAGCCGTCCACAGCCGATTACCGTAGAGTGGGCGAAGTACGCGCAATCCCTCACCGATAAGCCCGTAAAAGGCATGTTGACCGGGCCGGTGACGATCCTCTGCTGGTCATTCCCGCGCGAAGACGTCAGCCGTGAAACCATCGCCAAACAGATTGCTCTTGCGTTGCGTGACGAAGTGGCAGACCTGGAAGCCGCGGGCATTGGCATTATTCAAATCGATGAACCCGCGTTGCGTGAAGGGCTGCCGCTGCGCCGTGCCGACTGGCAGGCTTATCTGGAGTGGGGCGTGGAAGCGTTCCGTCTTAATGCCGCCGTCGTGCGTGACGATACCCAAATCCATACCCACATGTGTTACTGCGAATTCAACGACATTATGGATTCCATTGCGGCACTGGATGCGGACGTCATCACCATCGAGACCTCGCGTTCCGACATGGAATTACTGGAATCTTTCGAAGAATTTGAATACCCCAATGAAATCGGACCGGGCGTGTATGACATTCACTCGCCGAATGTGCCGGATGTAGAATGGATTGAGGCATTACTGCAAAAAGCGGCGCAACGTATCCCGGCGCAGCGTTTGTGGGTTAACCCGGACTGCGGCCTGAAAACGCGCGGCTGGCCGGAAACCCGCCAGGCGCTGGCGAATATGGTAAAAGCGGCGCAGAATCTGCGTAGCGCCTGACAAAACGCCCCTCATCCGGTTGTGAATGAGGGGCGTTATTTTCTTCAGCAATGGCTATTTTTTTGTGCCGTAACGGGTAAACCATTCCAGCATTCTCTGCCAGCCATCAGCGGCTGACTCCGCGTGATAGCTGGGTCGATAGTCGGCATTAAACGCATGTCCGGCATCGGGATAGACCACGATCTCCGCGTTTGCATTCGCCGCCCGTAACGCCTGGCGCATAGTTTCCACGCTTTCCAGCGAGATGCTCGTATCCTGGGCGCCATACAACCCAAGTACTGGCGCATTAAGATCGACAGCAATATCCACCGGATGTTTTGGCGAATTCAGTGACTTCTCGCCTACCAGCTTTCCGTACCATGCCACCGCTGCTTTAAGCTGCGGATTATGCGCGGCGTACAGCCACGTAATCCGTCCGCCCCAACAAAATCCGGTCATCATCAAACGATGCGGATCGCCGCCCTGGCGCGCCGCCCAGTTGGCGACATGGTCCAGATCCGCCAGCACTTGTGCGTCGGGAACTTTGCTGACCAGCTCGCTGAATAGCGTAGAAATATCGTCATAATCTTCAGGATCGCCCTGACGGAAATAGAGTTCCGGCGCGACAGCCAGGTAACCTTCATGGGCCAGGCGGCGGCAGATATCCCGGATATGCTCATGCACGCCGAAAATTTCCTGCACCACGATAACGACCGGGAGAGGGTGATCCGTCTGTGCCGGGCGGGCGAACCACGCGGGCATATTTTCGCCCTGGGAGGGGATCGATGTTTCTCCGCAATGAATGGCATCTTCGGAGGTATGTACTACCGTTGAAGCGACAGGTGAAGCGGCGGAAGCAAATCCTGCAGAGTTGTCTGTTGTGTTTTGTTTTGTCATGGCCAGGCTCCGTAACCATTTTTTAGCGCAACCCTAACTATAGTCTGCGAGCTGAAAATTCGTACTCGTAAAACCCGTTCCTGTGATCGGTACCGGGATGCGTTATTATGTGAAGCGCATCACTATTTTATGGAAATCATGTGCAAGCGATTTCATTACAAGTGAATTGAGTCACGAAATTCAGCGGCCAGCTTCTGTAAAGTACCCTTTTGCAGCTTCTGACTAACCGACCCAAAGAGGAGTCATTTATGTCTACGTCTGATGTTTTTCACCTCGGCCTCACAAAAAGCGACCTGCAGGGCGCAACGCTTGCTATCGTCCCTGGCGACCCGGAACGAGTGGAAAAGATCGCCGCGCTGATGGACAAGCCGGTTAAGCTGGCATCTCATCGTGAATTCACCTCCTGGCGCGCTGAACTGGATGGTAAAGCGGTCATCATTTGTTCTACCGGCATCGGCGGCCCGTCCACGTCAATCGCTGTTGAAGAGCTGGCGCAGCTGGGTATCCGCACGTTCCTGCGCGTCGGCACGACTGGCGCAATCCAGCCGCATATCAATGTCGGCGATGTGCTGGTCACCACGGCGTCTGTCCGTCTTGACGGTGCCAGCCTGCACTTCGCGCCGATGGAATACCCTGCGGTGGCGGATTTCACCTGTACCACTGCGCTGGTGGAAGCGGCGAAAGCCGTGGGCGCAACCACTCACATCGGCGTAACAGCCTCTTCCGACACTTTCTATCCGGGCCAGGAGCGTTATGACACCTTCTCAGGCCGTGTCGTCAGCCGTTTCAAAGGCTCTATGGAAGAGTGGCAGCAGATGGGCGTGATGAACTACGAAATGGAATCCGCAACGTTGCTGACCATGTGCTCAAGCCAGGGGCTGCGCGCAGGGATGGTGGCAGGGGTTATCGTTAACCGTACCCAGCAGGAAATTCCTAACGCGGAAACCATGAAACAGACCGAAAGCCACGCGGTGAAGATTGTGGTTGAGGCTGCACGTCGCCTGATCTAATGCCTTTCGCCAGCTTCGTTTAACAGCGAAGCTGGCGCTTTCTCCCCCTCTGGTTGTTTCGCTTACCCGTCTTGTTTTTACTCTTTTGCGCAATGCCTCGCAGTAAATGCCTTTAAAACTGGACATTTATCCAGCACAATCCCATTTTGCACTGGTGGGTTAATGCGGGAGGCATTATGGCGTTCTCTCTTCTTATGATGGCGGCGGTCGCGCTGGCAGGTATTTTGGTTGGCTGGCTGGGCGCAAGCCTGCGATCGGCTCAGCGTCAGGCGGCGTTGCTGGCTGAACAGCGTGATGTGTTCAGTGAATTAAGCGCGGCCAAACAGGCGCTGGCGCAGTCTCAACACTGGCGTGATGAATGCGACTTGCTCAACGGCGAATTGCGTACCCTCAGAGAGATTAACAGCTCCCTCGAAGCCGATCTGCGTGAAGTCACCACGCTACTGGAAACCACGCGCCAGCATAACGACGACAAACTGCGTCAGATGATGAGCAGCGAACAGCGTCTTAGTGAGCAGTTTGAAAATCTCGCTAACCGTATTTTTGACCGCAGCCACCGCCAGGTTGAAGAACAAAACCGCCAGAGTCTGAATGGCTTGCTTACCCCGCTCCGGGAACAGCTTGACGGCTTTCGCCGTCAGGTTCAGGACAGCTTTGGTCAGGAAGCACGCGAGCGCCATACGCTAACCCATGAAATTCGCAACCTGCAGCAGCTAAACGCGCAAATGGCCCAGGAGGCGATCAACCTGACGCGGGCTCTCAAAGGCGATAACAAAATTCAGGGTAACTGGGGCGAGATGGTACTGACGCGGGTGCTGGAAGCATCAGGCCTGCGGGAAGGGTATGAATACCAGACGCAGGTGAATATTCAGCGGGATGACCGCAGCCGTATGCAACCGGATGTGATCGTGCGTCTTCCCCAGGACAAAGACGTGGTGGTGGATGCCAAAATGACGCTGGTGGCTTATGAGCGTTATTTTAATGCTGAAGACGACTATCAGCGCGAACTGGCCCTTAACGAACATATCGCGGCTATCCGCAATCATATCCGGTTGCTGAGCCGAAAAGACTATCATCAGCTGCCAGGGTTGCGGTCTCTGGATTATGTCTTAATGTTTATACCCGTAGAGCCCGCATTTTTACTGGCTATCGACCGGCAGCCGGAACTGATAAACGAAGCGTTAAAGAGCAATATCATGCTGGTGAGCCCAACCACATTGCTGGTGGCGCTACGCACCATTGCTAATCTTTGGCGTTATGAGCATCAAAATCAAAACGCCCAGCAGATCGCCGATCGGGCAGCGCGGCTTTACGACAAAATGCGGCTGTTTGTGGATGACATGTCTGCCGTTGGGCAGGGGCTGGATAAAGCGCAGGATTACTATCGTCAGGCGATGAAAAAGCTCAGTTCCGGGCGTGGCAATATCCTCGCTCAGGCCGATGCGTTTCGCACCCTTGGGGTGGAGGTAAAGCGCGAGATTAATTCGGAAATGGTTGAGCAGGCGCGTCTGGATGATGAAGAGTTTCGTTTGCGCAGCATTGAGGATGACTCAGAAAACACCAGAAAAAACAACGCATCAGAGTTAATGACGCCGGTTCAACGCACCGGCAACGACTGTTAAAACAGGCTTGAAACGTAGGGCAATCGCGCCCAATCTGTTACACTTCACGAACATTTTTTATCAATAGCAGGCTCCGAAATGGTTGATGATTCACAGGACACAACGCACTTTGGCTTTCAGACAGTAGCGAAGGCGCAGAAGGCGGATATGGTGGCGCAGGTTTTCCATTCTGTTGCAGCGAAATATGACGTCATGAACGACCTTATGTCGTTCGGCATCCATCGTTTATGGAAGCGCTTTACTATTGATTGCAGCGGTGTGCGCCGTGGACAAAAAGTGCTGGATCTCGCTGGCGGCACCGGCGATTTGACGGCGAAATTTTCACGTCTGGTTGGTGAAACCGGAACCGTGGTGCTGGCGGATATCAACGATTCAATGCTGAAAATGGGCCGCGAAAAGCTGCGTAATATCGGCGTTGTGGGAAATGTTGAATACGTTCAGGCTAATGCAGAAGCGCTGCCCTTTCCGGACAACACCTTCGATTGCATTACCATTTCGTTTGGCCTGCGTAACGTGACCGATAAAGACAAAGCGCTGCGTTCAATGTACCGCGTGTTAAAGCCCGGCGGCCGTTTGCTGGTGCTGGAGTTTTCAAAACCGGTTATCGATCCATTAAGCAAAGCCTACGACGCCTACTCCTTCCACGTATTGCCGCGTATCGGCGAGCTGGTGGCTCAGGATGCGGAAAGCTACCGCTACCTGGCGGAATCCATCCGTATGCATCCAAACCAGGATACGCTTAAAGCGATGATGGCCGATGCAGGTTTCGACAATGTTGAATATTTCAATTTGACTGCGGGTATCGTTGCGCTTCATCGCGGTTATAAGTTTTAAAGGAGTTTGCGGATGCCAGTAACACCGATGATTACCGCCGGTATTGAAGGGGCATTGAATGCTTTCCTGTACCGGGACCGGGCGCTTAAATCTGCACGCCAGCGTTTGCAGGGAAAGGTGTTGCGCGTTGCCCTCCGTGAGTTCTCCACGCCGCTGATCCTGATTTTCAGTGAACGGCAGGTTGATGTGTTAGGGCAGTGGGAAGGCGAGACCGACTGTTCGGTTACCACGCGCCTTTCCGTATTGCCTGAGCTGCGCAACCGCCAGCAACTGACCGCGCTCATCCGACGTGGCGACCTTGAGGTCGAAGGCGACATTCAGGTGGTGCAAAATTTCGCGTCTCTGATGGATCTGGCTGAATTCGACCCTGCGGAACTTCTGGCGCCGTATATTGGTGATATCGCTGCGGAAGGGCTGAGTAAAGTCTTTCGTAGCGGCGCGCGGATAGTCAAAAAAAGCGTTGGTCGCAATCAACGTTATCTGGCCGAAGCGGTTACCGAAGAGTGGCGTATGGCCCCCGGTTCGCTTGAGGTGGCATGGTTTGCTGAAGAAACCGATGCACTTGCGCGCTCGCTTGATGCGCTTATTAGTCGTTTAGATACGCTGGAGGCCAAATGACGCCAGGTGAACTGCGGCGCCTGTACTTCATCATTCGTACTTTTTTAAGCTATGGGCTTGATGAGCTCATCCCCAGAATTCGTATCACGTGGCCGCTTCGCGTATGGCGACGCACCCTGTTTTGGATGCCAAATCGACACGGTGATAAAGAGTTAGGACATCGTCTGCGACTGGCATTACAGGAACTTGGACCGGTATGGATTAAGTTCGGCCAGATGTTATCGACCCGTCGCGACTTGTTTCCGCCGCAAATCGCCGATCAGCTTGCGATGTTGCAGGATCGGGTTGCGCCCTTTGACGGGGTGCAGGCGAAACGCCAGATTGAAAAATCCATGGGCGATATTCCTGTCGAAACCTGGTTCGATGATTTTGATATCAATCCGCTGGCGTCGGCGTCTATCGCGCAGGTGCATACGGCAAAGCTGAAAGAAAACGGCAAAGAAGTCGTTATCAAAGTTATCCGGCCTGACATCCTGCCGATTATCAACGCGGATATGAAGCTCATTTACCGTCTGGCGCACTGGGTGCCGCGCTTATTGCCGGATGGCCGTCGTTTACGTCCGGTGGAAGTGGTGCGGGAATATCAAAAAACGCTGATCGATGAGCTGAATCTGCTCCGTGAAGCGGCCAACGCCATCCAGCTGCGGCGCAATTTTGAAAACAGCCCGATGCTGTATGTGCCGGAAGTGTACTCTGACTATTGCAGCGAAAATATGCTGGTCATGGAGCGCATTTACGGTATTCCCGTCTCTGACGTGGAAACGTTAGAGCGCAACGGCACCAATATGCAGCTGTTGGCGGAGCGCGGCGTTCAGGTGTTCTTCACTCAGGTTTTCCGCGACAGCTTCTTTCATGCCGATATGCATCCGGGCAATATTTTTGTCAGTTACGACCACCCGGACAACCCGCAGTACATCGGTATTGACTGCGGCATCGTGGGATCACTGAATAAAGAAGATAAGCGTTATCTTGCAGAGAACTTTATCGCCTTTTTCAACCGTGATTACCGCAAAGTAGCCGAGCTGCATGTGGATTCAGGTTGGGTGCCGCCGGATACCAATGTTGAAGAGTTTGAGTTTGCGATTCGCACCGTGTGTGAACCCATCTTTGAGAAACCACTCGCGGAAATCTCCTTCGGTCATGTGCTGTTGAATCTGTTCAATACTGCACGCCGCTTCAATATGGAAGTGCAGCCGCAACTGGTGCTGCTTCAAAAAACCTTGTTGTATGTAGAGGGCGTCGGCCGTCAGCTTTATCCACAGCTGGATTTATGGAAAACAGCAAAACCTTTTCTGGAATCCTGGATCAAAGATCAGGTCGGTTTTCCGGCTCTGGTGCGCTCATTAAAAGAGAAAGCACCGTTCTGGATCGAAAAAATGCCAGAAATACCTGAACTGGTGTACGACAGTTTGCGCCAGGGCAAACAATTGCAACAAAGCGTTGATAAAATCGCCCGCGAGTTACACGAACAGCGTGTGCGGCAGGGACAATCCCGCTACCTGTTTGGTATTGGCGCAACGTTGTTATTAAGCGGGACGTTAATGCTGGTGACTCGCCCGGATTGGGGTTTTATCCCGGCCTGGGTTATGGCGGGCGGTCTCGTCGTATGGCTGATTGGCTGGCGGCGTACTGGCTCGATTTAATTTATCCTGAATGGTTCTGGTTGTAGCGCAAACCTCAAACGAGGGTAGAAAAGCGGATTATCTGGCTTTGAAAGCGTCTGCAACCTGAAGCATGACGGGTGACATCATGAAATAGCTGCGTTCCCAATATCAGCGTTTCGGGTGAGTTTGTGAGGGCGACATTTTCACAATTTACAGAAAAACTCTGTGACCTTTGTGGATATGTTCTACCAACACGGGTGCAGCCTGGAGAGTGAGCGGTATATAATGCGGTTTGCAAATTTCATCATCTGTAGCTGAGGATTTATATGGGTGGCATTAGTATTTGGCAACTGTTGATCATTGTCGTTATCGTGGTTCTGCTTTTCGGTACCAAAAAACTGAGTTCTTTGGGTTCCGATCTTGGCGCCTCCATTAAAGGCTTCAAAAAAGCCATGGGCGATGATGAGCCGAAAAACAACACCACTCAGGATGCAGATTTCACCGCGAAATCCATTTCTGATAAGCAAAGCGACGTGAAAAAAGACGAAGCGAAGAGCAACGATAAAGAGCAGGTGTAAACCGTGTTCGATATTGGTTTCGGTGAGCTGGTCCTTGTCTTTGTCATCGGCCTCATTGTTCTGGGGCCACAGCGTTTGCCTGTTGCGGTCAAAACCATTGCCGGGTGGGTGAGGGCGCTGCGCTCACTTGCCACTACGGTGCAAAATGAGCTGACCCAGGAGTTAAAACTCCAGGAGTTTCAGGACAGCCTGAAGAAAGTTGAGAAAGCGAGCCTGAATAATCTCACCCCAGAGCTCAAGGCCTCTATGGATGAATTGCGTGAAGCGGCGGAATCAATGAAACGCACCTATACGGCGAATGACCCGGAAAAGGCGCACGATGAAGCTCATACCATTCATAATCCCGTTGTGAAAGATAACGAAGCGGCGCACGAAGGGGTTACGCCTTCCACGGCGGAGCACCAGGCGAGCGCGACGGTGCAAAAACCGGCTGCGGCCGTTGAACCTGTCGTCGATCTTTCTAAAGCGTCACCGGGTTCCACGTCTTCTCCGGCAGGCTCCGTACCTTCGTCCTCAAGTGAAAAATCCTGAACATGGCTGTAGAAGATACTCAACCCTTAATCAGTCACCTGATTGAACTGCGTAAGCGCCTGCTGAACTGCGTCATCGCGATTTTGGCGATCTTCCTGGCGCTGGTTTACTTCGCCAACGACATCTACCAAATGGTCTCCGCGCCGTTGATAAGCCAGATGCCGCAGGGCGCAACCATGATTGCCACCGATGTGGCATCGCCGTTCTTTACGCCGATCAAGCTGACCATCATGGTATCGGTGATCCTGTCTGCACCTGTGATCCTGTATCAGGTATGGGCGTTTATCGCGCCGGCGCTGTACAAGCACGAGCGCCGTCTGGTGGTGCCGCTGCTGGTCTCCAGTACGCTGCTATTCTATATCGGTATGGCGTTTGCGTATTTCGTGGTGTTCCCGCTGGCGTTTGGCTTCCTGACGCATACCGCGCCGGTCGGCGTGGTGGTGTCAACCGATATTGCCAGCTATCTCAGCTTCGTCATGGCGCTGTTCATGGCCTTTGGCGTATCGTTTGAAGTCCCGGTTGCGATTGTCCTGCTCTGCTGGCTGGGTGTGACCACACCGGATGACTTACGTAAAAAACGTCCGTATGTGCTGGTGGGCGCGTTTGTTGTCGGTATGCTGTTAACGCCGCCGGATGTGTTCTCGCAGACCCTGCTGGCCATCCCGATGTATTTCCTTTTTGAAGTCGGGGTGTTTTTCGCGCGGTTCTATGTTGGTAAACGACGAGAGCCCACGGAAGAAGAAGCGTCGCAAGAATCTCAGGAATAATCAAAACCGCCCTCCGGGCGGTTTTTTACAGGATAAGCATCATGTTTGATATTGGCGTAAATCTCACCAGCGGGCAGTTTGATAAAGATCGGGATGCGGTCGTGGCCCGGGCCTTTGAGGCTGGCGTATCAGGCATGTTGTTAACCGGCACAAATTTGCAGGAAAGCCAGCAGGCGCAGCAGCTTGCCAGCCGTTACGATAACTGTTGGTCTACCGCGGGCGTTCATCCTCACGACGCCAGCCACTGGCGGCCAGAAACTGCCGATGCGCTGCGTGAACTGGCTGCTCAGCCTGAAGTGGTTGCCATTGGGGAGTGCGGCCTGGACTTCAACCGTAACTACTCCACACCGCAAGAGCAGGAGCACGCGTTTAGCGCTCAACTGGCGCTGGCAGCAGAACTATCGCTGCCGGTCTTCATGCACTGCCGCGACGCTCACGAACGGTTTATCGCCCTGTTAACGCCCTGGCTTGATAAACTGCCGGGCGCGGTTTTGCACTGTTTTACCGGCACGCGCGAAGAGGCGCAGGCGTGCCTGGCGTCAGGATTATCGTTGGGCATTACGGGCTGGGTGTGCGATGAGCGTCGCGGGCTGGCGCTGCGTGAGTTGTTGCCAGTCATTCCCGCAGACAAACTCTTTTTCGAAACGGACGCGCCGTGGCTGCTACCGCGCGATTTGCCGGTTAAGCCTTCATCACGTCGCAACGAGCCCTGCTATTTGCCGCATATTATTACGCAAGCGGCAATGTGGCGGGGTGAAGACGCGGAATGGCTGATGCAGCAGAGTGATGAGAATGTGCGAACGCTGTTTGGCATTCGCTTCTGATTACTGTTTTTTGAATTCGGTATTTTGCACGCTCTGCAGCACCTGCTGATTAAGCAGGTTCAATAACAGCATTGAGCGTGCTTCACCATCAGGTTCGGCAAAGATCGCATTCAGGCCTTTAAACGCGCCATGCGTAATCACCACTGTGTCGCCAGGAAAAGGGGTGCCGGGGTCAGTAATTTCTTCAGACTGATACTGAATCAGCTGATCGATAACGGTCGCCGGCACTGTCGCCGGTTGCGCGCCAAAACGCACAAAATGGCTGACGCCGCGCGTGGCGTTAATCGTGGTGGTATGGATAACTTCCGGATCGAATTCAACAAACAGATAGTTTGGGAACAGCGGTTCGCTCACCGTGGTGCGTTTGCCGCGCACAATTTTTTCCAGGGTGATCATCGGTGTGAGGCAGGTAACAGCCTGACGTTCCAGATGCTCTTGCGCACGCTGAAGCTGGCCTCTTTTGCAGTACAGTAAATACCAGGATTGCATACATACTCTTCTTCGATAATCAGGCGCAAAAGGATATCAAAACTCCTTTTAGATAGCTAAAACGATTATAACGAATCCCTGGGTGTCGCCGTATCAGTTCACGCTAATTTAACAAAATTACAGCATGCCTGCGACGAACACCGTATAATAAAGCGCTAACCAGAAAGGCAAAATTAACTGCATGAAATACCACGATCTGCGCGACTTTCTTACGCTACTTGAGCAGCGAGGCGAGCTTAAACGTATCTCGCTGGCTGTCGATCCTCATCTTGAGATGACCGAAATCGCTGACCGCACTTTACGTGCTGGCGGCCCGGCGCTGCTGTTTGAGAATCCAAAGGGTTACGACATGCCGGTGCTGTGCAACCTGTTTGGTACGCCAAAGCGCGTGGCAATGGGTATGGGCCAGGAAGACGTGACCGCGCTGCGTGAAGTCGGCAAGTTACTGGCGTTTTTGAAAGAGCCTGAGCCGCCGCGCGGATTTCGTGACCTGTTCGATAAGCTGCCGCAATTCAAACAAGTGTTAAACATGCCAACGAAGCGGCTGCGTGGCGCGCCTTGTCAGCAGAAAGTCCTGCAGGGCGAGCAGGTTGATTTAACCCGAATTCCAGTGATGCAGTGCTGGCCAGAAGATGCCGCGCCGCTAATCACCTGGGGATTAACCGTGACGCGCGGCCCGCACAAAGAGCGGCAGAATTTAGGTATCTATCGTCAGCAGGTGATTGGTAAAAACAAACTGATCATGCGTTGGCTTTCTCACCGTGGCGGCGCACTGGATTTTCAGGAGTGGTGTGCGGCGCATCCCGGCGAACGTTTCCCGGTTGCCGTGGCGCTGGGCGCCGATCCGGCGACGATTCTGGGAGCCGTCACGCCCGTGCCGGATACACTATCGGAATACGCTTTTGCCGGTTTGTTGCGCGGAACCAAAACCGAAGTGGTGAAGTGCCTTTCGAACGATCTGGAAGTGCCCGCCAGCGCGGAAATTGTGCTGGAAGGGTATATTGAACCCGGTGAAATGGCGCCGGAAGGTCCATACGGTGACCATACGGGTTACTACAATGAAGTGGACAGCTTCCCGGTTTTCACCGTAACGCACATTACCCAACGCGAAGATGCCATTTATCACTCCACCTATACCGGTCGTCCGCCTGATGAACCGGCGGTGCTGGGCGTGGCGTTAAATGAAGTCTTCGTACCGATTTTACAAAAGCAGTTCCCGGAGATTGTTGATTTTTACCTGCCGCCGGAAGGGTGCTCCTATCGCCTTGCGGTGGTAACCATTAAGAAGCAATACGCCGGACATGCCAAACGTGTGATGATGGGTGTGTGGTCATTTCTGCGGCAGTTTATGTATACCAAGTTTGTCATCGTCTGTGATGATGATGTCAATGCGCGTGACTGGAACGATGTAATCTGGGCCATTACGACGCGTATGGACCCGGCGCGAGACACCGTTCTGGTAGAAAACACGCCGATTGATTACCTGGATTTTGCCTCGCCGGTTTCCGGTTTGGGTTCAAAAATGGGACTGGATGCCACCAACAAATGGCCCGGCGAGACCCAACGTGAGTGGGGACGTCCGATTAAAAAAGATCCGGCGGTGATCGAGCGAATCGATGCCATCTGGGATCAACTGGCCATTTTTAATGACGGTAAGCGCGACTGACGCGACCGTTGCGGTTTTGCAATATTGACCCGACAGAGGGAACGCATGACAACCATTAGCTGTAAAGTGACCTCGGTGGACGCGATCACAGAAACTGTGTACCGCGTTCGATTAGTACCCGACTCACCTTTTTCTTTTCGTGCAGGCCAGTATCTGATGGTCGTGATGGACGAGCGTGACAAACGCCCGTTCTCAATGGCATCAACGCCGGACGAACAGGGCTTCATCGAACTGCATATTGGCGCATCGGAGCTCAATCTCTACGCCATGGCGGTGATGGACCGTATTCTCAAAGACCGCGAGATCGTCATTGATATTCCGCACGGCGATGCCTGGCTGCGTGACGAAGACGACCGTCCGTTGATATTGATTGCGGGCGGTACCGGGTTCTCCTATGTGCGTTCAATTTTATTTACCGCGCTGGCGCGTAATCCTGCCCGTGAAATCGCCATCTATTGGGGCGGTCGCGAAGAGAAACATCTCTACGATTTAGCTGAACTGGAAGCCCTGTCGGTGAATCATCCGAACCTCAGTGTCGTACCGGTAGTTGAACAGCCGGAAGAAGGATGGCGTGGGCGCAGCGGAACCGTACTGACGGCAGTCATGCAGGATTTTGGCACCCTGAGTGAGCACGATATTTATATCGCTGGCCGCTTCGAAATGGCGAAAATTGCCCGGGATCTGTTCTGCAACGAGCGTGGCGCACGTGAAGACCGGATGTTTGGCGACGCGTTTTCGTTTATTTGATGATTCAGAAGCCATCTTGCCGATGATGGCTTTTAATAATAAAAAACCCGCCCCTGACAGGCGGGAAGAACGGCAACTAAACTTTTTCATCACCACTGGCGGCATTGGCGGCTGTGTCCGCCCGACTCACTGATTTACGTAAGCTTATCGGGATGCTCGCTCTTGCCAGTCACTCTATGGCGTTGAGATTGAATAACCGCCGCGGCGTTTTTAGCGGCGGCGGTGCAGTACATTAAACCCGCTCAAATACCGTTGCGATGCCCTGGCCTAAACCAATACACATGGTGGCAAGGCCGAACTGCGCATCTTTGCGTTCCATCAGATTAATCAGCGTGGTGCTGATGCGCGCGCCGGAACAGCCCAGCGGGTGACCTAATGCGATCGCGCCGCCGTTGAGGTTAATCTTCTCGTCGATCTGCTCCATCAGCCCCAGATCTTTTATACATGGCAGGATCTGCGCGGCAAATGCTTCGTTCATTTCAAACAGATCGATATCCGACGCGCTCAGGCCTGCTTTTTTCAGTGCCTGTTTGGATGCCGGAACCGGACCGTAACCCATAATCGACGGATCGCAACCCACCACAGCCATTGAGCGAATACGGGCGCGCGGCGTCAGACCAAGTTCCCGGGCGCGACTTTCGCTCATCACCAGCATGGCGGCCGCACCATCTGAGAGGGCTGAAGACGTGCCTGCAGTCACCGTTCCGCTGACCGGATCGAAGGCCGGTTTCAGCGTCGAAAGGCTCTCAACATTGGTTTCCGGACGGATAACTTCGTCATAGTCATAGCGCTTCAGTACGCCGTCAGCGTCATGACCGTTAACCGGAACAATTTCATTTTTGAAATGACCGGCCTGGGTCGCTGCCCATGCGCGCTGATGTGAGCGGGCGGCAAAACTGTCCTGCATTTCACGACTAATACCGTGCATGCGCGCCAGCATTTCCGCCGTCAGGCCCATCATCCCTGCGGCCTTCGCGACATTGCGGCTCAGACCCGGGTGAAAATCCACGCCATGGTTCATCGGCACATGACCCATGTGCTCCACGCCGCCGATCAGGCAGGTCTGGGCATCGCCGGTCATGATCATTCGGGCCGCATCATGTAGCGCCTGCATGGACGAACCACACAGGCGGTTCACCGTAACAGCCGGTACGCGGTGCGGGATCTCCGCCAGCAGCGCAGCGTTGCGTGCGATGTTGAAACCCTGTTCAAGCGTTTGCTGCACACATCCCCAGTAAATATCATCAATCGCCGAAGGATCCAGCGCCGGGTTACGCGACAGCAGGCTGCGCATTAAGTGTGCCGATAAATCTTCCGCCCGCACATGACGAAATGCGCCGCCTTTGGAACGGCCCATCGGGGTGCGGATTGCGTCAACAATTACCACCTTTTCCATACATCACTCCTTAAGCCGTTTTCAAATCGCCAACCGGGCGAGCGGGTTCAACCGGGGGATAATACGGTTCGTTAAGCCGCGCTTTGGCGCGCAAACCGTCCGGCACCGCATACAACGGACCGAGGTGTTCGTATTGCTGAGCCATGTCCAGATATTTGGCGCTGCCGAGCGTATCCAGCCAGCGGAACGCGCCGCCGTGGAACGGAGGGAAACCCAGCCCGTACACTAGCGCCATATCGGCTTCCGCGGGGCTTGCGATAACGCCTTCTTCCAGACAACGCACCACTTCGTTGACCATCGGGATCATCATGCGGGCAATAATTTCTTCGTCGCTGAATTCGCGTTTCGTCTGGCTAACGTCCGCCAGCAGGCTTTCTACGGCTTCATCCTGCTCTTTACGCGGTTTGCCTTTGCTGTCTTCTTTATAACGCCAGAAACCCAGACCATTTTTCTGGCCGTAACGACCGGCCTCGAACAGCGCGTCAATGGCGTCGCGATAATCTTTCGCCATCCGCTGCGGGAAGCCCGCCGCCATGACTGCCTGGGCATGATGCGCGGTATCAATACCGACGACATCAAGCAGATAAGCCGGGCCCATTGGCCAGCCGAACTGTTTTTCCATCACTTTATCGATTTGACGGAAGTCTGCGCCGTCGCGCAGGAGCTGGCTAAAACCGGCGAAGTAAGGGAACAGCACGCGGTTAACGAAGAAACCAGGGCAGTCGTTGACCACAATTGGGGTTTTGCCCATTTTGCTGGCCCACGCCACAACTTTGGCAATGGTATCGTCTGAGGTTTTCTCGCCGCGGATCACTTCAACCAGCGGCATACGGTGCACCGGGTTAAAGAAATGCATCCCGCAGAAATTCTCCGGGCGCTTCAGTGCGCTGGCGAGTTCGCTAATTGGAATGGTTGAAGTATTGGATGCAAGTACGGTATCCGGGCGGATTTTATCTTCCGTCTCTGCCAGTACGGCTTTTTTGACTTTCGGGTTTTCGACCACCGCTTCGACCACCACATCCACGCGTTCAAAGCCTGCGTAGTCGAGCGTCGGGTGAATAGTGGAAATCACGCCAGCCATTTTCAGGCCATTGATCTTGCCGCGCTCAAGTTGTTTATTCAGCAGTTTGGCCGCTTCGGTCATGCCCAGGGTTAACGATTTATCGTTAATGTCTTTCATGATCACCGGCACGCCTTTCCAGGCGGACTGATAGGCGATACCGCCACCCATG
Organism: Atlantibacter hermannii; assembly: GCA_900635495.1. Lineage (NCBI taxonomy): Bacteria > Pseudomonadati > Pseudomonadota > Gammaproteobacteria > Enterobacterales > Enterobacteriaceae > Atlantibacter > Atlantibacter hermannii. The sequence goes on along the minus strand of LR134136.1, from coordinate 4,264,673 downwards.
ATCCCTGCACCCAGTACTGCAGCCTGTTTTGGGGTCTCAACCGTTCCGGACTGCTTTTTCGCCAGCGATTTTACATATTGATCGTTGAGGAAAATGCCCACCAGGGCACGCGCCTGCGGCGTGTGCGCCAGCGGAACGAAACTCTGGTTTTCTAACTTCAGTGCTTCTTCCCGGCCCAGCGTGGCGGCGGCTTCGATGGTTTTCACTGCCGTGATCGGCGCGGGATAGTGTTTGCCCGCAGTTTGCATCACCATGCCTTTGGCGATGGTGAAGCTCATGGTGGCTTCAATTTTGCTTAAGTGCAGCGGCTCCAGTTTCGGCGCACGCTTCGCTTTCCAGTCCAGCTCACCCTTAATGGCCTGGCGCAAGACGCTTAATGCGCCTTCGACCAGTTTCTCAGGTTTAACAACAGCATCAACAAGACCGATGCTCAGCGCCTGGTCTGCGCCCACGTCTTTACCCGCAGCAATAATTTCCAGCGCGCTGTCCGCGCCGAGCAGGCGAGGCAGGCGTACCGAGCCGCCGAATCCTGGCATAATCCCCAGTTTGGTTTCCGGCAGGCCGATGCGCAGGTCTGGCGTGGCAACACGGTAGTCAGTGGCTAACACACATTCGCAGCCGCCGCCCAGCGCATAGCCATTAACGGCGGACAGGGTCGGTACCGGCAAATCTTCCAGACGATTAAAGACGCTGTTCGCGAAATGTAACCACTGGCTAAGCTGTTCCTGGGGCACCAGGAACAGAGAAAGGAATTCGGTGATATCCGCGCCAACAATGAATGCCGCTTTTTCTGAACGCAGCAGCAGGCCTTTGAGTTCGCTTTGTTTTTCTAATACATCCAGCGCGTGGCCAAGGCTTGCAACCGTCGCGGTATCAAGTTTGTTGACTGAGCCGGGGGCATCGAACACCAGTTCGGCGATGCCGTCTTCCAGCCAGTTAACGTAAAGGGTGTCGCCTTTGTAGAGCATGTCAGTCTCCTGAATCCAGCATGGGGATCTGGTCGTACCAGATGAGTCGGAGTGTGGGATTGATGTTAATGAAATGCAAATTAGTCTTTAAAAATTTGCAAAGGGGATCACGGATGGTCGAAATCGCTGCGGTGCTGAATCGGTGTGCTAAGATGCGAGAATTTATTGTTGAACAAGAAAAAGGGTAGATTATGGGATTCGCTGGCAACACTTTATAAAAATCACCTGGCGACGCTACAGGAACGTACGCGGGAAGTGCTTTCTCGTTTTCAACTTGATGCGCTGCTGATCCATTCCGGTGAGCTGTTTAATGTCTTCCTCGATGACCATCCGTATCCGTTCAAAAGTCAATCCGCAGTTTAAAGCGTGGGTTCCGGTCACCCAGGTGCCTAACTGCTGGCTGCTGGTGGATGGCGTCAACAAGCCCAAACTGTGGTTCTATCTGCCGGTGGATTACTGGCATAACGTTGAGCCGCTGCCGACCTCGTTCTGGACCGAAGAAATCGACATTATTGCGTTGCCGAAAGCCGAGGGCATCGCCAGCCAACTCCCGGCAGCGCGGGGTAAAATGGCCTATATCGGCCCGGTGCCCGAGCGTGCGTTACAGATGGACATCCCCGCCGCCAACCTCAATCCGAAAGGCGTGATCGACTATCTGCATTACTACCGCTCGTATAAAACGGACTATGAGCTGGCCTGCATGCGTGAAGCGCAGAAAACGGCGGTAAACGGTCATCAGGCGGCACATGAGGCATTCCTCTCGGGGATGAGCGAATTCGATATCAATCAGGCCTATCTGACCGCGACCGGTCATCGCGATACCGATGTCCCGTACAGCAATATCGTGGCGTTGAATGAACATGCCGCCGTGCTGCACTACACCAAACTTGATCACCGTGCGCCTTCTGAAATGCGCAGCTTCCTGTTGGATGCCGGGGCGGAATATAACGGCTACGCCGCAGATTTGACCCGTACCTGGGCGGCGAATGGCGATAGTGAGTATGCGCAGCTGATTAAAGACGTTAATGAAGAGCAACTGGCGCTGATTGCCACCATGAAAGCAGGCGTGCGGTATACCGAATACCATGAGCAGTTCCATCAACGCATCGCCAAATTATTGAAGCGCCATCAAATTGTCACTGATATCAGCGAAGAAGCGATGGTGGAAACCAATATCACCGGGCCGTTTATGCCGCACGGAATTGGGCATCCGCTGGGTTTACAGGTGCATGACGTTGCAGGCTTTATGCAGGACAACAGCGGCACGCATCTGCCGGCGCCGGAGAAATACCCTTATCTGCGCTGCACCCGCGTCCTCGCGCCGGGCATGGTGCTGACTATCGAACCGGGTATCTATTTTATCGAGTCACTGCTGGCACCGTGGCGTGAAGGGCAATACGCGAAGCACTTTAACTGGCAGAAAATTGATGCGCTGAAACCTTATGGCGGTATTCGTATTGAAGATAACGTCGTCATTCATGAAAACAGCATTGAGAATATGACGCGGGATCTGAAGCTCGCCTGATGGACAGTTGGCTTATCCCGGCGCAGCCGGTCACCCTGACTGAGGAAATTAAAAAAAGCCGCTTTATCACACGGCTGGCGCATACGCCCGGCGTGGAAGCGGCGAAAGCCTTTGTGGCGCAGATGCGAACGGACTATCCCGACGCGCGTCACCACTGCTTTGCCTGGGTGGCAGGCGCGCCGGATGATTCACAGCAGTTAGGCTTTTCCGATGACGGCGAGCCCGCAGGCACAGCGGGCAAACCGATGCTGGCTCAGTTAATGGGGAGCGGGGTCGGGGAAGTCACCGCCGTTGTGATCCGTTATTACGGCGGCGTAAAGCTTGGCACGGGTGGCCTGGTGAAAGCCTATGGCGGCGGTGTTCAGCAGGCGCTGACACAACTCGTCACGCTGCGCAAAGTGCCGCTGACTGAATATACTTTGCAATGTGATTATGCGCAGCTGGCAGGTGTCGAAGCGTTGATTAAGCAGTATGACGGTTTAATTGTGCACAGCGATTTTCAGGCCGTCGTGCAGTTGCGGGTCGCGCTGGCACCGGCGCAACTGCCGGAATTTTCAGCAAAGCTGACGGATTTTAGTCGCGGCGCATTGCATTTGATACCGATTGAATAATAATCCACCCCTCTTTTTTGACTTCTAAGGAAGTGGCTAATGCAACTTCGCGCGATTACCCGAATCGTTGGGCTGCTGGTGATTCTGTTTTCAGGGACCATGATCGTGCCTGGGCTGGTAGCGTTGATCTACCGCGACGGCGCCGGGCGCGCATTTACCCAAACTTTTTTTGTTGCGCTGGTTATCGGTTCATTGCTGTGGTGGCCGAACCGCCGCGAAAAAAAAGAACTCAAGTCGCGTGAAGGTTTCCTGATAGTGGTTTTGTTCTGGACGGTGCTGGGCAGCGTCGGGGCATTACCGTTTATCTTCTCTGAGCAGCCCAATCTGACGGTAACCGATGCCTTCTTCGAATCGTTTTCCGGGTTAACCACCACCGGTGCGACCACGCTGGTAGGGCTGGATTCGCTGCCCCATGCCATCCTGTTTTATCGTCAGATGCTGCAATGGTTCGGCGGGATGGGGATCATCGTCCTGGCCGTGGCGATACTGCCTATACTCGGCGTCGGGGGGATGCAGCTCTATCGCGCAGAAATGCCCGGCCCGCTGAAAGACAATAAAATGCGCCCGCGTATTGCTGAAACGGCTAAAACGCTGTGGCTTATCTACGTATTATTGACCGTAGCCTGTGCGCTGGCGCTGTGGTTTGCCGGAATGCCCGCGTTTGACGCTATCGGCCATAGTTTCGCCACCATCGCGATTGGCGGATTCTCCACGCACGATGCCAGTATTGGCTTTTTCGACAGCCCCACCATTAACACTATTATTGCAGTCTTCTTATTAATATCCGGCTGTAACTACGGCCTGCATTTCTCATTGCTGAGTGGACGCAACCTGAAAGTGTACTGGCGCGATCCGGAATTCCGGATGTTTATCGGAGTGCAGTTTACGCTGGTGGTGATTTGCACGCTGGTGCTGTGGTTCCATGATATCTACAGTTCCGCAGTGACCACCCTTAATCAGGCGTTTTTCCAGGTGGTGTCCATGGCGACCACGGCAGGGTTCACCACGGACAGTATCGCTAAGTGGCCGCTATTCTTGCCGGTGCTGCTGCTGTGTTCCGCGTTTATCGGTGGCTGTGCCGGATCGACGGGAGGCGGGCTTAAAGTCATTCGTATTCTTTTACTGTTCAAGCAAGGCAACCGTGAGTTAAAGCGGCTGGTGCATCCTAACGCGGTGTACAGCATTAAGCTTGGCAACCGTGCGTTGCCTGAACGTATTCTTGAAGCAGTGTGGGGATTTTTCTCCGCTTATGCGTTGGTGTTTATTGTCAGTATGCTGGCGATCATCGCCACGGGCGTGGATGATTTCTCTGCTTTCGCCTCGGTGGTTGCCACATTGAATAACCTTGGCCCCGGGCTTGGCGTGGTGGCGGATAACTTTGCCAATATGAATCCCGTCGCTAAATGGATTTTGATCGCCAATATGTTGTTTGGGCGCCTTGAAGTCTTTACGCTTCTGGTGCTGTTTACCCCAACATTCTGGCGCGAATAACTGGAGCGTATCGTGAAAACCCTAATATTGTTCTCTTCGCGTGATGGACAGACCCGTGAGATTGCCGCTTTTATTAGCTCTGAGTTAAAAGAGCAGGGGATTGAAAGCGAACTGGTGAATCTACATCGTACGGAAGAAATTCACTGGGAAAACTATTCAGCCGTAGTGATTGGGGCATCGATCCGTTATGGCCACTTTCATTCCTCCCTGAATACCTTTGTGAAAAAACACTTCCAGATGCTGAATGGGATGCCAAGCGCGTTCTTCTCCGTCAACCTGGTGGCGCGTAAAGCGGAGAAGCGCACGCCGCAAACCAACAACTATACGCGCAAGTTTTTAATGCAATCGCCGTGGCGGCCAGATATCAGCGCGGTGTTTGCCGGTGCGTTACGTTATCCGCGTTACGGCTGGCTCGATAAGATGATGATCCGTCTGATTATGAAAATGACGGGCGGAGAAACGGATACATCTAAAGAAGTGGTTTATACCGACTGGCAGCAAGTCACCAGTTTTGCCGGTGATATCGCGCGTTTATCGACCGAAAGGCGCGTTAAATAGACGTATCGCCTGGAAAGTGAGCGAACGAAAACTTTTTTGAATTTAACGCTTGTCAGATTCTGATTACTCCCTATAATGCGCCACCACTGACACGGAACAACGGCGAACAGGCCGGCCGGTCAGCGAAGTTCCTCCGGGGGCTTCACGGAGAAAAGCGAAAATAATCGCTTGACTCTGAAGCGGGAAGTCGTAATATACGCACCCCGCGCCGCTGAGAAAAAGCGAAGCGGCACTGCTCTTTAACAATTTATCAGACAATCTGTGTGGGCACTCGCAGGATTGATATCTCAGTACCTTCGGGTACAAATAGAATTATCAAGTCTCTGAGTGAACACGTAATTCATTACGAAGTTTAATTCACGAGCATCAAACTTTTAAATTGAAGAGTTTGATCATGGCTCAGATTGAACGCTGGCGGCAGGCCTAACACATGCAAGTCGAACGGTAACAGGAAGCAGCTTGCTGCTTCGCTGACGAGTGGCGGACGGGTGAGTAATGTCTGGGGATCTGCCTGATGGAGGGGGATAACTACTGGAAACGGTAGCTAATACCGCATAACGTCGCAAGACCAAAGAGGGGGACCTTCGGGCCTCTTGCCATCAGATGAACCCAGATGGGATTAGCTAGTAGGTGGGGTAACGGCTCACCTAGGCGACGATCCCTAGCTGGTCTGAGAGGATGACCAGCCACACTGGAACTGAGACACGGTCCAGACTCCTACGGGAGGCAGCAGTGGGGAATATTGCACAATGGGCGCAAGCCTGATGCAGCCATGCCGCGTGTATGAAGAAGGCCTTCGGGTTGTAAAGTACTTTCAGCGGGGAGGAAGGCGATGCGGTTAATAACCGCGTCGATTGACGTTACCCGCAGAAGAAGCACCGGCTAACTCCGTGCCAGCAGCCGCGGTAATACGGAGGGTGCAAGCGTTAATCGGAATTACTGGGCGTAAAGCGCACGCAGGCGGTCTGTCAAGTCGGATGTGAAATCCCCGGGCTCAACCTGGGAACTGCATCCGAAACTGGCAGGCTTGAGTCTTGTAGAGGGGGGTAGAATTCCAGGTGTAGCGGTGAAATGCGTAGAGATCTGGAGGAATACCGGTGGCGAAGGCGGCCCCCTGGACAAAGACTGACGCTCAGGTGCGAAAGCGTGGGGAGCAAACAGGATTAGATACCCTGGTAGTCCACGCCGTAAACGATGTCGACTTGGAGGTTGTGCCCTTGAGGCGTGGCTTCCGGAGCTAACGCGTTAAGTCGACCGCCTGGGGAGTACGGCCGCAAGGTTAAAACTCAAATGAATTGACGGGGGCCCGCACAAGCGGTGGAGCATGTGGTTTAATTCGATGCAACGCGAAGAACCTTACCTGGTCTTGACATCCACAGAACTTTCCAGAGATGGATTGGTGCCTTCGGGAACTGTGAGACAGGTGCTGCATGGCTGTCGTCAGCTCGTGTTGTGAAATGTTGGGTTAAGTCCCGCAACGAGCGCAACCCTTATCCTTTGTTGCCAGCGGTCCGGCCGGGAACTCAAAGGAGACTGCCAGTGATAAACTGGAGGAAGGTGGGGATGACGTCAAGTCATCATGGCCCTTACGACCAGGGCTACACACGTGCTACAATGGCGCATACAAAGAGAAGCGAACTCGCGAGAGCAAGCGGACCTCATAAAGTGCGTCGTAGTCCGGATTGGAGTCTGCAACTCGACTCCATGAAGTCGGAATCGCTAGTAATCGTGGATCAGAATGCCACGGTGAATACGTTCCCGGGCCTTGTACACACCGCCCGTCACACCATGGGAGTGGGTTGCAAAAGAAGTAGGTAGCTTAACCTTCGGGAGGGCGCTTACCACTTTGTGATTCATGACTGGGGTGAAGTCGTAACAAGGTAACCGTAGGGGAAACCTGCGGTTGGATCACCTCCCTTACCTTAAAGATACAGCCCGCGCAGTGCTCACACAGATTGTCTGATAGATGTAAGAAGCAGGGTGTCTGCGAAAGATATGTCCCTTTCGTCTAGAGGCCCAGGACACCGCCCTTTCACGGCGGTAACAGGGGTTCGAATCCCCTAAGGGACGCCACCTGCTTGGTAATGAGTGAAAGGCGTTACCGATGATATCTCAAAACTGACTGAATCAGTCACGTTTGAGATATTTGCTCTTTAACAATCCGGAACAAGCTGAAAATTGAAACGGCATGCCGTCGCATTTCTCCGAAACAGGAAATGATGATGTCATGCCAGAGTCTCTCAAACACTTGCAACACAGAGCGAAACTGCTCCGGGTTGTGAGGTTAAGCGACCAAGCGTACACGGTGGATGCCCTGGCAGTCAGAGGCGATGAAGGACGTGCTAATCTGCGAAAAGCGTCGGTAAGGTGATATGAACCGCTAATAACCGACGATGTCCGAATGGGGAAACCCAGTGCAATTCGTTGCACTATCGTTAACTGAATACATAGGTTAACGAGGCGAACCGGGGGAACTGAAACATCTAAGTACCCCGAGGAAAAGAAATCAACCGAGATTCCCCCAGTAGCGGCGAGCGAACGGGGAGCAGCCCAGAGTCTGAATCAGCATGTGTGTTAGTGGAAGCGTCTGGAAAGTCGCAGGGTACAGGGTGATACTCCCGTACACGAAAGTACACATGCTGTGAGCTCGATGAGTAGGGCGGGACACGTGACATCCTGTCTGAATATGGGGGGACCATCCTCCAAGGCTAAAATACTCCTGACTGACCGATAGTGAACCAGTACCGTGAGGGAAAGGCGAAAAGAACCCCGGCGAGGGGAGTGAAAAAGAACCTGAAACCGTGTACGTACAAGCAGTGGGAGCATCCTTCGGGGTGTGACTGCGTACCTTTTGTATAATGGGTCAGCGACTTATATTCTGTAGCAAGGTTAACCGTATAGGGGAGCCGCAGGGAAACCGAGTCTTAACTGGGCGTTAAGTTGCAGGGTATAGACCCGAAACCCGGTGATCTAGCCATGGGCAGGTTGAAGGTTGGTAACACTAACTGGAGGACCGAACCGACTAATGTTGAAAAATTAGCGGATGACCTGTGGCTGGGGGTGAAAGGCCAATCAAACCGGGAGATAGCTGGTTCTCCCCGAAAGCTATTTAGGTAGCGCCTCGTGAATTCATCTGTGGGGTAGAGCACTGTTTCGGCTAGGGGGCCATCCCGGCTTACCAACCCGATGCAAACTACGAATACCACAGAATGTTATCACGGGAGACACACGGCGGGTGCTAACGTCCGTCGTGAAGAGGGAAACAACCCAGACCGCCAGCTAAGGTCCCAAAGTCATGGTTAAGTGGGAAACGATGTGGGAAGGCCCAGACAGCCAGGATGTTGGCTTAGAAGCAGCCATCATTTAAAGAAAGCGTAATAGCTCACTGGTCGAGTCGGCCTGCGCGGAAGATGTAACGGGGCTAAACCATGCACCGAAGCTGCGGCAGCGACACTTAGGTGTTGTTGGGTAGGGGAGCGTTCTGTAAGCCGTTGAAGGTGGACTGTGAGGTCTGCTGGAGGTATCAGAAGTGCGAATGCTGACATAAGTAACGATAAAGCGGGTGAAAAGCCCGCCTCGCCGGAAGACCAAGGGTTCCTGTCCAACGTTAATCGGGGCAGGGTGAGTCGACCCCTAAGCGAGGCCGAAAGGCGTAGTCGATGGGAAAACAGGTTAATATTCCTGTACTTGGTGTTACTGCGAAGGGGGGACGGAGAAGGCTATGTTGGCCGGGCGACGGTTGTCCCGGTTTTAAGCATGTAGGCGGAGGTTCCAGGTAAATCCGGTACCTTTTAACGCTGAGGTGTGATGACGAGGCACTACGGTGCTGAAGTAACAAATGCCCTGCTTCCAGGAAAAGCCTCTAAGCATCAGGTAACACGAAATCGTACCCCAAACCGACACAGGTGGTCAGGTAGAGAATACCAAGGCGCTTGAGAGAACTCGGGTGAAGGAACTAGGCAAAATGGTGCCGTAACTTCGGGAGAAGGCACGCTGGCATGTAGGTGAAGCGGTTTACCCGTGGAGCTGAAGCCAGTCGAAGATACCAGCTGGCTGCAACTGTTTATTAAAAACACAGCACTGTGCAAACACGAAAGTGGACGTATACGGTGTGACGCCTGCCCGGTGCCGGAAGGTTAATTGATGGGGTTAGCGGCAACGCGAAGCTCTTGATCGAAGCCCCGGTAAACGGCGGCCGTAACTATAACGGTCCTAAGGTAGCGAAATTCCTTGTCGGGTAAGTTCCGACCTGCACGAATGGCGTAATGATGGCCAGGCTGTCTCCACCCGAGACTCAGTGAAATTGAAATCGCTGTGAAGATGCAGTGTACCCGCGGCAAGACGGAAAGACCCCGTGAACCTTTACTATAGCTTGACACTGAACACTGGTCCTTGATGTGTAGGATAGGTGGGAGGCTTCGAAGCGTGGACGCCAGTCTGCGTGGAGCCGTCCTTGAAATACCACCCTTTAATGGCTGGTGTTCTAACGTGGACCCGTAATCCGGGTTGCGGACAGTGTCTGGTGGGTAGTTTGACTGGGGCGGTCTCCTCCCTAAAGCGTAACGGAGGAGCACGAAGGTTGGCTAATCCTGGTCGGACATCAGGAGGTTAGTGCAATGGCATAAGCCAGCTTGACTGCGAGCGTGACGGCGCGAGCAGGTGCGAAAGCAGGTCATAGTGATCCGGTGGTTCTGAATGGAAGGGCCATCGCTCAACGGATAAAAGGTACTCCGGGGATAACAGGCTGATACCGCCCAAGAGTTCATATCGACGGCGGTGTTTGGCACCTCGATGTCGGCTCATCACATCCTGGGGCTGAAGTAGGTCCCAAGGGTATGGCTGTTCGCCATTTAAAGTGGTACGCGAGCTGGGTTTAGAACGTCGTGAGACAGTTCGGTCCCTATCTGCCGTGGGCGCTGGAGAATTGAGGGGGGCTGCTCCTAGTACGAGAGGACCGGAGTGGACGCATCACTGGTGTTCGGGTTGTCATGCCAATGGCACTGCCCGGTAGCTACATGCGGAAGAGATAAGTGCTGAAAGCATCTAAGCACGAAACTTGCCCCGAGATGAGTTCTCCCTGAGACTTTAAGTCTCCTGAAGGAACGTTGAAGACGACGACGTTGATAGGCCGGGTGTGTAAGCGCAGCGATGCGTTGAGCTAACCGGTACTAATGAGCCGTGAGGCTTAACCTTACAACGCCAGAGTGGTTTTGGTGTTGCGGTGTGAGAGACAATTTTCAGCTTAACCGGATAGACATCTGTGGCGGCGCGCAAGCACGCGGCAGGTGGAACAGAATTTGCCTGGCGGCAAGAGCGCGGTGGTCCCACCTGACCCCATGCCGAACTCAGAAGTGAAACGCCGTAGCGCCGATGGTAGTGTGGGGTCTCCCCATGCGAGAGTAGGGAACTGCCAGGCATCAAACAAGCAGAAAAGCCTCATGCGAAAGCATGAGGCTTTTTTGTGTCTGCGATTTACAGCTTTATACCCTTTCAACTTGCTGAATTCTGCCATTACTTTCTCTGGAACAAACCGCGTCACAAGCCTTACGCTCTGCGATCGGTTAAACTAGCGGGATTGATGTATCAGGAAAAAATCATGCGTACTTCCCTCAAACCTTTTAATAGTTTTAATCTGGAATGCAGCGCTAAAAAACTGATTGAAGCGACGTCCTCTGAAGCGCTACAGCAAGCCTGGCGTGAAGCCACTCAACAAAGCGAGCCGGTAATGATTCTGGGAGAGGGCAGTAATGTTCTTTTCTTGAAAACTTCGACGGCACAGTGATTGTCAATCGCATTGCTGGCATCGCGGTTACGGAATCTGAAGACGCATGGCATCTCCATGTGGGTGCCGGTGAAAACTGGCACAAACTGGTTGAATATACGCTCAGTAATGGCATGCCAGGGCTCGAAAATCTGGCCATGATCCCCGGCTGCGCAGGCTCTTCCCCGATCCAAAATATCGGCGCTTATGGCGTTGAGCTAAAACAGGTCTGCGAGTACGTTCACTGTGTCGAACTGGAGACGGGTAAAACCTTGCGTGTCGATAATGCAGAATGCCGATTTGGGTACCGTGATAGCATTTTCAAGCATGAATATCAGAACCGCTATGCCATTACCGCAGTAGGACTACGTCTGAACAAGCGATGGGTGCCCGTTTTAACTTACGGTGATTTAACCCAACTGGATGCCGCGACCGCCACACCGCAAGACGTTTTTCAAAGCGTTTGTCACATGCGTAAAACTAAACTCCCTGATCCCCGTATACAGGGGAACGCAGGCAGTTTTTTCAAGAACCCTGTCATTGGGCAGGCGCAGGCGGCTGAACTTCTGAAGGCCTGGCCGCGTATGCCACATTACCCACAGGCGGATGGGGGCGTTAAGCTGGCCGCCGGTTGGTTAATCGATCAGTGCCAGTTAAAAGGTTATCAGACGGGCGGCGCAGCGGTGCATCGTCAGCAGGCACTGGTGTTAATTAATGAAGATAACGCCACCAGTGATGATGTCGTTAACCTCGCGCGCGCAGTACGGAAGCGCGTCGGGAACAATTCAATATCTGGCTTGAGCCAGAAGTCCGTTTTATTGGCCATGCCGGCGAAGTGAACGCCCGTGGAGAGAATTTCATGAAAGACAATAAAATTCCCCTCCATGTTAATTTCTCTTCTCGCTGATGGTGATTTCCATTCCGGCGAGCAGCTCGGCGAAAAATTAGGTATGAGTCGTGCGGCGATCAACAAACATATCCAGACCCTGCGCGACTGGGGCGTGGATGTGTTTACCATACCCGGCAAAGGTTATAGCCTGCCTGAACCTATACAGTTACTGGATGAAGCTTTTTATTCATAGCCAAATTGATAAGGGCTCTGTCAGCGTACTGCCGGTTATTGATTCAACTAACCAGTATCTTCTCGATCCGCTTGCCAAATCTGTCTTCCGGCGATGCATGTATTGCGGAATATCAACAGGCAGGGCGGGGGCGTCGTGGCCGTAAATGGTTTTCTCCATTCGGTGCCAACCTCTATCTTTCGATGTACTGGCGCCTTGAGCAAGGTCCGGCAGCAGCAATTGGCTTGAGCCTGGTGATCGGTATTGTAATGGCTGAAGTATTACATGAGCTGGGCGCCGATCGGGTACGTGTAAAATGGCCGAACGACCTTTATCTTCAGGATCGCAAACTTGCCGGCATACTGGTCGAACTGACAGGGAAAACAGGCGATGCTGCGCAAATTGTTATCGGTGCGGGAATTAATCTTGCGATGCGTCGTGTTGAAGAAGATGTGGTAAATCAGGGCTGGATCAACCTGCAAGAAGCAGGAATTAAAATCGATCGTAATCAGCTTGCGGTTCGGCTTATTAATGAATTGCGTCAGGCGTTAATGACTTTTGAGCAGGAAGGTCTGGCTTCGTTTTTAAATCGCTGGGAGAAACTGGATAACTTTATTCATCGCCCGGTTAAACTCATTATTGGTGAAAAAGAAATCGCTGGTATTTCCCGTGGGATTGATGAACAGGGCGCGTTATTACTTGAACAGGATGGCGTGATTAAACCCTGGATTGGCGGCGAGATATCATTACGCAGCGCAGGTTAAGAAAAAGGGAGCAAAGCTCCCTTTTTTATTTCCGTAATCTAACGCACTCAACGGCATGATCGGCGCTTTTGGTCATAATCAAGCTGGCTCGTTCCCGTGTGGGTAGGATGTTTTCCTTTAAATTCAGCCAGTTGATTTCTTTCCAGAGTTGGGTGGCAACATTCACCGCTTCCTGTTCGGAAAGTTTCGCATAATTATGGAAATAGGAGTCCGGGTCGGTAAATGCACCTTCGCGGAATTTTAAAAAGCGATTAATGTACCAGGTCTGTAATAGATCTTCTGGTGCATCAACATAAATAGAGAAATCGACAAAGTCAGAAACGAAAACATGATGTGGATCGTGGGGATAATCCATACCGCTTTGTAATACGTTTAGCCCTTCAAGTATTAATATATCCGGCTGCGTAACGACTTTATCACCGTCAGGAATCACATCATATATAAGATGTGAATAAACCGGAGCAGTAACATTAGGTACGCCGGATTTGAGATCGGAAACAAACTTCACCAACCGATGCATATCATAGGACTGAGGAAACCCTTTCTTTTTCATGAGGTTTCGATCCTTCAACACCTGGTTGGGGTGCAAGAAGCCATCAGTAGTAATGAGCTCAACGCGACGGTGCTCCGGCCAGCGTGACAACAACGCCTGCAATACACGCGCGGTGGTGCTTTTGCCGACCGCAACGCTTCCCGCAATACTGATGATATAAGGAATACGTTGTCCGTTCGTGCCCAGGAATTGCTCGAGCACCGCCTGTCGGCGAAGATTTGAACTGATATAAAAATTTAATAAGCGCGACAGGGGCAAGTAGATCTCAGCCACTTCATCCAGTGAGAGATCTTCGTTAATACCTTTCAAGCGAGTAATTTCGCCTTCAGTTAAGGTCATTGGGACTGAGTCACGAAGCGCAGCCCATTGGCTCCGGTTAAACTGAAGATAAGGAGTCATTATTGTTTGCTCTGTATTACTTTTTAGCATGTGTTTGCCTGTCATTGCGGACAAGGGTTAACGCTCTGGCTGGTTCGTTTTATTACATAACGGCCAGTGACACGCCATGGATATCAGTTTTCAACGATGGGCAGGAGGGTAACACCAGATTATGGGGAATAAGAAGAAAAAATCATAAGGAGTGATGCTTTCCAGTGAAAGCATCACGTTTATTACATTCAACTTGCCACGGCGCGAGGATAAGGACTGGCGACGAACAGGCGCTTATAATAGATGACAGCCGGGCGGCAATAGCCATCGGAAGAAGACACGTAATCCGGCAGCTCACCCAGACAGCGGTAACCCACGGCACGCCAAAATGCCTCGCCAGCTGTACCAGCCTGAACATCTAAAAAGAGCAAACCGCGACGCGTCCGCAATGCCGCCTCTTCAAGCGTCTGGATAAGCAACTTCCCCACGCCCTTACGCCGTGCGCGCCGATGAACCATAAGGCCTTTAATCTCTGCACGATTATGGCCGTCGGTATCCGCACACAGATCTAAACGCGCATATCCTACGACTCCGCTCTCATCCCGCGCGATCCATATCAGCGTTTCGTGTTTACTGATCGCGTCACGCAGGCGGTAAAACGTGCTTTCCGCCGCCTCCTGGCTTAGCGATGAGGGAAATCCTGACAGGTTGCCGCTCGCCTGAGCGTCAAGTAAAACCGTTGACAGCTCGCGGCAGTAAATCGGTAGTGTCGATGCGTTCAGGGCAATAATTCTCATAGCGGCACCTCCGTCAGTTATGAAAAGAAGGAGATGCAAAATGTGATCCATCTTACAAAACACGCTTACAGGCTCCAGCGAGGGCTTTTTGTATGGAAAAGCGCTATGTGAGCGCATCTAACAAAAAGTCATGCACAACTTTTGTGCATAGCGTCTCGTTAAACGTTTTTTGGGATGGCATGAAGCGCAGGGGTTGATTGTTTCTTATGCGTTACTGTTCAAAATAGTCTCAGAACTGACTGGCTTAGCTCAAAATGTGAGCGGTAGAGCGTTTTATGCAATTTTTTTGTTGCATGCAGGCCCGGCAGTTCCTAGAATGCGCGCTACTTGATGCCGGCTTAGCTCAGTAGGTAGAGCAACTGACTTGTAATCAGTAGGTCACCAGTTCGATTCCGGTAGCCGGCACCATCAAGTACCCGGTGGGGTTCCCGAGCGGCCAAAGGGAGCAGACTGTAAATCTGCCGTCATCGACTTCGAAGGTTCGAATCCTTCCCCCACCACCATATTTGGTTATGCTCTGCATAACCCGAGACGATGAGCTTCAGCGAATCGGCTCGAATAATGAAGGGCTTCTCTTCATATTCACAACAGAAGAATCAGGTAGCCGAGTTCCAGGATGCGGGCATCGTATAATGGCTATTACCTCAGCCTTCCAAGCTGATGATGCGGGTTCGATTCCCGCTGCCCGCTCCAGATGTGCTGATATAGCTCAGTTGGTAGAGCGCACCCTTGGTAAGGGTGAGGTCGGCAGTTCGAATCTGCCTATCAGCACCACTTCCTTTATCCTCCCCTGTTTCTTTTCTGTTTTTATTCAGCAAATTCAGGCTATTGCCTGGTTGATGTGGTGATATCACCGATTTATCCGTGTCTTAGAGGGACAATCGATGTCTAAAGAAAAGTTTGAACGTACAAAACCGCACGTTAACGTCGGTACTATCGGCCACGTTGACCATGGTAAAACAACGCTGACCGCTGCCATCACTACCGTTCTGGCTAAAACCTACGGTGGTTCTGCTCGTGCATTCGACCAGATCGATAACGCGCCGGAAGAAAAAGCTCGTGGTATCACCATCAACACTTCTCACGTTGAATATGACACCCCGACCCGCCACTACGCGCACGTTGACTGCCCGGGCCACGCCGACTATGTGAAAAACATGATCACCGGTGCTGCTCAGATGGACGGCGCGATCCTGGTTGTTGCTGCGACTGACGGCCCGATGCCGCAGACCCGTGAGCACATCCTGCTGGGTCGTCAGGTAGGCGTTCCGTACATCATCGTGTTCCTGAACAAATGCGACATGGTTGATGACGAAGAGCTGCTGGAACTGGTTGAGATGGAAGTTCGCGAACTGCTGTCCCAGTACGATTTCCCGGGCGACGACACCCCGATCGTTCGTGGTTCCGCGCTGAAAGCGCTGGAAGGCGAAGCAGAGTGGGAAGAGAAAATCATCGAACTGGCTGGCTACCTGGATTCCTATATCCCGGAACCAGAGCGTGCGATTGACAAGCCGTTCCTGCTGCCTATCGAAGACGTATTCTCCATCTCCGGCCGTGGTACCGTTGTTACCGGTCGTGTAGAGCGCGGTATCATCAAAGTGGGTGAAGAAGTTGAAATCGTGGGTATCAAAGATACTGCGAAATCAACCTGTACCGGCGTTGAAATGTTCCGCAAACTGCTGGACGAAGGCCGTGCGGGCGAGAACGTGGGGTGTTCTGCTGCGTGGTATCAAACGTGAAGAAATCGAACGTGGTCAGGTACTGGCTAAGCCGGGTTCCATCAAGCCGCACACCAAGTTCGAATCTGAAGTGTACATTCTGTCCAAAGACGAAGGCGGCCGTCACACTCCGTTCTTCAAAGGCTACCGTCCGCAGTTCTACTTCCGTACAACTGACGTGACTGGCACCATCGAACTGCCGGAAGGCGTTGAGATGGTAATGCCGGGCGACAACATCAAAATGGTTGTTACCCTGATCCACCCGATCGCGATGGACGACGGTCTGCGTTTCGCAATCCGTGAAGGCGGCCGTACCGTTGGCGCGGGCGTGGTTGCTAAAGTTCTCAGCTAATCGCTGATAACATTTGACGCAATGCGCATGAAAAGGGCATCATTTGATGCCCTTTTTGCACGCTTTCGAACCAGAACCTGGCTCATCAGGTGATTTCTTTCTCATAATCATTGCTGGAGACAGGCTCTGAAGAGGGCGTTTAGTCCGAAGCATTTATCCTCCGCCATGTTACTGATTGTTTTGGTAACCCTTTGAAAAATGACGGAAATACGCTATTCGGGTCGGTTTGCCTCGCAGTCGCGGGGCAAAAATGTTTGTCTGATTTATTGTGACAGGTTGGTTTATGAGTGCGAATACCGAAGCTCAGGGAAGCGGGCGCGGCCTGGAAGCGATGAAGTGGATCGCCGTGGCGGTGCTGCTGATTGTAGCTATCGTAGGCAACTACATTTATCGTGATATTTCTCTGCCGTTACGTGCGCTGGCAGTGGTGATTTTGATTGCAGCAGCTGGCGGCGTTGCGCTGCTTACCACCAAAGGCAAAGCGACCGTTGCTTTCGCCCGTGAAGCGAGAACCGAAGTCCGTAAAGTGATTTGGCCAACTCGCCAGGAAACATTGCATACCACGTTAATTGTCGCGGCGGTTACTGCTGTAATGTCACTGATCCTGTGGGGCCTGGATGGTATTCTGGTCCGCCTGGTTTCTTTTATCACTGGCCTGAGGTTCTGAGATGTCTGAAGCTCCTAAAAAGCGCTGGTACGTCGTTCAGGCGTTTTCCGGTTTTGAAGGCCGCGTAGCAACTTCCCTGCGCGAGCATATCAAATTACATAACATGGAAGAGTTGTTTGGCGAAGTCATGGTCCCGACTGAAGAAGTTGTGGAGATTCGTGGCGGCCAGCGTCGTAAAAGCGAACGCAAATTCTTCCCCGGCTATGTGCTGGTCCAAATGGTCATGAACGATGCGAGCTGGCACTTAGTGCGCAGCGTACCGCGTGTGATGGGCTTCATCGGTGGTACTTCAGATCGCCCGGCGCCAATCAGCGATAAAGAAGTTGATGCGATTATGAACCGCCTGCAGCAGGTGGGTGATAAACCGCGTCCGAAAACGCTGTTTGAACCGGGTGAAATGGTGCGTGTTAGCGATGGTCCGTTTGCTGACTTCAACGGCGTTGTTGAAGAAGTCGATTACGAGAAAAGCCGCCTGAAAGTGTCTGTATCCATTTTTGGACGTGCAACGCCGGTCGAACTGGACTTTGCTCAGGTCGAAAAGGCCTAACAGTCAGGTTGTAAAAGCAGCGATTAATCGTTGCACAGGGCGCGAGATTGGACTACAATTTCGCGCCTTTTGTTTTTATGGGCTTTAAGCGCATAAAACGATTTCATAACGGGGAGGCTTCATCATGAAGCGCTATAACCCAATCAGAGGATTTTAGAATGGCTAAGAAAGTACAAGCCTACGTTAAGCTGCAAGTAGCAGCTGGTATGGCGAACCCGAGTCCGCCAGTTGGTCCGGCACTGGGCCAGCAGGGCGTGAACATCATGGAATTCTGCAAAGCGTTCAACGCGAAAACTGATTCCATCGAAAAAGGTCTGCCGATTCCGGTTGTTATCACCGTTTATGCTGACCGTTCTTTCACCTTCGTTACCAAAACTCCGCCGGCAGCTGTTCTGCTGAAAAAAGCGGCTGGTATCAAGTCTGGTTCCGGCAAGCCGAACAAAGACAAAGTGGGTAAAGTAACCCGCGCTCAGGTGCAGGAAATCGCGCAGACTAAAGCAGCGGACATGACTGGTGCTGACATTGAAGCGATGACTCGCTCAATCGAAGGTACTGCTCGTTCCATGGGCCTGGTAGTGGAGGACTAAGAAATGGCTAAACTGACCAAGCGCATGCGTGTAATCCGCGACAAAGTTGATGCGACCAAACAGTACGACATCAACGAAGCCATCACTCTGCTGAAAGAACTGGCTACTGCTAAATTCGTAGAAAGCGTTGACGTTGCTGTTAACCTCGGCATCGACGCACGTAAATCTGACCAGAACGTACGTGGTGCAACTGTACTGCCGCACGGTACTGGCCGTTCAGTTCGCGTAGCCGTATTTACCCAGGGCCCGAACGCTGAAGCAGCTAAAGCTGCTGGCGCAGAGCTGGTAGGTATGGAAGATCTGGCTGATCAGATCAAGAAAGGCGAAATGAACTTTGACGTTGTTATTGCTTCCCCGGATGCAATGCGCGTTGTTGGCCAGCTGGGCCAGGTTCTGGGTCCGCGTGGCCTGATGCCGAACCCGAAAGTCGGTACCGTAACCCCGAACGTGGCAGAAGCGGTTAAAAACGCGAAAGCCGGTCAGGTTCGTTACCGTAACGACAAAAACGGCATCATCCACACCACCATCGGTAAAGTGGACTTTGACGCTGACAAACTGAAAGAAAACCTGGAAGCCCTGCTGGTTGCGCTGAAAAAAGCTAAACCGTCTCAGGCTAAAGGCGTTTTCATCAAGAAAGTTAGCATCTCCACCACCATGGGTGCGGGTGTTGCGGTTGACCAGTCTGGTCTGAACGCAGTAGCGAACTAACAATTCGCTATTTACGTGGGCGGCGGATTTGTCTACAATCTTACGCCCACGATTCTGTCAAATAAGACAGAACGCTATGCAAGTCCTTTGCGGCGCTGCCATAGAGCAGCAAGTCGAAAGATGAAGGCATAGACAGAATTTTCGGTTGGAGCCTGGCCTTATCCAGGCCCCGTCCAAGACCGCAGGTGTTTCATTGAAGCTTAATTTCCTGCGTAGACGGTGACAGAACCTGAAGACCTTTTTTAAAAGTTTTCTTTGGCTTGTTTCTGCTCACCGTATTAAGACGCTCTTTTCTTTGAGAAGAGTGAAGTGAGTTCCGGGACATGAGTCCCGGCAAACATCCAGGAGCAAAGCTAATGGCTTTAAATCTTCAAGACAAACAAGCGATTGTTGCTGAAGTCAGCGAAGTAGCCAAAGGCGCGCTGTCTGCAGTAGTTGCGGATTCCCGTGGCGTAACTGTAGACAAAATGACTGAACTGCGTAAAGCAGGTCGCGAAGCCGGCGTATACATGCGTGTTGTTCGTAACACCCTGCTGCGCCGTGTTGTTGAAGGTACTCAGTTCGAGTGCCTGAAAGACGCGTTCGTTGGTCCGACCCTGATTGCATACTCTATGGAACACCCGGGCGCTGCTGCTCGTCTGTTCAAAGAGTTCGCGAAAGCGAATGCAAAATTTGAGGTCAAAGCTGCAGCCTTTGAAGGTGAGTTGATCCCGGCATCGCAAATCGATCGCCTGGCAACCCTGCCGACCTACGAAGAAGCAATTGCACGCCTGATGGCAACCATGAAAGAAGCTTCGGCTGGCAAACTGGTTCGCACTCTGGCTGCTGTTCGCGATGCAAAAGAAGCTGCGTAAGCGCAGTTATCTTTATAAAGCATCTGCTTACATATAACTTTATTCTGATTTTCAGGAACAATTTAAATGTCTATCACTAAAGATCAAATCATTGAAGCAGTATCCGCTATGTCCGTAATGGACGTTGTAGAACTGATTTCTGCAATGGAAGAAAAATTCGGTGTTTCTGCTGCTGCTGCTGTAGCTGTTGCTGCTGGCCCGGCTGAAGTTGCTGAAGAGAAAACTGAATTCGACGTAATTCTGAAAGCTGCCGGCGCTAACAAAGTTGCCGTAATCAAAGCAGTTCGTGGCGCGACTGGCCTGGGTCTGAAAGAAGCGAAAGACCTGGTTGAATCCGCTCCGGCCGCTCTGAAAGAAGGCATCAGCAAAGACGACGCAGAAGCTCTGAAAAAATCTCTGGAAGAAGCTGGCGCTGAAGTTGAAGTTAAATAAGCCATCTTTTCTGGTTGCAGCTTGAGTAATCAAGCTGATGGCTGGTGACTTTTTGGTCACCAGCCTTTTTGCGCTACAGGGCGCCAGTAGCATTTCACACTATTTAACTACTGGCCTCCCCCAATGTTTATTTCTATCGACGACTTAATATATTGCGACAGGGCACGCGCGCTGTGTAAATCGCAACGAAATGATTTAAGAGTGATAGAAACAGGCATTGCGGAAAGTGTTCCATTTTCCGGTCAACAAAATGGTGTTGCATAAACTGTCCTTATCCATTGGACAGAGTGGGTCGACTTGTCAGCGAGCTGAGGAACCCTATGGTTTACTCCTATACCGAGAAAAAACGTATTCGTAAGGATTTGGAAAACGTCCGCAAGTGCTGGACATTCCTTATCTCCTTTCTATCCAGCTTGACTCGTTCCAGAAGTTTATCGAGCAAGATCCTGAAGGCCAGTATGGTCTGGAAGCGGCATTCCGTTCCGTGTTCCCGATCAAGAGCTATAGCGGCAACTCGGAACTGCAGTATGTCAGTTACCGTCTTGGCGAACCCGTATTTGACGTTAAAGAGTGTCAGATTCGTGGCGTAACCTATTCGGCTCCGCTGCGCGTGAAACTGCGTCTGGTGATCTACGAGCGCGAAGCGCCGGAAGGCACCGTTAAAGACATTAAAGAGCAAGAAGTTTACATGGGCGAAATTCCGCTCATGACCGATAACGGCACCTTCGTTATCAACGGTACTGAGCGTGTTATCGTTTCTCAGTTGCACCGTAGCCCGGGTGTGTTCTTCGACAGCGACAAGGGTAAAACTCACTCTTCAGGTAAGGTACTGTATAACGCACGTATTATTCCTTACCGTGGTTCCTGGCTGGACTTCGAATTCGATCCGAAAGACAACCTGTTTGTCCGTATCGACCGTCGTCGTAAATTGCCTGCGACCATCATTCTGCGCGCGCTGAACTACACCACTGAACAGATCCTTGACCTGTTCTTTGAAAAAGTGATTTTTGAAATCCGTGACAACAAGCTGCAAATGGAGCTGGTCCCGGAGCGTCTGCGTGGCGAAACTGCCTCTTTCGATATCGAAGCAGACGGCAAAGTCTATGTCGAAAAAGGCCGCCGTATTACTGCGCGCCATATTCGTCAGCTTGAAAAAGACGACATTAAGCACATTGAAGTACCGGTTGAATACATTGCCGGTAAAGTGGCGGCAAAAGATTACGTTGATGAGTCCACCGGCGAGCTGATTTGCCCGGCGAACATGGAACTCTCTCTGGATCTGCTGGCGAAACTGAGCCAGTCCGGCCACAAGCGTATCGAAACCCTGTTCACTAACGATCTGGATCACGGTGCGTATATCTCCGAGACGGTACGTGTCGACCCAACCAACGATCGCCTGAGCGCGCTGGTAGAAATCTACCGCATGATGCGCCCTGGTGAACCGCCGACACGCGAAGCGGCTGAAAGCCTGTTCGAGAACCTGTTCTTCTCTGAAGACCGCTACGATCTGTCTGCGGTTGGTCGTATGAAGTTCAACCGTTCTCTGCTGCGCGACGAAATCGAAGGTTCCGGTATCCTGAGCAAAGAAGACATCATCGAAGTGATGAAGAAGCTCATTGATATCCGTAACGGCAAAGGCGAAGTGGATGATATCGACCACCTCGGCAACCGTCGTATCCGTTCTGTAGGCGAAATGGCGGAAAACCAGTTCCGTGTTGGCCTGGTACGTGTTGAGCGTGCGGTGAAAGAGCGTCTGTCTTTGGGCGATCTCGATACCCTGATGCCTCAGGATATGATTAACGCTAAGCCGATCTCTGCGGCAGTGAAAGAGTTCTTTGGTTCCAGCCAGTTGTCTCAGTTTATGGACCAGAACAACCCGCTGTCTGAGATCACGCACAAGCGTCGTATCTCTGCACTCGGCCCAGGCGGTCTGACTCGTGAACGTGCGGGCTTCGAAGTACGTGACGTACACCCAACCCACTACGGTCGTGTATGTCCTATCGAAACCCCTGAAGGTCCGAACATCGGTCTGATCAACTCCCTGTCTGTGTATGCGCAGACTAACGAATATGGCTTCCTTGAAACCCCGTATCGTCGCGTAGTTGATGGCGTGGTGACTGACGAAATCCATTACCTCTCCGCTATCGAAGAAGGTAACTACGTCATCGCTCAGGCGAACACCAACCTGACCGAAGAAGGCCGTTTCGTCGACGATCTGGTTACCTGCCGTAGCAAAGGCGAATCCAGCTTGTTCAGCAACGACCAGGTTGACTACATGGACGTTTCCACCCAGCAGGTGGTTTCCGTCGGTGCGTCCCTGATCCCGTTCCTGGAACACGATGACGCCAACCGTGCATTGATGGGTGCGAACATGCAACGTCAGGCGGTTCCGACTCTGCGCGCTGATAAGCCGCTGGTTGGTACCGGTATGGAACGTGCTGTTGCCGTTGACTCCGGTGTAACTGCCGTTGCCAAACGTGGCGGTACCGTTCAGTACGTGGATGCGTCCCGTATCGTTATCAAAGTTAACGAAGACGAGATGTACCCGGGCGAAGCAGGTATCGACATCTATAACCTGACTAAATACACCCGTTCTAACCAGAACACCTGCATCAACCAGATGCCGTGTGTCTCTCTGGGGTGAGCCGGTTGAGCGCGGCGACGTGCTGGCAGACGGTCCGTCAACTGACCTCGGCGAGCTGGCCCTCGGTCAGAACATGCGCGTCGCGTTCATGCCGTGGAACGGTTACAACTTCGAAGACTCCATCCTCGTTTCCGAGCGTGTTGTTCAGGAAGACCGTTTCACCACCATCCACATTCAGGAACTGGCGTGCGTGTCCCGTGACACCAAGCTGGGGCCGGAAGAGATCACCGCTGACATCCCGAACGTGGGTGAAGCTGCGCTCTCCAAACTGGATGAGTCCGGTATCGTTTATATCGGTGCGGAAGTGACTGGCGTGACATTCTGGTTGGTAAAGTTACGCCGAAAGGTGAAACCCAGCTGACCCCAGAAGAGAACTGCTGCGCGCTATCTTCGGTGAGAAAGCGTCTGACGTTAAAGACTCTTCCCTGGCGCGTACCGAACGGTGTTTCCGGTACCGTTATCGACGTTCAGGGTCTTTACCCGCGATGGCGTGGAAAAAGACAAGCGTGCGCTGGAAATCGAAGAGATGCAGCTCAAAACAGGCGAAAAAAGACCTGTCTGAAGAACTGCAGATCCTCGAAGCCGGTCTGTTTGGCCGTATCTATGCCGTACTGGTTGCTGGCGGCGTTGAAGCTGAGAAGCTCGACAAGCTGTCCCGCGATCGCTGGCTGGAACTGGGTCTGACCGACGAAGACAAAACAGAATCAGCTGGAACAGCTGGCTGAACAGTACGACGAGCTGAAGCACGAGTTTGAGAAGAAACTCGAAGCTAAGCGCCGCAAAATCACTCAGGGCGATGACCTGGCACCGGGGCGTGCTGAAAATCGTGAAAGTGTATCTGGCCGTTAAACGTCAGATTCAGCCGGGTGACAAAATGGCAGGCCGCCACGGTAACAAAGGTGTTATCTCCAAGATCAACCCGATCGAAGATATGCCTTACGATGGAAACGGCACGCCGGTTGACATCGTACTGAACCCGCTGGGCGTACCGTCTCGTATGAACATCGGTCAGATTCTGGAAACCCACCTGGGTATGGCTGCGAAAGGTATTGGCGACAAGATTAACGCCATGCTGAAACAGCAGCAGGAAGTCGCGAAACTGCGCGAATTTATCCAGAAAGCGTATGACCTGGGTGCAGACGTTTGTCAGAAAGTCGACCTGAACACCTTCAGCGATGAAGAAGTCCTGCGTCTGGCTGAAACCTGCGTAAAGGCATGCCGATTGCAACGCCGGTATTCGACGGTGCGAAAGAGTCTGAAATCAAGGAACTGTTACAGCTGGGTGGGCCTGCCGACTTCCGGTCAGATCACTCTGTTCGACGGTCGTACCGGTGAGCAATTCGAGCGCCAGGTTACCGTTGGCTATATGTACATGCTGAAACTGAACCACCTGGTTGATGACAAAATGCACGCCCGTTCTACCGGTTCTTACAGCCTGGTTACTCAGCAGCCGCTGGGTGGTAAGGCGCAGTTCGGTGGTCAGCGCTTCGGTGAGATGGAAGTGTGGGGCACTGGAAGCATACGGCGCAGCCTACACCCTGCAGGAAATGCTGACCGTTAAGTCTGATGACGTGAACGGCCGTACCAAGATGTATAAGAACATCGTGGATGGCAACCATCAGATGGAACCGGGCATGCCAGAGTCCTTCAACGTACTGTTGAAAGAGATTCGTTCGCTGGGTATCAACATCGAACTGGAAGACGAGTAATCCTCGCTCGAACAGGTCACTGCTGCCAGGGTAAAACCTGGCGGCAGATTGTGCTAACTCCGACGGGAGCCAATCCGTGAAAGACTTATTAAAGTTTCTGAAGCGCAAACTAAAACCGAAGAGTTTGATGCGATCAAAATTGCTCTGGCATCGCCAGACATGATCCGTTCATGGTCGTTCGGTGAAGTTAAAAAGCCGGAAACCATTAACTACCGTACGTTCAAGCCTGAGCGCGACGGCCTTTTCTGCGCCCGTATCTTTGGGCCGGTAAAAGACTACGAGTGCCTGTGCGGTAAGTACAAACGCCTGAAACACCGTGGTGTGATTTGTGAGAAGTGCGGCGTTGAAGTAACCCAGACTAAAGTGCGCCGTGAGCGTATGGGTCACATCGAGCTGGCCTCTCCGACCGCACACATTTGGTTCCTGAAATCTCTGCCGTCCCGTATCGGCCTGCTGCTGGATATGCCGCTGCGCGATATCGAACGTGTTCTGTACTTCGAATCTTATGTGGTTATCGAGGGTGGCATGACCAACCTCGAGCGTAGCCAGATCCTGACTGAAGAACAGTACCTGGACGCGCTGGAAGAGTTCGGTGACGAATTCGACGCAAAAATGGGCGCCGAAGCTATCCAGGCACTGCTGAAAAGCATGGACCTGGAGCAGGAGTGCGAACAACTGCGCGAAGAGTTGAACGAAACCAACTCTGAAACCAAACGTAAAAAGCTGACCAAGCGTATCAAGCTGCTGGAAGCGTTCGTTCAGTCTGGCAACAAGCCGGAGTGGATGATCCTGACCGTTCTGCCGGTTCTGCCGCCAGATCTGCGTCCGCTGGTACCGCTGGACGGCGGTCGTTTCGCTACGTCAGATCTGAACGATCTGTATCGTCGCGTGATCAACCGTAACAACCGTCTGAAACGTCTGCTGGATCTGGCTGCGCCGGATATCATCGTACGCAACGAAAAACGTATGCTGCAGGAAGCGGTTGACGCCCTGCTGGATAACGGCCGTCGCGGTCGTGCGATCACCGGTTCCAACAAGCGTCCTCTGAAATCTTTGGCCGACATGATCAAAGGTAAACAGGGTCGTTTCCGTCAGAACCTGCTCGGTAAGCGTGTTGACTACTCCGGTCGTTTCTGTTATCACCGTAGGTCCATACCTGCGTCTGCATCAGTGCGGTCTGCCGAAGAAAATGGCGCTGGAGCTGTTTAAACCGTTCATCTACGGCAAGCTGGAACTGCGTGGCCTGGCCACCACCATCAAAGCCGCCAAGAAGATGGTTGAGCGTGAAGAAGCCGTCGTTTGGGATATCCTGGACGAAGTTATTCGCGAACACCCGGTCCTGCTGAACGTGCGCCAACCCTGCACCGTCTGGGTATTCAGGCGTTCGAACCGGTTCTGATCGAAGGTAAAGCAATCCAGCTGCACCCGCTGGTTTGTGCGGCATACAACGCCGACTTCGATGGTGACCAGATGGCTGTTCACGTACCGCTGACGCTGGAAGCCCAGCTGGGAAGCGCGTGCGCTGATGATGTCTACCAACAACATCCTATCTCCGGCGAACGGCGAGCCTATCATCGTTCCGTCTCAGGACGTTGTACTGGGTCTGTACTACATGACCCGTGACAGTGTTAACGCCAAAGGCGAAGGCATGGTGCTGACTGGCCCGAAAGAAGCTGAGCGTATTTATCGCGCTGGCCTGGCCTCTCTGCATGCGCGCGTTAAAGTGCGTATCACTGAATACGAAAAAGACGCTAACGGCGAATTCGTTGCGAAAACCAGCTTGATCGATACCACCGTTGGTCGTGCGATCCTGTGGATGATCGTGCCGAAAGGTCTGCCTTTCTCCATCGTCAACCAGGCGCTGGGGCAAGAAAGCCATCTCCAAAATGCTGAACACCTGTTACCGCATTCTGGGCCTGAAGCCGACCGTTTATTTTTGCTGACCAGACCATGTACACCGGTTTTGCTTACGCAGCGCGTTCAGGCGCGTCCGTAGGTATCGACGACATGGTTATCCCGGAGAAGAAACACGAGATCATCTCCGAAGCGGAAGCAGAAGTTGCTGAGATTCAGGAACAGTTCCAGTCTGGTCTGGTAACTGCTGGCGAACGCTATAACAAAGTTATCGATATCTGGGCTGCGGCGAACGATCGTGTATCCAAAGCGATGATGGATAACCTGCAAACTGAAACCGTTATTAACCGTAACGGCGAAGAAGAGCAGCAGGTGTCCTTCAACAGCATCTACATGATGGCCGACTCCGGTGCGCGTGGTTCTGCTGCACAGATTCGTCAGCTGGCAGGTATGCGTGGTCTGATGGCGAAGCCGGATGGCTCCATCATCGAAACGCCGATCACCGCGAACTTCCGTGAAGGTCTGAACGTACTCCAGTACTTCATCTCTACTCACGGTGCGCGTAAAGGTCTGGCGGATACCGCACTGAAAACGGCGAACTCCGGTTACCTGACCCGTCGTCTGGTTGACGTGGCGCAGGATCTGGTCGTCACCGAAGACGATTGTGGTACCCACGAAGGTATCATGATGACCCCGGTTATCGAGGGTGGCGACGTTAAAGAGCCGCTGCGTGATCGCGTTTTGGGTCGTGTGACGGCGGAAGACGTCCTGAAGCCGGGTACTGCTGATATCCTGGTGCCGCGTAATACGCTGCTCCACGAACAGTGGTGTGACGTGTTAGAAGCTAACTCTGTTGATGCCGTGAAAGTTCGCTCTGTTGTATCGTGCGACACTGACTTCGGCGTGTGCGCTCACTGCTATGGTCGTGACCTGGCGCGTGGCCACATCATCAACAAAGGCGAAGCTATCGGCGTTATCGCTGCACAGTCCATCGGTGAGCCGGGTACACAGCTGACGATGCGTACGTTCCACATCGGTGGTGCGGCATCTCGTGCGGCTGCTGAATCCAGCATCCAGGTGAAAAACAAAGGTAGCATCAAGCTCAGCAACGCGAAGTCGGTTGTGAACTCCAGCGGTAAACTGGTTATCACTTCCCGTAACACCGAGCTGAAACTGATCGACGAATTCGGTCGTACCAAAGAGAGCTATAAAGTGCCTTACGGCGCGGTCATGGCGAAAGGTGACGGCGAGCAGGTTGCCGGCGGTGAAACCGTTGCAAACTGGGACCCGCATACCATGCCGGTTATCACCGAAGTGAGTGGTTTTATCCGCTTCACTGACATGATCGACGGCCAGACCATTACTCGTCAGACCGACGAGCTGACCGGTCTGTCTTCGCTGGTGGTTCTGGACTCTGCTGAACGTACCGCAGGTGGTAAAGATCTGCGTCCGGCGCTGAAAATCGTCGACGGCAGCGGTAACGATGTGTTGATCCCTGGCACCGACATGCCTGCGCAGTACTTCCTGCCGGGTAAAGCGATTGTCCAGCTGGAAGACGGCATCCAGATCAGTTCTGGTGATACCCTGGCGCGTATTCCTCAGGAATCCGGCGGTACCAAGGATATTACCGGTGGTCTGCCGCGCGTTGCGGATCTGTTCGAAGCGCGTCGTCCGAAAGAGCCGGCAATCCTGGCTGAAATCAGCGGTATCATTTCCTTCGGTAAAGAAACCAAAGGTAAACGCCGTCTGGTGATCACGCCGGTTGATGGTAGCGAACCGTACGAAGAGATGATTCCGAAATGGCGTCAGCTGAACGTGTTCGAAGGTGAACGCGTTGAACGCGGCGACGTAGTGTCTGACGGCCCGGAAGCGCCGCACGACATTCTGCGTCTGCGTGGCGTCCATGCTGTGACCCGTTACATCACTAACGAAGTGCAGGACGTTTACCGTCTGCAGGGCGTTAAGATTAACGATAAGCACATCGAAGTTATCGTTCGTCAGATGCTGCGTAAAGCAACCATCGTTAACGCAGGCAGCTCCGACTTCCTGGAAGGCGAGCAGGCTGAATACTCCCGCATCAAGATCGCGAACCGCGAGCTGGAAGCGAACGGCAAGATTGGCGTGACTTACGCACGCGATCTGCTGGGTATCACCAAAGCCTCTCTGGCAACCGAGTCCTTCATCTCCGCGGCATCGTTCCAGGAGACCACTCGTGTGCTGACCGAAGCAGCGGTTGCGGGCAAACGCGACGAACTGCGCGGCCTGAAAGAGAACGTTATCGTGGGTCGTCTGATCCCGGCTGGTACCGGTTATGCGTACCACCAGGATCGTATGCGTCGCCGTGCTGCGGGTGAACTCCCGGCTGCACCGCAGGTAACTGCAGAAGACGCTACTGCCAGCCTCGCAGAACTGCTGAACGCAGGTCTGGGCGGCAACGACAACGAGTAATCGTTCTTTGCCTTAATAAAAACCCGCTTCGGCGGGTTTTTTTATGCCTGCCATTCACGAAAAAGACCTCGATCGCGTTTCAGGACGCCCGCGCACCGCCCCGATGCTACAACTCTGTGACCTGTAAACGGAGAGCATGACTATGTTTCGATTTATCCTGTTAATTAGCAGTGCGCTGTTAAGTGCCGTCGCTTCGGCAAGCATCGGTTTTCATCAGTTCACCCTTAACGAGCCCGCCACACGTCCGCTGGATGTGGCGGTCTGGTATCCCACCGATGCAACTGGCCCGACAGAAAACGTCGGCGATAACATCGTCTTTGTCGGTGTTGAGGCCCAACGCGATGCCGCGCCAACGCCCGGTCTGCATCCACTACTGCTGCTTTCGCATGGTTTTGGCGGCAACTGGCGGAACCTGAACTGGCTTGCCCAGCAAATGGCAGAGCAGGGGTATATTGTCGCCGCCGTCGATCACCCCGGTACCACGACCCGTAACAAAGAGGCCGCGCAGGCACAGATGCTGTGGCAGCGGCCACAGGACGTGACTCGCGTACTTAATGCGCTTATTGCCGGGCCTGAAATAGCCGGAAAGATAGATGAGCAGCGTATCGCCGCGGCAGGTCATTCATTAGGCGGCTGGACGGTAATGGAACTGGCAGGCGCACGCTTTTCTGCGAAAGATTTTATGGCCGACTGCGAACAGCATGCCCCGCTTGGTGCCTGTAAGGTAGCCCGCACGCTGGGACTTCACCTGCCGCAGGCGCAGGCCCGGCTTGCGCAACCCCTGCGTGACCCACGGATCAACGCCATCGTGTCGTTAGATTTAGGCCTTGCGCGCGGCTTTACACCGCTAAGCCTTAAAGGAGTAAACATTCCGGTGCTGGTGATGAGCGCGGGCGCAGACAACGATGATGTTCCCGCTGCGCTGGAATCCGGCTTCCTGGTATCACAATTATCCTCCGCACATACACGCGCGGTGCACGTGCCGGGTGCCACGCATTTTAGTTTTATGCAGCTTTGCAAACCGGGTGCCGAAGCAGTAATCGAGGCGCAGGAGCCGGGTGAAGGGATCGTATGCCGCGACGGCGTGGGTTTTAGCCGCGCGGCGATTCATCAGCAGTTAACGCAGCAGATAAGCCAGTTTCTGAATCAGGCGCTGCGCTATTCACCGCCGCGCGCCGATAGTCGACCGGGCTCATCCCCACAATCCGCCCAAACTCACGGTTGAAGTTGGATTTGGTATTAAAGCCTGACTCCAGCATTACGCGGGTGACGGGCGCATCGGTCTGGCGCAGCAGCGATTGTGCATGCGCGATACGAAAACCGTTAATCCACTGCGAGACGTTACAACCGCGCGTCGCATTCACGGCGCGCGAAATCTGGCGTGCGGGAATACCCGTTTTTCGCGCCAGCAGATCGAGTGTGAGATCAGGGTTAAGGTAAAGCGAGCGCGCGTGAAGAATGTCTTCCAGCCTGGCGCAGCGCTGTGCGTCTTCCGCGCTTTCACTTTCAGGTTCGGTTATGGATGCTGTAGGAGGAGGCGTGACGGTATCTGGTATCACGGGTTTACTGAAAGGCAGTAAAAGGGCGAGGCAGAGAAACGGTAACAGGATTATCTGCGAGACGGCTACCAGCAGCGGCGCCTGGCGTCCATCGAAAAAGCCGAAGTCAGCGGCGATGGCGATGTCGGTTAACCCACAAAAGCAAAGAAAAGCGCCCGCCACAGCCGCGATTTTCGCCGCCGCTGGCGCCTCACTCAGGCGACTCAGTAAAAATGCATCCGCACCATGCCGGGCGGTAGACAGCAAGGCGATGCCATAGCCGAAGTAAAGCGCCGTTAAAGCCACATCTGTCGCGACGGGAAATGCCAGGTTGACGAATAACGCCATGACGGCGGGCACCAGCATCACAGTGGTTTGACGCCGTCGCGGTTGTGAGGTGAGTTTGCTAAAGCACTGCCAGGCAAAGGGCGGCAGGGCAATCGCCGTCAGGGACTGCAATTGACGCAGCAGCGGGAGATCAAATGACCAGCGCAGCGCGGAGAGAAAAACCAGCAGTGAGCAAGCGGCAAGGAATCCAACAACCTGACGGTAACGATCAGCGCCAGTGAGAGATACTTTCGCCAGCAGCATCACCAGAATAGCGAGCGTAAATACCGGAACGGGAACAGAAGGCATGGCGGTAACCTGCATCGTGATTCAGGCGCCGTAGGGCACGAAAGAATACCGTTGTGCCATAAAGCGCGCAAAAAAGACACCGCCCGGTTTAGCGGCTTGCAAATCCGCCTGGGCCATGGATATAAAAATGCCCGGCGGTGCCGGGCTATCTTGCAGGGTTTTGAACGCGCTCTATTTAACCAGCGGCAGGCGGCGATAAAGCTCAATCAGGTCGCCTGCCAGGTCCTGAATCACCATCGCGTTCATCAGATGATCCTGTGAATGAACGGTAATCAAGTTTACCGGCAGCTTGCCAGAACCTTCATCCATGCCAATCAGCTGGGGTTTGAATTTTGTGAGCCTGTTTAACAAATTCCCGGGATTGTGTCATGGCCTGTTCGGCACCGGAAAAGTCGCTTTTCCTGGCCAGTTGCAGCGCGCTTAGTGCTTCGCTACGCGCCGCGCCCGCGTTGACCAGTAACTCCATGATGAGCGTTTCCAGATCGTCCATCTTCACTCCAGCAGCTTAAGCGCTTTGTCCAGCACCGCATCGCCTTTCATCATGCCGTAATCCATCATATCGATGACGGCGACTTTTTGCCCTGCGGATCGGCAAGCGCCTGAAGTTTGGCCTGCTCATACTTCACCTGCGGGCCGAGCAGAATAATGTCCGCGCTGTCGAGGTTCTCACCAAACTCGGCGACGGGCACGGCTTTGATTGAGACCTCTATTCCTTTTTTCTGCGCCGCATCCTGCATGCGTTGCACTAACATGCTGGTGGACATCCCGGCAGCACAACATAAAACGATATTCTTCATCTTTTGCTTCTCCGTGGCTGTAGATAATTGATAGTTATCTCATGTCCGGGTGCCCGCCACTTTTTTTCACAATATTTGCGCGTCTCTTCCCAAAAAGCTGTCCCAGTCTTTCCATACCGGCTGGATCCCGGAGCGGCTCAGCGCAGCCGCCACCTCTTCGGGCCTGCGCGAATCATGCGGCGCAAACTGTTCGAGTTCCGGATGATCATCGGCATAGCCGCCGGGTTGGGTTTTGGAAAACGCGCTGACGCTGGTGATCGCCAGGGGGATGACGTTATCGCGAAACGCGGGGGATTCGCGGGTCGATAGCGACAACTCCACTTCTGGGGCAAGCAGGCGAAACGCACAAATCGTTTGCACCAGTTGGCGCTCATCCATCACCGACGCGGGTTGTGTGCCGCCGGTACAGGGGCGCAGGCGGGGAAACGAGATGGAGTAACGGCTTTTCCAGTAGTGTTGTTGCAGCCACAGCAGGTGCTCCGCCACCATGAAGCAATCCACGCGCCAGCTGTCGGACAGGCCAATCAGTGCGCCCAGCCCGATCCGGTCGATCCCGGCGCGTCCGAGTCGATCCGGCGTCTCCAGTCGCCAGAAAAAGTCCTGTTTGTTTCCCCGCAGATGATGCCGGGCGTAAACCGCTTCGTGGTAGGTTTCCTGGTAAACCATCACGCCATCCAGGCCCAGCGTTTTCAGCTCTGCATACTCATGCTCCGCCAGAGGCTGCACCTCCATTTGCAGCGGAGGCGAATTGCTGGCGTATTGCCGGAAGATGCGTCCGGAAATACGCCATGCCGACTTTCGTCTGATGCTCGCCGGTCACCAGCAGCAGGTGTTCAAATCCCAGTGCCTTAATTGCCGCACATTCACGGGCAATCTCATCCGCGTTAAGCGTTTTCCGTTTGATGTGGTTGCTCATGGAAAAACCGCAATAAGTACAGTCGTTAGCACACAGATTGGACAAGTACAGCGGCACGTAGAAGCTCACAGTATGGCCAAAACGCTGGCGAGTCAGGCGCTGCGCCTGTTGGGCAAGAGGCTCCAGATACGCGTCGGCAGCGGGGGAGAGCAGCGCCATCATTTCTTCACGCCCGGGCCGGGAACAACGCAGCGCCCGCTCAACGTCCTGCGACGTCTTACTGTTAATGCGTAGCCGAATGTCGTCCCAGTCCAGCTCGCGCCAGCGGTCGGTGAAGGTTGTCATCACTGATTAGTCTCCCCGGCAAGAAACTGGGTTAACGGGCTGGAGGCCTCGGCACGCCACTGGCGTGCGCCCAAACCGGCGTCACGCGCTATCACGCCTGCTTCTACAGCCAGACGAAACGCCTTCGCCATCGCCACCGGATCGTCGGCCACGGCAATAGCCGTATTCACCAATACTGCCGATGCGCCATTTCCAGCGCTTCGCAGGCATGACTCGGCGCACCAATCCCGGCATCGATCACAACCGGTACCGTCGCCTGTTCGATAATGATCTCCAGCAACGCACGGGTTTGCAGCCCCTGGTTAGAACCGATGGGCGCGCCCAGCGGCATCACCGGCCGCGCATCCAGCCTCTTCCAGCCGTTTGCACAGCACCGGATCGGCACCGCAGTAGGGCAGCACCACAAAGCCCGCTTTCACCAGTTGCTCAGCGGCCTTCAGCGTTTCGATGGGGTCGGGCAGCAGATAACGTGCGTCGGGATGGATTTCCAGTTTTACCCAGTGGGTTCCTAATGCTTCCCGCGCCAGGTGAGCTGCGAATACGGCTTCCTGAGCGGTTTTTCGCGCCGGATGTATTAGGCAGTAGCGTCACACCCAACGCCTGCAAGGGAGCGAGAAGCGCGTCGTGATGATGGCGAAGATCGACGCGTTTCATGGCCATCGTCACCAGTTGACTGCCGCTGGCAGCCAGCGCATCCGTCATCAGCTGCGGCGGACGCGAATTTACCGGTCCCGGTAAACAGATGGGAATCAAAAGTTTTATCAGCAATGCGTAACATCTCAGCCTCCGGCAATCACCTGAAAAAGCAGCACGTTATCGCCGTCCTGCAGTACGTGTTCTGACCACTGACTACGCGGCACAATGGCCTCGTTAACCGCCAGCGCGATGCCTGGCTTCAGCAAGCCCTGTTGTTCCAGCAGCGCTTGCAGCGTTACTGCTTCGGGGCATGCCGTCTGTTCGTCATTAAGCGTAATTTGCACGACGACCTCCGCATACCGGGCAATCTGGCGTGGGTTGCAGATTGAGAGTGCGCCACTGATGGCGGCGTCCATCAAACAGCCGCAGCTGGTTATGCGAGCTGGCAATACCGCTCAGCAGCTTTATCGCTTCCAGCGCCTGCAACGTACCCATAACACCAACCACCGGGCCGAGAACGCCAGCGGTGCGGCAGTTGCGCTCCGGTTCTGCCGCATCCGGCCATAAACAGCGGTAGCAGCCGTGTCGCCATGGGGGTGTAAGTACCATGAGCTGTCCGCCGAACCCTACGGCGCTGGCGCTGATCAGCGGTTTATCCAGCGCCACGCAGGGCGGCGTTGACGGCCTGGCGCGTGGTCATGTTATCGCTGCAATCCAGCACCACATCGACACCAGCGATGGAGCTGGATAACGCCTCGCCGGACAGGCGCAGCGGCAGCGCCTCGACAGTGATATCCGCATTCAACTGTTGCAGACGGCGCTGGCTGGCTGACGCTTTGCCCTGTCCGATATCCTGGGCGGTGAACAGGATTTGGCGCTGGAGATTGCTTAAGTGCACCACATCGTCATCTGCCAGAATCAGCGTGCCGACGCCTGCGCCCGCCAGGTACAGCGCTGCCGGCGAGCCCAGCCGCCGGAGGCCGATAATCAGTGCGCGCGCACGCTTGAGGCGCTGCTGACCGTCAATGGCGATATCTTCCAGCAGGATCTGTCGGCTATAACGCATAAAATCACGGTCATTCATTGCCTGCTCCCGCCAGCGCCAGTAGCTGTGCCGTGCGGATTGCCAGTCGGCCGCCTGGGTAATGGCGCTGACGACCGCAATACTGCCAACGCCGGTCGCGAGCACCGCCGGGGCACGATCAAGAGAAATGCCACCGATGGCGACCGTGGGGTAATCCCCCAGTCGCTGAACGTGGGCGGTCAGTTGTTCCAGGCCCTGTGGAGACGAGGGCATGTTTTTGGTCCGGGTCGGGAATACATGCCCGAGCGCAACGTAAGAGGGGCGCACCGTTAACGCCACGTCGATTTCCATATCGTCGTGGGTGGAAATGCCCAGCCGTAAACCGGCGGCGTGAATCGCCTCGAGATCGGCGCCAGCCAGGTCTTCCTGGCCCAGATGCACGCCGTAAGCCTGATGCTTAATCGCCAGACGCCAGTAATCATTAATAAACAGCCGCGCCTGATAACGGTGGCCGAGCGCGATGGCATCGATCACTGCGCCCTCGGCATCCTCTTCCGACTTATCTTTAATGCGCAGTTGCAGGGTGCGGACGCCCGCATCGAGCAGGCGCGCAATCCATTCCACGCTGTCAACGACCGGATATAACCCTAGCCGTTTTGGCACGGGGGGGAAATAATGGCTGAATCATTCGGCTTCCTCCTGACGCAAATAGATTTCGCCGCCTTTTGCACGGAAGCTGTTCGCCATATCGCTGAGGCCCGCTTCGCGCTCTTGTGCCGCTGCGTAATCGCGGACTTCCTGGGGTGATTTTCATTGAGCAGAATTTGGGGCCGCACATGGAGCAGAAGTGCGCCACCTTGCCGGATTCCTGCGGCAGCGTTTCGTCGTGATACGCACGGGCAGTGAACGGATCGAGCGCCAGATTGAACTGGTCTTCCCAGCGGAATTCGAAGCGCGCTTTAGACATGGCGTTATCGCGGATCTGCGCGCCCGGATGGCCTTTGGCGAGGTCTGCGGCGTGGGCCGCGATTTTGTAGGTGATGAGCCCTTGTTTCACATCCTCTTTATTCGGCAGGCCGAGGTGCTCTTTTGGCGTCACGTAGCAGAGCATGGCACAGCCGAACCAGCCGATCATGGCTGGCGCCAATCCCGGACGTGAAATGGTCGTAACCGGGCGCGATGTCGGTGGTCAGCGGGCCGAGTGTATAGAACGGCGCTTCATGGCAGTGTTCCAGCTCTTCGGTCATGTTGCGGTGGATCATCTGCATCGGCACGTGGCCCGGGCCTTCAATCATCACCTGCACATCATATTCCCAGGCGATTTTTGTCAGCTCGCCAAGCGTGTGGAGCTCAGCGAATTGCGCCTCGTCGTTTGCGTCCTGAATAGAGCCGGGGCGCAGGCCGTCGCCAAGCGATAGCGAGACATCATAGGCCGCGCAGATTTCGCAAATCTCGCGGAAATGCTCGTAAAGGAAGTTTTCTTTGTGATGAGACAGGCACCATTTCGCCATGATAGAGCCGCCACGCGAGACGATGCCCGTCAGGCGTTTTGCGGTCATCGGCACGTAGCGCAGCAGCACGCCTGCGTGGATGGTGAAGTAATCGACACCCTGTTCCGCCTGCTCGAGTAGCGTGTCGCGGAACATTTCCCAACTGAGGTCTTCGGCGATCCCGTTGGCCTTCTCCAGCGCCTGGTAAATCGGCACTGTGCCGATCGGCACTGGGCTATTACGCAGGATCCATTCACGGGTTTCATGGATATAACGCCCGGTGGAAAGGTCCATCACCGTGTCAGCGCCCCAGCGGGTTGCCCAGACCAGTTTTTCGACCTCTTCTTCAATGGATGAGGTAACGGCAGAGTTGCCTATATTGGCGTTCACCTTCACCAGGAAGTTGCGCCCGATGATCATCGGCTCCGATTCAGGGTGATTGATGTTGGCCGGAATAATGGCGCGCCCGGCAGCCACTTCGTCACGCACAAATTCCGGCGTGATGTTCTCCGGCAGGCGCGCGCCGAAGCCTTCGCCGGGATGCTGCTGGCGCAGGGACGGCACCGCGGATACGTTCGCGGCCCATGTTTTCACGGATGGCGATAAACTCCATTTCCGGGGTCACGATGCCCTGACGGGCGTAGTGCAGCTGCGTAACGCGCTGGCCCGCTTTGGCGCGGAGCGGGTTAACAGGCCGGTGAAGCGCAGCGTGTCCAAACCCTCATCCGCCAGGCGCTCGCGGGTGTAGGCAGAACTTAAGGCAGTAAGAGGTTCAGTGTCGCCGCGTTCAGCAATCCAGCGGCTGCGCAATTTGCTAAGACCGGGCGTGGACATCTATTTGCACCGCCGGATCGCCATAAGGGCCAGAGGTGTCATACACCGGGACAGGTTCGTTCGGTTCATAGCGTGGCGCATTCTGACTGCCGCCAGTCAGCGTCGGGCTCAGGTGAATTTCACGCATCGGTACCCGGATGTCATCGCGTGTCCCGGAAAGATAAATGCGTGACGAATTCGGGAAAGCGGTGCCTTCCAGCGTGTCGATAAAATGTTGGGCCCGGGCGCGGGTTTCGCGACGGTTGGGTTTAGTAGTAGCAGACATAGCGCGTTCCAGTTAATGAGCAGGAAAGGGCTTGTCAGAACAACGGGAGGGAGTAACAGAACCTGTAATGAGATGCGCGGCGATCGTAATACAGGCGCGCAACGCGGCAGGTTAATGCTGAATTACTCTTGTTCCCTTCGCAGGTATTAGCCTGATCAGGTTCCGCGGATCCCGAATTAACGGTCTCAGCCCGTGCTTGCGCACTGGGCACTCCGACAAGAAAAATCTTGATTACTGGCGAGTCGCGTCAGTAATCAAGGGCACAAATAAACTACGCGTTAACGATCCGGAGTTCAAGCCGGGCGTGCAATCACGGTATCGTCGTTAGCGCTTTCTTTCAGATCGTTATCAAAGGCGAGTACGATCAGCTTATCTTCCAGCGCGAAACGTGACGCCATCGCTTCGCCAATGTCTGATAATGCCGTCTGGAAATCCAGGTAGTTATCATGGTCGATAGC
The DNA here is from genome assembly GCA_900635495.1 of Atlantibacter hermannii. Lineage (NCBI taxonomy): Bacteria > Pseudomonadati > Pseudomonadota > Gammaproteobacteria > Enterobacterales > Enterobacteriaceae > Atlantibacter > Atlantibacter hermannii. The sequence continues at coordinate 4,226,816 of LR134136.1, read as the reverse complement.
GCTTTCCAGATGGCTGTCGTAATAATCCATAATTTCCTGGGTGTTCGCTTCCAGAAGGGGGTAAATTTGGGTAGCGGCCAACAGGGGGCTGGTGCCTTCCATTTCGCTGATGATGCGCTCGTAAATACTGAAATGGCCTGCGGAAAGGTAATCAACCAGGGCATGGCAAAAATCATCCAGCGCTTTTTCATCTAACGCTGTAACCGCCTCTTTACCCGGTTTAATGCCCACTAATTTGTAATAGGAGACCAGCAGGTGGTTGCGGGCATTGAGCCAGTAATCGACCAGTTCGTTACTACCACCGACGCGTTCTGTCAGGCTCTTCAGCTGATTCAGCATGATTGACTCCGTAAGTTATAAAATAAAATTGTTCAGTAACCCAAAAATGTAAAAATAATGTAAACAACATGCCAGTGAAGCTGAGGTAGTGCAACCGATTATGGAACGGCTAATAGAAAAAATAGACTATGGCTGGTGGATAGTCAGCCATGAACAAAAATTATGGTTACCAAAGGGAGAGTTGCCTCACGGTAATGCTGAAAATTTCGGCCTGACCGGGCAGATGGCGGCGCAAATCGGCTTATGGGAAGACGAGCCGGTTTGGTTGGTTCGTCAGGGTAAACGCCAGGATATGGGGTCGGTTCGTCAGGTCATCGATCAGGATGCCGGGCTGTTTCAACTGGCGGGCAGGGGAGTGCAATTAGCAGAGTTTTTCCGCGCCCACAAATTCTGCGGCTATTGCGGCCATGAAATGCATCCCAGTAAACTGAATGGGCGATGCTGTGTAACCACTGTCGTCAGCGATATTACCCGCAAATTTCCCCTTGTATCATTGTGGCAATCCGCCACCAGGATAAAATCCTGCTGGCTCAACATAACCGTCACCGCAACGGCTTGTATACCGTGCTGGCAGGCTTTGTCGAAGTGGGGGAAACCCTGGAACAGGCCGTGGCGCGCGAGGTGATGGAAGAGAGCGGGATCCGCGTGAAGAACTTACGTTACGTGACTTCTCAACCCTGGCCTTTCCCGCAGTCGCTGATGACCGCATTTATGGCGGAATACGACAGCGGCGAACTCCAGATCGATAACAAAGAATTGTTGGACGCAGGCTGGTATCGCTTTGATGACTTGCCTTTGCTGCCCCCGCCGGGCACCGTCGCTCGCCGCTTAATTGAAGATACGGTGGCACTGTGCCGGGCAGAGTACGGCTCGTGATACACTGGCCCCTTGTCGCTTAAGGAAATGCAAAAATGACCGAACTGAAGAACGATCGTTACCTCCGTGCGCTGCTGCGCCAGCCCGTAGACGTCACGCCGGTATGGATGATGAGACAAGCCGGCCGCTATTTACCGGAATATAAGGCCACCCGCGCAGAAGCCGGGGACTTTATGTCACTGGTGTAAAAATCCGGAACTTGCCTGTGAAGTGACGCTCCAGCCGCTGCGTCGTTTCCCGCTGGATGCGGCGATTCTCTTTTCGGACATTTTGACCATTCCTGACGCCATGGGCTTAGGGCTGTACTTTGAAACGGGCGAAGGCCCGCGTTTCACGTCGCCGATTACCTGTAAAGCCGACGTGGATAAATTACCCATCCCCGATCCGGAGCAGGAACTGCGTTACGTGATGGATGCGGTACGCACCATTCGTCATAACCTGGCAGGCCAGGTGCCGTTAATCGGGTTCTCCGGCAGCCCCTGGACGCTGGCGACCTACATGGTGGAAGGCGGAAGCAGCAAAGCGTTCACCGTGATCAAGAAAATGATGTATGCCGAGCCGCAAACGCTGCATAACCTGCTGGATAAGCTGGCGCAGAGCGTGACGCTTTATCTCAATGCCCAGATTCGCGCGGGAGCGCAGTCGGTGATGATTTTCGATACCTGGGGCGGCGTGTTGACCGGGCGCGATTACCAACAGTTCTCTTTATATTACATGCATAAAATCGTCGATGGCCTGCTGCGTGAACAGGACGGCAAACGCGTCCCCGTGACGCTGTTTACCAAAGGCGGCGGTCAGTGGCTGGAGCTGATGGCGGAAACCGGTTGTGACGCGCTGGGTCTTGACTGGACCACCGATATCGCTGATGCGCGTCGACGCGTAGGCGATAAAGTCGCCCTGCAGGGAAATATGGACCCGTCCATGCTCTACGCGACGCCGGAACGCATCGAACAGGAAGTCGCGTCTATACTTGCAGGTTTCGGCCAGGGCGAAGGTCACGTCTTTAATCTTGGGCACGGTATTCACCAGGACGTGCCGCCAGAACACGCAGGCGCGTTTGTTGAGGCGGTACATCGCTTATCGGAGCCTTACCACAAATAATACTGAGGAGGGGGCATGGATCTCGCTACGCTACGCGATCAACAACGGGAACTGGCATCGCAAGTGATCCGGGAGGATCAGTTGTTACAGGATCCACCGCGTTTGATAGCCGGTGCGGATGTTGGGTTTGAACAAGGCGGTGAAGTGACGCGGGCGGCAATGGTGTTGCTCAAGTACCCCTCTCTGGAATTAGTGGAATATCAGGTGGCGCGTATTGCCACCACCATGCCGTATATTCCTGGCTTCTTATCCTTCCGTGAATATCCCGCGCTGCTGAAAGCGTGGGATATGCTGTCGCAAAAGCCCGATCTTTTGTTTGTGGACGGGCACGGTATTTCGCATCCTCGCCGTCTGGGCGTTGCCAGCCATTTTGGCTTGCTGGTCGATGTACCGACTATCGGCGTGGCGAAAAAACGCCTGTGCGGCAAGTTTGAGCCTCTGGATGAAGAGCTGGGCGCGCTTGCGCCGCTTATGGATAAAGGCGAACAGCTGGCATGGGTCTGGCGCAGTAAAAAACGTTGTAATCCTTTATTCATCGCAACCGGGCATCGTGTAAGCCAGGATAGCGCGCTATTGTGGGTTCAGCGCTGCATGGCGGGTTACCGGCTGCCTGAACCGACGCGCTGGGCCGATGCGGTAGCGTCGGGACGCCGGGCCTTTGTTCGTTGGCAGGAAATTCAGGGGTGATTCAGGTACACTCCCGCTCAATATTCGGTTTATGAGAGTTCACTATGTTACAAAACCCGATTCACCTGCGCCTGGAAAAGCTGGAAAGCTGGCAGCATGTGACCTTTATGGCGTCGCTTTGCGAGCGTATGTATCCTAACTACGCTATTTTTTGCCAACAAACCGCGTATGGTGATGCGCATTTATACCGCCGTATTCTGGATTTGATCTGGGAAACGCTGACGGTAAAGGATGCGAAGGTGAATTTCGACTCTCAACTCGATAAACTCGAAGAGGCAATTCCCGCTGCGGATGACTACGATATTTACGGTGTCTATCCCGCTATTGATGCCTGTGTCGCCCTTAGCGAACTGGTGCACTCCCGTCTTAGCGGCGAAACGCTGGAACATGCGATTGAAGTCAGTAAAGCGTCGATAACCACAGTGGCTATGCTGGAGATGTCTCAGGCAGGCCGCGAAATGACGGATGACGAGCTGAAAGCCAACCCGGCTGTTGAGCAGGAATGGGACATCCAGTGGGAGATTTTCCGCTTGCTGGCTGACTGTGAAGAGCGCGACGTAGAGCTTATCAAGGGTCTGCGTGCAGACCTGCGTGAAGACGGAACAAGTAATATCGGTATAAATTTGCAGCAATGAGACAATAAAACGTGACTTATCACGTGTTTTGTCTCACCGGAAGGCTTCCAATTGGCCCCCCGTCTGGTCTACATTTGGGAGGCGAAAAAAAGTGGCTATCGGTGCGTGTATGCAGGAGAGTGCTTTTCTGGCATTTTCGTCGCACTCGATGCTTAGCAAGCGATAAACACATTGTAAGGATAACTTATGAATAAGACTCAATTGATTGATGTAATTGCAGACAAGGCTGACCTGTCTAAAACCCAGGCTAAAGCAGCACTGGAATCTACTCTGGCTGCAATTACTGAGTCTCTGAAAGAAGGCGATGCTGTACAACTGGTTGGTTTTGGTACCTTCAAAGTGAACCACCGCGCTGAGCGTACTGGCCGCAACCCGCAGACCGGTAAAGAAATCAAAATCGCCGCAGCAAACGTGCCGGCATTTGTTTCTGGTAAAGCACTGAAAGACGCTGTTAAGTAATTCGCTGTGACAGCAAAAGGTTTTAACGAAGGGGCGACGTCGCCCCTTTTGTTTACCTGCCGCTCGCTGGCCCTGGCGGCTGGCGTCCTGCTGCTCACTGCCTGTAGCCGCCACACCACGCTTCCTCCTTTTACCGCCAGCGGCTATGCCGCCGATCAGGGCGCGGTGCGTATCTGGCGCAAAGACGACAGCAACGACGCGGTGCGAATGCTGGTGGTATTCAGCCCATGGCGAGCGGGCAACACCACGACCCGCGAATATCGCTGGCAGGGCGATACGCTCTCGTTTATTGAAACCAATAGTTATGGAAAATCGCCTGAGCATGTGAAGGTGCGTTTTGACGACCACGGCGAGCTGAGCTTTATGCAGCGCGAAGTAGACGGTCAGAAGCAGCAGCTCTCGGATGATGATATTGCGTTATACCGTTATCAGACCCAGCAGATGCGCTCAACCAGCGATGCATTACGCGCCGGGAAAGTGGTACTGAGACAAGGGCGCTGGCATGCGAATCGCACGGTAACGACCTGCGAAGGTGAAACCCTTCAACCCGCGCTGGATGACAGAGCAATAAGCCATATTGAACGCCGTCAGGCGCACTCCTCTCTTGAGGTCAGCATTGCATGGCTGGAAGCGGCGGATGGAACACAGTTACTGCTGGTGGCGAATCAGGACTATTGTCACTGGCAACCGAAAGCAGCGACATTCTGACGCAATAAAAAAGCCGCCCGAAGGCGGCTGGTCATTACTTCGCGTTTTCACGCTCAATCGCGCGATAGCCGATATCATGGCGGCAAAAGCTGCCGTCCCAGTGGATATCTTTCATTAGCGCATAAGCACGCTGCTGGGCCTGTGCGACGGTGTCTCCCAGTGCGGTGACGCAAAGCACGCGTCCGCCGTTGGTTAACACCCGATCGTCATCCGCCAGTTTTGTGCCCGCATGAAATACCTTACCGTCGACGACGTCTGCTAATGGCAGACCATGGATTTCATCGCCGGTACGGTAGTCGGCCGGATAACCGCCTGCCGCCATCACGACGCCCAGCGATGGGCGCGTGTCCCACCGAGATTTCACGTCATTCAATTTGCCCTCGCATGCGGCAAGGCATAGCTCTACCAAATCAGACTGAAGACGCAGCATAATCGGTTGAGTTTCCGGATCGCCAAAGCGACAGTTAAATTCAATAACCTTCGGATTACCCTGTTTGTCGATCATCAGACCGGCATACAGGAAGCCGGTGTAGGTATTGCCTTCCGCCGCCATACCGCGCACGGTAGGCCATATAATGCGCTCCATGGTGCGCTGGTGGACATCCGCAGTGACGACCGGGGCAGGGGAATAAGCGCCCATACCGCCTGTATTGGGGCCGGTATCGCCATCGCCAACGCGTTTATGATCCTGGCTGGTCGCCATCGGTTCAACATGTTCGCCGTCGACCATCACAATAAAGCTGGCCTCTTCGCCGTCCAGAAACTCTTCCACCACGATACGGTGACCCGCGTCGCCAAAAGCATTTCCGGCTAACATATCGCGCGCTGCAGACTCAGCTTCTTCCAGCGTCATCGCCACAATGACACCTTTCCCTGCTGCCAGGCCGTCGGCTTTGATGACAATCGGCGCACCCTTCTCACGAATGTAGGCCAGCGCAGGTTCAACCTCAGTAAAGTTCTGATATTCCGCTGTAGGGATGTTATGGCGTGCCAGGAAGTCTTTCGTGAAGGCTTTTGAACCTTCCAGTTGCGCCGCGCCCTGCGTTGGCCCGAAAATCTTCAGCCCGGCGGCGCGAAACGCATCCACTACGCCAATCACCAGCGGCGCTTCCGGACCGACGATGGTCAAATCGATTTTTTCATTTTGCGCAAAGTGCAAAAGTCCGTCGATGTCTGTGGCGTTAATCGCGACGTTCTGCAACGTGGGTTCCAGCGCGGTTCCGGCGTTACCGGGTGCGACAAAGACAGTCGATACGCGCGGCGACTGGGCCGCTTTCCAGGCCAGCGCGTGTTCGCGCCCGCCGTTGCCGATTACTAATACTTTCATTGTCAGATCCTTAATGGCGGAAGTGGCGCATATCGGTAAAGATCATGGCGATGCCATGTTCGTCCGCGGCGGCAATGACTTCATCGTCACGAATAGAACCGCCAGGCTGGATGACGCAGCTAACGCCCACGGCGGCAGCGGCATCAATGCCGTCACGGAACGGGAAGAAGGCGTCAGAGGCCATGGCAGAGCCTTTCACTTCCAGCCCTTCGTCACCCGCTTTAATACCTGCAATTTTCGCGGAGTAGACGCGGCTCATCTGGCCTGCGCCGATGCCGATGGTCATATTTTCTTTGGCATAGACGATGGCGTTCGATTTCACGAACTTCGCAACTTTCCAGCAGAACAGCGCGTCACGCAGTTCCTGCTCGCTCGGCTGGCGTTTGGTCACCACGCGCAGGTCGGCTTCTGTCACCATACCCAGATCGCGGTCCTGTACCAGAAGGCCGCCGTTCACGCGTTTAAAGTCCAGGCCCGGCACGCGTTCCGCCCACTGGCCGCAAACCAGCACGCGTACGTTCTGTTTCGCGGCAGTGATTTTCAGGGCCTCTTCTGAAGCCGACGGGGCAATAATCACTTCAACGAACTGGCGAGAGATGATGGCCTGCGCCGTTTCCGCATCCAGCTCGCGGTTGAAGGCGATAATGCCGCCAAACGCGGAGGTCGGGTCGGTTTTGTAGGCGCGATCGTAGGCGTCCAGAATAGAAGTGCTTACCGCTACGCCACAGGGGTTGGCGTGCTTCACAATTACGCACGCGGGCTCGTTAAACTCTTTCACACATTCCAGCGCCGCATCGGTATCGGCGATGTTGTTATAGGAAAGCGCTTTGCCTTGCACCTGCGTCGCGGTAGCAACCGAGGCTTCTTTAATTTCTTCTTCTATATAGAAAGCAGCGTTCTGATGGCTGTTCTCGCCGTAGCGCATATCCTGCTTTTTAATGAAGTTCAGATTCAGCGTGCGGGGGGAAGCGACCAGAGGGTTCTTTGGTATCGCCGTGATAGGCCGGCACCAGGCTGCCAAAGTAGTTGGCGATCATGCTGTCATAGGCGGCAGTGTGCTCGAAAGCTTTAATCGCGAGGTCGAAACGGGTATCCAGCGTCAGGGAGCCGTCATTGGTATCCATTTCATTAATAATGGCGGAGTAGTCGCTGCTTTTGACAACGATGGCCACGTCCTTATGGTTTTTGGCGGCAGAGCGCACCATGGTTGGACCGCCGATGTCGATATTCTCAACCGCATCTTCAAGCGAGCAGCCTTCGCGGGCCACGGTTTGTGCGAAGGGGTAAAGGTTGACGACCACCATATCAATCGGCGCGATGGCATGTTCAGCCATGATCGCGTCATCCTGGCCGCGACGGCCCAGAATGCCACCGTGGACTTTGGGGTGCAGCGTTTTGACGCGTCCGTCCATCATCTCAGGAAAACCGGTGTAGTCAGACACTTCGGTTACCGGCAGGCCTTTATCTGCTAACAGCCGGGCTGTGCCGCCTGTAGAAAGCAGCTCGACACCGCGTTGGGAAAGAGCCTGAGCGAATTCGACAATACCGGCTTTATCAGAAACACTGAGCAAAGCGCGGCGTACTGGACGACGTTGTTGCATGGTAAATCCCCTGGATTTGACGATTACAGAGAGCGTTAGCTGAATTTTTCGGGAAAAACTCAGCTAACGCCCCTCGCGGGGCATCCTTGTTTTAGCGCGGGCATTGTAACGAAAACGTTTGCGCAACGCTCGCAAATTTTTGGGGTTTCGGTCTGGTGTGGATAACTCTGTGTGTAAATGGGTATAAGGCGGGGTTTTGCTGTGGAATGCAGCAGTCAGTCATTTTTCTGTCATTTTCCTGTTGCGGTGCCAAAAGAACTCCCTATAATGCGCCTCCATCGACACGGAACATGTGAACAACATCACAAAGTAACGGCGGCGATGAAAGAGAAAAATCCTGAAATTCAGGGTTGACTCTGAAAGAGGAAAGCGTAATATACGCCACCTCGCGACAGTGAGCTGAAAGCCGCGTCGCAACTGCTCTTTAACAATTTATCAGACAATCTGTGTGGGCACTCGCAGGATTGATATCTCAGTACCTCCGGGTACAAATAGAATTATCAAGTCTCTGAGTGAACACGTAATTCATTACGAAGTTTAATTCACGAGCATCAAACTTTAAATTGAAGAGTTTGATCATGGCTCAGATTGAACGCTGGCGGCAGGCCTAACACATGCAAGTCGAACGGTAACAGGAAGCAGCTTGCTGCTTCGCTGACGAGTGGCGGACGGGTGAGTAATGTCTGGGGATCTGCCTGATGGAGGGGGATAACTACTGGAAACGGTAGCTAATACCGCATAACGTCGCAAGACCAAAGAGGGGGACCTTCGGGCCTCTTGCCATCAGATGAACCCAGATGGGATTAGCTAGTAGGTGGGGTAACGGCTCACCTAGGCGACGATCCCTAGCTGGTCTGAGAGGATGACCAGCCACACTGGAACTGAGACACGGTCCAGACTCCTACGGGAGGCAGCAGTGGGGAATATTGCACAATGGGCGCAAGCCTGATGCAGCCATGCCGCGTGTATGAAGAAGGCCTTCGGGTTGTAAAGTACTTTCAGCGGGGAGGAAGGCGATGCGGTTAATAACCGCGTCGATTGACGTTACCCGCAGAAGAAGCACCGGCTAACTCCGTGCCAGCAGCCGCGGTAATACGGAGGGTGCAAGCGTTAATCGGAATTACTGGGCGTAAAGCGCACGCAGGCGGTCTGTCAAGTCGGATGTGAAATCCCCGGGCTCAACCTGGGAACTGCATCCGAAACTGGCAGGCTTGAGTCTTGTAGAGGGGGGTAGAATTCCAGGTGTAGCGGTGAAATGCGTAGAGATCTGGAGGAATACCGGTGGCGAAGGCGGCCCCCTGGACAAAGACTGACGCTCAGGTGCGAAAGCGTGGGGAGCAAACAGGATTAGATACCCTGGTAGTCCACGCCGTAAACGATGTCGACTTGGAGGTTGTGCCCTTGAGGCGTGGCTTCCGGAGCTAACGCGTTAAGTCGACCGCCTGGGGAGTACGGCCGCAAGGTTAAAACTCAAATGAATTGACGGGGGCCCGCACAAGCGGTGGAGCATGTGGTTTAATTCGATGCAACGCGAAGAACCTTACCTGGTCTTGACATCCACAGAACTTTCCAGAGATGGATTGGTGCCTTCGGGAACTGTGAGACAGGTGCTGCATGGCTGTCGTCAGCTCGTGTTGTGAAATGTTGGGTTAAGTCCCGCAACGAGCGCAACCCTTATCCTTTGTTGCCAGCGGTCCGGCCGGGAACTCAAAGGAGACTGCCAGTGATAAACTGGAGGAAGGTGGGGATGACGTCAAGTCATCATGGCCCTTACGACCAGGGCTACACACGTGCTACAATGGCGCATACAAAGAGAAGCGAACTCGCGAGAGCAAGCGGACCTCATAAAGTGCGTCGTAGTCCGGATTGGAGTCTGCAACTCGACTCCATGAAGTCGGAATCGCTAGTAATCGTGGATCAGAATGCCACGGTGAATACGTTCCCGGGCCTTGTACACACCGCCCGTCACACCATGGGAGTGGGTTGCAAAAGAAGTAGGTAGCTTAACCTTCGGGAGGGCGCTTACCACTTTGTGATTCATGACTGGGGTGAAGTCGTAACAAGGTAACCGTAGGGGAACCTGCGGTTGGATCACCTCCTTACCTTAAAGATACAGCCCGCGCAGTGCTCACACAGATTGTCTGATAGATGTAAGAAGCAGGGTGTCTGCGAAAGATATGTCCCTTTCGTCTAGAGGCCCAGGACACCGCCCTTTCACGGCGGTAACAGGGGTTCGAATCCCCTAAGGGACGCCACCTGCTTGGTAATGAGTGAAAGGCGTTACCGATGATATCTCAAAACTGACTGAATCAGTCACGTTTGAGATATTTGCTCTTTAACAATCCGGAACAAGCTGAAAATTGAAACGGCATGCCGTCGCATTTCTCCGAAACAGGAAATGATGATGTCATGCCAGAGTCTCTCAAACACTTGCAACACAGAGCGAAACTGCTCCGGGTTGTGAGGTTAAGCGACCAAGCGTACACGGTGGATGCCCTGGCAGTCAGAGGCGATGAAGGACGTGCTAATCTGCGAAAAGCGTCGGTAAGGTGATATGAACCGCTATAACCGACGATGTCCGAATGGGGAAACCCAGTGCAATCCGTTGCACTATCGTTAACTGAATACATAGGTTAACGAGGCGAACCGGGGGAACTGAAACATCTAAGTACCCCGAGGAAAAGAAATCAACCGAGATTCCCCCAGTAGCGGCGAGCGAACGGGGAGCAGCCCAGAGTCTGAATCAGCATGTGTGTTAGTGGAAGCGTCTGGAAAGTCGCAGGGTACAGGGTGATACTCCCGTACACGAAAGTACACATGCTGTGAGCTCGATGAGTAGGGCGGGACACGTGACATCCTGTCTGAATATGGGGGGACCATCCTCCAAGGCTAAATACTCCTGACTGACCGATAGTGAACCAGTACCGTGAGGGAAAGGCGAAAAGAACCCCGGCGAGGGGAGTGAAAAAGAACCTGAAACCGTGTACGTACAAGCAGTGGGAGCATCCTTCGGGGTGTGACTGCGTACCTTTTGTATAATGGGTCAGCGACTTATATTCTGTAGCAAGGTTAACCGTATAGGGGAGCCGCAGGGAAACCGAGTCTTAACTGGGCGTTAAGTTGCAGGGTATAGACCCGAAACCCGGTGATCTAGCCATGGGCAGGTTGAAGGTTGGGTAACACTAACTGGAGGACCGAACCGACTAATGTTGAAAAATTAGCGGGATGACCTGTGGCTGGGGGTGAAAGGCCAATCAAACCGGGAGATAGCTGGTTCTCCCCGAAAGCTATTTAGGTAGCGCCTCGTGAATTCATCTGTGGGGGTAGAGCACTGTTTCGGCTAGGGGGCCATCCCGGCTTACCAACCCGATGCAAACTACGAATACCACAGAATGTTATCACGGGAGACACACGGCGGGTGCTAACGTCCGTCGTGAAGAGGGAAACAACCCAGACCGCCAGCTAAGGTCCCAAAGTCATGGTTAAGTGGGAAACGATGTGGGAAGGCCCAGACAGCCAGGATGTTGGCTTAGAAGCAGCCATCATTTAAAGAAAGCGTAATAGCTCACTGGTCGAGTCGGCCTGCGCGGAAGATGTAACGGGGCTAAACCATGCACCGAAGCTGCGGCAGCGACACTTAGGTGTTGTTGGGTAGGGGAGCGTTCTGTAAGCCGTCGAAGGTGGACTGTGAGGTCTGCTGGAGGTATCAGAAGTGCGAATGCTGACATAAGTAACGATAAAGCGGGTGAAAAGCCCGCTCGCCGGAAGACCAAGGGTTCCTGTCCAACGTTAATCGGGGCAGGGTGAGTCGACCCCTAAGGCGAGGCCGAAAGGCGTAGTCGATGGGAAACAGGTTAATATTCCTGTACTTGGTGTTACTGCGAAGGGGGGACGGAGAAGGCTATGTTGGCCGGGCGACGGTTGTCCCGGTTTAAGCATGTAGGCGGAGGTTCCAGGTAAATCCGGTACCTTTTAACGCTGAGGTGTGATGACGAGGCACTACGGTGCTGAAGTAACAAATGCCCTGCTTCCAGGAAAAGCCTCTAAGCATCAGGTAACACGAAATCGTACCCCAAACCGACACAGGTGGTCAGGTAGAGAATACCAAGGCGCTTGAGAGAACTCGGGTGAAGGAACTAGGCAAAATGGTGCCGTAACTTCGGGAGAAGGCACGCTGGCACGTAGGTGAAGCGGTTTACCCGTGGAGCTGAAGCCAGTCGAAGATACCAGCTGGCTGCAACTGTTTATTAAAAACACAGCACTGTGCAAACACGAAAGTGGACGTATACGGTGTGACGCCTGCCCGGTGCCGGAAGGTTAATTGATGGGGTTAGCGGCAACGCGAAGCTCTTGATCGAAGCCCCGGTAAACGGCGGCCGTAACTATAACGGTCCTAAGGTAGCGAAATTCCTTGTCGGGTAAGTTCCGACCTGCACGAATGGCGTAATGATGGCCAGGCTGTCTCCACCCGAGACTCAGTGAAATTGAAATCGCTGTGAAGATGCAGTGTACCCGCGGCAAGACGGAAAGACCCCGTGAACCTTTACTATAGCTTGACACTGAACACTGGTCCTTGATGTGTAGGATAGGTGGGAGGCTTCGAAGCGTGGACGCCAGTCTGCGTGGAGCCGTCCTTGAAATACCACCCTTTAATGGCTGGTGTTCTAACGTGGACCCGTAATCCGGGTTGCGGACAGTGTCTGGTGGGTAGTTTGACTGGGGCGGTCTCCTCCTAAAGCGTAACGGAGGAGCACGAAGGTTGGCTAATCCTGGTCGGACATCAGGAGGTTAGTGCAATGGCATAAGCCAGCTTGACTGCGAGCGTGACGGCGCGAGCAGGTGCGAAAGCAGGTCATAGTGATCCGGTGGTTCTGAATGGAAGGGCCATCGCTCAACGGATAAAAGGTACTCCGGGGATAACAGGCTGATACCGCCCAAGAGTTCATATCGACGGCGGTGTTTGGCACCTCGATGTCGGCTCATCACATCCTGGGGCTGAAGTAGGTCCCAAGGGTATGGCTGTTCGCCATTTAAAGTGGTACGCGAGCTGGGTTTAGAACGTCGTGAGACAGTTCGGTCCCTATCTGCCGTGGGCGCTGGAGAATTGAGGGGGGCTGCTCCTAGTACGAGAGGACCGGAGTGGACGCATCACTGGTGTTCGGGTTGTCATGCCAATGGCACTGCCCGGTAGCTACATGCGGAAGAGATAAGTGCTGAAAGCATCTAAGCACGAAACTTGCCCCGAGATGAGTTCTCCCTGAGACTTTAAGTCTCCTGAAGGAACGTTGAAGACGACGACGTTGATAGGCCGGGTGTGTAAGCGCAGCGATGCGTTGAGCTAACCGGTACTAATGAGCCGTGAGGCTTAACCTTACAACGCCAGAGTGGTTTTGGTGTTGCGGTGTGAGAGACAATTTTCAGCTTAACCGGATAGACATCTGTGGCGGCGCGCAAGCACGCGGCAGGTGAAACAGAATTTGCCTGGCGGCAAGAGCGCGGTGGTCCCACCTGACCCCATGCCGAACTCAGAAGTGAAACGCCGTAGCGCCGATGGTAGTGTGGGGTCTCCCCATGCGAGAGTAGGGAACTGCCAGGCATCAAACAAGCAGGAAAGCCTCATGCGAAAGCATGAGGCTTTTTTGTATTTGTTTTTCTGACAACGAGCGCCTCCCGAAAGGAGAAACCCGCTGGTTCGCATTCAGGCTGTTGAACAGCAGCCGGGAGTACGACGGGCAGATAAAACGCCACGCCTCAAATAACACAGAAGGCCCGATCGAATGATCGGGCCTTTGCTATTTATCACTCTGCGATCGCTCTTCCATCATCCTCCCGCATCTAAATGCATTTTAGTTCTGAGCTTTTCCGTTGGTGAAAATTTTTCACCTTTTACATGCCTGCTCGACATTTGATTAAATCCTGGTTATTGTCAGGCATCTGGATGTCTAAACGTTTAAACGTATGCAGTGAGGATAAAAGGTTATGCCAATTCGGGTGCCTGATGAGTTGCCAGCAGTGAATTTTTTGCGCGCGGAGAATGTGTTCGTCATGACCACATCGCGGGCCAGTGTTCAGGAAATTCGTCCTCTTAAGGTGTTGATCCTTAACTTAATGCCTAAGAAGATTGAGACCGAAAACCAGTTCTTACGATTGTTGTCGAACTCCCCGCTGCAACTCGATATCCAGCTGTTACGTATCGATTCCCGTGAGTCCCGCAACACGCCGGCAGAGCATCTCAATAACTTCTACTGTAATTTTGAAGATATCTGCCACGAGAACTTCGACGGACTTATCGTCACGGGCGCGCCGCTTGGCCTGGTGGAATTCAATGACGTTGCCTACTGGCCGCAGATCAAACAGGTGCTGGAGTGGGCGAAAGAACATGTCACCTCAACATTATTTGTCTGTTGGGCTGTCCAGGCCGCGCTGAACATCCTGTATGGCATTCCCAAACAAACGCGCCAGGAAAAGTTGTCAGGCGTCTATGAGCACTATATAACGCAACCCCACGCGCTACTGACCAAAGGTTTTGATGACACATTCCTTGCGCCGCATTCGCGTTATGCCGATTTTCCGGCGGCGCTTATTCGCGACTATACCGATTTAGAGATCCTGGCAGAATCAGAAGGCGGCGATGCATACCTGTTCGGCAGCAAAGACAAACGCATCGCGTTTGTGACGGGCCACCCTGAATACGATGCCGATACGCTGGCTGGCGAATACTTCCGGGATGTGGACGCCGGTCTGACGCCTGAAGTGCCTTATAACTACTTCCCGGGTAACGATCCGCAAAATAAACCGCGCGCGACCTGGCGCAGCCATGGCAATTTGCTGTTCACCAACTGGCTCAATTATTACGTCTATCAGATCACGCCATACGATCTGCGGCATATGAATCCGACGCTCGATTAAGCGTTTCAGCACCTTATTACAAGCACCTTCGGGTGCTTTTTTTGTTTCTGAAAATGGCTTCTCGGTAATTAATAACTTTTTTGCTTTATATTTCATAAAGTTGTGTTGTTTTTATTTTGAAAATGGAAATTGTTTTTGATTTTAGAAAATGTTTGAGTAGTCTTAATTGTGCTGAACGAAAAATACCCACGTGGGATCGCGTTCGCAATGCGCAGTTTCTGGACTGGATCAACATTGAGGATCAAGAGCATGACACAACAGGCAACGACAACCGATCTGACCTTCGAGCAGCCTTTTGGTGACCAGGAGCGGGAGATTTTAACCCCTGACGCGGTAGAGTTTCTTTCTGAGCTGGTCAGCCGCTTTACCGCCAGGCGTAACCAGTTGCTTAACGAACGCGTAAAAATCCAGGCAGAAATCGACAGTGGTACGTTGCCAGATTTTATTTCGGAAACCGCTTCCATTAGAAATTCAGACTGGACGATCCGTGGTATTCCGCAGGATTTACAGGATCGTCGCGTCGAGATCACCGGTCCGGTAGAACGCAAAATGGTGATTAACGCGCTGAACGCTAATGTAAAAGTCTTTATGGCGGACTTTGAAGATTCACTGGCGCCCAGCTGGAGCAAAGTGATTGAAGGCCAAATCAACCTGCGCGACGCGATCCGCGGAACCATTTCCTGGACCAATGAAGCCGGTAAAATCTATCAACTGAAACCGGACCCGGCTGTGTTGATTTGCCGCGTTCGCGGCCTGCATTTGCCTGAAAAGCACGTCACCTGGCAAGGCGAAGCCATTCCGGGCAGTCTGTTTGACTTCGCGCTTTATTTCTTCCACAACGTGGATGCCTTGCTGGCGAAGGGCAGCGGACCTTACTTTTACCTGCCAAAAACGCAGTCATGGCAGGAGGCGGCCTGGTGGAGCGAAGTATTTAGCTTTGCGGAAGATCGTTTTGAACTGCCGCGCGGCACCATTAAAGCCACCTTATTGATTGAAACCCTGCCGGCAGTCTTTCAGATGGACGAAATCCTGCATGCCCTGCGCGATCATATCGTTGGGCTGAACTGCGGGCGCTGGGACTACATTTTCAGCTATATCAAAACGTTAAAAAACCATCCCGACCGCGTTCTGCCCGATCGCCAGAGCGTAACGATGGAAAAACCGTTCCTGAACGCTTACTCACGCCTGTTGATCAAAACCTGTCATCGTCGCGGCGCTTTTGCCATGGGCGGCATGGCGGCGTTTATCCCCAGCAAAGACACGGAGCGCAACAACTGGGTGCTGAACAAAGTCAAAGCCGATAAAGAGCTCGAAGCGACTAACGGTCATGACGGCACCTGGATTGCGCATCCAGGCCTGGGCGATACCGTGATGGAAGTTTTCAATAAAGCGCTCGGCAGCAATAAAAACCAGCTTCACGTTATGCGTGAAGAAGATGCGCCGATTACTGCTGCTGACTTGCTGGAGCCATGCCCGGGCGAGCGTACGGAAGAGGGAATGCGCGCCAACATTCGCGTCGCGGTGCAGTACATCGAAGCCTGGATTTCCGGCAACGGCTGCGTGCCTATTTACGGCCTGATGGAAGACGCCGCCACGGCGGAAATCTCCCGTACTTCAATCTGGCAATGGATCCACCACGAAAAAACGCTCAGCAATGGCAAACCTGTCACGAAAGCGCTGTTCCGCCAGATGCTGGCCGAAGAGATGCAAGTCATCCAGG
Organism: Atlantibacter hermannii; assembly: GCA_900635495.1. NCBI lineage: Bacteria > Pseudomonadati > Pseudomonadota > Gammaproteobacteria > Enterobacterales > Enterobacteriaceae > Atlantibacter > Atlantibacter hermannii. Next base: position 4,210,454 of record LR134136.1, on the reverse strand, counting down.
AAGAGCTTGGCGAACATCGCTTCAGCCATGGCCGCTTTGTTGATGCGGCGCGTTTGATGGAGGAAATCACCACATCAGACGAGCTGGTCGACTTCCTTACCCTGCCGGGCTACCGCTTACTGGCGTAATTTACCCTCAATAACAACTACCCTATGGAGCATCTGCACATGACGACAACTCGTACCCAACAAATTCAACAATTAGAACAAGAGTGGAAACAGGCGCGTTGGGAAGGGATCACGCGCCCGTATAGCGCGGAAGAGGTGGTGAAACTGCGCGGTTCGGTTAACCCGGAATGCACGCTCGCTCAGCTGGGCGCAGCCAAAATGTGGCGTTTGCTGCACGGCGAGTCGAAGAAAGGCTATGTGAACAGCCTCGGCGCGCTGACCGGCGGTCAGGCGCTGCAACAGGCGAAGGCAGGAATCGAGGCAATTTATCTTTCCGGCTGGCAGGTCGCGGCGGATGCCAACCTGGCTTCCAGCATGTACCCGGATCAATCGTTGTATCCGGCTAATTCCGTCCCGGCGGTGGTCGAGCGGATCAATAATACTTTCCGCCGCGCGGATCAGATCCAGTGGGCCTCGAATATTGAGCCGGGCGATCCGCGTTATGTGGATTACTTCCTGCCGATCGTGGCGGATGCTGAAGCTGGATTTGGCGGGGTACTGAATGCGTTTGAGCTGATGAAATCGATGATTGAAGCCGGTGCAGCGGCCGTTCACTTCGAAGATCAGCTGGCATCGGTGAAAAAATGCGGGCACATGGGCGGTAAAGTGTTGGTTCCCACTCAGGAAGCGATTCAGAAGCTGGTTGCCGCACGTCTTGCCGCTGATGTGATGGGCGTGCCGACGCTGCTTATCGCGCGGACTGACGCCGACGCGGCAGATTTGATCACATCCGACTGTGACGAATACGATCGCGAATTTATTTCCGGCGAGCGCACCTCGGAAGGTTTCTTCCGTACTCACGCAGGTATTGAACAGGCGATTAGCCGTGGCCTGGCTTACGCACCGTATGCGGATCTGGTCTGGTGCGAAACCTCCAAACCCGATCTGGAGCAGGCACGACGCTTTGCGGACGCCATCCATGCCAAATTCCCGGGTAAATTGCTGGCCTATAACTGTTCGCCGTCGTTTAACTGGAAGAAAAACCTCGATGACAACACCATCGCGACCTTCCAGCAGGAACTGTCGGATATGGGTTATAAGTACCAGTTCATTACCCTCGCGGGCATCCACAGCATGTGGTTCAACATGTTTAACCTGGCGCATGCCTACGCACAGGGCGAAGGGATGAAGCACTATGTGGAACGCGTTCAGGAGCCGGAATTCGCCGCAGCGAAGGAAGGTTACACGTTCGTGTCCCATCAGCAGGAAGTGGGCACCGGCTATTTCGATAAAGTCACCACCATCATTCAGGGCGGGGCGTCTTCGGTAACGGCGTTGACCGGCTCCACTGAAGAATCCCAATTCTGATCATCCTGCCTGCCTCCTTCCCACCCGGAAGGAGGCGTTATTGCGATACCTGACGGAGAGTGCTATGTCGCGTGGCCTCGAATTGTTAATCGCGCAAACTATTCTGCAAGGGTTTGACGCCCAGTACGGCCGGTTTCTGGAAGTCACGTCCGGGGCGCAGCAGCGCTTTGAACAGGCGGACTGGCAGGCTGTTCAGCAGGCCATGAAAAAGCGTATCCATTTGTACGATCATCACGTCGGCCTGGTGGTTGAACAACTGCGCTGCATTACCCATGGCAAAAGCACTGACGCCGATTTTTTATTGCAGGTTAAAAAGCACTACACCGAACTGCTGCCTGACTATCCGCGTTTTGAAATCGCCGAGAGTTTCTTTAACTCCGTCTATTGTCGTTTATTCGACCATCAGGCGCTGACGCCGGAGCGGCTGTTTATCTTTAGTTCTCAGCCGGAACGGCGCTTTCGTACCATTCCCCGACCACTGGCGAAAGACTTTTACCCTAAACAGGGCTGGCCATCGTTGCTTACCCGCATATTGAAGGATTTGCCGCTGCGCCTGCCGTGGGAGGATCTGGCGCGGGATGTGGGATACATCATCAATCATCTCACCGAAACGCTGGGTGAGGAGATGCTGGATAAGGTGCATTTGCAGGTCGCCAACGAACTGTTTTACCGCAACAAAGCGGCGTGGCTGGTGGCGAAGCTGGTACTGCCGTCGGGCACATTGCCGTTTCTGCTGCCAATCCACCGCAGCAACGACGGCGAGCTGTTTATCGACACTTGTTTAACCCGTCCGGCGGAAGCCAGCATCGTGTTTGGCTTTGCCCGCTCCTATTTTATGGTTTACGCGCCGCTGCCCGCTGCGCTGGTGGAATGGCTGCGTGAGATCCTTCCCGGCAAAACCACGGCTGAGCTGTATATGGCGATTGGCTGCCAGAAGCACGGTAAAACGGAAAGTTATCGCGAATACCTGAATTACCTTGCACAGAGCAACGAACAATTTATTGAAGCACCGGGCATTCGCGGCATGGTGATGCTGGTGTTCACGCTGCCCGGCTTCGACCGGGTTTTCAAAGTCATCAAAGACAAATTCGCCCCGCAAAAAGAGATGGACGAAGCCCATGTGCGCGCCTGTTATCAGCTGGTCAAAGAGCATGACCGCGTGGGGCGCATGGCGGATACGCAGGAGTTTGAAAACTTTGTGCTGGAAAAACGCCAAATCGATCCGTCGCTCATGGCGTTGCTGTTACAGGAAGCGCCGCAGAAAATCACCGATCTGGGCGATAAGATCGCCATCCGCCATTTGTATATCGAGCGCCGTATGGTGCCGTTGAACCTCTGGCTGGAACAGGTGCAAGGACAGCAGTTAAGGGATGCCATTGAAGAGTACGGCAACGCTATCCGTCAACTGGCCGCCGCTAATATTTTTCCTGGCGATATGCTGTTTAAAAACTTCGGTGTTACCCGGCATGGTCGGGTGGTGTTTTATGACTACGATGAAATTTGCTATATGACCGAAGTGAATTTCCGCGATATTCCGCCACCGCGTTACCCTGAAGATGAAATGGCGGCTGAACCCTGGTACAGCGTGGCGCCGGGAGATGTGTTTCCTGAAGAGTTCCGCCACTGGCTTTGCGCCGATCCGCGCATTAAGCCGCTGTTTGAGGAGATGCATGCCGACCTGTTCCAGGCGGAGTACTGGCGTGCCCTACAGGAACGTATTCGCCATGGTCATGTAGAAGACGTTTACGCTTACCGACGGCGGCAGCGCTTTTGCCAGCGCTACGCACGTCAATCTGCGGATATTGCCGCCTCCTGAGAAGGAGGCGGTTTCGTTATTAACGCACGCCACCGTAGGCCAGCGTCACTTCTTTCGCCGCTTTAATCGCCATCGCACCCAGTTCCGTGACCCGGTCGTCGGTGATACGGGAAATGGGGCCGGAAATCGAAATCGCCGCAAACGGCTGGTGGTGCTCATCGTAAATGCACGAGGCCACACAGCGTAAGCCAAGCGCGTGTTCTTCATCATCGAATGAGTAACCGCGCTTGCGGGTTTGCGCCAAATCTTCTTTCAGATGCGCCGGGGAAACCAGCGTGGCGTGGGTGTAGGCGTGCAGCCCTTTGCGGTGCAGCAATGCCGTAACATCCTCTTCAGGCAGTTGCGCCAGAAACGCTTTGCCTGCGCCTGATGCGTGCATCGGCAGCTTACCGCCGATAGGCGCGGACATACGCATCAACTGCGTACACTGCACCTGATCGATAATAATCGCCTGATGATCGCTTTGATCCAGCACAGCCAGGTTGACGGTTTCGCCAGAGGCTTCCATGAGTTTGCGCAGCATGGGATGCACAATCGCCAGCAGATTGCGGCTTTGCAGAAAACTGCTGCCGACGATAAACGCATGCGCGCCTATCGACCAGTGACCCAAATCGCCCACCTGACGAACAAAACCCAACTGCTGCATTGTTGTCAGCAGGCGGTGGGTCGTTGAATTCGGAAGGCCGGCCTGCTGAGCAAGCTCGGTCAGCGCGACGCTGCTGTTTGATTCAGCAATCCATTCAAGGAGCTTAAGCCCGCGCGTCAGCGACTGCACCTGGCCGGTAGCCTGCGGCGCGGCTGCAGCTGCGGCAGTGCGAGGTTTTTTTCCACGTTTAACGGGAACGGCGGCAACCATGGGTGTCTCCTTTTTCTGTATCGTGGAAATGATTTTCGTTTTATTTAATTATAATGCAACTTTTGATTGACTGATCGGATGAGCCAAATAAAAAGGCAGCGGATACCGCTGCCTTTTATTCTCACTGTCCGGGTTAGACCAGCAACTGATTATTTTGCAGCAATACCACCAGATCGGCCTGCGTATTGGCCAGAGTTAGAATCGGCGTGAACTCTGTAAAGGCGGTTCCCTTACCGTCCCGGTCGATACTGATAACGGTATCGTTGCCAACGACCTCGACTTTCACGTAATCCTCCAGTCCTTTTGACGCATAATCGAGTTCCATTTTGGTACCGTCAGCAGAGGCGGTAAATGAAACAGGGCCGACATAGTTAATTAACTCACTGATATCAATAATATCCGCGTTATTGCTGGAAATAGTATTTGCTACGTTAAATCCATATACCACGTCATGACCGTTGCCACCATCGCCGCTACCTTCCGCGCCTTTCAGCACATTGTAGAGCAGGGTGTCATTACCGCCGTTAAGGAGGTGGAACGTGTCGTTCCCACCGCGGCCTTCAAACAGGTTGTTAGCGGCATTATCGGTAAACGTGTCGGCGGCATCGGAACCTTTCAACCCTTCAATATTGATAAGTTTGTCTGTACCGTGCCCGGTTGCGATGCCCGTCTGTAAGTTGGCATTTATCGCGCCCGGCGCACGGCTGTAATCAACAATATCCAGGCCCTGCGTTTCGCTCCAGGTTTGTAAGCCGTTAGGCAGTGGTGTCCAGCCGCCGCTGCCGTTATACGTGTCGTCACCTGCGGAACTAAAGAACGTGTCGTTGTAGCCGGTCCCGATAATCCCGTTAGCGCCAACGGTATTATTGGCGTCGCCGGTATTTTCCGCCGTCAGCACATAGGCATCATGCGCCTGGCGAGTCACCAGACCGCCCCAGTTCAGGTTTACGGTACCGTTGGTATATCCGCCAATGCTGTTTGTCGCGCCAACGTGATTGACGGTGCCATTCGTAATACGCAACAACTGAACCGAATAGACTTCATTCGGATCAAGCCCAAAGAAGCTCACCAGCCCCATACTGTTGCTGGAACCGGAAGCCTGCGGGTTAATCAGCTGCGTCGCGACGAGTTCGCCTTTCGAATTGTAGAGTTTTACCGTATTGCTGTAGAACGTATTAATCCCGTTTCCATCAACGATGCGGATCTGCAAGCTAGTGCCATCGGCCGCAATGTTGGTATTTTTCACCAGTACCGTTGGGGCATTGTTATCGGTGGCAACGACGCCGGTATCGGATCCGGCACGGTATAGCACCAAATCCATCGAACCATCCCAGTCATAGTCAAGCGCTACCGCGCCGGTAATGTTGGTGTAAGTGGTGTTGCCGGTAAGACTTTTTCCAATCCCGGCCCAGTTGTTATTACCCTGGTTCAGGTAGAGCATGGGGCTGTTGGGGCTGCCCAACTGGCGCGGAACTTCAATCAAGTCCATTTTACCGTCGTGGTTCCAGTCCACAGCCAGCGAGGTGCCGCCGTCCATGTTATCGCCGAACCATAGCGCAGCGGAGTCCGTTGCTTTTAGCTTGCCGGTACCATCGTTCAGATAGATTCGGCTTTCATCGCTGTTATTGCCATTTTTTGAGCCCCGGCTCAGGAATAAATCTAACCAGCCGTCGCCGTTATAGTCCGCATAAGTCATCGAGATGGAAAGGTTGCCGTAGTCGTCCGCGCCATCGTTGCGGAAAACATCCTTATAGTATCCAACGTCGCCAAACGTCGTTTTACTGGTACCGTTAGTTTGGTTATAGATAATCCCCATACCGCGGGATGCATTGCCGGGGAAGAGATCGCCTTTCCCGTTGTAATCAATGTGTGCCGTAATATCGATCGTGCCGTTATTATCAATATCAACTGCACCGACTTCATGAAGAATGCTTAAGTTAGACGGTATTGCCCCGCCAGGATGACCATTGTCTTTTCCTGACACTTTTTCGTAGGACAGCGTGCCGCCGTTATTTTTAATAAACGAGATGGAGTCGGCTTCTGAATCCGCTAATACGAAGTCCAGATAACCATCGCCTTCACGATCGTAAGCGATCACGCCACCCAGATGGTTAAGGGTGCCTTGATCAAGCACTTTGGGTGAGAACGAACCATCGGCGTTCTGGAGCCAGTAAGCCGTGCGGCCACTATTCTGGTAACTACTAATCTGTGTCATCACATCGGTATAGCCATCGCGGTTGAGATCGGCAAAAACAGCTGAGTTGATGTAATGACCATACGATCCGTCGTCCAGGTTGTAGCCTGCGCCGTTAGTCGTGGAGGGTTCCGCCAGATAAGTCGAATTATAATCCTCACGGTTTTGGGCATTGTAAACACGACCAGCGTTAGCAGTATTACCTCCGCTGGTGCCGCGCACGCTCTGGAAGAATGACCACAAACCATTCTGACCAATCGTCACCGCCGCCGAGTTTAAACCGCGGTTTTCTGCATCCGTTGTGCCTCCCCAGTTAGCGGTAATAGAGGTACTTCCGCTACTGCCGTCAGTCACGCCTACGCTGGTGACGGAACTCATCGTGGAGTAATTCCCTGCCGCATCCCACACGACAAAAGCCAGGTTTTGCGGGCCTGCCGGCAGAGACGTGGTCAAACTCCAGTTACCGTCCGCGTCAGCGGTGGCATAGCCAATGATCTGGTCGATTCCTTCCTGATACGAACCATTGCGGTTGATGTCATTGATGAGTGAAACCACCGTGCCCGCTTCCACTTTTCCGTAAGTGGTATTGTCGAAGGTAAATACCTCTTCACTGGTGACATATTTAGCCACGTCAGGCGCCGTATTAATGGCGGTTGGCGCACTGATGTCGATCGTCACGCTGTAACTGTCATTGAAGCTGGTATCGGTTGCGACATTCCCTAACACATCCGTTACCCGCAGCTTATACGTGAACGTGGTGCTGGCAGTGACCGTTGGCAGGATGTAATTCCAGTCTTTACCCTCGCCAGCCAGAAGCGTGGTCCAGGTATTACCGCCGTCCAGCGTGATCTGAAGGTACTGATTCGCACTCAATGATGCGCTTAAGGTTCCGCTGATCGTCACGCTGCGATCGCGCGTGATCATGTCGCTATTGGTTGCTGTTTCGCTGTGGCTGTATTTACTGTCGCTGGTAATGCCGTGAGAGGTATCGGTAGTGATTTTCACCGTTGTGGAAAGCCCTTTCACGTCAGGTGCCGTTGATGATTTTGAAATAGTGAGCAAGTGGGAATCGCTATCCCCCACGTTGCCTGCCCGATCAACGATGCGTGCCTGAATAGTGTAATCGCCCTCCGCAAGCGCACTCTCCTGTAAATTTGCCGTCCAGCTGGTGTCGTTGGTGACGGCGCGGATCCAGGTCGCCCCATTATCTAGGCTGACCTCAACCCATTCATCACTGTTCAGCGCTTTATCAAGCATACCGGTGATGATCAACCGGTCATCGCTGGTAATGAAATCGTGATTATCAATGCCGGTATCGTCTGAGATACCTGAAATAGTCACGACCGCGTCTGAAATGGCGGTATCAATGGTGATGGACCAGGTCGCGCTGGCATCGCTTACATTGCCCGCCGCATCCGTAGCCCTGGCGGTAATGTGATGTTCGCCTTCTGTCAGTGCCTGGTCTGAATCCGGTGTAAAAAACCATTTGCCGTCTTCATCTGTTACGACCGAGCCGATAATTTTATCGCCCTCGTAAAGCGTGACGGTGCTGCCCGCTTCAGCCGTACCAGAGAATGTCGGCGTCGTATCGTTGGTCGCTTTCCCGTTTTCGACGCTGCCCTGAGCGGGCGCAACATTATCGTCCACCTGAGCGATGACCGGGGCAGTGGGTGCCAGCGTATCGACCGTCACCGTGAGGGCAGAAGAGGCCGGGCTGGTATTACCTGCTGTATCCGTTACTTTGACGGTGAAGCTGTGTTCACCGTCAGCCAGGGCGGTGTCAGGTGTAAATTGCCACTGGCCTTGTTCATCGGCGGTGGTCGTTCCGATCGCGGTTTCACCGTCATATATCGTGACGGTGCTGCCTTTCTCAGCTTTGCCACTCAGCGTCGGCTTATTATCGTCTGTCACGCTACCGTCAGTAAGCGTCCCTTTTGACGAACCAACGTCATCATTAAGGGTGATGTCAGAAGCGCTGGCAGGCGCGAGGCTATCGATAGTAATCGTGATACCGCTACTTGCTGCGCTGGTATTTCCGGCCGCGTCGCTTACTTTAACGGTTAGCGTATGTTCACCTTCCGCCAGCGCCGTCTCCGGCGTGAAACGCCATTTGCCTTCCGCATCGGCAGTCACCTGGCCAATCACGGTATCGCCATCGTAGAGCGTGATCGTGCTACCCGCTTCCGCTTCACCACTGATTGTCGGCTGGTTATCGTTGGTGATATCGCCATTAATGAGGGGGCCTGACTTACCGCCTTCAACGTCATCACTCACACTGATGGCGGTCGCTGTAGCTGGCGCGGCGGTGTCAACGATGAGTGTCGTAGCGGCGCTTTCTTCACTTATCCGGCCGAGCGGATCGGTGACAACAAACGTAAAGGTGTGTTCGCCATCGTTCAGTGCCGTTTCAGGTATAAAGCTCCATTTGCCATCGCTATCTGATGTTGCCGTACCGATTTCCACACCATTATCGAAAACAGCGATCGTGCTATTGGCATCCGCCGTGCCGCTGATAGCCGGTTTGCTGTCATCCGTGACACCGTTATTGCCCAGACTTCCTGTTATCGAACCGACATCATCGATAAATGCCACGTCTTTCACCCCTTCAGGGGCCGTGGTATCCACCGTTATCGCTATCGTCGGGCTTGCTGCGCTGTTATTGCCCGCACTATCGGTGACGATAACGCTAATTTCATAACTGCCGTCGTTAAGGGGCGTTGCTGGGGTGAATTGCCAGGCACCGGTTTCATCGGCAGTTGTCGTGCCGAGAACGGTATCTCCATTAAAGATCGTCACGGTGCTGCCCGCTTCGGCTTTGCCGCTGATGACGGGCTGATTGTCATCCGTCATCGCGCCATCGCTGAGTGGGCCTTTTTGATTACCGGCATTATCAGTAATAACCATATCACTGGCCGCTTGCGCGACGGTGTCGACTGTGAAGACAACGGTGTCCGAAGCCGCGCTGGTATTGCCTGCCCCATCGGTGACTTTCACAGTAATGCTGTGCTCCCCGTCGCCAAGCGCCGTTTCCGGCGTGAAGCTCCAGTTGCCCTCAGCATCGGCTGTCGTCGTACCCATAGCGGTTTCACCATCATAAAGAGTGATGGTGCTGCCTTTTTCAGCCTTGCCGCTGATGGTCGGTTTACTGTCATCCGTTACGCTGCCATTGGTCAGTGCGCCAGTTTTAGTACCCACGTCATCGGTAATCAGGAGCGAGGTTGCGGCGGCTGGCGCGCTGGTATCTACAACGATCACGCCAGCTGGCAGGCTGTTGCTGGTATTGCCTGACGGATCGGTGATGGTGAGTGTCAATGCGTGCTCGCCGTCATCCAGCGCCGTCTCCGGGGTGAAGCTCCAGTGGCCGTTTGCGTCAGCGATAACCGTGCCGATTGCCACGCCGTTGTCGAGGATCACCACGCTGCTGCCCGGTTCGGTTTTGCCGCTTATTGTTGGCGTGGTGTCATCTGTTACGCCGCCCTCTGTAATCGTGCCGGAAACAGGGCCGGTATTATCGGTAATAACGATATCGGACGCGCCAGGAGGCGTAGTGTCAATAATGATGGAGCCTGCCGCCGTGGCCGGGCTTGTGTTGCCTGCCGCATCGGTGACATTAACGGTAAAGGCGTGCTCCCCGTCGGTCAGCCCGGTTTCCGGGGTGAAACTCCAGCTACCGTTTTCATCTGCCGTGACGCTGCCGATTTCAGTCCCGTTGTCATAAATCACCACGATACTGCCAGCTTCGGCTTCGCCACTGACAGTTGGCGTTGTGTCCTTTGTGGATGCGCCGTCGGCGAGTGGCTGATTGTCGCCGCTGAGGGTTACTTCACTGGCCGCCGCCGGAGCGGTGGTATCGATCGTGATGGTGCCCGCCGCTGTGGCCGGACTGGTGTTGCCCGCCGGATCGGTGACGTCAACGGTAAAGGTATGTTCCCCGTCATCCAGCGCGGTCTCCGGGGTAAAGCTCCAGTTGCCGTCGGCGTCGGCGGCAACAGTGCCGATCTCAACGCCGTTGTCGTAAATCACCACGGTACTGCCCGGTTCGGCTTCGCCACTGACAGTTGGCGTGCTGTCCTGGGTTGACGCGCCATCGGCGAGCGGCTGGTCGTCGTCGCTGAGGGTTACTTCACTTGCCGCCGCCGGAGCGGTGGTGTCGATAGTGATGGTCCCTGCCGCAGTCAACGGACTGGTGTTGCCCGCCGGATCGGTAACATTAACGGTAAAGGTATGCTCGCCGTCATCCAGCGCGGTTTCCGGGGTGAAACTCCAGCTACCGTCGGCGTCAGCGGTTACGCTGCCGATTTCAACACCGTTGTCGTAAATCACCACGATACTGCCAGCTTCGGCTTCGCCACTGACAGTTGGCGTGCTGTCCTGGGTTGACGCGCCATCGGCGAGCGGCTGGTCGTCACCGCTGAGGGTTACCTCACTGGCCGCCGCCGGAGCGGTGGTGTCGATCGTGATGGTGCCTGCGCTGGTTGACGGACTGGTATTGCCTGCAGGATCGGTAACATTAACGGTAAAGGTATGTTCCCCGTCATCCAGCGCGGTCTCCGGGGTAAAGCTCCAGTTGCCATCGGCGTCAGCGGTTACGCTGCCGATTTCAACACCGTTGTCATAAATCACCACGGTACTTCCGGCTTCGGCTTCGCCGCTGAGGGTCGGGGTGTTGTCTTTTGTTGACGCCCCATCGGCGAGCGTCTGGTCGTTGGCTGAAATGGTCACGTTGTCGGCCACAGCAGGAGCACTGGTGTCGATGGTGATGGTCCCTGCGCTGGTGGCCGGGCTGGTGTTGCCTGCCGCATCGGTGACGTCAACGGTAAAGGCGTGCTCTCCGTCGGTCAGCGCGGTTGCCGGGGTGAAGTTCCAGTTGCCGTCTGCGTCAGCGATAACCGTGCCGATTGCCACGCCGTTGTCGAGGATCACCACGCTGCTGCCCGGTTCGGTTTTGCCGCTTATTGTTGGCGTGGTGTCATCTGTTACGCCGCCCTCTGTAATCGTGCCGGAAACAGGGCCGGTATTATCGGTAATAACGATATCGGACGCGCCAGGAGGCGTAGTGTCAATAATGATGGAGCCTGCCGCAGTCGACGGGCTGGTGTTGCCTGCCGCATCGGTGACATTAACGGTAAAGGTATGTTCCCCGTCATCCAGCGCGGTTTCCGGGGTAAAGCTCCAGTTGCCGTTTTCATCCGCCGTGACGGTGCCGATCTCAGTCCCGTTGTCGTAAATCACCACGGTGCTGCCCGGTTCGGCTTCGCCACTGATAGTTGGCGTGGTGTCCTGGGTTGACGCCCCATCGGAGAGAGACTGGTCGTCGCCGCTGAGGGTTATCTCACTGGCCGCCGCCGGAGCGGTAGTGTCGATGGTGATGGTGCCCGCCGCCGTGGCCGGGCTGGTGTTGCCTGCCGGATCGGTGACGTTAACGGTAAAGGCGTGCTCCCCGTCATCCAGCGCAGTCTCCGGGGTGAAACTCCAGTTACCGTTTTCATCTGCCGTGACGGTGCCGATTGCTTCGCCATTGTCGTAAATCACCACGGTACTTCCGGCTTCGGCTTCGCCGCTGACAGTTGGCGTGGTGTCCTTCGTGGATGCTCCGTCGGCGAGAGGTTGATTGTCGCCTGTGAGGGTCACCTCGCTGGCCGCCGCCGGGGCGGTGGTGTCGATGGTGATGGTGCCCGCCGCCGTGGCCGGACTGGTGTTGCCTGCCGCATCGGTGACATTAACGGTAAAGGCGTGCTCCCCGTCATCCAGCGCGGTCGCCGGGGTAAAGCTCCAGTTGCCGTCGGCGTCAGCGGTAACAGTGCCGATTTCAACACCGTTGTCGTAAATCACCACGATACTGCCAGCTTCGGCTTCCCCACTGACAGTTGGGGTGCTGTCTTTTGTGGATGCGCCATCGGCGAGTGTCTGGCCGTCACCGCTGAGGGTTACTTCACTTGCCGCCGCCGGAGCGGTGGTGTCGATGGTGATGGTGCCCGCCGCCGTGGCCGGGCTGGTGTTGCCCGCCGGATCGTTGACCTCAACGGTAAAGGCGTGCTCCCCGTCGTCCAGCGCGGTTTCCGGGGTAAAGCTCCAGTTGCCGTCGGCGTCAGCGGTAACAGTGCCGATCTCAGTCCCGTTGTCGTAAATCACCACGGTACTGCCCGCTTCGGCTTCGCCGCTGAGGGTCGGGGTGTTGTCTTTTGTTGACGCCCCATCGGCGAGCGTCTGGTCGTTGGCTGAAATGGTCACGTTGTCGGCCACAGCAGGAGCACTGGTGTCGATGGTGATGGTCCCTGCGCTGGTGGCCGGGCTGGTGTTGCCTGCCGCATCGGTGACGTCAACGGTAAAGGCGTGCTCTCCGTCGGTCAGCGCGGTTGCCGGGGTGAAGCTCCAGTTGCCGTCGGCGTCGGCGGTAACAGTGCCGATCTCAACGCCGTTGTCGTAAATCGCCACGGTGCTGCCCGGTTCAGCCTCGCCACTGATAGTTGGCATGCTGTCCTTAGTGGATGCGCCATCGGCGAGCGTCTGGTCGTCGCCGCTGAGGATCACCTCGCTGGCCGCCGCCGGAGCGGTGGTGTCGATCGTGATGGTGCCTGCGCTGGTTGACGGACTGGTGTTACCCGCCGGATCGGTAACATTAACGGTAAAGGTATGTTCCCCGTCATCCAGCGCGGTCGCCGGGGTAAAGCTCCAGTTGCCGTTTTCATCTGCCGTGACGGTGCCGATCTCAGTCCCGTTGTCGTAAATCACCACGGTACTGCCCGGTTCGGCTTCGCCGCTGACAGTTGGGGTGCTGTCCTGGGTGGATGCGCCATCGGCGAGCGTCTGGTCGCCGCCGCTGAGGGTTACCTCACTGGCCGCCGCCGGGGCAGTCGTGTCGAGCGTAATTGTCCCTGCGCTGGTTGACGGGCTGGTGTTGCCCGCCGGATCGGTGACGTCAACGGTAAAGGTGTGCTCTCCGTCGGTCAGGGCTGTTTCCGGGGTAAAGCTCCAGTTGCCGTTTTCATCCGCCGTGACGGTGCCGATTGCTTCGCCATTGTCGTAGATCACCACGGTACTGCCCGGTTCGGCTTCGCCGCTGACAGTTGGGGTGCTGTCCTGGGTGGATGCGCCGTCGGCGAGCGTCTGGTCGCCGCCGTTGAGGGTTACTTCACTTGCCGCCGCCGGAGCGGTGGTATCGATGGTGATGGTTCCTGCGCTGGTGGCCGGGCTGGTGTTGCCCGCCGGATCGGTGACGTCAACGGTAAAGGTATGTTCCCCGTCATCCAGCGCGGTCTCCGGGGTAAAGCTCCAGTTGCCGTCGGCGTCGGCGGCAACAGTGCCGATCTCAACGCCGTTGTCATAAATCACCACGGTGCTGCCCGGTTCGGCCTCGCCGCTGACAGTTGGCATGTTGTCCTGTGTGGATGCGCCATCGGCGAGCGTCTGGTCGTCGCCGCTGAGGGTCACTTCGCTTGCCGCAGCCGGGGCGGTGGTATCGATGGTGATGGTGCCCGCCGCTGTGGCCGGACTGGTGTTGCCTGCCGCATCGGTGACGTTAACGGTAAAGGCGTGCTCCCCGTCATCCAGCGCGGTCTCCGGGGTAAAGCTCCAGTTGCCATCGGCGTCAGCGGTTACGCTGCCGATTTCAACACCGTTGTCATAAATCACCACGGTACTGCCCGGTTCGGCTTCGCCGCTGAGGGTCGGCGTGTTGTCCTGGGTGGATGCGCCGTCAACGAGCGGCTGGTTATCGCCGCTGAGGGTTACCTCACTGGCCGCCGCCGGAGCGGTGGTGTCAATGGTGATGGTCCCTGCGCTGGTTGACGGGCTGGTATTGCCCGCCGGATCGGTGACGTCAACGGTAAAGGTATGTTCCCCGTCATCCAGCGCGGTCGCCGGGGTAAAGCTCCAGTTGCCATCGGCGTCAGCGGTAACAGTGCCGATCTCAGTCCCGTTGTCATAAATCGCCACGGTACTGCCCGGTTCGGCTTCGCCGCTGACAGTTGGCGTGGTGTCCTTCGTGGACGCGCCATCGGCGAGCGGCTGGTCGTCGCCGCTGAGGGTTACTTCACTTGCCGCCGCCGGATCGGTGGTATCGATCGTGATGGTCCCCGCACTGGTTGACGGACTGGTGTTGCCCGCCGGATCGGTGACCTCAACGGTAAAGGTATGTTCCCCGTCATCCAGCGCGGTCGCCGGGGTAAAGCTCCAGTTGCCGTTTTCATCTGCCGTGACGGTGCCGATCTCAGTCCCGTTGTCATAAATCACCACGGTGCTGCCCGGTTCAGCCTCGCCACTGAGGGTCGGGGTGTTGTCCTTCGTGGACGCGCCGTCAGCGATCGGCTGGTCGTTGGATGAAATGATCACGTTTTCGGCCACAGCAGGAGTACTGGTGTCGATGGTGATGGTCCCTGCGCTGGTGGCCGGGCTGGTGTTGCCCGCCGGATCGGTGACGTCAACGGTAAAGGTATGTTCCCCGTCATCCAGCGCGGTTGCAGGGGTGAAACTCCAGTTGCCGTCGGCGTCAGCTGTAGTGGTGCCGATTTCTGTGCCGTTATCGTAAATAATGATGGTAGAACCAGGATCGGACTCTCCACTTATGGTGGGCCTGGCATCGTCAGTGATGCCCTGGTCGTTGATAATGCCCGACTGATTACCTGTATCGTCAGTAATCACAACGTTACGGGCCGGGGTACCTACCGTGAGTGTAAATGCCGATGACGAAGCTGTATTACCGGTAAGATCGGTAATCGTGACGCTAAAAGTATGTACGCCATTGTCCAGGTCTTCGTCGGGCTTGAAAGCCCAGGAACCATCAGCCATAACACTGACGGAGCCTAAGACGCGGCTACCATCATGAATAGTTACAATACCACCTGGTTTACCACTGCCCATGATGAGCGGGCGCGTATCGTCAGTGATATCGCCAGAGCACAGTTCGCCTTTGACCTCGCCTGCATTGTCTACCACTTTGACGATCATGACCTGTGCAGGCGTAGTATCGACCGTAATAATCATCGGGTTAGAAGGTTCGCTTTTGTTGCCTGCGGCATCTTCAGCGACAACCACCATGGCATGTTCGCCATCGCAAAGCGCCTGAGAAGGCGTGAGGCTCCAGCAACCGTCGTCAGCGACGGTCGTTGACCCAATCGCTGTGATCTCCCCGGTCTCCATGTCCCTGTCATACACCGTGATTATGCTACCCGGCGTGCCTGTTCCGTTCAGTTCCGGGGTGGGGTCGTCAGTGACAGCGCCATTTGTGATCGGGCCCACTACATCCCCTGCGCGATCGGTTATCTGGTCAAAGGCGGGTTGTGGCAATCCAGCCGCAATTGAAAACGTCCGCGTATCGGATACCGGACCCGCGTTGCCAGCCTGATCAACCTGAACGAGCGAAATGCTGTGCGCGCCTTCCGTCAGTGCGACGGCGGGCTGGAAAGACCAGTGCCCTGTTGCATCGACAGTGGTTTCGCCAATACAGACACCATTGTCATAAACGAAAATTTTGCATCCGCTTTCGCCTGAACCGCTAAACACAGGGCGGGTATCATCGGTGATGGTGTTACTGGCTATCTCACCCGTGACTCCTCCCACATTATCGGTGACATGCTCAAACGCCAGCGCGCCTGGCGCGACGGTATCAACGAAAAAATTCACAGGAGAACAAGGTGCGCTTTGATGCCCGGCGGCATCGGATTCGATGGCGGTGATACTGTGCGCGCCATCGATAAACGGGATGGCAGGCGTAAAGGACCAGTTGCCATCCGGGCCTACGGTAACGGTTGCGATGACAATGCCATTTTCATAAAGAGAAAGGGTATTTCCGGGCGTGCCTGTGCCGTGAATGCTAACGCTGGAATCATTAATCACATTGCCATTTTTGAACGACGACGTGTCTATCCACGGTGTGGGAAGGGGAGCGCTGTCCTGGTTGTGATGATGGTTTTTCCCGCCGCCCTGATGACTCGTGGCAATCCCAATGCCTGCCGCTCCTGCCAGCGCGGCCAACCATCCGGCTAACCCAAAGGTGAAACCATGGCTACTTTCCGCGCCGCTAAAAAACAATGCAGATGAGCCCAGTGAATCATTGCTCAGCCGTGCGGGCGCCATCACGCCATCGTTGATTGCCGCAACGGAATCATATCCTGTTATTTCTGCGGGAATGTATGCACTGAGTTCGCCGCTTTCCGTCGTACCCAGCAGCACACCGGAGATCGACTCATCATAATAGTTATCAATAATAATGCAGGGTTCAGTCTCGCCTTCCTGAATGATATAGAGCGCTTTGCCGACGCGTTTCAGGGTTATTTTTTCAGGGAAACATTACCGTCAGCATTTTTTAACAGACATTTATCATCTGCATTTAAATGTAAGGTAATTGTTTTGTTATTGCTTGTTGAATAAACGGTGTTTTTACCATCTTTTCCACGAATAACGAGTGCAAGGGTCTTGCTCATCATGAACTCCATATCATGTGTCGCTCATCCATTCTTTGCTGTGGAATGCCCGGTGACAAAGATGTACTGGCGTGTTGAATTTTAAGTAAATAAAACATAGAGATAGAGAAATAGGATATAAACAATGACGCGAAATTTAACCGGCGGGTTTATGTCATTAGCTGCTTTGATTAATGTTTAATAAAGTCTATCTATTTCGATATGTAAATTATCTTCACTATTTAATGCATTTTTCGCGTAGAGGAAATATAAATTACGCTTTTTAAGATAATGTTCACATCATACCGAAGGCATTTTCATTATCTGAGTGAATGCATTTTGTTCGTCAATATAGTAAGTGGATATCAATAGTGCCATGAATGGCTATTATACAGATATGCCAGAAAATAACGTTTACCTGCACTAATAAATGAAATTATAAATAATTAGCGCTTATCAAATTCTTTTTTCTTTTTTAAGGCGGTGGAATCTTCATTCTTTTTGAATTATGGCCGCTAACTGCAACTCGACATCCCTTCCCACTCCGGTTATCTTTGGGTGTCTGGACGGCTAAATCTGTGCGGGTAGGCCGCTGTACCGTGTGGGGATTCAGGCAAACAACCTCCTGTACACGCCTTGAAAAGTGCCACAATTCAGAAAGCAAAAGGTCAGTCACACCACTTAATGAGATGAGATAGCGTGAGCCTAATCGTAGAAAAATTACAGCAGCAACTGAGCAAGCGGATCCTGATACTGGATGGCGGCATGGGCACGATGATCCAGAGCTACCGTCTGGAAGAAGCGGATTATCGCGGCGAGCGTTTCGCCGACTGGCCGTCCGATCTTAAAGGCAATAATGACCTGCTGGTTTTGACGAAACCGGAAATCATCGCTGCGATCCATTACGCCTATTTCGAAGCGGGCGCAGATATTATTGAAACCAACACCTTCAACGCCACGACCATCGCCATGGCTGATTACCACATGGAATCGCTGTCGGCGGAAATTAACTATGAGGCCGCCAAACTGGCCCGTGCCTGCGCCGACGAGTGGACGGCGCGCACGCCAGATAAACCGCGCTATGTCGCTGGCGTGTTGGGGCCAACCAACCGCACCGCATCGATATCGCCGAACGTCAACGATCCGGCGTTTCGTAATGTCACTTTTAATCAGTTAGTGGAAGCCTATCGCGAGTCGACCCGTGCGTTGGTGGAAGGCGGTGCAGACCTGATCCTGATCGAAACAGTTTTCGATACCCCTGAACGCCAAAGCGGCGGTTTTTGCGGTAAAAAGCGAATTTGAAGCCCTGGGCGTCGATTTGCCGATCATGATTTCCGGCACTATTACTGACGCGTCGGGTCGTACCCTTTCCGGGCAAACCACCGAAGCGTTTTATAACTCACTGCGCCACGCCGATGCGCTGTCGTTCGGTCTCAACTGCGCCCTTGGGCCGGATGAACTGCGCCAGTATGTGGCGGAGCTTTCCCGTATTGCGCATTGCTACGTGACTGCGCACCCCAACGCCGGATTGCCTAACGCGTTCGGCGAATATGATTTGGATGCCGACGTCATGGCGGCACAAATCGGCGAGTGGGCGCAGGCGGGGTTCTTAAATATCGTTGGCGGCTGTTGCGGCACCACACCCGCACACATTGCCGCCATGAGCAAAGCCGTTGAAGGCGTTGCGCCGCGTAAATTGCCGGATATTCCGGTAGCCTGCCGCCTTTCCGGCCTGGAGCCGCTCAACATCGGCGCTGATAGCCTGTTTGTCAACGTGGGCGAACGTACAAACGTCACCGGTTCCGCTAAGTTCAAACGTCTGATCAAAGAAGAAAAATACAGCGAAGCGCTGGAAGTGGCCTTACAGCAGGTGGAAAGCGGCGCGCAAATTATTGATATCAACATGGATGAAGGGATGCTCGACGCCGAGGTGGCGATGGTGCGGTTCCTGAATCTGATCGCGGGCGAACCCGATATTGCCCGCGTACCGATCATGATTGACTCCTCAAAGTGGGACGTCATCGAAAAGGGTCTGCAATGCATTCAGGGTAAAGGCATTGTTAACTCCATCTCCATGAAAGAGGGCGTGGACACCTTTATTCACCATGCGAAACTGGTACGTCGCTATGGCGCGGCGATGGTGGTAATGGCGTTTGATGAAGTCGGCCAGGCCGACACCCGCGAACGCAAAATCGAAATCTGCCGCCGGGCTTATAAAATTCTGACCGAAGAGGTGGGTTTCCCGCCGGAAGACATCATATTCGACCCCAATATTTTCGCGGTAGCGACCGGGATTGAAGAGCACAACAACTACGCCCAGGATTTTATCGGCGCCTGTGAAGACATTAAGCGCGAATTGCCGCATGCCATGATTTCCGGCGGCGTGTCGAACGTCTCGTTTTCATTCCGTGGTAACGATCCGGTGCGTGAAGCCATCCACGCGGTATTCCTTTATTACGCCATTCGTAACGGCATGGACATGGGCATCGTCAACGCCGGGCAACTGGCGATTTATGACGATCTCCCTGCGGAACTGCGTGATGCGGTTGAAGATGTCATTCTGAATCGGCGCGAAGACGGTACCGAACGCTTACTGGAGCTGGCGGAAAAATACCGTGGCAGTAAAGGCGACGATGCCGCCAATGCTCAGCAAGCCGAATGGCGCACCTGGGACGTGGCGAAACGCCTTGAATACTCCCTGGTAAAAGGCATTACCGAATTTATCGAAGAAGATACCGAACAGGCGCGCCTGGAGGCGGCTCGCCCGATAGATGTCATTGAAGGGCCGCTGATGGCAGGCATGAACGTGGTCGGCGATCTGTTCGGCGAGGGGAAAATGTTCCTGCCGCAGGTGGTTAAGTCGGCACGCGTAATGAAACAGGCGGTGGCCTGGCTTGAACCGTTTATCAATGCCAGCAAAGAGCAGGGTAAAAGCAACGGCAAGATCGTGCTGGCAACGGTGAAAGGCGACGTTCACGATATCGGTAAAAACATCGTCGGCGTTGTGCTCCAGTGTAATAACTACGAAATCATCGATCTTGGTGTCATGGTGCCGACGGATAAGATCCTTAAAACCGCACGCGAAGTGAATGCCGATATTATTGGGCTTTCAGGCCTGATTACGCCTTCGTTAGATGAGATGGTTAACGTCGCGAAAGAGATGGAGCGTCAGGGCTTTACATTGCCGCTGCTGATTGGCGGCGCGACCACCTCTAAAGCGCATACTGCGGTGAAGATTGAACAGAATTACAGCGGCCCAACGGTCTACGTGCAGAACGCCTCGCGTACCGTGGGGGTCGTGTCGTCACTGCTTTCCGATACGCTGCGCGATGATTTTGTCGCGCGGACGCGCAAGGAGTACGAGACCGTGCGCGTTCAGCATGGCCGTAAAAAACCGCGTACGCCGCCCGTCACGTTACAGGCCGCGCGCGAAAACGACCTGGCTTTCGACTGGGAAAGCTATACGCCGCCCGTTGCCCATCGACTGGGCGTACAGGAAGTCACGGCCAGCATTGAAACCCTGCGCAATTACATCGACTGGACGCCGTTCTTTATGACCTGGTCGCTGGCGGGCAAATACCCGCGCATTCTCGAAGACGAGGTAGTCGGCGAAGAAGCGAAGCGCCTGTTTAAAGACGCCAACGAGATGCTCGACCAGCTCAGCGCGGAGAAATCCCTTAACCCACGCGGCGTAGTAGGGCTGTTCCCGGCCAACCGCGTTGGCGACGATATCGAAGTCTACCGTGATGAAACCCGGACGCATGTGCTGGCCGTCAGCCATCATCTGCGTCAGCAAACGGAAAAAGTCGGCTTCGCCAACTACTGCCTGGCAGACTTCGTCGCGCCGAAACTGAGCGGTAAAGCCGATTATCTGGGGGCCTTCGCGGTAACCGGCGGGCTGGAGGAAGACGCGCTCGCCGAAGCGTTTGACGCGCAACATGATGACTACAACAAAATCATGGTTAAAGCCGTGGCGGATCGTCTGGCCGAAGCGTTCGCAGAATATCTCCACGAGCGGGTTCGTAAAGTTTACTGGGGCTACGCGGCGAACGAAAACCTCAGCAACGAAGAACTGATCCGTGAAAACTATCAGGGTATCCGTCCCGCGCCAGGCTATCCGGCGTGTCCGGAACACACCGAGAAAGCCGCCATCTGGCAACTGCTGGATGTGGAGAACCGTATCGGTATGAAACTGACGGAATCCTATGCCATGTGGCCAGGCGCATCGGTATCAGGCTGGTATTTCAGCCATCCCGACAGCAAATACTTCGCCGTCGCCCAGTTGCAGCGTGACCAGATAGAAGACTATGCGCGGCGTAAGGGGATGAGCGTGAGCGAGGTGGAGCGGTGGTTGGCGCCTAATCTCGGTTATGACGCCGACTGACCTCGTTGACCTGGCTGACCTGGCTTACTTGCCATTTTGAACCTGGGCAGTGCTCGTGACAGTCACGTACTACGTGTACGCTCCTGTCACTGCGCGCTGTCCGTGTTCAAACTGGCTGCGCCGCCGACGGTCAGCGCTGTGGGCTACTGTTACGGCGTGTAGTTCGCGTGCAATTTGGCTGTGCCGCCGACGGTCAGCGCTGTGGGCTACTGTTACGGCGTGCAGTTCGCGTGCAATCTGGCTGTGTCGCCGACGATCAGCGCTGTGGGCTACTGTCACGGCGTGTAGTTCGCGTGCATAATCTCGCGGTGCCGCTGACTGTCAGCGCTGTGGGTGTTCAAACTGGCTGCGCCGCTGACGGTGAGTCAGGCAACAAAGCGTACAACCCGTACTGTCATCAAATTGTCATTTTTATTTACAACATGCGGGGCGCCATCACGGTGTCCTGTCTCTTTCTTACGTTTATCCCCTTATACTCAGGTATGGGCCGTTTTGACTGTTGGCTATCGCTGGCAAAACAACAGAAACATGGCGACCCAAAGGATACTGATAACGATAAGGAGAACCTGTGTTAACTCTCTTGCACCTGCTCTCGGCAGTGGCGCTGCTGGTATGGGGCACGCATATTGTGCGTACCGGTGTGATGCGCGTGTACGGTGCGCGGCTTCGTAGCGTGCTCAGCCGAAGTGTCGAGAAAAAACCGCTCGCCTTCTGTGCGGGTATCGGCGTCACCGCGCTGGTTCAAAGCAGTAATGCCACCACGATGCTGGTGACCTCTTTTGTCGCCCAGGATCTGGTTGCACTGGCGCCCGCGCTGGTGATTGTATTGGGGGCCGATGTCGGTACCGCGTTGATGGCGCGTGTCCTGACATTCGATCTCTCGTGGGTGTCGCCTCTGCTGATCTTCCTCGGCGTCATCTTCTTTCTGAGCCGCAAGCAGAGCCGTGTCGGCCAGCTTGGGCGCGTATCTATCGGCCTTGGCCTTATTTTACTGGCCCTGGAACTGATCGTGCAGGCCATGACGCCGATAACGGAAGCGTCAGGCGTCAAAGTCATTTTCGCCTCGCTGACCGGCGATATCCTGCTGGATGCGCTCATTGGCGCGATGTTTGCGGTGATCAGTTATTCCAGCCTTGCCGCCGTGCTGCTTACCGCCACGTTTGCCGCGACAGGCGTCATCTCTTTTGACGTGGCGCTTTGCCTTGTGATTGGCGCTAACCTGGGTTCCGGCATCCTGGCGATGATCAATAACGGTACCGCAACCCCGAATGCGCGTCGCGTGGCGCTGGGGAGCCTGCTGTTTAAGCTGGTAGGCAGTCTGTTGGTCCTGCCATTTGTGCATGTGCTGGCGGACGCGATGCAAAGGTTGCCGCTTCCTGATTCGGAACTGGTGATCTATTTCCACGTCTTTTACAACCTGATTCGCTGCATGGTGATGGTGCCTTTCACCGGCCCGATGGCGCGTTTGTGTCAGCGCGTTATCGCCGATGCGCCGGAACTGGATATGCGCCTGAAGCCGAAACATCTCGATCGTACCGCGCTTGATACGCCCGCGCTGGGCCTCGCCAATGCTGCCCGTGAAACGCTGCGCATGGGTGATGCGCTTGAACAGATGCTGGAGCTGTGGAGCAAGGTGATGCACGGCGAGCCACGTCAGGAAAAAGAGCTGCGCAAGCTGGCGGATGACGTGGAGGTATTGCATATCGCTATCAAGCTCTATCTGGCGCAGATGCCGAAAGAGGATTTGGCAGAAGAGGAGTCAAAGCGCTGGGGCGGAGATCATTGAAATGTCGCTTAATCTTCAGCAGGCCTCTGAAATACTGGAGCGTATGGGGAGCGAAGTGGCGGATAAATCTCTGGCGGCGCGACGTGCGTTCTCTCCGGCAGGCCTGGAGGAACTCGATAATCTACTGGGGCAGCTTACCAGTAACCTGAAACTGGCGCTGTCGGTCTTCTTTTCTAATGATGTCACCAGCGCCCGCCGCTTGCGGCGTAACAAGCACCGGTTTTCGCATCATGAACCGCCGCTACGCGCATGCGCATGTGAACCGGCTGCATCAGCAAAACGTGCAAAGTATCGAAACCAGCTCGTTGCACTTAGGCTTGCTGGGCGATATGAAGCGTCTGAACTCGCTGTTCTGCTCAGTGGCTTACAGCGTGCTGGAACAACCGGACGATGACGACGAACGCGATGAAATAGCGTTTTTTGCGAGCTGGACACAACAACCCCGCGTTATGCGGGGTTGTTGTTTAAATAATCTGGAATCCAACGCGAAAGCGTAAATTCCTGCAGATGAAATATCCGTCTGAGCGCGTTAACGTCTGGCTAATCACACTGACAGGGAGGCTAGAAAATGACCATTTCTTCTCATACCATGAGGTACTTCATGCGCATTCCAATGGGGGTGATTATGCGCGCTTCAATGACCACAGAAAAATCGGTCAATGTCTCTTTAGCACCGGAACTGCTTGAGGAAGCCAGGAAGCAAAACATTAATCTTTCTGCCCTGTTATCCGAAGCACTACAGGAAAAGTTTCGCGAAAACCAACGGCATATCTGGCTGAAAGAGAATCAGCAATCTATTGACGCGCTCAATCAAATGGTGGAAGACAACGGTTCTTTGAGTGATTTTCAAAGGGCGTTCTAATGGAGCAAAACGTCGCTTATCACAGGAAGGCGGTTTATCCTTTCTTCATTGCAATGCAACATCCGGTGGCAAACGTCCTGAAGCATGTGCTGGTCATTCCCGTTATTTAGCTCGCCCGGTTAAATGCCGCTTCACCGCCTGCGAAGATCTGCCCGATAGTGACAATCCTGGGGCAGCAGTATATTGCGATGACGCATATGATGGCCGGGCTTCCGGTGAAAGAAGTGGGCGACGCGGTTGCCGACCTTAGCCTTTACCGACCGGTATTGCGTGATGCAGTTGAATTTTTGCTGAACGGCTACTAAACCTTCTCCGTCACTGGCGGTACCGTCGGATATGAGAGGTTATTCTCACTGTACGAAACTCTCGTCAGGTAAGGTATAGTCCGCTTTTTACGGAGGAACCATGCTGCCAAACTCATCTACCCGTCTTAATAAATACATCAGCGAGAGCGGAATTTGCTCCCGTCGCGAAGCCGATCGCTATATCGAACAGGGAAACGTTTTTATCAACGGTAAACGTGCCGGGATAGGCGATCAGGTGGTTGCCGGAGACGTGGTGAAAGTAAACGGACAGCTGATTGAGCCCCGTAATGAAGAAGATTTGGTGTTTATTGCGCTCAACAAACCCGTCGGCGTGGTCAGCACCACGGAAGAGGGTGAAAAAGACAACATCGTCGATTTTGTTAACCACAGCACCCGCATCTTCCCGATTGGTCGCCTGGATAAAGACTCCCAGGGGCTGATCTTTCTTACCAACCACGGCGACCTGGTGAACAAAATCCTGCGCGCCGGCAACGATCACGAAAAAGAGTATCTTGTAACCGTAAACAAGCCGGTCACCGACGAGTTTATCCGCGGCATGGGCGCGGGTGTGCCCATGCTGGGAACCGTGACGAAAAAGTGCAAAGTGAAGCGCGAAGCGCCATTTGTGTTTCGTATTACCCTGATTCAGGGGCTAAACCGTCAGATTCGTCGGATGTGCGAGCACTTTGGATATGAAGTGACGAAGCTGGAGCGTGTGCGCATTATGAACGTCAGTCTGAAAGGGCTGCCGCCGGGGGAATGGCGCGATTTAACCGATGATGAGCTCATCGAGCTGTTTAAGCTTATCGAGAATTCGACCTCTGATGCTAAACCTGCGAAGAAAGCAAAGCCGAAAGCCGCCCCTGCAAAAAGCCGGCGGCGAAACCCGCCAACAAAAGCGGCGCGAAAACGCCCGCAGAGCTTGGGCAGCGTAAGCGCTTTACGCAACCCGGCCGTAAGAAAAAGGGGCGCTAATTCAGCGTTTCCCTCGGGTATGCGTACTGGCGGACCAGGAAAAGGTGCTGGTAGTATCGGGTTTTAACGCCTGTTTTTTCTTGATTGCCCGCGCCTCTTTGGCTGCTTTCTCGCGTTCAGCCATCAGCTTGTCGATGTACTCTTTTTTGACGTGGTTAGCTTCTGAATTGGTCAGCGGTCGGCCGTGGGCGATTCTGGCGCGATCCAGCAACGTTTTCAGTTCGCGCTGTTCGCTTTCAGTCATCTCTTTTTGGGTCAGTCGGGGTGTCGCCATGGTAAACCTCTCAATGCCGTGAGCCAGCCTGTAGACTAATCTGCCGATGCGATTGCCACAATCTTATTCCCGA
This sequence comes from Atlantibacter hermannii, assembly GCA_900635495.1. Lineage (NCBI taxonomy): Bacteria > Pseudomonadati > Pseudomonadota > Gammaproteobacteria > Enterobacterales > Enterobacteriaceae > Atlantibacter > Atlantibacter hermannii. Next base: position 4,185,054 of record LR134136.1, on the reverse strand, counting down.
TAAAAAAAACAGCCCGACGAACGGGCTGCGTTTTTCATGCTTTGCGATTTTTCAGCGGTTTAGCGCTTTTATCCTTAATCGGCTTCCCTGACCAGTAGCCCGCCAGCAGAGAACCGGACAGGTTATGCCATACCGAGAACAATGCGCCTGGCAAGGCGGCGAGGGGTGAAAAGTAAATTTTCCCCAGCGCGGCGGCGAGGCCGGAGTTTTGCATCCCCCACTTCAATCGCCAGGGTGCGGCAGGTGGATTCATCGAAACCAAACAGCCGTCCGCCCCAGTAGCCACCCAGTAAGCCGATCGTGTTATGCAGGATCACAGCCGCAATCACCACCAGGCCGACAGAGGCGATATGTGACGCGGAACCCGCCACCACGGCGCTGATAATCGCCAGAATGCAGACCATAGAAAACGCGGGCAGGTAAGGTTCGACCACTTTAACCAGACGCGGGAAAAGGTGATGAATAATCAGGCCAAGGCCAATCGGGATCACCACAATCTGTAAAATGCTTATCAGCATGCCCATCACATCAACCTGAATATGCGCATCCACATAGAGCCTGGTGAGTAACGGCGTGGCGATGACGCCCACCAGCGTGGACACGGAAGAAATCGTCACCGACAGGGCGACATCCCCTTTAGACAGATAAATCATCACGTTGGAGGCGGTTCCGCTGGCGACGCTGCCACCAGCACCATCCCTGCTGACAGATCCGGCGGCATCCTGAACAGCATGGCCAGCAGCCAGGCGGCGAGAGGCATTACCAGGTAATGCAGAAAAATCCCGGCAGCCACCGGAGCAGGGCGCGACAGCACGCGTTTGAAATCATCGAGTTTGAGGTGCACGCCCATGCCAAACATAATCAGCATCAGCAGCGTGGCAACCCCAGGGGCCAATGGGAGTGAAGGTGGTGGGCGTGTAATACGCGATAACCGAGAGCAGCAGCGCCCAGAGCGGGAACAGCCGCGTCAGTAATGCCAGCATAATGTTTTCCTTTAGGTGTGTTGTTGTGTTCCCCTGCCGCTGTGCTCGCGGCGGTGCGTTATCGCTGTTGGGGAGAGTGGCCCGAACGTAGGCCATAGGTATTGTTTATCGTGCGGAGGCGTTTTATTCAATTGAATTATGGTCAACTCCCCCCGGAGGCGACAGCGCCTGCGGGGGGATGAACCTGTTTTACTCAAATAAGTTGTGGTGCAGTTTCTGGACAACTTGTTCCGCGTCGCTGCCCGGAACCAGGAAGCAGAGGTTATAACTGGATGCGCCATAGCAAATCATGCGGATATTGAACGGCTCCAGCACGCCAAAGACTTCTTTGCCAACGCCGCAGGCTTGTGACAGGTTGTTGCCAATCAGCGCCACCAGCGCCAGGTCCTGTTCGACTTCGACGCGGCACAAGGAGGAAAGCTCAGTCAACAATGCCTGCGTTAACAGGGTATCGCCTGTGGAGGTGGAGCCGGTGGTATCCAGCGTTAACGCCACGCTCACTTCCGACGTGGTGATCAAATCCACCGAGATGTTGTGACGCGCCAGGATACTGAAAACTTCCGCCAGGAAACCGCGCGAGTGCAGCATATTCAGGCTATGCAGCGTCAGCAGGGTTTGCTTACGGCGCAACGCCAGCGCACGGAACAGCGGCGGATTGTGGGTTTGGTTGCATACCAGCGTGCCGCCTGCTTTCGGATCTTTACTGGAGCCGACAAACACCGGGATATCGCTGCGTACTGCGGGAAGCAGAGTCGCCGGATGCAGCACCTTCGCGCCGAAGGTCGCCATCTCTGCGGCTTCTTCAAAAGCGATTTCATCAATGCGTTTGGCTGACGGCACCACGCGCGGGTCGGTTGTGTAGATACCCGGGACGTCGGTCCAGATATCGACGCGGCTGGCTTTTAATGCTTCACCCAGCAGCGCGGCGGTGTAATCGCTGCCGCCACGGCCCAGGGTGGTGGTGCGGCCTTTGGATTCGCTCCCGATAAAGCCCTGTGTGATCACCAGCCCTTCCGCCAGGCGCGGAGCCAGTTGCAGAGCGCTCAGTTCGGCGAGCGCGCTGACGTCAGGTTCCGCACGGCCAAAGCGGTCATTGGTACGCATCACTTTACGGATGTCAAACCACTGCGCGACCACGCCGCGCTCGCGCAGGATCTCGACAAACAGCAGGGTAGACATCAGTTCGCCATGGCTGACAAGCTCGTCGGTCAGAGCATTGGATGTCGCCAGCGATGCGGCTTCTGCCAGCGTGGTGATATTTTCCAGCAGGCGATCGATCTCTTCGCGGATAACCTCAGGATTCGCCAGACTATCAACAATGTCATGCTGAATGCGGCGGATGGCGTCCAGCTTCACGAAGCGTTCGGTGGCTTCCAGGCCTTCAGCGAGGGCCACTAATAAATTGGTTACGCCAGCGGAGGCGGAAAGGACGACCAGGCGCACATTCGGATCGGCCAGCACCACGTCGGCACTGCGGTTCATGGCATCAAAGCTGGCCACGCTTGTGCCGCCGAATTTCGCGACGACCATTGGGGGGAATGCGTGTGACATAACTACCTCGTGTAATTCCCTTCGCCTTTCGCGCTGTAGCTGCGTTGGGTCGCGTGCTACCACACCAAATGCTTTGGGAATATTGATACTCCCTTCGCCTTTCACGTTGTAGTTGCGTTGGGTCGTTTGCTTCGGGAATGCTTATTCATAATTTTTTACGTCTGCTTTTATAAATAAAGTTTCCACCGGGCCCTTGTCAACGCTGGGGTTATGTGGATTTTTCATGTTCCGGGACGTGCCAGGAAAATAACTTATAACCGCTATACTTTGCCGGAGATCACAGGCCTGTTCTTGAGCGGTGGCGTATTCGTCAGCGGATACAGGTAGGGTACAAAAGTCATCGCATTTGGCCTGAGTAGCGCTACAATCGACGGCAGTCACATTTTTCAAATCCACATGAGTATTGCTATGAAAAATATCAATCCAACGCAGACCGCTGCCTGGCAGGCATTACAAAACCACTACGCTGAAATGAAAGATGTCACCATCGCGTCGCTATTCGCCGACGATGCTGACCGTTTCGCTAAGTTTTCCGCTACCTTCGACGATCAGATGCTGGTGGATTACTCTAAAAACCGCGTGACGCAAGAAACGCTGGATAAACTGTTGGCGCTGGCGAAAGAGACCGATCTGCAAGGCGCAATCAAGTCGATGTTCTCCGGCGAGAAAATCAACCGTACTGAAGGCCGTGCGGTGCTGCATGTGGCGCTGCGTAACCGCAGCAATACCCCGATTCTGGTGGACGGCAAAGACGTCATGCCGGAAGTGAATGCGGTGCTGGAGAAGATGAAATCTTTCTCTGAAGCGATTATCTCCGGTAGCTGGAAAGGCTATACCGGCAAAGCGATTACCGATGTCGTGAATATCGGTATCGGCGGCTCCGACCTTGGCCCGTTCATGGTGACCGAAGCGCTGCGCCCGTATAAAAACCATCTCAATATGCATTTCGTCTCTAACGTTGACGGAACGCACATTGCTGAAGTGCTGAAGAAAGTAAACCCGGAAACCACGCTGTTCCTGGTGGCGTCTAAAACCTTCACCACCCAGGAAACCATGACCAACGCCCACAGCGCGCGCGACTGGTTCCTGAAAGCGGCAGGGGATGAAAAACACGTCGCGAAACACTTTGCCGCGCTGTCTACCAATGGCAAAGCGGTTGGCGAGTTTGGTATTGATACCGCCAACATGTTTGAATTCTGGGACTGGGTCGGCGGCCGTTACTCTCTGTGGTCGGCGATTGGCCTGTCGATCATCCTGTCTGTTGGCTACGACAACTTCGTAGAATTGCTGTCCGGCGCGCATGCCATGGATAAGCACTTCTCCACCACCGAACTGGATAAAAACCTGCCGGTTCTGCTGGCGCTGATCGGTATCTGGTACAACAACTTCTTTGGCGCGGAAACCGAAGCGATCCTGCCGTACGACCAGTACATGCACCGTTTCGCCGCGTACTTCCAGCAGGGCAATATGGAATCCAACGGGAAATTCGTTGACCGTAACGGTAACCCTGTTGATTACCAGACGGGCCCAATTATTTGGGGCGAACCGGGCACCAACGGTCAGCACGCGTTTTATCAGTTGATCCATCAGGGGACCAAGCTGGTGCCGTGCGATTTCATCGCGCCTGCGATTACCCACAACCCGCTGTCCGATCACCATCCGAAACTGCTGTCGAACTTCTTCGCACAGACCGAAGCGCTGGCGTTTGGTAAATCACGCGAAGTGGTGGAACAAGAGTTTATCGATCAGGGTAAAGATCCAAAAACCCTGGAACACGTTGTGCCGTTCAAAGTGTTTGAAGGCAATCGCCCAACCAACTCTATCCTGCTGCGCGAAATCACGCCGTTTAGCCTCGGCGCGCTGATTGCGCTGTATGAGCACAAAATCTTCACTCAGGGCGCCATCCTGAATATCTTCACATTCGACCAGTGGGGCGTTGAGCTGGGCAAACAGCTGGCGAACCGTATTCTGCCGGAACTGAACGATAACAGTGAAATTAACAGCCATGACAGTTCAACCAATGGCTTAATTAACCGTTATAAATCCTGGCGCGGATAATTCACGTCATCTTTGAAAATGCCGGCGTCATGCCGGCATTTTTTTATCAGAATTATCCCGTTGCCCCTGAATTATTAAAAATATTGCGGGTGAGGTTAATCCGAAAGTCATTTTCCCTGCTTTATCACCCCCGCTAAATATTAGGATTTACCGCAGTAATCTTTTGAGTGTTTATATTTTAACTTTATGAAATTAAAATGTTTTATAAATTAATTATTTTATTTTGTTTGCGTTTTTTCTCATTATCCTAAAGCCGTTTCTTCCCTTCTCCGCCAGACCAATTACCCATCACAGGTTATGTATACTCGGTAGCGCCTGGCGTGTTCAGGTAAATATCCATTCATTCAATGAAAGGAACCAGGTATGAAGAAAATAACCTATGGCGTATTTGCCGTGTCTCTGCTTGCCGCATCGTCTGCTTTCGCCGCACCGGTAGAAGTGGGTGAAGCCGCGGGCAGCGCAGCGACATCGGTATCCGCAGGAACGTCTACTGCGGCCAGCGCCAGTACGGTGGGGTCGGTAGTCGGTGTGGCGCTTGCCGCAACGGGCGGCGGCGACGGTTCAAACACCGGAACCACAACTACCACCACAACCAGTACCACCCGTTAACGTTACGGGTGTTTTAACCATAACCACACTGCGGTGTGGTTATTTTGACCCTGGGGAACCGCGTGAAGCGAATCGCGATAATCACAGTTTGTTTGCTCTTGCAGGCCTGTTCAGCCAGTCTCACCGGCCTCGGTAAATCGCTGTGGAACAGCGTCACGGGACAGGACGGCGTGACGCTTACTGATGACGAAATCCATAACATGCCTTATGCCAGCCAGTACATGACGCTCAACCGTGGCCCGCAACTGTTTGTGGTGCTCGCCTTCTCGCAAGACGGGCAGCAGAAATGGGTGACGCAGGATCAGGCCATGTTAGTGACCCAAAATGGCCGGCTGATAAAAACGACCGGGCTGCAGGACAATCTTCTGCAGACGGGAAATCTGGATGCTGACCCGCTGAAATCACCGGGGCAAATTCGCGATGGCGCAAGCTGGACGCGCCTGATGGGCTGGACTGAACATCAACAGGTACGTTACGCCACCGCACGCTCGCAGTTTAGCTGGGAAGGCCGCGATAGCCTGAAAACCGGCAGCGACATCACTTCTGTGCGGGTGCTGAAAGAGACCGTCACCACCGATCAGGCGCGCTGGCATAACCGTTTCTGGATTGACGAGGACGGCCAAATCCGCCGTTCTGAACAGTTTCTCGGGGCCGATTACTTCCCGGTTACCACACAGCTCATCAAGGCGGCGAAATCATGAAAAGACGGCCCTTCATCGCCCTTATTCTGAGTCTACTAAGCCCGTGCTTGCATGCTGCGGGCACCGTGACGGTACACCGCACCGACAGCGGCGAGACCGTTACCATTCGCGATGCCCAACGCCTGGCTGACGTCGTGACGCAACCTGCGCTTGTGCATAGCTGGTGGCCTGGCGCGGTGATTGCCGTCACGGATAAAAACCGCGATGAGACGGCACGTCACCAGCAACTGGTGACGCGTCTGGCCTCGCTTGCCGCACAGGAATCGGGTGACGACGCCGTCGCTATCCGCCAGGTGCAGCAGCAGATGGCGGCGCTCACAGTTACCGCCCGACAGTTTGTCGATCTGGACCCGGACGTCGTCAGCATTAAGCCCGCCGCCAATAAGCCTCTGACAGGGGAGTACACGTTGTGGACCGGCCGCGCCCCCGACCATATCACCCTATATGGTCTGGTAAGCCGTGCCGGGAAAAAGCCGTTCACGCCGGGTAAAAGCGTGGCGGAGTACCTTGATGACACGACGCGGCTCAGCGGTGCGGAACGCAGCTATGCCTGGGTGATTTACCCGGACGGACGAGTACAAAAAGCGCCCGTGGCGTACTGGAATCAACGCCATGTGGAACCGATGCCGGGCAGCGCGATCCTGGTTGGCTTCGCGGATCGGCTTTTTTCTTCAGCGTATGACGACCTCAACGCGCAACTTGTTGACTCCCTGACGCATCGGATACCGGAATGATAAAAAAACGCTACCTGTTTAGCCTCGTGGCGCTGGCTGTGGCATCGGCATGTCAGGCGGAAACCTGGCCTGCCCCTGTCGGCCCATCACAATCAGATTTTGGCGGGGTGGGGCTGTTGCAAACCCCCACGGCGCGAATGGCGCGTGAAGGCGAATTCAGCCTTAACTATCGCGATAACGATCAGTACCGTTATTACTCGGCGTCCATGCAGTTGTTTCCGTGGCTTGAGACCACGCTGCGTTACACCGATGCGCGAACCCGTCGCTACAGCAACGTCGACGCGTTTTCCGGCAATCAGACCTACAAAGATAAAGCGGTGGATCTCAAACTGCGGCTCTGGGAAGAGGGGTACTGGCTGCCGCAGGTTGCCGTTGGCGCGCGCGATATCGGCGGGACCGGGTTATTTGATGCAGAGTACATTGTGGCGAATAAAGCCTGGGGGCCGTTCGATTTCTCGCTGGGTTTAGGCTGGGGCTATTTAGGTACCAGCGGCAACGTTAAAAACCCGTTCTGTTCATACAGCGACAGATACTGCGTACGAGATAATAGTTACAACAAAGCCGGTTCGGTCAAGGCGGGTGAGATGTTTCATGGCCCGGCGTCGCTTTTCGGTGGCGTCGAATACCAAACGCCATGGCAGCCGCTGCGTCTGAAACTGGAGTATGAGGGAAATAACTACACCCAGGATTTCGCCGGAAAGATAGAGCAGAAGAGCAAGTTTAACGTCGGCGCTATTTACCGTGTGACCGATTGGGCCGACGTTAACCTGAGCTATGAGCGGGGCAATACCGTTATGTTCGGTTTCTCGCTGCGCACCAATTTTAACGATCTGCGGCCACGCTATAACGATAATCGCCGTCCGAAATACCAGCCGGAACCGCAGGATGCGATTATTCAGCACAGCGTGGTGGCCAACCAACTGACGTTACTGAAATACAATGCCGGACTGAACAATCCGCAAATCCAGACCAAAGGCGATACGCTGTACGTGACCGGCGAGCAGGTGAAATACCGGGACTCACAAAAAGGCATCGATCGCGCCAACCGAATCGTGATGAATAATTTGCCCGACGGCATCCGCACCATTCGTGTGACCGAGACGCGGGCGAAAATGCCGCAGGTGACGACTGAAACTGACGTTGCCAGTCTGCAACGCCATCTGGCGGGCGAGCCGTTAGGTCAGGAAACGGCGCTGATGCAAAAGCGCATCGAGCCGGTAACACCGCAATCCCCGGAGCAGGGCTGGTACATTGAGCCATCCCGATTCAGTTTCTACCTCGATCCGGTGCTGAATCAGTCTATCGGCGGCCCGGAAGATTTTTACATGTACCAGTTGGGGATTTTAGGCACAGCCGACTGGTGGGTCACCGATCACCTGCTGACGACCGGCAGCCTGTTTGCCAACATCGACAATAACTACGACAAATTTAACTACACCAACCCGCCGATGGATTCGTCTTTGCCGCGTGTGCGTACCCATGTGCGGGAATACGTGCAAAATGATGTTTACGTGAACAACCTCCAGGCGAACTACTTCCAGTATCTGGGCCATGGTTTTTATGGCCAGGTGTATGGCGGCTATCTGGAAACCATGTATGGCGGCGCGGGCGCGGAAGTGTTGTACCGCCCGGTAGACAGCAACTGGGCTTTCGGCATCGACGCCAATTACGTGAAACAGCGCGACTGGCGCAGCGCCCAGGACATGATGAAATTTACCGATTACAGCGTGAAAACAGGGCACCTGTCCGCGTACTGGACGCCGCCGTTCGCCCAGGATGTACTTATCAAAGCCAGCGTCGGGCAGTACCTGGCGGGCGATAAGGGCGGCACACTGGAGGTATCGAAACACTTTGACAGCGGGATCGTGGTGGGAACCTACGCCACAATCACTAACGCGTCGCCGGATGAATACGGGGAAGGGGACTTCACTAAAGGTGTGTACGTGTCTGTGCCGTTGGATCTGTTCTCCGCCGGGCCTACGCGCAGCCGCGCCGCCATCGGCTGGACGCCGCTTACCCGTGACGGTGGGCAAAAGCTGGGACGTAAATTTGATCTCTACAGCATGACCAGCGACCGTAGCGTCAATTTCCGCTAAGCGTTCCGCTAAGTCTAACGGCAGCGCGCCTTTATCGTCGTACGCAGGCGCGCTGTCTCACGGTTATTTTATAAGCAAATAAAAGTAGATCTGGATCACATTTATAACGTATAACATTTTCTCCATCCCGAAATGAGGAAGTTGTTATGTCCACGTTATCCGCTTCGTCACGCGCGCGCGGGGAATGGATCTCATCTATCCTGCAAACGGTGCTGAATCTTGGCTTACTGAGCCTTGGCCTGATCCTGGTTATCTTTCTTGGTAAAGAGACCCTTCACCTGGCAGATGTGCTTTTCTCGCCTGTCCAGGCCAGTAAATATGAGTTGGTCGAAGGGCTGGTGGTGTATTTCCTCTACTTCGAATTTATCGCCCTGATCGTGAAATATTTTCAGTCCGGCTACCACTTTCCGCTGCGTTATTTCATCTACATCGGCATTACCGCAATTGTGCGGCTGATCATCGTCGATCATAAATCGCCAATGGACGTCTTGATCTATTCCGGCGCGATCCTGCTGCTGGTGATCACCCTCTGGCTGTGCAACTCAAAACGGTTAAAGCGCGAATAAAAATGGCGGCCCGAAGGCCGCCGAAGGGAGTTACAGATAAGGAAAATCACAACGCTAAAAGGAGGATAATAACAGTGGCATATCACGATGAAACTTAACCTTTCACGCCGCCCGCCGTCAGTCCGCTGACCAGCCAGCGCTGGGCCAGCAGGAATACCAGCGTGATCGGGATGGCGGAAAGTACCGCAGCCGCCGCAAAGTCGCCCCACAGATAGTTCTGCGGATTGAGATATTGCTGCATGCCCACGGCCAGGGTGTAGCTATTCACATCACGTAACAACAACGATGCTACCGGTACTTCGGTAATGGCGGCGATAAACGACAGAATAAACACTACCGCCAGAATCGGCACCGACAGCGGCAACAACACTAAGCGGAACGCCTGCCACGGCGTTGCGCCATCCAGCGCGGCGGCTTCTTCGAGGGAACCATCGATGGTTTCGAAATAGCCTTTGATCGTCCAGACATGCAGCGCAATCCCACCCAGATAGGCGAAAATGACCCCGCCATGGGTGTTTAAACCGATAAACGGAATGTACTGTCCGAGGCGATCGAATAACGCATACAGCGCCACCAGCGACAGAACCGCCGGGAACATCTGGAAAATCAGCATGCCTTTCAACAGCGTCGCTTTACCCGGAAATCGCATACGGGCAAAAGCGTAGGCGCAAGTGGTGGAAAGCGCCACTATCCCGATAGCGGTAATACCGGCGATTTTTACCGAATTCCATAACCACAGCAGCACCGGGAACGGCGGCGGTGTAACGCTGCCGTTGGCATGCACCACGCTAAAGCCCAGCGCCAGCTTCCAGTGTTCCCAGGAGATTTGCTCCGGGATTAAGCTGCCGGTGGCGAAGTTGCCTGAGCGCAGCGAGATCGCCACCACCATCAGCAGGGGGAACATAATGGCGGCGATAAACATCAGCAGTAGCAGGTGCGTGATGAAGATCCGGAGTTTCTGCGATTTCGACTGAACCATAGCCATGTGTCGTCTCCTTAATCAAACTTAATGCGCGTGGCTTTGAGGTTAACAATCGCGAGCGCGCCCACCAGCAGGAAAATCAGCGTGGCGATAGCGGCTGCGAGGCCGAAATCCTGTCCGCCGCCGCCTTCAAAGGCGATGCGGTAGGTATAGCTCACCAGCAGGTCGGTATAGCCTGCCGGCGTGGTTGTGCCGAGACGGTCAGGTCCACCGTTGGTCAACAGCAGGATCAGCACGAAGTTATTAAAGTTGAACGCAAAGCTGGCAATCATCAGCGGGGTGAGCGGCTTGATGAGCAGCGGGAACGTGATTTTAAAGAAGTTCTGGAACGGGCCAGCGCCATCCATTGCTGAGGCTTCGTACAGATCGTCCGGAATGGCCTTCAGCAGACCCATGCACAGGATCATCATGTACGGATAGCCCAGCCAGGTGTTGACGATAATAATCATGGCGCGGGCGGTGGTCGGATCGGTAAACCAGGCAGGGCGGATACCGAATACCGCGCTCAACATCATGTTGATCTCGCCAAAGCTCTGGTTGAACAGCCCTTTGAAAATCAAAATCGAGATAAACGACGGTACCGCGTAGGGCAGGATCAGCAGTACGCGGTAAATCGCTTTGCCTTTCAGCGATTCCCATTGCACCACGCAAGCCAGCACCATACCCACCGCCACGGTCAGCACAACCGTCAGCACTGAAAACACGACCGTCCAGACAAAGATGGCGAAGAACGGTTTCTGTATGCCGTCGTCGGTAAAGACGCGCATAAAGTTATCCCAGCCGGTGGTCACGGTATAACCCGGGCTGAGTTTTTCACTGCCCCAGCTGCCATCGGCGTTAACCGCCTGGTAAAAACCGATATCAGCATTTGGCGCATAGACCGCGCCGCTCTGGTTATTAGTCAGCTTGCCGTCTTTCGCCAGGGTGTACAGCGGGCGCGTTCCCGAGAACTGGCGTAATGAACTCATCACCAGTTGGCTTTCATCCGGCAGTTGAGCGGTGATCTGGCCCAGCGCCTGGCGATTTTGGGTAATAATGCGCAGCGTAGCGCGTTCCCCGGCAGGCAGCGCGGCGGCTTCGCTCAATTTAAGGGTTTGCTCGCCGCCAAAGGTAAAGGCGTCGGAGACGTAATTTTTGCCACTTTCGCCATCGGTAAGCGCGAGTCGCCATTTTTCGTTGTCCGGGTAGAGTCCGAAATTAAACGTTTTCCCCGCCTGGTACTGACGATCCATCAATACCTGTTGAGCACGTTCAAACGTTAACTGGTTAGTGCTGCTGTAGTTCGTAAACGCGATGGCGATGGTGCAGATCAGCGGGAACAGAACAAACAGGCCCATGCCGGCGAGGCCAGGGTAGACGTAGCGCCATGCGTAAGCGCGTCGGTTTGCGAAGATATACAGGCCAACGGAGCTTAAGATCAGCGTCACGATGGCAAACAGATATTCCCCCTGGGCATACATCAATACCACAAGATAACCCACCAGCAGGCCGAGCAGGGCGACGGCTGACCACTTCAGCATATCGCTTTGCCACCAGGGTCTCTTTTTAACTACTTCCATGGGGTTTCCTTTTACAACGTGTTATACCCGTCATACTGCAAGCTGCAGATGCGTTGGTTGCGTTCGTTCCCCCCAGTCGTTTACTGATGTCGCGCCTGGGGATTTCCTCTTGCCGCGTAATTCAGCCTTAGGCTTCGCCCCTTCGGGGTTAGCGCAAGCGCTGTTCTGCAACTCGACGTATTGTGGGCATCGATCGGCAAATCAAAGCGGGCAGCCAGAAGCCGCCCGCCATTGCTTATTACTTAGTGATACGGCCCTGCGCATCCTTCATCGCTTCGTCAACGGTTTGACGACCGCTAACGGCGTTGATCACCGCGGTACGAACGGCATACCAGAAGGCGGACATCTGCGGGATGTTCGGCATGATTTCGCCTTTTTCTGCGTTCGCCATGGTGGCGGCGATGCGCGGATCTTTCGCCAGTTGTTGCTGGTAAGATTTCAACGCCACAGCACCCAGCGGTTTATCTTTGTTCACTTCCGCCAGCCCTTCGTCGGTCAGCAGGTAGTTTTCAAGGAACTCTTTAGCCAGTTCTTTATTCGGGCTGGCGGCGTTGATACCGGCGCTCAGCACCCCAACGAACGGTTTCGACGGCTTGCCTTTAAAGGTTGGTAGCTCAGCGACGCCGTAGTTGATTTTGCTCTTATCGATATTGGTCCACGCCCACGGACCGTTGATGGTCATGGCGGTTTCGCCTTTGTTAAAGGCGGCTTCAGCGATGGAGTAATCGGTATCGGCATTCATGTTTTTGTTTTTGATCATATCGACCAGGAAAGTCAGGCCCGCTTTCGCGCCTGCGCTGTCCACGCCGACATCTTTCACATCATATTTGCCGTTAGCGAATTTAAACGCGTATCCGCCATCTGCCGCGATCAACGGCCAGGTGAAGTACGGTTCTTGCAGGTTAAACATCAGGGCGCTCTTACCTTTGGCCTTGAGTTCTTTATCCAGCGCCGGGATCTCTTCCCAGGTTTTTGGCGGATTAGGCACTAAGTCTTTGTTGTAGATAAGAGACAGCGATTCGACTGCGACCGGGTAAGCGATTAACTTACCGTCGTAACGCACGGCATCCCATGCGAAAGGCACCAGTTTGTCCTGGAACGCTTTGTCAGGCGTGACCTCAGCCAGTAAGCCAGATTGCGCGTATCCGCCGAAACGGTCATGCGCCCAGAAAATGATATCCGGACCGTCACCCGTAGCAGCAACCTGCGGATATTTCTCTTCCAGCTTATCCGGATGTTCAACAGTGACTTTGATGCCGGTGTCTTTTTCGAACTTCTTACCCACTTCGGCAAGGCCGTTATAGCCTTTATCACCGTTGATCCAGATAACCAGTTTGCCTTCTTCTATCTTCGCGAGAGCAGAGGCGGAGAACATCATCGTCGTCAGAGCAGACAACGCGAGGATGCGTGCGCCAGTGTTGAATTTCATATGTCCCATCCTTTTTGGTGAGTGCACGTGGATACACGTAATGGCTTTACCTTGCTTAGTCTGCGCATCTGACAAGCGCTTCTCATCCTCCTTTACGCTACGCCCCAGGGGTAACTTGTGTGATCTGCGTTGCATAAGCGCAAGTTATGTGGGCTGGCGCACACAAAAAACCGCTCTTTTTTGACGCCGCGATCACGATTTTTTCCAGCGGGGTGTGCCTGCGGTGGCAGACCCCGCTTTCTCATCCTCCCGTCTCCTCCCCCATTAAAAACCTCGGGGGTGGAGGATTCTTCCCACCCGGTAATGACGGATAGTCAGGCAATAAAGATGTTTCGCGGTATTGCGACAAGTTGTTGAGGGAGAAGGGGATGGCAAGCGTTCAGCTGCGTAATGTAACGAAAGCCTGGGGCGACGTAGTGGTTTCAAAGGATATCAACCTTGATATCACTGAAGGTGAATTTGTGGTGTTCGTCGGACCCTCGGGCTGCGGTAAATCGACATTGCTGCGAATGATTGCCGGGCTGGAAACGGTCACCAGCGGCGATTTACTGATTGGCGATAAGCGCGTCAACGACGTACCGCCCGCCGAGCGCGGCGTAGGCATGGTGTTTCAGTCTTATGCGCTTTACCCGCATCTGTCGGTGGCTGAAAACATGTCCTTCGGCCTGAAGCTGGCCGGGGCGAAAAAAGAGGTGATCAATCAGCGGGTGAATCAGGTTGCCGAAACGCTGCAACTGGCGCATCTGTTGGATCGCCGTCCGAAAGCGCTTTCCGGCGGGCAGCGTCAGCGCGTGGCGATTGGCCGTACCCTGGTGGCGGAACCGAGCGTATTTCTACTTGATGAGCCGCTTTCTAACCTTGATGCCGCGCTGCGTGTGCAGATGCGTATCGAAATTTCCCGTCTGCATAAGCGTTTGAAACGCACCATGATTTACGTCACCCACGATCAGGTCGAAGCGATGACGCTGGCCGACAAAATCGTGGTCCTCGATGCCGGCCGCGTGGCTCAGGTGGGCAAACCGCTTGAGCTGTACCACTACCCCGCTGACCGCTTTGTCGCCGGGTTTATCGGCTCGCCGAAAATGAACTTCTTACCGGTGAAAGTCACCGCCACCGCTATCGATCAGGTGCAGGTGGAATTGCCGAACCGTCAGCAAGTCTGGCTGCCGGTGGACAGCGCGGGTGTGCAGGTGGGAAGCAATATGTCACTGGGTATCCGTCCGGAACATCTGCTGCCCAGCGACATTGCCGACGTCACCCTGGAAGGCGATGTCCAGGTGGTCGAACAGCTCGGCCATGAAACGCAAATTCATATCCAAATTCCGGCCATTCGTCAGAACCTGGTGTACCGCCAGACTGACGTGGTGTTGGTAGAAGAGGGTGCCACATTCGCTATCGGCTTGCCGCCAGAGCGCTGCCATCTGTTCAGAGAGGATGGTACGGCCTGTCGACGTCTGCACCGAGAGCCGGGCGTTTAAGCATTCCATAAAAAACGACACGAACCCCCCGCGCTGCGTTACTGCACGTGCAAAGGCGATGTGTACAAAGAAAAGCAATGATCTCAGGAGATAGAATGATGATTACTCTGCGCAAAGTCCCTCTGGCGGTTGCCGTTATGGCGGGCATCCTGTCTGCTCAGGCAGGCGCCGTTGATTTTAAAGGCTATGCCCGTTCCGGTATCGGTTGGTCAGGTAGCGGCGGTGAGCAACAGTGTTTCCAGGCTACCGGCGCACAAAGTAAATACCGTCTGGGTAACGAATGTGAAACCTACGCAGAATTAAAACTGGGTCAGGAAGTGTGGAAAGAGGGCGATAAGAGCTTTTATTTCGACACGAACGTAGCGTACTCCGTTGCGCAGCAAAATGACTGGGAAGCAACCAGCCCGGCGTTCCGTGAAGCCAACGTGCAGGGTAAAAACCTGATTGATGCGCTGCCAGGTTCCACCATTTGGGCCGGTAAACGTTTCTATCAGCGTCATGACGTTCACATGATCGACTTCTATTACTGGGATATCTCTGGCCCGGGCGCAGGTCTGGAAAACGTCGATCTGGGCTTTGGTAAGCTTTCTGTTGCGGCAACCCGCTCCTCTGAAGCTGGCGGTTCGGCCACCTTCCAGAGCGACAACATTTATGATTACAACAAAAGCACGGCGAACGACGTGTTTGACGTACGTTTAGGCAGTCTGGAACTGAACCCGGGCGGCACGCTGGAACTCGGTGTGGACTATGGCCGTGCGAATACGCGTGACGACTACTACCTGGCTGACGACGCGACCAAAGATGGCTGGATGTTCACCGCTGAACACGTTCAAACCATCGGTACGGGCTTCAACAAATTTGTTGTGCAGTATGCGACAGATGCACTGACCGCACAGGGCAAGGGCCTGTCTCAGGGCTCCGGCATTGGCATCAGTGACACCGATCCTAAATTTGCGTATGCACAGAATAACAACGGCCACATGCTGCGTGTTATCGATCATGGCTCAATCTCCATGGGCGATCGCTGGGACATGATGTATGTCGGTATGTACCAGGATATCAATTGGGATAACAACAACGGCACCCGCTGGTGGACTGTAGGTGTGCGCCCGATGTTCAAATGGACGCCGATCATGAGCACCCTGCTTGAAGTCGGCTATGACAACGTGAAATCCCAGCGTACTGACGATACCAACAACCAGTACAAAATTACTCTGGCTCAGCAGTGGCAGGCAGGCGACAGCATTTGGTCTCGTCCGGCGCTGCGTGTTTTCGCCACTTATGCGAAGTGGGATGAAAAATGGGGCTATGACCGTATGGGCAACCCGAGCAACAACGCCAACTATGGCTACGCAGTTAAAGATGGCTTTAACGGCGGCAGCTTCGGTCGCGGCGATAGCGACGAATGGAGCTTCGGCGCCCAGATGGAAATCTGGTGGTAATCACGCGTTATCGTAATACCAGGAGGGGCGAAAGCCCCTCTAACCCTCATTAAAAGTACCGATTTTCGGGATACGTGCTATTGCCTGGCTACCGTTTCCCTTTCCATTCGAGGTAATAAAAATGAAAAAACGTCTCGTCGCATTATGTTTAACCGCAGGGCTACTCGCAGGTGCGCCTTCCGTCAGCTTTGCGGATGTCAATATTGTGCCGCAAAACACCTCTGCGGCACCCTCTGTACCAGCCGGTGAATTACAGCGCCTGAACTGGACGCCTGTGGCGCAGTCGCAGACCCAGACCACCGATCTTGCCGCCGTTGGCCAGACGCTCAACGTGCCTGGTATCACCGGTAAAGTTGCCGCCTATAGCGTTCCGGCGAACATTGGCGAGCTGACCATCACGCTCACCAGCCTTGCGAACAAACAGATCGGCATTTATGCACCGAACGTACTGGTGTTGGATCAGAACTTAACGCCTGCGGCGTACTTTCCGAGTAGCTACTTTACTTATCAGGAGCCGGGCGTGGTCTCTGAAGACCGCCTGGAAGGCGTCATTAAGCTGACGCCTGCGCTCGGGCAGCAGAAGCTGTACTTGTTGGTCTTCACCACGCCGCAGGATCTGCAGAAGACCACCACCATGACCAACCCGGCAAAGGCTTACGCCAAAGGGGTGGGTAACGCCGTGCCGGATATCGCTGATCCGGTGGCGCGTCACACGCCTGACGGCAAGCTGAAATTGAAAGTAAGCACTAACTCCGCATCCAGCGTGCTGGTCGGCCCGCTGTTTGGCTCCTCTGGCCCGTCGTCTGTAACAGTTGGCAATACCGCAGCGCCAGCCACAAATTATGCCGCGCCAGCCCCGGCGCCGGTCGCTGCACCCGCACCGACTCCAGCCGCGAAAAGCGCACCGGTGCTGAATGACACCGAGCAATATTTCAACCAGGCCATTAAGCAGGCCGTTAAGAGCGGGGATGTCGATAAGGCCCTGAAACTGCTGGATGAAGCCGAGCGTCTGGGTTCCACCTCCGCCCGTTCAACGTTTATCAGCAGTGTAAAAGGCAAGGGGTGATTCACCCCACATTGTTGATGCTTGTAAGGTTGGTGCGCTTCGGCGCACCTTTTTTTGTTCCCGAAATGCTTTGTTGCGCATTTGTTGCGCTAAATCGCCATAGGTGACGTTTCCACCGCCAACTTCACGCGGTTCTGCGCTACAATGCCGGGAGACTTGGTCCCGGAGAGCAACACATGTCCCATCCTGCGCTCACGTCACTGCGTGCGCTGACCTTTTTCGACACCCTTCCTGAGCTGGATAGCGGGTTACGCGACTGGCTGCTGCTTGAAGACTCCATGACGAAACGCTTCGAGCAGTTTTGCAGCAAAGTGCACGTCGATATTATTTTTGAAGGTTTTATCGGTCCGGAATTACCGGATGCGGAGCGCGCCTGCCTGCCGCAAGAGTCGCGCTACTGGCTGCGTGAAATCGTCCTGTGCGGCGACGGCGAGCCCTGGTTGATTGGTCGCACCGTGGTGCCGGAATCGACCCTCTGCGGGCCTGAGCTGGCGCTACAACATCTGGGTGAAACGCCGCTGGGCCGCTATCTTTTTACCCAGTCGACGTTGACGCGCGACTATATTGAAGTAGGGCGCAGCGAAAATTTATGGGGGCGCCGGTCTCGCCTGCGTTTATCCGGTAAGCCGCTATTATTGACTGAACTATTTCTGGCCGCGTCGCCGTTGTACCAGGAGGAAGAATAATGGAGTGGAGCCTGAGGCAAAACAAGCTACTGGCCTTTCATCGGTTGATGCGAACCGATAAACCCATCGGCGCATTATTGCTGCTATGGCCCACGCTGTGGGCACTTTGGGTTGCAACGCCAGGGCTGCCGCCGCTGTGGATCCTTGCCGTGTTTGTCGCCGGCGTCTGGTTGATGCGGGCGGCAGGTTGCGTAGTGAATGATTATGCAGATCGTAAATTCGACGGTCATGTGAAACGCACCGCGAACCGGCCGCTACCCAGCGGGGCAGTGACGGAAAAAGAAGCGCGCAATTTGTTTGTCGGGCTGGTGCTGCTTTCGTTTTTGCTGGTACTGACGCTTAACACCATGACTATTTTGCTCTCGGTGGCGGCGCTGGCGCTGGCCTGGGTGTATCCGTTTATGAAACGTTACACCCATCTGCCGCAGGTGGTATTAGGTGCGGCGTTCGGCTGGTCGATTCCTATGGCGTTTGCCGCCGTTAGCGAAAGCGTGCCGCTTAGCTGCTGGCTGTTGTTTATCGCCAATATCTGTTGGGCTGTGGCCTACGATACCCAGTACGCGATGGTTGATCGTGACGACGACATTAAAATTGGTGTTAAGTCTACTGCCATACTGTTTGGCCGCCATGACAAGCTGATCATCGGTATTTTGCAGGTAGTGGTGATGGGACTGATGGTTGCCGTGGGCTGGCTTAATGGATTGGGCGCAGCGTTTTACGCCTCGATTCTGGTGGCAGGCGGGCTGTTTGCATATCAACAAAAATTGATTGCCGGACGTGAGCGCGACGCGTGCTTCCAGGCATTTATGAACAACAATTATGTTGGGCTGGCGCTGTTTATCGGGCTGTTCATAAGCTACGCGCACTTCTAAAAAAACAGGCGGGATTTCCCGCCTGTTTTGTCTTTACGCTTCGCTTTGCTGCGTTGCCGCACTTTCGATAGTTAACCGAATGTCTGACGTAATCAGATCCGCCAGCAACTGGTAAACCTTCATGGTTTGCGTAGGCTCGGCATCCCCGGTATCGCTGATAAATCCTTCATCGCGCAGGGTCGAAACCAGCGTACTGAACACCGCTTTGTCAAAGAATTCCGGCGCGTTAATACCGTGCAACACTGACAGGCGCTGTGCGACCGTACGGCTCTCTTTCTCCAGCGTACCGCGGTTGATAGACGGGTTAGCGCTCAACAGCCAGAAGGTGATGGCATAACGCTGCAGTGTTTCGCGAACGCCTGCCGCCAGTAACTGGAGCGTGCGTGAGCGTGCCGGATTAAGCTGCAGTTTATCGCCGTTTTCCATAACCAACTGCTGTTGCAACAGCTCATCCACCAGTGCATCAATCAACGCGCCCAGCGCATCTTTTTCCCAGCGCAGGAACAGCTCGGCTTTGAGCATCGGATAGAGCACTTCAACCTGACGCAGCAACTCTTCACGGGTAATGTGGCGATGCTGAGTAATCATCGCGGCGATGAGCGACGGCAACACCAGCATATGAAGAATATTGTTGCGGTAGTACGTCATCAGCACTGCCTGCTCGCGTGGCAGAACGATGATGTCCCCGATGGTGTCCTTCTCTACCTCAAACTTGTTCATCTGCAACGCATGCTCAATCAACTCGTTGGCTGACTGGGCTGGCGCGGTCGCATCAGCGGAATAAGGCACGTTACGCAACAGGCTTAAATAGCACTCAAGCTGTTCTGTGAGCTGTTCACGGGTCAGCGAACGCTGGCGTGAAGCCAGGAGCGCCGAACAGCACAGGTTCATGGCGTTCGCGGCGCCCGCATTGTTAATGCGTACCATCAAATCGGCCGCAATCGCGTTCACTGTCGGCGTCAGCCAGGCAGGACGAATGGCTTCGATGGGGGTCGATGGAGTCACGCCATTCCGGCACATGCTGATTCAGGTACGTCATCAACGGCATCGGTTCGCCGAAGTTCACATAACCCTGACCCAGATTGCGCAGCTTGCTCAGGCCGCTCACCATCTTGGCGAAGTTTTCTTTCTCTTTCGTCGCACCGCGCAGTTCTTTAGCGTACGTACCCACTTCCATGACATGCTCATAACCAATGTAGATAGGAATCAGCGTGATAGGACGCGTACCGCCGCGCAGCATGGCCTGGATAGTCATCGACAGGGTGCCGGTTTTTGGATCAAGCAGACGCCCGGTGCGTGAGCGGCCGCCTTCAACGAAGTACTCGACGGAATAGCCGCGGCTAAACAGTTCGCCTAAATACTCACGGAACACCGTGGAGTAAAGCTTGTTGCCTTTAAAGGTGCGGCGGATAAAAAACGCGCCCAGGCGACGGAACATTGGACCAGCCGGCCAAAAATTCAGATTTATGCCTGCAGCAATGTGCGGCGGCACCAACCCCTGGTGATACAGCACGTAAGACAGCAGCATATAGTCCATATGGCTACGGTGACACGGCACATACACCAGCTCATGCCCGTCGTGCGCCAGCTGGCGTACGCGTTCGGCATTATGGACATTGATACCCTGATAGAGACGGTTCCAGGTAAAGCCAAGAATGCGGTCCATCAGGCGAATGGTTTCATAGGAGAAGTTTGCCGCGATCTCTTCCATCAGCGCCACAGCGTTTTGCTGAGCCTTTTCGTGGGAGATTTTTTTGCTGCGCGCTTCGTCTTCAACCGCGCGGGCAATGGCTTTTGAGGCCAGCAGCTTGTTAAACAGATCCTGACGCGCCGGTAAACGCGGCCCTACTGCCGCCAGCCGTTGACGCGCAAAGTGCATGCGCGCGACACGCGCCAGTTTTTGGGCGATGGTTTTATCGGTGCCGTGTTCATCCGCCATACGGCGCAGAGACACAGAGGGCGAAAAACGCACAAAGCTGTCGCGTCCTAACCAGGACACCGCAAAAAATTTCTGTACGCCGTTTAGCATACGCAGCGGCGGGTTCACTTCGCCTTTTTCACGGCCTGGGGCGCGTCCAAACATCACCGAGACTGGCACCATTTGCACGTCCAGTTGTGGATTGCTGCGGTGCAGGTCGAGATAGTCGTGGAATACCTTTATCGACTCTTCTTTCGGCGTGTAATAGGTAAATACCCGCGGGCCGCCGTGAATAAAGACATGGCGCGGCAACAGCGTTCCGTCAACCTCAAGCGGTTCAAGCGGGTCTGGCAGGTTATGCGCCAGACACTGTTCGCGAAGCGTTAGCAGGTCCGCTTTCGAGTTATACGGAAGCACATACATAATCGGACGCGAGATATCGAGCCCGAGTTCGGCGCAGGGATCCGCCGGAATGGATTTGCTTTTTACCAGTACGCGTAATGGTAAATTAAGTAATTTGTAGTAAATTCGTGGCCAGCCGGACATAAACGATGTAAAGCCTCTGGTTAATAATGCAATTGCACCGCAAGAATATCAGAAACTAAAGGGAATATCTGTGGTGCTTACGTTTCGTTGCTCAATGCTATTGATGCGTTTTATTTTAAAAGGTTTCTTTTCATGGCGAATAACACCACTGGGTTAATACGAATAGTTAAAGCTGCGGGATACTCCTGGAAAGGCATTCGTGCCGCCTGGAAAAACGAAGCAGCGTTTCGGCAGGAGGGCGTTGCGGCCATTGTCGCCATTGCCATCGCTTGCTGGCTGGATGTCGATCCCATCACCCGCGTACTGCTGATTGGCTCCGTCATTTTGGTCATGATTGTCGAAATCCTTAATAGCGCCATTGAAGCGGTGGTTGATCGCATTGGTTCAGAATTTCATGAACTTTCCGGGCGCGCCAAAGACATGGGCTCTGCGGCGGTGTTGTTCGCTATTGTACTGGCGCTCATCACTTGGGGTACTTTGCTCTGGTCAAATTTGCGATAAAGCTTCCAGATGGCGCTAACGTGCAGATATTTGCTCATCTTGTGGTTTCAAAATCGCCGTTAGCTGTATATACTCACAGCATTACTGTATATGCACCCAGGGGGCGGAATGAAAAGTTTAACGGCCAGACAGCAAGAGGTGTTTGATCTTATTCGGGATCACATTAGCCAAACCGGCATGCCTCCCACTCGTGCGGAGATTGCACAGCGTCTGGGTTTTCGTTCCCCAAATGCCGCAGAAGAACATTTAAAAGCGTTGGCGCGTAAAGGCGTGATTGAAATTGTCTCTGGCGCTTCTCGCGGTCTGCGTCTGTTGGTGGATGAAGAAGAAGGTCTGCCTTTAGTCGGACGTGTGGCAGCAGGCGAGCCCCTGTTGGCTCAGCAACATATTGAAGGGCACTATCAGGTCGATCCGGGCCTGTTCAAGCCCAGCGCGGATTTCCTGCTGCGTGTTAGCGGTATGTCGATGAAAGATATCGGCATTATGGATGGTGACTTACTTGCCGTGCATAAGACTCAGGATGTGCGTAATGGTCAGGTGGTTGTGGCGCGCATTGATGACGAAGTCACCGTGAAGCGTCTCAACAAACAAGGCAATACCGTGCAGCTGTTGCCGGAAAACAGCGAATTCTCCCCCATCGTTGTTGACTTGCGTGAACAGGCTTTTTCGATTGAAGGCTTGGCCGTCGGCGTAATCCGTAACGGCGAATGGTTGTAACGACAGCGAGTTGATCTTAAGCCGTAGCGCATTGCGTTGCGGCTTTTTGCTTTCTCCCGTTCCATGCCTTCGCTACGGATTGCGTTATGCATTTTTTCACGTCTGCTGATAAAGCATTGTGGCGCCTGGCGCTGCCAATGATTTTCTCTAATATCACCGTGCCGCTGCTTGGCCTGGTCGATACCGCCGTTATTGGTCATCTTGATAGCCCCGTTTATCTGGCTGGCGTTGCCATTGGCGCAACGGCGACCAGCTTTCTGTTTATGCTGCTGCTTTTCCTGCGTATGAGTACAACCGGTTTAACCGCCCAGGCATTTGGTGCGCGGGATCCTCTCGCGCTCGCGCGTGCGCTGGTACAACCGCTATTGCTGGCGTTGTTAGCAGGGGCGGCGATTGTGTTGCTGCGTACGCCACTGATAAACCTGGCACTTCATGTTGTGGGCGGTAGCGAAGAGGTGTTAACTCAGGCGCGGCGTTTTCTTGAAATCCGTTGGTTGAGTGCGCCCGCGACTCTGGCGAATCTGGTTTTACTGGGGTGGTTGTTGGGAGTGCAATATGCCCGTGCGCCAGTGATATTGCTGGTGGTCGGCAACGTACTGAATATCGTCCTCGACCTGTGGCTGGTTATAGGCTTAAGAATGAACGTACAGGGCGCTGCGCTGGCGACGGTCATCGCGGATTATATTACCCTGGTGGTCGGGCTGGCGATGGTATGGCATGTCATGAAACTGCGAGGCATTCATCCCGGTATGCTGCGTTCCGCCTGGCGCGGCGACGTCTGGCGATTGCTGGCCCTTAACCGGGATATTATGTTGCGTTCATTATTGCTTCAGGTCTGTTTTGCCAGCGTGACCATTTTAGGGGCGCGCATGGGGAGCGATATTGTCGCCGTAAACGCCGTGCTGATGACGCTGCTGACGTTCACCGCCTATGCGCTGGATGGTTTTGCATATGCGGTGGAAGCGCATTCCGGGCAGGCTTATGGCGCGGGCGACAGTGGCCAGCTCCTCAACGTCTGGCATGCCGCCTGTCGTCAGGCGGGTCTGGTGGCGCTGCTGTTTGCCGCGGTGTATGCCCTCTGGGGCGGAAATATCGTTGCGCTGCTCACTTCAATTCCCGTCTTACAGGAACAAGCGGATCGCTACCTTGGCTGGCAGGTGATACTGCCGGTTGTCGGAGTATGGTGCTATTTACTGGATGGTATGTTCATTGGGGCGACCGCGGCGCGGAGATGCGTAATAGCATGGCGGTGGCGGCGTTAGGGTTTGGACTCACGCTTTTCAGCCTGCCCTGGCTGGGTAACCACGGCCTGTGGCTGGCGTTGGCGGTTTTTCTGGCGCTGCGTGGGTTGGCATTATGGTTCATCTGGCATCGTCACTGGCAACGCGCCACCTGGTTTAGTTAAGTAATTCATAGCGGGTTACAATTGCTGACTGTGATTTAATAACTAATTAATTTCTTGATAAGTAAGGTATTTTTTCATTTTATTGATGGTGTTCTCGCCCGCGCTTGGTTAAAGATTCTGAATGTTTTATACACATCGGAATGTACGTCTAAACTTATTATCACGTCCAGCAGATAACTGCTGTAACACATGGACGATAAGCATTTAGCGTTTATAACCGAACGATGAGGACTACATCATGAATAAAGACGAAGTCGGCGGTAACTGGAAACAGTTCAAAGGTAAAATGAAAGAGCAGTGGGGTAAACTCACTGACGACGATATGACCGTTATCGAAGGTAAACGCGATCAGCTCGTAGGTAAAATCCAGGAGCGTTATGGATACGAGAAAGATCAGGCAGAGAACGAAGTGAAAGACTGGGAAACCCGTAACGACTACCGCTGGTAATCACGGCTGTTTCTGTTGTCAGGACTTTCAAGGCTACCCTGCCCTGGTACAAGGATGTACCGTTACCCCCTATTTCCCGCGCTTTTTAACCTGTACTGAATGGTCATGATCGCACTGTTCAGGATGACGGCAGGCTTCCACCTCTCCACAACTCGCACACAGCCCATGGGCTTCAATAACGTTATGTCGTAGTGAGAATCCCAAATCGGCGGCTAATGCATCCATTATCTTTTCTACGCCCTGCGCACTTTGCTCTTTTACCACCCCGCACCGATCGCAAATGAACATGGCGGACGTATGGGTAGGTTGATCAAACCAGTGGCATAGAACATAGCTGTTAGTTGATTCAACTTTATGTACAAACCCTTGTTCCAGCAGGAAATCCAGCGCCCGGTACACTGTCGGCGGCTTCGCCTGAGGTTCCGACTCACGCAGCAAATCCAGCAGGTCATAGGCGCTGATGGCACCGTTTTGCAACGTCATCAGGCGCAATACCTCGAGGCGTTGCGGCGTCAGGCGAACATTTCGTTGCTGGCAAAGATCCTCCGCCAGAGCAAGCATGTGTTGAGACGTCGTCGTATCCATCAGGATCCCCTCGGGTAGCGTAAAACAGGCATTTTATCATGAACCGTTCAAAAGGCCGACAGGTCAGCGGATTGATCGCGTATTCACGCCTTTTTAACACTTATCAGGTCAGGCCGCTTCCCGAAAATAAAAACCTCATCTATAAATATGTAAGTCTTACAAATAATTAACATGAACCGCCTGAATGCGGTAATCCACTTTATGGGCTAAGACGCCCGTCTTTCATAGGGATATACGCAGCAATCGCTCTTCGCTGTGTTGGGACACAGCGCCTGTACGTAAACTATGACGAGACGGACTACTGTGAAAAAAATAAAACTATCGGCGGTGGCGGCAGCGGTTTCGCTGTTGGTGGCAAATACGGCCAGTGCGGCCAATACCTGGACGGAAGCGCGCGGCGACGCAATGGGGGGAACCGGTGTGGCTTCCTCGCATTACGGTAGCGGCGTATTAATTAACCCTGCGTTGCTGGCGAAAGCCAAACCTGATGATGACGTCACCGTGATCTTTCCCACGGTGGGGGCGCAAATCAGTGATAAAGGTGATCTTCGCAACCAAATCGACGACGTGAGCGACCGAATTAACTATTACGAAGACGTAATTGATAATTTAAGCCCGGCGGCTCTTGCTGATATCAATGGCACACTCCAGCAGTTTCAGAATGCAGCCGGGGAACTGGCCGATCAGCTCGAAGAGTTGAAAGGCAAAGTGGCAACCGCCCGGGCGGGAGGCGGCGTTGCCGTCAGCATCCCTAACGATACGTTATCGGTAGCCTTTATGGCGAAAGGGTATGCGCATGCGCGGGTGAGTTCTTCGATTAATCAAGGCGATATTAATTACTTACGCGACATTCAGAACAGCGACCTGCAAGCGGCGGTTGTGGCGGCCGATGCAATTATTGGCGGTTCCGACCGCATCACGGACAGATTAGAATCCACCGGTTTTGGCCGCGCGGCGATTGTGGCGGATTATGGCGTGGCGTTTGCTAAACAGTTTGCTATTGGCGACGTTCCCGTCTCATTTGGCGTAACGCCGAAGCTGCAACAAACCTGGCTCTATAACTACAGTGTGCCTATTTACGCCTACGACAGTAGCGACTGGAACAGTAAACGTTACCGTAGCGAGGATTCCGGTTTTAACGTTGATGCCGGTATTGCCGCTGATTTTGGCGAGAATTTTACCGTGGGCGTAAGCGGACAAAACCTGGTATCGCGTAATATCGACACCAAAGTGGTCAACGGTTATAGCGATACCTATCAAATTACGCCGCTGGTCACGGCGGGCGTCGCCTGGAACACGGACATGGTGACCTTAACCGCCGATGGCGATTTAACGGAAACCAAAGGCTTTAAAAGTGAGAAAGACAGCCAGTACGCAGGCGTAGGGGCGGAAGTGCGCCCCACTTTCCTGGCTTGCAGTGCGTGCAGGTTACCGCGCCGATATCAAAGGTAACGACAATGACGTCTTTACCGCTGGTGTCGGTTTTGCGCCGTTCAATCGGGTCCATCTTGACCTGACCGGTGCAGTAGGTGAGAAAGAGACCTGGGGAGCGGGAGCGCAGCTTAGCGTGACCTTCTAAAATAATACGGGCGGAACGACGCGGTTCCGCCCATTTTTTCTGAGTGTGGTATAGTGACGCCCCTTTTTTAACCAGATACCTCGATCGCTCGCTTATGTTGCATGAATCCCAGCCTACCGCTTTTGCCGCTCACCGCTTTTCCATTGCGCCGATGCTCGACTGGACCGACAGGCATTGCCGTTATTTTTTGCGCCTGCTGTCACGCCATACGTTGCTGTATACCGAAATGGTGACCACGGGAGCCATTATTCACGGTAAAGGCGACTATCTGGCCTATAGCGAGGAAGAACATCCGGTTGCGTTGCAGCTTGGCGGTAGCGATCCGGCAGCGCTGGCGCAGTGCGCAAAGCTGGCCGAAGCGCGTGGGTATGATGAAATCAACCTTAACGTGGGCTGTCCGTCTGACCGGGTACAAAACGGCATGTTTGGCGCATGCCTGATGGGCAATGCGCAACTGGTGGCAGACTGCGTAAAAGCCATGCGGGATGTGGTGTCGATTCCGGTAACGGTAAAAACCCGTATTGGCATTGACGATCAGGACAGTTATGAATTCCTCTGTGAGTTCATTAATACCGTGTCCGGTAAGGGCGAATGCGAAATGTTCATTATTCACGCCCGCAAAGCCTGGCTGTCTGGCCTGAGCCCGAAAGAAAACCGTGAAATTCCGCCGCTTGATTACCCTCGCGTCTATCAGTTGAAACGCGATTTTCCGCATCTGACGATGTCGATTAATGGCGGCATTACATCACTGGAGCAGGCGAAGGCGCATCTTGAGCATATGGATGGCGTCATGGTAGGACGTGAAGCTTATCAAAACCCTGGCATGCTGGCGGCGGTCGACCGGGAGATTTTCGGCGTGGCGGGCGCATCGCCCGATCCGGTTTCAGTGGTGCGCGCCATGTACCCTTACATTGAACGCGAGCTGAGCCAGGGCGCTTATCTTGGACACATTACCCGGCATATGCTTGGGCTGTTTCAGGGCGTACCCGGTGCGCGTCAGTGGCGTCGTTATTTAAGCGAAAATGCCCATAAAGCAGGCGCAGATATTAATGTGCTGGAAAACGCTCTGCGTAAAGTCGCCGGTCCACAATAAATTCTCGCTAAAAACTGGTCAAATTCACTACGCCTCGCCTGTAAAAGCGGGGCGTTTTTATTGATATTCAGTGGGTTATAGTTGGCATGATTCTTGTAATAACTCATCAGAAGATGTGTTGGGAGAAAAAGCCATGTTGGAACTTTTATTCGTATTAGGGTTTTTTGTGATGTTGCTGGTGACCGGCGTATCGCTGCTCGGCATTCTGGCGGCGTTAGCTGTGGCGACGGCGTTAATGTTTGTCGGTGGCGTATTTGCCATCATCTTTAACGTGTTGCCCTGGTTATTGTTAGCGGTTGCCATCGTCTGGGTAGTCAGAGCAATAAAGCAGCCGAAGCTTCCGCTTTATCAGCGCAACAATCGTTGGCGTTACTAAGTATTGCGGCATGGGTCACAACCTGATGATCCGGTTGAGTATTATCGCTGATGCGACGTAGGAATTGGCGGGTTAATCTGTCACTATGCGCGGGTTAACGAATTCATCGCTGCTGTACCCTACATATGGCGCGAACGATAAAAAAGAAAGGGCTTCCTGCGGGAAGCCCTAATTCTTTCTAAGGAATCAACAGACTGGAGCCCTGGGTTGCCCGGCTTTCGAGCGTTTCATGGGCCTTCTGCGCATCCGTTAACGCAAAGCGCTGATCCGGCGCCACTTCTACCTTGATCACCCCGCTGGCGATAAGCGAAAACAGTTCATTACTGGCTTCTTCCAGTTCCGCACGGTTGGTGACATAACCATTCAGGGAAGGGCGCGTCACAAACAGCGATCCTTTCTGATTGAGAATGCCCAGATTCACACCCGTTACCGGGCCTGACGAGTTACCGAAACTGACCATCAGTCCGCGCCGTTGCAGGCAATCCAGCGAGGCTTCCCAGGTTTCTTTCCCGACAGAGTCGTAAACCACCCGCACTTTTTTGCCGCCGGTGATTTCGCGCACCCGATCGACGACGCTCTCTTCCTGGTAGTTGATGACCTGCCACGCGCCAGCCTGTTTAGCGCGTTCCGCTTTTTGCGCCGAGCCGACGGTGCCGATCAGTTTTGAACCCAATGCTTTGGCCCATTGACAGGCAATCAGACCCACGCCGCCCGCCGCCGCATGGAACAGGAAGGGTTCGTCCGGTTTAATTTCATAGGTTTTACGCAGCAGATAGAACACGGTCAGCCCTTTCAGGAACGACGCGGCAGCCTGCTCATAGGAGATCGCATCCGGCAGCAGCGCGACTTTATCCGCCGGCACGTTATGCACCTCGCTGTATGCGCCAAGCGAGGACTGGGCATACACCACGCGGTCGCCCGCTTTGATATGGGTGACGTTTTTGCCAACTTTACTCACCACGCCCGCGGCTTCGGTTCCCAGCCCGCTTGGCAACGCGGGAGGCGGATACAAACCGCTGCGGATATAGGTGTCGATGTAGTTAATCCCAATGGCTTTATTCTCGACCTGGATTTCGTTTTCCGCCGGGTCCCCAGGGGTGAACTCAACCGCTTTGAGTACGTCCGGGCCGCCATGCTTTTGAAACTCAATGCGTATTGCCATGTATCCTCCGCTGTCATATCGTTTGGGCGCGGGTGGCCTGTGGGATAGCGCGGCATCGCGGGCTTGTGTGCGATGCAACTTGTTTCCTCAGGGTATATAATGCCCGTCCCCCTAATCTAACTCGGTAACTCCATTCACTATGGCAGGAAATAAACCCTTCAACAAACCCGCTGAGCCTCGCGATCCTCAGGTCGCCGGGTTAAAAATTCCCCCGCATTCGATTGAAGCGGAACAGTCGGTGTTGGGCGGTTTGATGCTGGATAACGAACGCTGGGACGATGTGGCCGAGCGTGTCGTGGCGGAAGACTTTTATACCCGTCCCCATCGCCATATTTTTACTGAGATGCATCGCCTTCAGGAGATGGGAAAACCTATCGACCTGATTACGCTGTCTGAATCGCTGGAGCAGCAGGGGCAGCTCGACAGCGTTGGCGGGTTCGCCTATTTAGCCGAGTTATCCAAAAACACGCCAAGTGCTGCGAACATCAGCGCCTATGCCGATATCGTGCGGGAACGCGCGGTGGTACGCGACATGATTACCGTGGCGAATGAAATTGCCGACGCCGGTTTTGACCCGCAAGGGCGCAGCAGTGAAGACCTGCTGGATCTGGCGGAATCCCGGGTATTTCAGATAGCCGAAAACCGCGCCAATAAAGACGAAGGCCCGAAAAGCATCGATCAGATCCTTGAGGCCACCGTTGCGCGTATTGAAACGCTCTATCAGCAGCCGCACGACGGCGTCACCGGCGTGGATACCGGTTATCAGGATCTGAATAAAAAAACCGCCGGGTTGCAGCGCTCCGATTTGATTATCGTGGCGGCACGTCCGTCGATGGGTAAAACCACGTTCGCCATGAACCTGTGCGAAAACGCCGCGATGTTGCAGGATAAACCGGTGCTGATTTTCAGCCTTGAGATGCCCGGCGAACAGATCATGATGCGTATGCTGGCGTCGCTGTCGCGTGTCGATCAAACGCGCATTCGTACCGGGCAACTGGATGATGAGGACTGGGCGCGCATTTCCGGCACCATGGGCATTTTGCTGGAAAAGCGCAATATGTACATTGACGACTCCTCCGGCCTGACGCCGACAGAAGTTCGCTCACGCGCGCGCCGTATTTTCCGCGAACACGGCGGGTTAAGCCTGATCATGATCGACTACCTGCAACTGATGCGCGTGCCGTCGCTCTCTGAAAACCGTACGCTGGAAATTGCGGAAATCTCCCGCTCCCTGAAAGCGCTGGCGAAAGAGTTGCAGGTGCCGGTGGTCGCACTCTCCCAGCTCAACCGCTCGCTGGAACAGCGCGCCGATAAACGCCCCGTCAACTCCGACTTGCGTGAATCCGGGTCCATCGAACAGGACGCCGACTTAATTATGTTTATCTATCGTGATGAGGTGTATCACGAGAACAGCGACCTGAAAGGGATCGCGGAAATTATTATTGGTAAGCAGCGTAACGGGCCGATCGGTACGGTGCGCCTGACCTTTAACGGGCAGTGGTCGCGGTTTGATAACTACGCGGGCCCGCAGTACGACGACGAATAACTCCCCGTCATCCTTCACGCCGCAGGTGCGTTGACCTGGTGCGCTCACCCCGGTCACTTACTGATGTAAGCTCCCGGGGTCCACGCACGCGTCGCCTTCCTGCAACGCGAATGATTTAGGGGATTCCCCATGAAATCCACTTAAATGCAAGGAATGACATGCAAGCGGCAACTGTTGTGATTAACCGCCGCGCTCTGCGACACAACTTACAACGCCTGCGCGAACTGGCTCCGGACAGTCGCATGGTGGCGGTTGTGAAAGCAAACGCTTATGGTCACGGTCTGCTGGAGACCGCGCGTACCTTAACTGATGCCGATGCGTTCGGCGTTGCCCGTCTCGAAGAAGCGTTGCGTTTGCGGGAAGGAGGCATTACCCAGCCTGTCCTGCTACTGGAAGGTTTCTTTAACGCCGACGACCTGCCGACTATCTCCCGGGAAGGATTCCACACCGTGGTGCACAGCGACGAGCAACTGAGCGCACTGGAGCAGGCCAATGTGGATGAACCCATCACCGTCTGGATGAAACTGGATACCGGTATGCACCGCCTGGGCGTGCTACCTGAACACGCCGATGCGTTCTATGATCGGTTGAGCGCCTGCAAAAACGTCCGCCAGCCAGTCAATATCGTTAGCCACTTCGCCCGTGCCGACGAGCCGGAATGCGGCGCAACGGAAAAACAACTGGCGATATTCAATCGCTTTACCGAAGGTAAACCTGGCCAGCGTTCCATTGGCGCGTCGGGCGGTATTCTGCTGTGGCCGCAGTCGCATCTTGAGTGGGTGCGACCAGGCATCATTCTTTACGGCGTTTCTCCGCTGGACACGAAACCCTGGGGCGAAGATTTTGGATTCAGACCGGTGATGACGTTAACCTCCAGTCTGATCGCCGTGCGTGAGCATAAAGCGGGCGAGCCGGTAGGCTATGGCGGTACCTGGGTGAGCGAACGCGATACCCGTCTCGGCGTGATTGCGCTGGGCTATGGTGATGGATATCCGCGCAGCGCCCCGTCCGGTACCCCGGTCCTGGTTAATGGCCGTGAAGTGCCGATCGTCGGACGTGTGGCGATGGATATGATTTGCGTTGACCTCGGCCCGCGGGCGCAGGAAAAACCTGGCGACAGCGTAGTGATGTGGGGCGACGGGCTGCCCGTCGAACGCATAGCCGCCATGACTGGAGTAAGTGCTTACGAACTTATTACCCGGCTCACGCCGCGCATGGCGACACGCTATCTTGATTAACGTAATGCAACAGGAGCGGCCATGGGCCAATTCCCGGAACTGGCAGCCTGCGTAACCTACGCGCTTTCGGTCCTGCTGGCCGCCCGTAACAGCATCCATACCTGGTGGATGGGTATCATCGGCTGTGTGCTGTATGGCTGGGTGTTTTTCGCGGTGCAGCTCTATGCCGATGTGACTTTGCAGGTCTTCTTTGTCGGGGCCAGCATTGCGGGCTGGATAAACTGGCTTAAAGGGGATCAGGGGTCGCCTTTGCCTGTCCGTAAAACCCGCCTGCGCCACGTTTTGATGCTGCTTTGTTGTGCGCTGGCGGTGGCGGGGGGATATGGCCTGGTACTGCATACCTGGACCAACGCATGGGCGCCATGGCTGGACTCGCTGGTCCTGACCTTCAGCGTGCTGGCGCAGTTTATGTTGATGGGACGGCGGATTGAAAACTGGTATGTCTGGCTGGCTGTTAATACGCTGGCCGTTCCGCTGTATATGGCGCGCGAACTCTACCTTACGGCGATTTTGTATGCCTTTTTCTGGCTTAACGCCTGGTACGGTTTATATCAATGGCGTAAAGAGCTGGCCACCGCATGAAGCACTTTAACGTAGGTTTAGTGGTTGGCAAATTCTCGCCTTTGCATCTGGGCCATGAAGCGCTTATTACGATTGCCCGTTCCAGCTGCCAGCATGTCATTCTCGTCAGTTATTCGCTGCCCGAGCTGCCGGGTTGCGAGGCCGATAAACGTCGCCGGTGGTTAAACACGCGTTTCCCCGATTGCCGGAGCCTTGTCGTGACGCCCCAACAGGCCGAGTCATGGGGAATGACCCTGCCCGATAACCTGGAAGCGGATTCACTCCACCGTCATTTTACCGCCTCACTCTGTCTGGATATCCTGCGCTGTAAGCCGGATGCGGTGTTTACAGCCGAGGATTATGGTGATGGCTTTGCGCAGGTGCTCAGCGCACGCTTCGGCAAACCGGTGGAACATATCCGTACGCAGCGGCTTGCCGATTTTCCTGCTATTTCCGGCACCCTGATACGCAGCGATGTGCACCAGTACCGCCACTTGCTGGCAGCAGAGGTTTACGCGGATTTCGTTGAACGTATTTGCCTTCTTGGCGGCGAGTCGACCGGCAAAAGCACATTGACCCGGGCGCTGGCCGCGGCGTTAAATACGGCCTGGGTGGAAGAGTATGGCCGTGAGCGGTGGGAGCAAAAAGCGGGCTGTCTGGAATATCACGACATGCTACAGATCGCGCTTACGCAAATTCAGAGAGAAGAGCAGGCCCGGCCCGATCGCTACCTGATTTGCGATACTTCCCCGTTAACCACGCTGTTTTACGCCCAACATTATTTCGGCCATGCCGACCCACAGCTTGAGGCGCTGTCACATCGTCCTTACTCGCTGGTGGTGCTGTGTGAGGCCGATTTTCCGTTTGTGCAGGACGGTACCCGACAGGATGCGGCATTTCAGGCCATGCAGCAGGCATGGTATTTACAGACCCTCTCCTGGCGCGGGATACCCTTTTTGCGCGTCAACGGTCCGGTCGCGCAGCGGGTGAACCAGATTATTGAGGCTTTACGCAGCCCTCAGTAAACGCGCCAGTTAAAGATTACGCATTTCACCTCGATCTCGACGGGGCTCCGGTTTATTGTGTGAATTCATCACACCGTAAACCAGGAGTACCTCAGCGTGTTTCAAAAAGTTGACGCCTATGCGGGCGACCCTATTTTGTCTTTGATGGAGCGTTTCAAAGAAGATCCTCGCGCCGATAAAGTGAACCTGAGCATCGGGCTTTATTACAATGAAGACGGGATCATTCCGCAATTGCAGGCCGTTGCGAAAGCTGAAGCGCGTTTGAACGCGCAGCCGCATGGGGCAACGCTTTATCTGCCGATGGAAGGGCTCAGCAGCTATCGTCACACCATTGCGCCGCTGCTGTTCGGTGCAGACCATCCGGTATTACAACAACACCGTGTCGCCACAATACAAACCCTGGGCGGTTCGGGCGCGCTGAAAGTCGGCGCGGATTTTCTCAAACGCTACTTTCCTGAATCTGGCGTATGGGTCAGCGATCCGACCTGGGAAAACCACGTTGCAATATTTGAAGGCGCTGGATTCGAAGTAAGTACTTACCCCTGGTTTGATGACGACACGAAAGGCGTACGCGTTGACGCGCTGCTGGAAAAACTGAATACGCTACCCGCGCAAAGTATTGTGCTGCTGCATCCCTGCTGCCATAACCCCACGGGCTCAGATTTAACGCCTGCTCAATGGGATGCGGTGGTTGAGGTGCTGAAAGCGCGTGAGCTGATCCCCTTCCTGGATATCGCCTATCAAGGCTTCGGTGCAGGTATGGAACAGGATGCTTATGCCATCCGCGCAATCGCCAGCGCAGGTCTGCCCGCACTGGTCAGCAATTCGTTTTCGAAAATCTTCTCACTTTATGGCGAACGCGTGGGCGGTTTGTCTGTGGTTTGTGAAGATGCGGACGCGGCAGGACGCGTACTGGGCCAGTTAAAAGCCACCGTCCGCCGCAACTACTCCAGCCCGCCGAATTTTGGTGCGCAGGTGGTGGCGCTGGTGCTGAGCGACGATGAACTTCGAGCCAGCTGGCTTGCGGAAGTTGAAGCGATGCGCAGCCGTATTCTGGCCATGCGTCAGGCGCTGGTGGATGTGCTTAAAGAGGCGGTGCCCGGCCGCAATTTCGATTACCTGTTACAGCAGCGCGGCATGTTCAGCTATACCGGCTTTAGCGAGGAGCAGGTGGCGCGTCTGCGTGATGAGTTCGGCGTTTATCTCATCGCCAGCGGGCGTATGTGCGTGGCGGGTTTAAATACTCATAACGTTCAACGTGTCGCTCAGGCGTTCGCGGCCGTGATGTAATCCCGTCATGGAGGAGGACGTTTTATGCGATCTTCCTCCATGTTTCGATAAAACCTCTTCCGGATTTTACCTTTCGCCCATTAGGTTACACACTTACCTGAACTGATTTCTTTTAGGGAGTGGTGTATGTGGGTTCAACAAACGGTAACGCTCAAAGCGAGGCCAAGAGGATTTCATCTGATCACGGATGAGCTTCTGGGGCAGATTGAGGGGCTTTCACGCGTTAACGTTGGGTTGCTTCATCTGCTGCTTCAACATACCTCCGCTTCCCTTACGCTAAATGAAAATTGCGATCCCTCGGTGCGTCGCGACATGGAACGCCATTTTCTGCAGGCGGTGCCGGACAACGCCCCGTGGGAACACGATTATGAAGGGCCGGACGATATGCCGTCGCATATCAAATCGTCAATGCTGGGCGTCTCACTGTTATTGCCGGTCAAAAACGGGCAGGTGCAGCTTGGCACATGGCAAGGGATTTGGTTAGGGGAACATCGTACAGACGGCGGTTCTCGCCGGATAATCGCCACGTTACAAGGGGAAGAAAGATGACAAATTCAGAACTGCTTGATTATTGCATGAAGAAAACCGGCGCGGAGCAAAGCGTGCACAGCGACTGGAAAGCCACTCAAATCAAGCTGATGGACGTCCTGTTTGCCATGGTTCATGACGTCAACGGCAGGCCCGCCGTGTCGTTGAAAACCAGCCCGGAGCTGGCGGAATTGCTTCGTCAAAAACATGAAGATGTGTTCCCCAGCGCGCATTTGAATAAAGCGCACTGGAGTACGTTATATCTGGATGGAAGCCTGCCCACTTCGCAAATCTATTATCTGATTGACGCGTCCTATCAGCAGGCGATGACATTGCTGCCTGAGCAGGCCAGGCAGCAATTGTCGTTGTGACTTACGAGCGGGATTGAGGAAGCATCGGTTTCAGGAAGCGCGCCGTATAAGAAGCCTCACATTGGGCGACTGTTTCAGGCGTACCTGAAACCAGAATTTCCCCGCCGCCGCTGCCGCCTTCCGGGCCTAAATCGACAATCCAGTCTGCGGTTTTGATGACGTCCAGATTGTGCTCAATCACCACAATCGTGTTGCCCTGATCGCGCAGCTGGTGCAGCACGTCCAGCAACTGTTGGATATCGGCAAAATGCAGGCCGGTGGTCGGTTCATCCAGAATATACAGCGTCTGACCGGTGCCACGTTTCGACAGCTCACGCGCCAGTTTCACGCGCTGGGCTTCACCGCCGGAAAGGGTCGTTGCGGACTGACCGAGGCGGATGTAGGTCAGGCCTACGTCCATCAGCGTTTGCAGCTTACGCGCCAGCGCAGGTACGGCATCAAAAAATTCACGCGCCTCTTCGATGGTCATATCGAGCACTTCGTGAATGGTTTTGCCTTTGTACTTAATCTCCAGCGTTTCACGGTTATAGCGTTTGCCTTTGCACTGATCGCAGGGCACGTAGATATCCGGCAGAAAGTGCATTTCCACTTTGATCACGCCGTCGCCCTGACAGGCTTCGCAGCGCCCGCCGCGCA
Organism: Atlantibacter hermannii; assembly: GCA_900635495.1. NCBI lineage: Bacteria > Pseudomonadati > Pseudomonadota > Gammaproteobacteria > Enterobacterales > Enterobacteriaceae > Atlantibacter > Atlantibacter hermannii. The sequence continues at coordinate 4,148,717 of LR134136.1, read as the reverse complement.
CGTTAAAGCTAAAACGCCCTGGCGTATAGCCGCGTGAGCGCGATTCAGGAACGCCGGCAAACAGTTCGCGCACCGGCGTAAAGACGCCAGTATAGGTCGCCGGGTTAGAGCGCGGTGTCCGGCCAATCGGGCTCTGATCGATATCAATAACTTTATCGAAATGCTCCATACCGTGAATTTCACGATACGGTGCCGGTTCGGCGATGGTCGCGCCGTTAAGCTGCCGCTGGGCGATAGGGAACAGCGTATCGTTGATCAGCGTCGATTTGCCCGAACCGGACACCCCGGTGATACAGGTGAACAGTCCGACTGGCAGCGTCAGCGTCACGTCTTTAAGGTTGTTGCCTTTTGCGCCGACCAGCTTAAGTACTTTTTCCGGGTCGGCCTGAACGCGCTGTTTCGGAACGGAAATCTCGCGTTTGCCGCTCAGGTACTGGCCGGTCAGGGACTCCTCAACTGCCATAATGTCTTTCATGGTGCCTTCAGCCACGACCTGGCCGCCATGAACACCTGCGCCGGGGCCGATATCGATAATATGATCGGCGGCGCGGATCGCGTCCTCATCATGCTCCACCACAATCACGGTGTTGCCGAGATCGCGAAGGTGGATAAGCGTTTCCAGCAGACGTTCATTATCGCGCTGGTGCAGGCCGATTGACGGCTCATCCAGGACATACATCACGCCGACCAGGCCCGCGCCGATTTGGCTCGCCAGACGAATACGCTGCGCTTCACCGCCGGAGAGCGTTTCTGCCGACCGGGAAAGCGTAAGGTAGTTCAGGCCAACATTCACCAGGAACTTCAGGCGATCGCCAATCTCTTTCAGCACTTTTTCGGCGATTTTCGCCCGCTGACCGGAAAGCCTGAGATTGTTAAAAAAGTCCATGGCGTGACCAATACTCATATCAGAGATAGTCGGCAGCGCAGTATTTTCAACAAAAACGTGGCGCGATTCACGGCGCAGACGGGTACCGTCGCAGGTGGCGCAGGGGCGGTTGCTGATAAATTTCGCCAAATCTTCACGCACTGCGGAGGATTCGGTTTCTTTATAGCGACGCTCCATATTGTGCAGCACACCCTCAAAGGGATGACGGCGCACGGAAGTATCACCGCGATCGTTCATATACTTAAATTCGATGGTTTCCCGGCCTGACCCGTTAAGCACCACGTTTTTCACGGTGGCGCTCAGCGCGTTCCAGGGGGTTTCCACGTCAAATTTGTAGTGATCCGCCAGCGAGCGCAGCATCGTAAAGTAATAGAAATTACGGCGATCCCAGCCGCGGATTGCGCCGCCAGCCAGCGACAGCTCGCCATTTTGCACTACGCGATCCGGATCGAAATATTGCTGAACACCAAGGCCGTCACAGGTCGGGCAGGCACCCGCCGGGTTATTGAACGAGAACAGGCGCGGTTCGAGTTCGCGCATGCTGTAGCCGCACACCGGGCAGGCGAAGTTAGCCGAAAACAGCATTTCTTCAGCGTCAGCATTATCCATATCCGCGACAATCGCCGTACCGCCGGATAATTCCAGCGCGGTTTCAAACGATTCTGCCAGGCGCTGCGACAGATCTTCACGCACTTTGAAGCGATCGATGACCACTTCAATGGTGTGCTTCTTATGCAGTTCCAGGGTCGGCGGATCGGACAGATCGCACACCTCGCCATCAATACGGGCGCGGATATAACCCTGACTGGCGAGATTTTCTAAGGTTTTAGTGTGTTCGCCTTTGCGCTCTTTAATAACCGGCGCAAGCAGCATCAGGCGTTTGCCTTCCGGCTCGGACAGCACGTTATCGACCATCTGGCTGACGGTTTGCGCCGCCAGCGGGACATCGTGATCCGGGCAGCGCGGCTCACCGACACGCGCATACAGCAGACGCAGGTAATCATGAATTTCAGTAATCGTACCCACCGTGGAACGGGGGTTATGCGATGTCGATTTCTGTTCTATCGAAATCGCGGGAGACAGCCCTTCGATATGATCGACATCCGGTTTTTCCATCAGAGACAGAAACTGCCGCGCATACGCCGACAGCGATTCGACATAGCGACGCTGCCCTTCGGCGTACAGGGTGTCAAAAGCCAGTGAGGATTTGCCTGAACCCGACAGCCCTGTCACGACAATGAGCTTGTCGCGGGGGATGACGAGATTGATATTTTTGAGATTGTGGGTGCGGGCGCCCCGTACTTCTATCTTATCCATTCACCTTTCCCGGTAGAAACGCTGTTTGCCTGGTCTTTCGTGTTGCGGAAGAGAAGAGAACCGGCTGCCAGAAACGGCTAATTATGACACAATTTGACCTGAATGGATATACAGTATTGGAATGCATCTTGTGTCGGTTTGTGCAAAAATGTTCGCCGGCGCTTTTTTCTGGAATCCTGCTCGCAGCTATCAAACTGCGGCTTTGTGATGGTACAATCGCGCGTTTACACTATTTAGAAACCTTTCAGGAGACTCGATCATGGCCAGCAGAGGCGTAAACAAGGTTATTCTCGTGGGTAATCTGGGCCAGGACCCGGAAGTACGCTATTTGCCAAGTGGCGGCGCAGTCGCTAACTTCACGCTGGCTACTTCTGACTCCTGGCGCGATAAGCAAACCGGCGAAATGAAGGAACAGACTGAGTGGCACCGCGTTGTGATGTTCGGCAAACTGGCTGAAGTGGCAGGCGAATATCTGCGTAAAGGTTCTCAGGTTTATATCGAAGGCCAACTGCGTACCCGCAAATGGACCGATCAATCTGGTCAGGAACGCTATACCACCGAGATTAACGTTCCACAAATCGGCGGCGTAATGCAGATGTTAGGCGGACGTCAGGGCGGCGGCGCGCCGGCTGGCGGTGGTCAGCAGCAGGGCGGTTGGGGTCAGCCTCCAGCAGCCGCAGCAAGCTCAGGGCGGCAACCAGTTCAGCGGCGGCGCGCAATCACGTCCGCAGCAGCAACAGGCGCCAGCCTCATCTAACAATGAGCCGCCAATGGACTTCGACGACGATATTCCGTTCTGAATGACATAAAGTGATTTTTGTTAAGTAATTCTTAATCTGGTTTATTTAATAGATTGGTTTTACTAAGGATAAATGAAAAATTAAGCCCTTTAAGTGTGTAAACATTTGAAAGGGCTTTTTTGTACTGCATAGTTCTGTGTTTTTTGTGAAATCGTATAATTAATTATATTGTAAAGATGGGTTTTGCAGCTATCCTTGTTTTGTTAACAATGGTGGTGTAATGAAAATAGAGTTAGTCACGCACAAAACAGGTGAGCAAATACCAATGATGCTGGATGCTTCTGGTATGCCAGTTGCTTTACCCAATGAATTTATCCTGGCCAGACGATCCCTTAGTACCATGAATCGCCACGGATAATCTAGACACTTCCGAGCCGTTGATAATACTGGTTTTCATATTCTGTCGGTGACATCTGTTCGCTAGAACCATGCCGACGCTTACTGTTATAAAACATTTCGATGTAATCAAAAATATCACTGCGGGCTTCTTCCCGCGTTCCGTAGATCTTTTTCTTTATCCGTTCACGTTTCAACAACTGGAAAAAAACTTTCTGCAACCGCATTATCATGGCAGTTACCGCGACGGCTCATGCTACCCTCCAGGCCGTGTGATTTCAGGAACGACTGCCACTCATGGCTTGTGTACTGACTGCCCTGATCCGAATGAACCAGCACCTGTTTTTCGGGATTACGCCGCCATACAGCCATCAGCAGTGCGTTCAGGACAATGTCCTTTGTCATCCGGGATTGCATGGACCAGCCGATAATTTTGCGTGAGAACAGATCAACAACAACGGCAAGATACAGCCAGCCTTCGTGGGTCCTGATGTAGGTTATGTCCGTTACCCAACGCTCATCAGGAGCATCCGGATTGAACTGTCGCTGGAGCCTGTTGGGTGACACGATACTGGCCTCGCCTTTACGTGCCGCGGGCCTTCGGTATCCGACCTGAGCCTTTATTCCGACACGTTTCATCAGTCTCCAGACTCTGTTTACTCCGCACTGTTGCCCGCTGTCACGCAGATCCAGATGGATTTTGCGATAACCATAGACGCATCCCGATTCCAGCCAGAACTGTTTAATCTGTCCTGTCAGTCTCAGGTCTGCCTGATGGCGTTGTGAATGCGGCTGCTGAAGCCAGGCGTAAAAACCACTGGGATGAACATCCAGCACCCGACAGAGCAGGCGAACAGGCCAGCAACAGGAGTTGTCACGGATAAAGGCGTACCTCAGTCGGACAGCTTTGCGAAGTACGCCGCGGCTTTTTTTAATATGTCCCGTTCGTCGGTAACCCGTTTCAGCTCTTTCTGGAGACGGCGGATCTCGGCCTGAGCATCTGACTGTTCTTGATTAGTGGAAGAATCCGGACCGTACTTCTTTATCCAGGCATAAAGGCTGTGGGTGGTGATATCGAGACGTGTTGCAACGCTGGCAACAGAATAACCGCGATCAACAACCTGTTTGACTGCTTCAGTTTTAAACTCTTCGGGATAACGCTTACCGCTCATGGGCACCTCTCTTTAAGCCATCTTAAATGACTCTGAGGTGTCTGTTAAACCCGTGGCGATTCAACGTATGTCAAGAGGCCAATAGGAGTGAGGTTGTTGAGTACTTAAAAAAGGAGCTTATGCTTGGTTCGCGATTGAATTTGCATTCGTTCTTACCTGGGCCATTGGAAGGTAACTCTGCACCAGTTGACCTGCCCCCAGGATTAGATACAACCTTCAGTTAGTAATGTCGGTTGGTTTTTCTTCATATTTCCTGTTTCGCCAGTCCGTTGCGAATTCAGCTGGTGTCTGGTAATCCAGCGATGAATGGGGACGGCACTCGTTATAATCCTGCCGCCAGTCATTAATCGTTTTCCGGGCATGAAGAATATCGCTGAACCAGTGTTCATTCAGACACTCATCGCGAAAGCGTCCGTTAAAACTCTCAATAAATCCGTTCTGCGTTGGCTTACCTGGCTGGACAAGACGTAGTTCCACACCATGCTCAAAGGCCCATTGATCGAGCGCGCGGCAGGTAAATTCCGGGCCTTGATCGGTTCTTATTGTCGCCGGATAGCCCCTAAACAGCGCGATGCTGTCCAGAATACGCGTGACCTGAACGCCTGAAATACCGAAAGCAGTGGTGATCGTCAGACACTCCTTCGTGAAATCATCCACACAGGTCAGGCACTTGATCCTCCGGCCGTTGGCCAGTGCGTCCATAACGAAATCCATCGACCATGTCAGGTTCGGCGCATCCGGGCGCAGAAGCGGAAACCGTTCGGTTGCCAGCCCTTTACGGCGTCGTCTGCGTTTTACGCTCAGTCCATTAAGGTGGTAAATACGGTATACCCGCTTGTGATTGACGCGAAGGCCCTCCCGACGCAGCAGCTGCCAGATGCGGCGGTAGCCAAAACGCCTGCGCTCCAGTGCCAGCTCAGTGATGCGCCCTGATAAAAGCGCATCAGCTGCCGGACGCTGAGCCTCATAGCGGCAGGTCGACAGAGACAAACCTGTAAGCCTGCAGGCACGACGTTGCGACAGACCGGTCGCATCACACATAAACTCAACGGCTTCCCGCTTCTGGCCTGTCGTCAGTACTTTCGCCCAGAGCCACCTGAAGTGCCTCCTTATCCAGCATGGCTTCGGCAAGTAGCTTCTTGAGGCGGGCGTTCTCCTCTTCAAGAGATTTAAGCCGCTTAACCTCGGGCACCTCCATACCGCCATACTTCTTGCGCCAGGTGTAAAAGGTGGCATCTGAAATGGCGTGCTTACGGCAGAGCTCGCGGGCAGAAACTCCGGCTTCCGCTTCGCGGAGAATACTGATGATCTGTTCGTCGGAAAAACGCTTCTTCATGGGGATGTCCTCATGTGGCTTATGAAGACATTACTAACATCGGGGTGTATTAATCAACGGGGAGCAGGTCACAGTGGTTGTGCCGGATGAAATCTCGAATTTGCTTGCTAAACATATTAACGGTGAAGCTTCATTTGAGTCCTATAAGGTTTTGATGAATTCAGCACCCTTCTGGAAAATTGGCGATGAATATTTGGACAGAGCAGTTTCACTACTCGAAAGCGCACAGCACAAGTTGGCAGCGGTTAATGACAAGGATTCTGTCTACCAGGTGTTAAACGGGCTGGCTCAGGTTGCCTGTATGACCAGAAGTAAAAAGCTTGCTGCATCGGTGACGATCTTAAGTCGACTCTATCGGGACTATATTGATGTGGATTCTGAGCCCGAAAACTACCTGGCAATAGGTTTCGTGGCGGGGGCGGCCTTTGAAGATAAAAATGGCTGGGCAGAATATATAGGGCAATGGTGCACTGAATTGGCGTATTTGCCAATCAGCGAAGACTCTATTGAGAGAATGGAACTGATGCTTGAAAGGCTTTGCATCCTGGAGCCCTATTTATATTACACCTGTTCTAAAGCACTTGATATATTTAGGATGCTGAGTAGAAAATAATAGGCATCCTGATGCATGAGTTTGCGGGACTATAATTATCAACTTCTGATGCACTGATAAGTTCCGATGATCGCTAGGGCTGCACACTTTTCGGATTTAGTGACCTTAGCCCAAAATCAGTACAGTGCTAAATTATTTTTTTAGCACTGTGCCTTCTCATAGATAAGTGAAATTATGTGAACAGCAGTCGCGCCCTCCGCTCTTGTTGATTCTGACCATGATGTGTTCGTTTGTGTCCACATAGGTAACAGGAGCATCGGCAGGGAGTACAATAAACTTTCCCCAATGCGTTATGTGTTTGGTGCGTTGACAAGAGATATTTTATCCGTCTAGCTTTTAGACGCACAGTTTGATGACGTCGCCATGATCTATTTCTAACCAATTGAATTTACTCCAATGAATGAGTGCGGCGTTATGCCGCGCCCGTATCATTTGATGAGTTCTCGAAATGGAATAATTGTTCATGATTTTCTAACAGTGGCTAATAATGCAATTCATTATATAAGGTTGAGTCCATATGAAAAGAAATTGATCGTTTGAATTATATCCAGTGATATTTTTTCTCACTAAATTTTAGGATATGCAGGTGCAGGTGCAGGTGCAGGTGCAGGTGCAGGTGCAGGTGCAGGTGCAGATCAGCTACATCGACAGGGACAACCAACTACGGTTACTGGGAGCAACCATGAGTAAATGTGTAAAGATACTATCCTTACGTCCGCCAGCCGGATTTCATCCAAGGATTGGTAAAAATTCGCAAAAGGTGCGATGAAGTTGACACTTTTAAATTGAAATTCAATTATTTATTTATTTTCAATGAGATGGGGTTTTTTTCGGTTCTTTATGTGAACTACCGTTCTGATACGGAACCAGGCGTTATCAAACAACCCGCGATAATTATTGCGGGTTTTTTATTTTTATGTCGTGCATCTGCATCAATAATATCCCTGCCACCTGGTACTTCGCCCACTATTTATTTTCAACACCGCTTCCTTTACTCACGCTTTCTACCTCTTTGTTAGGATTTCAGCATTATTCAACGGGTGCCACACTATCCCATGAAGATTAAAAGGCTTTATGTGTCGCGTTATTGTCACGCACATAAACAATAGCGATCAGGTGTTAAATAAAGCGCTACATCTCTATTTCGCAAATACAGGGAGAAAGAATGTCTGGAGTCACCAATCCATTCACGGCTGACTGGAGCCGCCGGGGTAATTTACTCTGTCATGGGCACTGGATAATTACTTATGAAGGACGACCCGTTGAATTACCTGAAGCGCGTCGCGAGAAGGATATGGGAACCCACGGTATTTATTCGATTATCGATCCTGAGGATGAAACCTTTGCCGATGGTTTACCGGAAGATGAATGGATAATCGAAAACGCCGAATGGCTGACGGACTGCTTTTTTGATAACGCAATCCCGCTGGACGAAGCAAACTATCGTGCCTTCTGGAAGGCGATCAATCGTCAGGACTGGCGCTGTACCAGTTGCGCAGGCTGCATGTAAAAAAAAGCCTCTGCATGGCAGAGGCGAAGAACAATCAGGTCAGGATCAGTGGCCACTCGGGCGGCGTTTTGCTGAGAACGTCCCACATAACATCCTTAAAGTGAGTCCATGTCGCTGCAAAATCGATAGACAAACCCAGCAGTCCTGTCGCAAAAGCGCAAGACGCCGCGATGCCTATGCCGCTGCTGATCACCGCCAACACTGCATAGTCAGATTTACGAAACTGAATATTCAGCGTGCTGGCAAGAAACATCATCACTGCGCTGAAAATTTGCCAGCGCATCATAACAATGCCAGTCGTCAGGGTAGCCATGTCACTGATTCCTTTAAATAAAGGCAACACTTATTAGCACGGGAGAGGGTGCTCCCGGAGGGTTGCTAACAAGCGTAGGGTTTCTAACAATGAACGCAAATGCTGTCGTTGCATCTGATGTGTGAACTATATCACATTTGTTCTTTTATTCGCCAGATTCAAAATTGATTTTTTAGTTATTCTAAAGCCATTGTTTTAATGTGGATATTTCCATGTGAAGCATCACGGCTTTCCGTCAGAAATAACCTCAGGCAAATCTCATTCTTTAGTCGTATTTATTTGATACTACTTAACTGAAATAGTGGGTGTTTTATTATTCATTAACTATACATTCATATTTGCATAACGAAATCCAGGCCAGGCCGGATTTGGTTCCAGGTTTTACGTGCAATCAATAATTCAACTTAATGAAAATGCTGACTTTTTACGGTTTATGCCATAAATTAATTTTGCGCGGTTAAGGCAAGTATTTTATGTCCTGATAGTGGCGTTTTACGTTTCGCTGAATTGAATTATTCATTGCAGGTAAGAATTTTATTATTTAGGTTTCAACGACCTGTGAAAATGATAAAAATGAATACTGCCCATAAAAACAGTTTATTAGGGGATGGCGCACAGGTATTACGTATCCTGACGAAAGTGATCCCCCAATTGTTACCGCATCGTTCCGTTCATGAAATTGTCGGTGATATCCAGTTGGCGCTGGGAAGCCACGTTACGTGGATCGCGATTGAACGTGACGGTAACGTTCAGGTGAGCCAGTGTGACGATGACGGGAAAGGCCACGAGCAGGCATGCCAGCTTTTACGGCATCCGCGTATAGTCAATCATCCCTATGCGTGGCGCATCCTGTCATGGCCTCACAGCGTTGGCGCGCAGTTCTATGCTGACGCGCCCTTGCCGTTGAGGGAGCTACAAACCGGGATACTCTGCAAACTCCCGCTGCATGATTACAATGCAACGGCATGGCTGTTTCTGGCGTACCGACAGACGCTGCCTTCCGTTACGCTTTTGAAGCACGGCGTGACTATTCTTGCAGATAAATTGCGTGATTATTTACTTGAGTCGTTTGCCCGCGAAATCGCCGCGCTGGAGTTACAGCACATCTCTGAACGTTATAAGGTGCTGTTTGAGCGAGCGCCGGTGCTTATTAATTCCTTTAATCGAAATGGACGCTGCACATTATGGAACGGCGAGTGCGAACGCGTATTTGGCTGGACACTGGAAGAAATTAATCAGGCTTCCGATCCGCTGACATTGTTTTATCCCGATCCGGTTGTTCGAAGTGAAGTGCGAGCCTCGGTTAATACAACACCGCTGCCCACCATGAAAGAATGGCATCCGGTGAGGCGTGACGGGACAATGTTAACCACGCTGTGGGCGAATATTGTGTTGCCGGATAATAGCGTATTAAATATTGGACTTGATATTACCGCCCGAAAGCAAGCGGAGCAGATATTAACCCGTAAGGCAACCATTGATGATTTAACACAGTGCTATAATCGCGCAGAAATATTAAAACAGCTGGAAAATGAATTTGAAAACGAACCGCAAAATAGCTTTGCCGTATTAATGATCGATCTGGATTATTTTAAACGGATCAATGATTCGTGGGGACACGCTGCAGGAGATAAAGCATTACTGCATTTTTGCGATTGTATCCGCGCATGCCATTTTCCCGAATTTTATGCGGGCCGCCTCGGTGGGGAAGAATTCCTGGTGATACTGCGTAATGCCGGTTGCGATGACGCTGTTGCCTTCACCGATCAGCTCCGGGACGTGCTTAGCGCCACGCCTTTACATATAGATCAGCAACGCGTCGACCTGTCGTTTAGCGCAGGCGCAGTGGAGGTAAAGTCCGGCGCGTTGCCGCTTTCTCAGGTTCTGACTGAAACGGATAAAGCACTCTATCAGGCCAAGCATACCGGACGAAGTCGTACGGTATGCGCAGTCATCGAAGACCCCTGTTAATCATTACCCCTGGAAACAGTAGTACTTATGTCTTTCAGGGATCGTATTTTAAAAACCTATTTAGTTGTTATTAAGGTCACACTTAAACAGCGCAATTAACGTACTTAAGATAAATTACCACATTTTTTTCTGTGAAATCTGTGAATAATCTGAACGAGCTCAGAAATTATATTCTGTGATAATAAAATCCTGTTGCTAATGTTTCGTTATTCATGCAACGTAACGCCTGTTTGCGGAGTGTCTATTCATAACCAAGCAGGCACAAACAGCAGGGATATGAGATCACGATGATTTTCAGGGCACGAAAAAACGCGTTACGACTGGCAGGCATTACACTCGTGGTGCTGCTTCCTGTCGTCCTCGCCCTGTGGTTAGCCCATATCCGTGCTATTAGCGATACCCGAGATCATCTGTACGCATTTGCGCAATTAGCGCTCGACAAAACCGAAATTGTTATCAAAGACGTCGATTCTGCTTATGAAGAGGCAGCGGCGTGGCCTGGGTTAATTTGCAGTGCAGATCATCGCGCCAATATGTTAAATATTGTGCGCGGGCACCTTTATGTCGCAGATTTAATTTATGCCAGTGAAGATCAATTCCAGTGTTCTACTGCGGTTAGCCTTAAACAACACTGGATTATGGACGCCGCTAATTATAAGCGCAATGCAAATGTAGCCATTTATTATTACCGCGATACACCTTTTTATTCGGGTCATAAAATGGTGTATATGCGTAAAGGTAATTATGTCGCTGTGGTAAACCCACTTTCATATAGTGAAGTGATGTCCACAGATACTCAGCTACAGTTTGGCATATTCGATACGATAACAAATCAATTTTTTTCCCTGAGCCAGCAGGCAGATTCCAGACAATTAAATCAACTGATTCTGCGTAAACAAGCCGATTTTCAAAATGGCTCACGTTATTATGCAATTGCCCAGTCCACTGTACGTCCGATTGCCATTATTGTTTCAACCAGTTCGCAGCGTATATTTCAGGAGTGGTATCACCAGCTTTCATTAACCTTGCCGTTAGGGTTAATTTGTAGCGTAATTATTTGGCTGATGTGGTCACGAACCCGTCAGCAGTTTAATTCTCCGGCGCGTATGTTGCAGCGTGCATTGCAAAAGCGTCAGCTTTGCCTGCATTACCAACCGATTGTCGACATTAAAAATGGTGCCTGCGTGGGCGCCGAAGCATTACTACGCTGGCCAGGCTTTAACGGCCCGGTGATGAGCCCGGTTGAGTTTATTCCGCTGGCAGAAAAAGAGGGCTGATCGCCCGGGTTACCGATTATGTTATCGAAGAGCTGTATCAGGATCTTGGCGCGTTTCTGGCTGCCCATCCCGAGCTTTACATCTCTATCAACCTGTCGGCATCAGATTTCCATTCCGCGCGGCTGATTGCGCTGATTGAGCAAAAAAACCGCCAGTTTGGTGTTAAAGCGCACCAGATAAAAATAGAAGTGACCGAACGAGGCGTTATTGATGTCACGAAAACGGCGCCAGTGGTTCAGGCGTTCCGTCGGTCAGGGTTCGAAATCGCCATCGACGATTTTGGTACCGGTTATTCCAACCTCCACAACCTGTACTCGCTCAACGTTGACTTACTGAAGATCGATAAAACCTTTATCGACACCTTAATCACCAACAGCACCAGCCACTTAATCGTTGAGCATATCATTGAGATGGCGCAGAGCCTGCGCCTGAAGATCATTGCCGAGGGGGTAGAAACCCCTGATCAAATTAACTGGCTGCTAAAACGCAACGTGCAGTTCTGTCAGGGGTGGTACTTCGCTAAAGCGATGTCGTCTCACGACCTGATGAGCTGGTTGTATGAGCCGGAGGTCAAAACGCTGTTGCGCGAGGCCAACCCTGCGACTCTGGTCTGAAGGCGATAGTCGGTGGGGGTGATATCGTATTCCCGCCGGAACACGCGTGAAAACGTCTGCTGTGAAACGTAGCCATGATCCATGGCGATATCAAAAATAGGCCGCCGCGTATTCCGCAACGCTTCCGCCGCCATCGATAACCGCCGTTGACGAATATACTCGCCGAGCGACTGACGCATGACAGTACGAAACATGCGCTGTAAGTACCATTTCGAATAGCCCGATTTCTTCGCCACCACGTCGATATTCAGCGGTTGGTCAATATGTTCATCGATCCATTCAATCAGTGTGCTGATGATTTCCGGATGTGACATAAGCGCCTCTCATCATAAGTTATCGATAGTCGTTCTCATTGGCCGCGAGTATAATTCCTCAAGTTAACTTGAGGTAAAGCGATATGGAGAAGAAAAAACCGCGGATTAAACCTTTTCTGACGCCAGGGGAAGTCGCAAAGCGCAGCGGCGTTGCAGTGTCCGCGCTGCACTTTTATGAAAGCAAAGGTTTGATTAAAAGTACGCGTAATGCCGGGAATCAGCGGCGATATAAGCGTGATGTGTTGCGCTACGTGGCGATTATCAAAATTGCGCAACGCATCGGCATTCCGTTGGCCACCATTCATGAGGCGTTAAACGTATTGCCGGAAGGGCATACCCTGAGCGCAAAAGAGTGGCGGCAGCTTTCCTCGCGCTGGCAGGAAGAGCTTGATCGCCGTATTCAGACGTTAACGTCGTTGCGTGATGATTTGGATGGCTGTATCGGTTGCGGCTGCCTATCGCGAAGCGACTGCCCGTTGCGTAACCCGGAAGACCGGCTGGGTGACGAAGGCACCGGCGCACGTCTGCTGGAAGAGGGTGAGCATTAAAAAACGAAAGCGCCAACTGCGGCGCTTTCGTTTTGTTCCGGTCTTTGTCTTTCGCTCTATCCCGCTTTTTTACGGGAGGGTTTCCCCCGACGTCGGTGCCCCTCATGGGTAATATCTTGGGAGGTTCCGGTTTGCACCGATAATTTGAGTATATCTCCGACGGACATTTCTTCCAGCCACGGCGGCTGTTTTTTGCACAAACTTTTACGTCAACTTGCCGCAATTTTCTATAGTTAAATTCACCCATTAATGATGAGAATCCGCCATGCTTACCGTGCATCATCTGAATAACTCGCGCTCCCAGCGCATACTGTGCGCACTCGAAGAACTGAACCTGCCTTATCAAATCGCACGATATCAGCGTCAACCGACCATGCTGGCACCGCCTGAGCTGAAAAAAATTCACCCGTTAGGTAAGTCGCCGGTGCTGGAAGATAACGGGCTTGTCCTGGCGGAATCTGGCGCGATTCTGGAATATTTGCAGGAAACCTATGATACGGCCGGGCAACTGAAGCCTGCCGATCCGCAAGGAAAAATTGATTACCGCTTCTGGCTGCATTATGCGGAAGGTTCCCTGATGCCCTTACTGATGATGAAACTGGTGTTCGGCAGTCTTGGCAAACCGCCGGTACCGTTTGGTTTCCGCACGGTGGGTAAATTGCTGGGGCAGGGTGTGCAGAAAAGCTATCTGAATAAGCAGATTGCTACCCATGCGCAGTTTATTGAGCAATCGCTTAACGGACGCGAATGGTTTGCCGGGGATCGCTTTAGCATGGCGGATATTCAGATGATCTTTCCGGTTATTGCGTTACTGGCCCGCGGCGGAATAGATAATTTGCCGAACCTCGCACGCTGGAAGCAGCGCGTGGAACAGCGTCCGTCATGGCAGCGCGCGATGACGAAAGGCGGCCCCTTTTCACTCCCCGGCGCGTAACCGACAGGTCACGTTTCCCAGCAAAGCTGTAACGCGATCCCGGAAAATATAGCGGATTTTGTTATGGCTTTGCGCAGCGACGATAACGTTTGCGCATTTGTCGGTGAAGAAATCATCACCTGTGCGTTTTTTTCGCTAAAAGTGGCAAAGTTAAGTTGAAAAACCCCGTCAGAAGGCTGGATAATCGTTTGCCTTAATTTTTCGAACCGTTTTCTATGCGTGGAGTTAAACGTTTGCTTATTGTGACCCTTCCTGTTTGTCACTCATTGAGCACAAGGATCTGACGTTTAACTGGCAGCGGGTTGTCCACCACGCACAGAAAGCATCACGCCTGAATCATTCGCATTGCAGCAAAGCCAACGCATCTGCAACTGACGTATGACAGGCAATAAAAAATCTCAGGGGATGTTTCTATGTCTACGCCATCTGCGCGTACCGGCTCGCTTGATGCCTGGTTTAAGGTTTCTGCCCGTGGCAGTTCCGTCCGTCAGGAAATCGTTGCAGGCCTCACCACCTTTTTGGCCATGGTTTATTCCGTCATCGTGGTTCCGGGCATGCTGGGTAAAGCGGGCTTCCCGCCGGCTGCTGTGTTTGTCGCCACCTGCCTGGTTGCCGGTATCGGTTCATTATTAATGGGCCTGTGGGCAAACCTGCCGCTGGCAATTGGTTGCGCCATTTCATTAACCGCGTTCACCGCGTTCAGCCTGGTGTTGGGCCAACAAATCAGCGTACCGGTCGCACTGGGTGCGGTGTTCCTGATGGGCGTGCTGTTTACCATTATTTCCGCCACCGGCATTCGTAGCTGGATCCTGCGCAACCTCCCACAGGGCATTGCGCACGGCACCGGTATCGGTATCGGTCTGTTTCTGCTGCTGATCGCGGCGAACGGCGTGGGTCTGGTAATCAAAAACCCGCTGGACGGCTTGCCGGTAGCGTTGGGTCACTTTGCCAGCTTCCCGGTCATCATGTCCCTGATTGGCCTTGCGGTCATTATCGGCCTCGAAAAGATGAAAGTCCCCGGCGGCATTCTGCTGACCATTATTGGTATTTCCGTGGTCGGCCTGATTTTCGATCCGAGCGTGAAGTTCTCCGGTTTGTTTGCCATGCCATCGCTGAGCGATGAGAACGGCAATTCGCTGATTGGTAGCCTCGACATCATGGGCGCGCTGAATCCGGTGGTGATCCCAAGCGTACTGGCGCTGGTGATGACGGCGGTGTTCGACGCCACCGGCACCATCCGTGCGGTAGCCGGCCAGGCGAACCTGCTGGATAAAGACGGGCAGATTATTGATGGCGGCAAAGCGCTGACTACCGACTCCCTGAGCAGCGTCTTCTCCGGCCTGGTCGGCGCGGCGCCTGCAGCGGTATACATCGAATCCGCAGCGGGTACGGCGGCAGGCGGTAAAACTGGCCTGACGGCTATCACCGTCGGCGTGCTGTTCCTGCTTATCCTGTTCCTGTCTCCGCTTTCTTATCTGGTGCCAGCGTATGCTACCGCACCGGCGCTGATGTACGTGGGCCTGCTGATGCTGAGCAACGTGGCGAAAATTGATTTCGCGGATTTCGTCGATGCCATGTCCGGGCTGATTACCGCCGTGTTCATCGTGCTGACCTGTAACATCGTTACCGGCATCATGATTGGCTTCGCGTCACTGGTTATTGGTCGTCTTGTTTCCGGCGAATGGCGTAAGCTCAACATCGGGACGGTGATTATTGCTATCGCGCTGGTGGCGTTTTACGCAGGCGGCTGGGCGATTTAATCATCGCAAAATCTGAATAACGGGCCGGTATCGGCCCGTTATTATTTATAAGGCACATCCGGTTTTCTTTTTGTGGGTGTCAATGTTCTATTATCTGAGGAGTCTCTATTTTCGACTGGCATCATCATATTCAAGGACAGCATGGAAATTTTCTTCACCATTCTCATTATGACCCTTGTGGTCTCGCTCTCCGGGGTCATTACCCGGGTACTTCCCTTCCAGGTTCCTCTACCGCTCATGCAAATCGGCATTGGCGCCTTACTCGCATGGCCGACGTTTGGCTTACATGTAGACTTCAATCCCGAACTGTTTCTGGTGCTGTTTATTCCGCCCTTGCTGTTTGCTGACGGCTGGAAAACGCCCACCCGGGAATTCCTCGAACATGGCCGTGAAATTATCGGCCTGGCGCTGGTATTGGTGCTGATCACCGTTGTGGGTATGGGGTTCTTGATCGACTGGATGGTGCCCGGCATTCCGCTAATAGGGGCTTTCGCGCTGGCCGCCGTGCTGTCGCCTACCGATGCGGTAGCGCTCTCCGGCATCGTTGGCGAAGGACGTATTCCCAAGAAAATCATGGGGATTCTGCAGGGCGAGGCGCTGATGAACGATGCGTCCGGTCTGGTCGCCCTGAAGTTCGCCGTGGCGGTGGCGATGGGGACCATGGTCTTCACCGTGGGCGGCGCGACGGTCGAATTTTTGAAAGTGGCGATTGGCGGCCTGCTGGCCGGGATTGCCGTGAGCTTGCTGTATGGTCGTTCACTGCGCTGGTTGAGTCGCTGGGGCGGCGATGAGCCCGCTACCCAAATCGTTCTGCTGTTCCTGCTGCCGTTCGCCTCTTATCTGATCGCTGAACATATCGGCGTATCGGGCATTCTGGCTGCCGTTGCTGCCGGTATGACCATTACCCGTTCAGGAGTGATGCGTCGCGCGCCGCTGGCGATGCGTCTGCGCGCAAACAGCGTCTGGTCGATGCTGGAATTTGTGTTTAACGGCATGGTATTCCTGCTACTGGGGCTGCAAATGCCCGGCATTCTGGAAACTTCGTTGACCACTGCTGAAGCTGATCCAAATGTTGAAGTGTGGATGCTGTGTCTCGACATCTTCATCATTTATGCGGCGCTGATTCTGATGCGCTTCGGCTGGTTGTGGGTCATGAAACACTTTAGCCTCCGCTTCCTGAAGAAAAAACCGATGGAGTTTGGGGCATGGAAAACCCGCGATCTGTTAATCGCTTCGTTTGCAGGCGTCCGTGGAGCCATTACGCTGGCGGGTGTGTTGTCTATCCCGCTGTTGCTGGCGGACGGCTCGCCGTTTCCGGCGCGCTACGAGCTGGTGTTCCTGGCGGCAGGCGTGATCCTGATTTCCCTGTTCGTTGGCGTCATTATGCTGCCGATCCTGCTTCAGCATGTGGAAGTGACCGACCAGACAAAAGCGCGTGAAGAAGAGCGCCTGGCGCGTTCGGTGACGGCTGAGGTGGCGATTGTCACCATTCAGAAAAAAGAGGAGCGCATGGCGGCGGATGTGAATGAAAACATCGATACGCAATTGCTCAAAGAGGTGAGCGCGCGGGTCATCGGTAATTTACGCCGTCGGGCTGACGGACGCAGCGATGCAGAAAACAGCGCGCTGGAAGAGAATCTGGAGCGACGGTTCCGTCTGGCGGCGCTGCGATCGGAACGGGCGGAGCTCTATCATTTGCGTGCGACGCAGCAAATCAGCAACGACACGCTGCAAAAATTGCTGCACGAGCTCGATCTGCTGGAAGCTTTACTCATCGAAACACATTAAGCCGACTGGCCAGTAGCGGCTGGCCAGTATGATTTACAACAGCTCAACCACGCCTGGGCGCTGTGGGAAAGATAGATGCCCTCGCGCCAAATCAGGGCTAATTCCCAGCGCAACGGACTGCGCAGGGGTATCCAGGTTAACAGCGTCTTATCCAGTTTACGGCAGATGGGCTCCGGTAGAATGGCAATCCCGACCCCAGCCTGTACCATCGCCGCCAAAAAATCCCACTGGCCGCTGCGTACCGCGATATGCGGATTCATTCCCCGGGCTGCGAAGAGTTGCATCAACTGGCGGCTCAGGGAAAAGTCTTCGTTATAAATCAAAAGAGGATGGCTGGAGAGCTCCTGCGGCTCCACATACTCGCGTTGTACCCATTCGCCGGAGCGGGGAGCCAGTACGTAGAGCGGGTGGCTGAATAACGGCAGAGTAGCGAACTGATGTTCGTCTTCCACCGGCAGCGCGGTAATTGCCATATCCAGTTCGCCATTTATCACCGCCTGTTGCACCGTCAGGCTGCCGAACTCGGAGATTTTCAACTCCACGCCGGGGTAGCGTTGACGGTATAACCCAATCGGCCCCGCCATAAGCATGCCCACCATCGGCGGAATGCCCAGACGGAGCGTCCCTTTATCAAGATGGCGAATATCGCTGAGCTCGTCTTCCAGCTGGCGAAACTCGGCCAGAATGGCGATCCCCCGTTCATACACCACCCGGCCAGTATCGGTCAGCAGCAGTTTACGTCCATCGCGGATCAGCAGCGTACACCCCAGTTCCTCCTCCAGGTTCCGCAGCATTTTGCTGATGGTCGGCTGCGTGACATACAAGTTTTGCGCCGCGCGGGTAAAGTTTTGCTGTCTGACTACTTCCACAAAATAACGCAGCGTTTTGATGTCCATCAGAGGGGGCCTTCGGCTGTTTTTTTCGAGTGTAGTGTATTTTTGGACAGCTGAATGGGAGGAAAATCAAGCGGCTGGAATGAGGCGAACAGGATATTAACGGTAGATGAAAAAAGGGAGCCTTGCGGCTCCCTTTATACGGTCAGACGATTAGTGCGCCCGCCCTTGTTCAATACCGATCCCGGTCTGGGAACGGATAAACTGCGCACGGAATTTCTCGCGTTCCAGATTGCCTTCGGCACTGTTATCGGTAATCGAGAACACCCAAATCCCCACGAACGCGACCAGAATCGAGAACAGCGCCGGGTATTCATACGGGAAGACCGGTGCGGCATGGCCGAGAACCTGTACCCAAATCGTTGGGCCGAGGATCATCAGAATCACTGCCGTTAAAAGGCCCAGCCAGCCGCCAATCATCGCGCCGCGCGTGGTCAGTTTTGACCAGTACATCGACAGCAGAATGATAGGGAAGTTACAGCTGGCTGCGATAGAGAACGCCAGGCCCACCATGAAGGCGATATTCTGCTTCTCAAACAGGATACCCAGCAGGATGGCGATCACGCCAAGCACCAGTACCGTGATTTTCGAGACGCGCAATTCGTCGCGTTCGGTTGCGCCCTTACGGAACACGTTAGCATACAGATCGTGCGATACCGCCGATGCCCCGGCAAGGGTTAAGCCTGCGACGACCGCCAGGATCGTGGCGAAGGCCACTGCCGAAATAAAGCCCAGGAACAGGTTGCCGCCCACCGCGTTAGCCAGATGGACTGCGGCCATGTTATTGCCGCCAATCAGTGCGCCGGTGGCGTCTTTAAATATCGGGTTTGCGCCCACTAACATGATTGCGCCGAAACCGATAATAAAGGTCAGAATGTAGAAGTAACCCATAAAGCCGGTGGCGTAGAACACGCTCTTACGCGCTTCGCGGGCATCACTAACCGTGAAGAAACGCATCAGGATATGCGGTAGACCTGCGGTACCGAACATCAGGCCGAGCCCAGAGACAGCGCGGAAATCGGGTCTTTCACCAGCCCGCCAGGGCTCATGATCGCCGCCCCTTTCGGGTGAACCGCCATGGCTTCGCTAAACAGGTTATTGAAGCTGAAGCCTACGTGTTTCATGACCATAAAGGCCATAAAGCTGGCACCAAACAGCAGCAACACTGCTTTGATGATCTGCACCCAAGTGGTGGCGAGCATGCCGCCGAACAGCACGTACATCACCATCAGAACGCCAACCAGCACAACCGCGATATGGTAGTTCAGGCCGAACAAGAGCTGGATCAGTTTACCTGCGCCCACCATTTGCGCGATCAGGTACAGCGCAACCACCACCAGCGAGCCGCACGCCGACAGTACCCGGATTGGGCCCTGCTTCAGGCGATAAGAGGCCACATCAGCAAAGGTATATTTACCGAGATTACGTAAACGCTCGGCGATCAGAAACAGAATAATCGGCCAGCCCACCAGGAAGCCCAGCGAGTAAATCAATCCATCGTAACCGGAGGTGAACACCAGCGCCGAAATCCCCAGAAAGGAGGCCGCCGACATATAGTCGCCCGCAATCGCCAGGCCGTTCTGGAAACCGGTAATGTTGCCGCCCGCCGTATAGTAATCGCTACGGGTGCGGGTACGTTTCGACGCCCAGTAGGTGATACCCAGCGTGAAGGCCACGAAAACGATAAACATAATAATGGCTTGCCAGTTGGTCGGCTGGCGTTGAACGTCGCCGGTTAGCGCATCGGCGGCCAGCGTGTGGGTGGACAACCCCAACAGCGCCATTCCCATAAAAGAATGCAAACGTTTCATAATGCCTTCACCTCTTGCATCACGGCTCTATTGAGACGGTCAAATTCACTGTTTGCCCGCCAGACATACACACCCGTCAAAATAAAGGAAATCAGGATGACGCCTACGCCAATGGGGATCCCGCGTGTGACGCTAGTGCCGGGATGCAGGGGGGTACCCAGCCAGCCGGGCGCAAAGGCGATGAGCAGAATAAAGCTCACGTAAATTACCAGGACGATAAGGGATAAAATGGTGGCAAACCGTTGCCGTTTTTCGACTAACTCCCTGAAATGCGCATTACCTTCTATCCGTTGATAAATTGGATCATTCATCACAGAGTCTCCAGAGGTGTTCCCCCGTGTTTTTCGCGCCGCAGCGTGCTGGCCGCAGCAGGAAATTCAGGGAAGGGGTAGGGTACAGGTTGTTATAGTTTCCTTCCCCCCGGTCGGGGGGAAGGTTAGGGTGAGGCGCTATGACGGCATAGTGATAGCCTGCTTTTCTTCAAGCAGTTTTTCCACTACGCCTGGATCGGCGAGGGTTGAGGTATCGCCGAAGTTGCTGGTATCCCCCGCCGCGATCTTGCGCAGAATGCGACGCATGATTTTGCCGGAGCGGGTTTTCGGCAGCGAATCGGTCCAGTGCAGAATATCCGGCGTCGCCAGTGGGCCAATCTCTTTACGCACCCAGTTACGCACTTCGGTATAGAGTTGCGCCGTGGGCTCTTCGCCGTGGTTAAGCGTTACATAGGCATAAATCGCCTGGCCTTTGATGTTGTGCGGAATGCCCACCACGGCAGCCTCGGCAATTTTAGGATGCGAGACCAGCGCCGATTCGATTTCCGCAGTGCCCAGTCGGTGCCCGGATACGTTCAGCACGTCATCCACGCGACCGGTGATCCAGTAATACCCGTCTTCATCACGACGTGCGCCGTCGCCGCTGAAGTACATATTCTTGAAGGTCGAGAAATAGGTTTGCTCGAAGCGCTCATGGTCGCCAAACAGCGTACGCGCCTGACCTGGCCAGGAATCGGTAATAACCAGGTTGCCTTCAGTTGCGCCCGACAGCGGCTGGCCTTCATTATCGACCAGCGCCGGCTGAACGCCGAAGAACGGGCGGGTTGCCGATCCGGCTTTCAGTTCGGTGGCGCCAGGCAGCGGTGTGATCATGAATCCACCGGTTTCGGTTTGCCACCAGGTATCGACCACCGGGCATTTCTCGTTGCCGATTTTCTTCCAGTACCACTCCCAGGCTTCCGGGTTGATCGGCTCGCCCACGGAACCCAGAATGCGCAGCGATGAGCGGTCAGTACCTTCAATCGCCTTATCGCCTTCCGCCATCAGGGCGCGGATTGCCGTTGGTGCGGTATAAAGGATAGTAACTTTATGCTTATCAATGACCTGAGCCATGCGGTTCGGCGTCGGCCAGTTTGGCACGCCCTCAAACATCAGCGTGGTGGCGCCGCAGGCCAGCGGGCCGTACAGTAAATAGCTGTGGCCGGTTACCCAGCCCACATCCGCTGTACACCAGTAAATGTCGCCCGGTTGGTAGTCAAAGACGTATTTAAACGTGGGTCGCGGCATACACCAGGTAACCGCCAGTGGTATGCAACACACCTTTGGGTTTGCCGGTGGAGCCAGAGGTATAAAGGATAAACAGCGGATCTTCCGCATTCACTTCCACGGGCTGATGGTGGGCGCTCGCCTTTTCAGTAAGTTCATGCCACCACTTATCGCGGCCTTCATGCCATTCAGTATTCGCGCCGGTACGCTTAAGGACAATCACGTTTTCGATGGTTTTCACGCCAGGATTTTTTAGCGCGTCATCGACGTTTTTCTTAAGAGGGATGGTGCGGCCTGCGCGCACGCCTTCATCTGCAGTGATCACTAAGCGTGCGCTGGAATCAATAATACGTCCGGCGACCGCCTCAGGAGAAAAGCCGCCAAAAATGACTGAGTGCACTGCGCCAATGCGTGCACATGCCAGCATCGCTACTGCGGCTTCCGGCACCATCGGCATATAGATAGCCACCACATCGCCTTTTTTGATCCCCAGATCAACCAGGGTATTGGCGAAGCGGCAAACGTCACGGTGCAAGTCACGATAGGTGATATGTTTGCTCTGGCTGGCGTCATCGCCTTCCCAGATGATCGCCGTACGGTCGCCGTTTTCGGCCAGATGGCGGTCAAGACAGTTCGCCGCGAGGTTCAGTGTGCCGTCTTCAAACCATTTAATCGAAATATTGCCAGGTTCGAACGAGGTGTTTTTAACCTGCTGATAAGGCTTAATCCAGTCGAGGATTTTGCCCTGTTCGCCCCAGAACGCGTCAGGATCGTGAATAGATTGCTGATATTTAGCCTCATACTGCTCCGGATTAATCAGGCAATGTTCCGCAATGTTTGCGGGAATAGCGTGTTTATGTATTTGGCTCATGGCTTTTTTTCTCCTTGAAGGATGTTAATAATATGTCAACCAAACGTTAATTGTAGGGGCTTTGAAAGGTTTGTTTATTATTTGCGCGGCAGATCACGAATAAAAAAAACGGCTGAAAAATGCTCAAACGATTCCGCGGGAGAAAAAAATTAGAGAAATATATTTTTTGAAAATATGATTAATAAAAATCATCTATAACAAAATGTTATGAGAGGATAATGATATAAAAACGCGGTTTCATTCAAAAAATCAGTGAATGAGCCTGTTCCTCAAGGGTTGCGTAGCATGGCGTACAAATGGTACTCATTATGCGCGTTAAAAAACCCCATAACAGACCCAACGTTTGTCATACCCCTTTCAGTTTGTGACCTTCTCATACTGACACACATGGGAATGGCCCTCTTGATTCAGGAAGTTAAGTGTTATGAAAAACATAAAGATAAGCCTGGCCTGGCAAATTTTGCTGGCGCTGGTGCTAGGCATTCTTCTGGGCAGCTATCTGCACTACCACGCCGATAGCCGCGAATGGTTGGTCAGTAATCTGCTTTCTCCTGCTGGTGATATCTTCATTCACCTGATCAAAATGATCGTCGTACCGATTGTGATCTCAACGCTGGTGGTCGGCATTGCCGGTGTCGGCGATGCGAAACAGCTGGGCCGTATCGGCGCAAAAACCATTATCTATTTTGAAGTGATCACCACCGTTGCGATTATCCTCGGTATTACGCTGGCGAATGTATTCCAGCCGGGGCATGGGATTGATATGTCCCAGCTGGCTGCCGTCGATATCTCAAAATATCAGCAAACCACTGAGCAGGTGCAAAGCCACTCTCATGGTCTGATGGGCACGATTTTGTCGCTGGTGCCAACCAATATCGTGGCGTCGATGGCGAAGGGCGATATGCTGCCGATCATCTTCTTCTCGGTGCTTTTTGGCCTGGGCCTTTCTTCCCTGCCGTCTGCCCATCGTGAACCGCTAGTGACCGTGTTCCGCTCCATCTCCGAAACCATGTTTAAGGTCACGCACATGGTGATGCGTTATGCACCGGTAGGGGTATTCGCACTGATTTCGGTGACGGTCGCCAACTTCGGCTTCGCTTCGCTGTGGCCGCTCGCCAAACTGGTTATCCTGGTTTATATGGCGATTCTGTTCTTCGCGTTGGTGGTGCTGGGCAGTGTGGCGCGGCTTTGCGGCCTGCGCATTATGGTCCTTATCCGCATCCTTAAAGAGGAGCTGATTCTGGCCTACTCTACCGCCAGCTCAGAAAGCGTACTGCCGCGCATTATCGAGAAGATGGAAGCCTATGGCGCGCCGGCGTCGATCACCAGCTTCGTGGTGCCGACAGGCTACTCCTTCAATCTCGACGGTTCCACGCTGTACCAGAGCATTGCCGCTATCTTTATTGCCCAGCTGTACGGCATCGAGCTCTCCCTCGGCCAGGAAATTATTCTGGTGCTGACCCTGATGGTGACCTCAAAAGGCATCGCGGGCGTACCGGGCGTCTCCTTTGTGGTACTGCTGGCAACGCTTGGCAGCGTGGGCATTCCGCTGGAAGGGCTGGCGTTTATCGCAGGTGTGGACCGTATCCTCGATATGGCGCGTACCGCGCTTAACGTGGTGGGTAATGCGCTGGCGGTACTGGTCATCGCCAAGTGGGAACACCGCTTCGATCGTAAAAAAGCTCTGGCCTATGAACGAGAAGTTCTGGGTAAATTTGATGAAGCAGCGAAATCGTAACGGATGATGCTGAGTAACAGGAGCCGGCGCAGTGCGTCGGCTTTTTTTATGCGCCGAAATCCTGCCACTGTGGCGAGCCAGGGCATTTGCGATAGTGGTTTAGCTAACGCTGTGACATTGATTAGATTTTCAACATCCCTCCCAGGCTTTTTCAGGCATCGATCCGTACAATCGCCCACACTCAACCTGAGCTATTCATCCGCGCGGAGAATGATAATGAAACCTGCCATTATGGTGGTGGATGACGATCCCGCCATTTGTGATGTCTTACGGGATGCATTTAGCGAGCATGTTTTTTGATGTTCATGCCTGCTACACCGGGAATAACGCGCTGGCTACGCTGGAAGCACACCCGGAAATTGCGCTGGTGCTGCTGGACATGATGTTGCCGGACATTAACGGACTAATGGTGCTGCAACAAATCCAGCGCCAGCATCCTGCCTTGCCGGTAATTATGTTAACCGGCCTCGGCAGTGAGTCGGATGTGGTCGTTGGCCTTGAAATGGGCGCCGATGACTATATCGCCAAACCGTTCAATCCGCGTGTGGTTATCGCTCGCGTAAAAGCGGTATTACGGCGCAGCGGCGTACTGAATGCCGATACGCCAGTCGTGCAGGGTAATGGTTTGGTTTTCAATGGCTGGACGCTGGACCCGGGGCGTTGCGTATTAACAGACGCGAATCAGCGCCCGGTGGATCTTACTCAGGGCGAATACGGACTGCTACTGGCCCTGGTACAAAATGCCCGTCGGGTGCTCAGTCGGGAGCGATTGCTGGAATTAACCCATAGCGAAACGACTGACGTCTTTGATCGCACTATTGATGTTTTAGTGATGCGTTTGCGCCGCAAAATAGAAACGAATCCTCATCAACCAGCATTAATTCGTACTATCCGTGGCGTGGGTTATGTCTTTTCCGCCGATGTGATTTCTACGGAGAGGGCAGCATAAAAAACGGGTGCGTTAAGGACTCACCTCCGGACAAGCGGGGCGGAGCGAACTCCGCCCCTTATTGCCGGTTACTGTTGAGTGCAGGCTAATTTCGCCGCCACCTCCTGATTTCCGTTCTTTATTCTTAATTCGCAAAGCAGACCGCGATTAAATAAAGAAAAAAACAGCACTGTTACGCAAATAACTAATAAACACGCAAACAGATAGCGTAGTGGCTTCATGCCTTTTACTCCTTGCCTTGCGGCGAGTAAGCGGCTATTCTCAACTTGTCGGAGTTGAGGGATAGCCTCGGGTTAATAGAAATATTGCCCGGGGCTTTTCTCTTTCTGTCCCTCGTCGATGTGTACTTAAGACAGAAAGCCTTAAGCACCCGCCGGCTATATTAATAACCTGTTGTTAAAATACCAGAGAAATTAAAATGGAGGTTTCCGCAAACGTTGCAGTGCCAGTGTGCGGTTATAATAACGGGGTTTATTTTTCGGAATTATTATTAGAGGTTCTGTGACAACAGTTAATCAGTGTAACGCAGTGCTTAAAAAGGCAGATAAGAACGGGTGCGTTAAGGACTCGAACCCCGACAAGCAGGGCGGAGCGAACTCCGCCCGCATAGCATTACCGGTCAGAGCAGGCTAACTTCGCCGCCACCTCCTGATTTCCGTTCTTTATCCTTAATTCGCAAAGCAGACCGCGATTAAATAAAGAAAAAAACAGTACTGTTACGCAAACAACTAATAAACACGCAAACAGATAACGTAGTGGCTTCATGCCATTTACTCCTTGCCTTGCGGCGAGTAAGCGGCTATTCTCAACTTGTTTGGGGTTGAGAGATAGCCTCGGGTTAATAGAAATATTGCCCGGGGCTTTTCTCTTTCTGTCCCTCGTCCATTTGTACTTAAGACAGAAAGCCTTAAGCACCCGCCGGCTATATTAATAGCGTGACGTTAAAATGCCAGAAGAATTAGAATGTAATTTCCGCAAGCGTGTTGCACGTGTTCTGAATATCACTCGCAAAACAGGCTTTATCTATTTATTTCGATTTTAATTAAATATTCCATTAATGACTTTGCTGAATATCTAATGTTAATTCCGCCAGAGTTTTTGCGCCGTCAATAGCATTAGCGCAAAGCAGACTTGCCCGGGCGCAGGCGTGGGCCAACTTAATACTGTCTATCAACGTCCAGTTTTCATGGCTGCCGTACAGCAGTCCCGCACAAAAGGCATCACCCGCACCTACGCTGCCGACGATCTCTTCCTGGCTCAGCGTTACTGATGGCACCCACATTCCAGGTGAGCCGGGCTCGATGCCATATGCCCCTTCAGGACAATGGATCACCACGCGCTGGCGCACGCCGGCTTCCAGAAGCTGCCGGGCCACCTGCCCAATGGCCTCACTGTCTGGTGAGCCATCATCTTTGCGCATCGTATGGCCGCTAAACTCTCCGGCTTCCAGTTCATTGATTACCAGATAATCCAGCCAGGGCAGGGCGGGCATGACTAAAGGTTGATATCGGGGATCCCCCTGGCGCGATACCAGGTCCAGCGACGTGTGATAACCCTGTTGCTGCATCTGCGCCAGCAGGCGTGCGCTACGGGTGCCATATTCAGCATCAGGTAAATCCAGGCTATCCAGTAGCAGCAAATAGCCCAGATGGAAAATCTTCATATTGCTTTCGAGGCCATCGAACGCCGGTAAATCAAGCAGCCGGTTTGCGCCGGGCGAATGGAAGAAGGTGCGCTGGCCGCTGGGATCGGTCATCACCTGAGTCATGGAGGTAGGGGCAAATGAGGTGCGCTGCACATGCTGACGATTAACGTGATACTGCTCCAGCATGGCCATCACGTAATCGCCATCATGATCTTCGCCAATCAAGCCTACCGCCTGAAGCGGCAGGCCCGTGCGCATTTTGGCAAGCGTGAGCAAAACATTAAGCGGCGCGCCGCCGGTCGAGCGCTCGCTGCGGGTAATTTCCGTCAGCCAGCCAGGTTCCGGCCATTTCACGATTTGGTGCACATGGTCCACCAGCATATTGCCCGCGGCAATCACGCCTCTACGTTCGCTCATTATGCTTCCTTATTACTCTTTCTTTATACCTGCCCCGCGCTGCCGAAAGTGCGCATCTGTTCCGCCACCACATCGGTAATGGCTTCTTCAATGCCCAGCAGCAACTCGGCGAACTCGTCGTACATCGGTTTGCGCTCTGCCATACGCTGCTCCACTGCGCCCAGCGCCGCCTGAGACATCCCGGTATAAAAGTTGATTTTGTGAATACCGAGAGAAATCGCACGCCGGAAGTCGGCGTCGCTGATCCCCGAGCCGCCATGCAAGACCAGTGGGATACCGGTTTGTTGGCTGATCGCGCTCAGACGCTCAAAATCCAGTTTCGGCTCGCCTTTATATTTGCCGTGGGCATTGCCGATAGCGACGGCCAGCGCGTCGATCCCGGTGCTGTCGACAAATTCGCGGGCAATGGCAGGATCGGTGAATTTCGCGCTGTCCGCCTCGCCGTACAGTGCGCCGCCCTCATCGCCGCCCACTGCGCCCAGCTCCGCTTCCACGGAGACCCCGACCGCGTGGCACATTTTCACCACTTCTTTGGTCTGGCGGATGTTTTCCTCATAGCTCAGGGTTGAGCCATCAAACATCACTGAACTAAAGCCAAGACGCAGCGCCCTGACCACCGATTCAAAATGCAATCCGTGATCGAGGTTGAGCACCACCGGAATGTCATGGCGCGCCGCCTCGAACTTCACCGCTTCGACCAGTGAATCCAGCGATACGTATTTGAAATGCACTTCTGCAATATTGATGATAAAGGGTGAACGTTCCTGTTTTGCCGCAGCGAACAGGGCGCGTAGAAAATGGCTATCCAGCACGTTAAATGCGCCGAGCGCATAGCCATGTTGACGGGCATGCGCCAGTCCGTCGGCAAGAGAAATCAACGCCATGTTGGCCTCCGGGAATTAGCGAAACAGATGGTATTCATTACACAGAACGACCTGAGCGGGTTCGTCTTCGTCGATGGAGTTAAACCGCTCAAGCGGTTTTAAAAAGCGATTGTCACGGTCGTCGTCGTTAACCGTGGAAACCTCACCCGCCAGCACATCGCCAAACCCGGCTTCAGCCCAAAAGCTGTGGTACATACCGGGTGTCAGGCAGATGCTTTCCCCTGGTGCGAGGCGCAATTGGCTACCAGCGCTGTGAGTTTGTCGGCAACCATCGATGACGACCGTGACATCGCTTTGTTCCGGTTGTTCGTACTGATCGGCATTCCAGATTTCGATAATTAAATTTCCGCCGCCCCGGTTGATGATGTCTTCACGTTTGCGCCAGTGAAAATGCATGGGCGTGACCTGCCCATCCCGGACGTGCATGATTTTTTCAGCATAGCTTTTCGGCCACGTTACGCCATCTACCGAGCCGTTGCGCAGCGTAAACAGCGTCAGGCCCTGGGCGTAAAAATGGTTGCCGCCGAACGCGGTAACGTCCCAGCCGAGTTTCAGTTCAAAAACCTCAGCCCAGCTGGCTTCATCGAGTTCACGCCATTTCACGGGCGCGAAGCTGGCAAACGGCGGCAGATGAACATCATGACGGGAAAAAAACTGGCGCGTGTGGCCGAGGATTTCATTAATTTCAGAGCGTTTCATTGCATCTCCCTGGTAGAGTTTGTTCTCTGCCTGAAGAGGCATGAGGGGCGGAGCAGCCCCTCACCCTCGCCTGAAGGTTATTTCACCGTCCAGCCTTTATAGGTGCCGATATTATTCTTATCGATCAGGGTCACCGGGATCAGCACCGGCTCTTTCGGCGCGGGTTTGCCCTGGAGAATGTCATAGCCGATTTCAACCGCTTTGGCCGCCATTACCTGCGGATCCTGCGCGGGCGTCGCCACGAAGAGCGAGTTATCGCGTTTCAGGGCTTCTTCCGCATCTGGCGATCCATCCACACCGACGATAAAGAATTCGTTACGTTGTGCCTGTTTTGCCGCCAGATCGGCACCGATCGCCGTTGGATCGTTGATCGCGAATACCCCGTCGATCTTCGGATTTGCCGCCAGCAATGACGTCATGATTTCCAGCCCGCCTTCACGGCTGCCTTTGGCGTTCTGGTTCCAGGAAAGCACTTTAATATCCGGATGGCGTTTAAATTCGGTCTGGCAGCCTTCCACACGGTTCTGAACGGCGGATACCGGCGGCCCGTTAATGATCACGACATTGCCTTTGCCTTTCAGGCGGTCGGTGATGTACTTACAGGCGATCTCCCCGGCCTGCGTGTTGTTCGAGGTGATGGTCGCGTCGGCTCCGTCGGCCGCAACGTCAACAGCTACCACCACAATGCCCGCGTCTTTGGCGCGCTTCACTGCCGGGCCAATGCCTTTGGAGTCCGCCGCGTTGAGGATGATCATGTCTACCTTAGCCGCGATAAAGTTATCGATCTGCGATACCTGCTGACCGAGATCGTAGCCGCTGGACACCAGGGTGACTTTCACGTTGTCGCCCGCCAGCTTGCGCGCTTCCAGTTCCGCCCCTTTGGTTATCTGGACGAAGAATGGGTTAGCAAGATCGCCCACGGTAACGCCGATGGATTTTAACTCTTTGGCCTGGGCGACACCGCCTGCGGCCAACATTGCACCCACGCAAAGCGCGGTGACAAGGGGTTTCAAACGCATATTTCTCTTCCTCATATAGGGAGTAGGGTATTGTTGTTATGCACTTTGATGGTGACGGGTACGGTACTTGTCTATCAGCACTGCAATGATGATCACCGCCCCTTTGATCACCAGTTGCCAGAAGTAAGAAACGCCCATCAGGGTCATGCCGTTGTTGAGGGTAGCGATAATTAACGCCCCCACCAGGGTGCCGGTGATGGTGCCGATGCCCCCAACAAAACTGGTGCCGCCGAGAATAACCGCCGCAATCGCATCCAGCTCGTAGCCCATCCCCAGGTTACCGTTGGCGCTGTAAAGCCGCGATGCGCTCATGAGCCCGCCGAGCCCGGAAAGGAGCCCGCTCATTCCGTAAACAAACAGCAGAACCAGCCAGACTTTAATGCCGGTGAGCCGCGCCGCCTGCATATTGCCGCCCACGGCATAGATATGAACACCAAGCGTCGTACGGCGCAGAATGAACCAGCAGATTGCCACGACCATGAGCGCTATCACGACCAGCCATGGAACAGGCCCAAGGTAGGCGTTACCTATCCATTCAAAATTGATATTCGAATTGATTACCGTGGTGCCGTCCGCCAGCAAATACGCCGCGCCGCGCAACGCCGTATAGGTTCCCAGCGTGACGATAAACGGGGGTAGCCCGGCAAACGCCACCAGCGCGCCGTTAAACAAACCGAGCACCAGGCCTAACATCAGCGCCGCTGGCATCGACAGCATCGACAGTTCCGGAGAGAGTGACACCACCATGGCCGCCACTGCCGTGGTGCCGAGAATCGAGCCCACGGAGAGGTCAATCCCGCCGGTCAGAATGATGAAGGTCATCCCCGCCGCCAGCACGATATTGATCGACGCCTGCCGGGTAATGTTCAACAGATTGCTTTCGGTAAAGAAGTTAGGCGTGATAAAGCCGAATACCGCCACGATCAGGATCAGAATCGGTAAAATCCCTACCGTTTGCATAATGTCGCCCATCAGCATCTTTTTCACAGAGGCGGATTTAGGGGCGGGGGAAGTGGATGGCGTCGTCATTGAAGAGCCCTTTTTTGATGAGTTAATCATTGCGCACCGCCTTGTGCTGTGAACTGTCAACGCCTGTCGCCAGCGTCATGATATTTTCCTGGGTGATGTCCTGGCCGTTCAGCTCGCCAGCGATACTGCCTTCGCGCATGACATAAACCCGGTCGCTCATGCCGACCACTTCCGGCAATTCACTGGAAATCATCAGGATCGCGACGCCCTGGCGCGCCATCTGGTTCATGATGCGATAAATCTCGCTTTTCGCGCCGACGTCCACGCCGCGCGTCGGTTCATCAAGGATGAGAATACGCGGGCCGATGGCTACCCAGCGGGAAATCAACAGTTTTTGCTGGTTGCCGCCGGATAATCCGCCAGCCCGTACCTGCGCATGCGGCACGCGAATATTGAGCGTTGAGATGGCGTCATCGGATATCGTCTGGGCTTTTTTACGGTTCAGCAGCCCGTAACTGGCATCGCGTTCAAGGGTCGCCATGGTGATGTTTTCATGCGCCGCCATTTCCAGGAACAGCCCCTGTTCTTTGCGGTTCTCAGTTAAAAAGCCGATACCGAGAGCGATCGCGTCACGCGGGGAATGTATCGCAACGGGGTTGCCGTCGACTTCGATGCTGCCGCCTGTGGCTTTGCGTACGCCAAAAATCAACTGCGCCAGTTCGGAACGGCCCGCGCCCACCAGGCCTGCCAGCGCCACCACTTCACCCGCGTGCACCTTCAGGCTCACCGGCTGAACTTTTACGCCGTCTGTGAGGTGGTGCGCGGCCAGCCGGACGTCGCCGCGAGGAATGTCACGCTCTTTATTAAACAGATCGCTCAGCGGACGGCCTACCATCATGCGCACCAGTTCATGGGCGTTCAGATGGTCGCGCTCAAGGCTGCCGACATACTGGCCGTCACGCAGCACGCTAACCCGGTCGGAAAGCTCATACACTTCCGCCATGCGGTGGCTGATATAGATAATCGCCATACCTTCGTTGCGCAGTCGCATAATCAGTTCGAACAGGCGATGGGTTTCACGGGAGGAGAGGGCGGCGGTGGGTTCATCCATCACCAGAATGCGGCTGTTGCGATGCAGCGCACGGGCAATTTCCACCTGCTGCTGCTCGGCGATGGTTAAGCGCATCACGAGATCGGTGGCGCGAAACTGCGCCCCCAGACGGTCAATCACTTTCTGAGCCTGCGCCGCCATCTCTTTGCGGTTCACCAGCCCGGCGCGGGAAATCTCGCTGCCAAGGAAGATGTTTTCCGCGACGGTTAAATTAGGGGCAAGCTGCATTTCCTGATAAATCAGGGTGATGCCCGCCTGTAATGCGTCTTTAGGGCCTTTAATGCTGTAAGGATGCCCGTCAATCAGGATCTCGCCGCTGGTGGCGGTATACGCGCCCGCGAGAATTTTCATCAGGGTACTTTTCCCGGCGCCGTTTTCACCCATCAGGGCGTGGATTTCGCCGGGATATACCGTCAGGCTGACGCCTTTAAGCGCATAAAACTTACCAAACGCTTTGGCGATATCGCGCATCTCCAGCACAGGCGTTGCGTTCATGGCGCACTCCATTCAGGGTCAGATGCAATAACTTGACCACAGCCAGATAAATACAAAATGTCAGAAGCCATTCATATTTGTCATATACCCTTCATACTTCGCGTGCAGATGCGTTGGCTACGTTCGCTCACCCCAGTCATTTACGTGTGTAAGCGCCTGGGGATTCACTTTCCTGCCGCCTTTCTGAGACATGAATTATTTTGGGTAACGTGTTGAATAGTGAATATTGATCACATTCCAGCAACACAACCGTGCCGGTAAACAACGCGAGGCGTTACTGTTTTGTTTTCGCCTGTGGAGTGGGTTATGACGCAACCAGCCAGCCGATTTCTGACCAGCGCACGCGGGCGATTGTTGTTCTTTAATCTGCTGGTGGTGGCGGTCACGCTGATGGTGAGCGTGGTGGCGATTGTCGGCTTTCGCCATGCCAGCGTGTTGCAGGAACAGGTGCAGAAACAGACGCTAAGCGATATGACCGGCAGTATGGCGCTGGCGCGCGATACGGCCAACGTCGCCACGGCGGCGGTGCGGTTAAGTCAGGTCGTGGGCGCGCTGGAATATCAAAGCGAAGCGGACAGGCTTAAGCAAACCCAGTTCGCGTTGCAGCGCTCGCTGCGGCTGCTGGCGAAAGCGCCGCTGGCCGCGCTGGAACCGGAACTGGTGGGCAATATCATCTCACGTAGCAACCAGTTACAGCACAGCGTGAACCAGATGCTGGAACGCGGTCATCGTCGCCATCTTGAGCGCAATGCGTTATTAAGCGCCCTGTATCAAAACCAAAGCTATTTACATCATATTCAGGCGCTTAATCAGCGAACCGGGGACAGCGTACCCGCGCCCGCGCTGCTTAATGAAATGGATCGTCTGATTGTTGCGGCTATTCAAACACCGTCGCCGCGTCCCACGGTTGAGCAAATCGATGCGGTGATGGCGCAACTTCCCGCCCGGATGCGCGATCCGGCAATGGATATCATTTATCAGGATTTTATTCAGGAACTTCATCGACTTGATCCGCTCTCCGCCTCGCTTGATGAGAGCGATCTGGCGATTAGCTGGTCGATGTACCACATCAAGGCGCTGGTCGCGTTTCTGAATACCGATATAAACCAGTACGTTAAGCGCGTAGCGCAGGAGTCGGCGTTGCGTACCGCCGCCAGCCATAAAGAGCTGCGCTCGATGATCCTGTTTATTGCGGTTTTTGCCGCGCTGGCGTTGATCATCACCGGATTCGCCGGATGGTATATCTACCGTAACCTCGGCTCAAACCTGACGGCGATCTCTACGGCGATGGCGCGTCTGGCGCGCGGCGAACGGGACGTTACCGTTCCGGCGCAGCAGCGACGTGACGAGCTTGGCGAACTCGCCAGGGCGTTTAACGTTTTTGCCCGCAATACCGCCTCGCTGGAGCACACGTCGCGGCTGTTAAAAGAGAAAAGCACCCAACTGGAAACCACCTTCCACGCCATGCGCGACGGCTTTGCGCTGTTCGACAGCCACGGCGAACTGGTGGTATGGAATCCACAATACCCGCTGCTGCTGGGCCTGGACGCGGAAGGCGTCCAGCGCGGCCAGCACTATTTGCAGCTGTTGCGCCAGATCGCCCCCCAGGTTGCGCATATTCAGGAAAACCTCGCCCTGCCGCTGCCGCACCCTCAGGAGCTACGGCTGGCGGATAACCGTACCATCGAACTGCGTTTCAGCCCGGTACCAGGGCGCGGCATGGTGAACGTGGTGCTGGATCGTACGGAACGAAAAGGGCTGGAAGAGGCGCTGGTGCACGGTCAGAAAATGAATGCCGTCGGCCAACTGACCGGCGGATTAGCGCATGATTTCAATAACCTGCTGGCGGTGATCATCGGCAGTCTGGAGTTAACCGCGCCGGATTCGCCGGATGCGACACGCATCGCCCGTGCGCGAAAAGCCGCCGAACGCGGCGCACAGCTTACCCAACGCCTGCTGGCGTTTTCGCGTAAGCAATCCCTGAATCCGCGAGCGGTACAGCTTAAAGCGCTGCTGGAAAACCTGGCGGAGCTGATGCGCCATTCGTTGCCAGCTTCCCTGACATTAGAGCTGGAAGCGCAGCAGCCCGCCTGGCCGGCATGGATTGACGTTAACCAACTGGAAAATGCCATCATCAACCTGGTGATGAATGCCCGCGACGCCATGGAAGGGCGCAGCGGCGCCATTAAAATCCGTACCTGGAACCAGCGGGTAACGCGTGGCGACGGGCGGCGGCACGATATGGTCACCCTCGAAGTGATTGATAAAGGGTGTGGCATGACGGAAGAGGTGAAAGCCCATGTCTTCGAGCCGTTCTTCACCACCAAACAGACCGGCGAAGGCAGCGGGCTGGGGCTGTCGATGGTGTATGGCTTTGTGCGGCAGTCTGGCGGACGTGTGCAGATAGATTCCACGCCGGGCGAAGGCACCACGGTACGGCTGCAGTTGCCACGCGCACCGCAGGCGGCCAGCGAGCTGGCCCTGCCTGCCGATCTGCCGGATGCCATATCCCAGGATGAACTGGTGTTGCTGTTGGAGGATGAAACCGATGTTCGCCAGACGTTATGCGAGCAGTTGCATCATCTGGGCTATATCACGCTGGAAGCGCAGACCGTAGAGGAAGCCATTCATTTGCTGGATGGCGTCGCGGAGATCGGGGTGTTGATTAGCGATCTGATGCTGCCTGGCGGCGTCAGCGGCGCAGAAGTATTACGCTACGCGGCTCTCAATCATCCCCATATTTCGCGGCTGTTGATAAGCGGGCAGGATCTTCGCGCCGCGCCAGATTCGCCCTTGCCGCCGGACGTGGAACTGTTGCGCAAACCCTTTACTCAGGTGCAACTGGCGCAGGCGTTGCGGCGGGCCCGACGCTAATATAGACGCGTTGATTGCCAGGCAGTCGGGTAAATAATGCGCCTGTCTGCGGCCCCAAAAGGGCATACCAGCAGACATGATGCAAAACAAGTTTAACGAGAAACATGGGTGATTTCCTTAATCTGCCGTAGTTATCAGGCAACCTTGCGGCAAGGAAGTGAAATCGACGTGAAGTTAATAATGCGCTGGCTGGGTTTTGAGAATTCTCCCCTGTTATAGCGTTTGCTGCCTTTGCAAAGTAACAGTCTGTCTTTTCGAGGGCTGTCAGATGAAATTGTTACCGTTCTACCTGCCGTTTAGCGCGCTGTTTTTGGTGATTCAACCCGCCCAGGCGGATGTCATCGACGATACCGTCAGCTCAATCACCCGCGCTATTGATGACGCGTATTCGCAGAATGATGACCGACGCGACGACCGGCGTGACGATCGGGGATGGCAGCGTTCTGACGATCAGCGCCGCCAGTATAATGACAGGCGCAGGCAGCTTGAGGATCGACACCGTCAACTGGACGAACGTCAGCGCCAGCTGGACCGCGAACGTCAGCAGCTGGAAGACGAAGAGCGGCGGCTGGAGGACGAATACGATCGTTAGCCCCATGCCTTCGGCTGGCCGAGCCGCGACGTCAGTACACTTCTACGTGCGTGGCGCGTGGAATGGCCAGCAGGCGATCGCCGCAGGTCAGGATCAAATCGATCCCCAGCGGAAAAGGATGTGGGCGCTCGGTCAGCTCATGGATCACGCATTCCGGCAATTGCGGCGCAACCATCCGTTCTTCATGAATCCCCGCCCCCGTCAGACGCAGCATGCGCCCGCCGCTCAGGCTGCTGACCTGCATAATCAGCGTGGCGCTGGTTTCCGGCACCACCGCGCTCCCCTGCGACAGTAAGTTCAATTGCATGGACGTCAGCGTCTCGTCGGCCACGGCGAACAGCGCGCTGGCAAGATCGTCGGTGATCGGCGCGTGAGTATGAAGACGCAGATTCTGACGGACAAAATCGTTGCTCATGCGCGCATTCAGCCACACCGGCGAGTCGTGATCCGCCAGGGTAAGCAGGACGCTGGTCGTGGCCTGGCCGAATGGCGGCCAACCGTGGGGCAACTGATGAAGAGAAACAATCATTCCCGGCTCGCTCATGGCCTTGAGCAGTCGACGAAAGCTGTGTTGTGCATCGTGTACCGGCGCAGAAAAAGCGGTGGTTAAGCTCATGCGTTCTCTCCATGCGCCTGAATAAAACAGTCACCCAACTGGCGTTGGGCATGAGTGCCATGCGTTGCTTCCATTAGTGCTCCATTGTGAATTCAATCAGGTCGGCGCGATTCAGGCTGACGGAATACTCCGCAGGTTTCGCCACCTCGTGAAGATGGTTAAGCGTGCGCACGCATATCAGCGGCGCCATATTGGGTATCTCGAGCAATTTGCTTTCTTTGGCCTGGGCACGGCGCGCGCTGATGCGCGTCTGCGTACGCAGCAGGCGCACCTTACACTGCTGGTCGAGATAATCATGTAGCGAACCCTGGCTAAAGCCCTGCAATGCAGGCCACCAGGCAAGCTCGGAAAAATAGTGGTCGATAAGGCACAGGGCGACGCCGTTAACCCGGCGCAATGTGCGCAGGTGGATAATGTTCTGTCCTTCAACAATATCCAGCGCCTGCGCCACCTGATTTGACGCCGGACGCAGCACGGCCAGCAGGCGCTCGCTGGTGGGGGTGGCTGCCCTGTTCCAGTAAATTCTGGCTAAAGCGCGCCTGGGCATTGAGCGGATAATCAAACGGCCGCATCAGCACCATTACGCCGACGCCCTGGCGGCGCTGTACCCAGCCGCGTTCCACCAGCTGGTCGATGGCGCGGCGCAACGTATGCCGGTTGACCGCAAAGCGGTCTGCCAGTTGCTGCTCTGCCGGCAGATAGTCACCGCAGCGGTAATGATGCTTTAACTCTTCTTCCAGTCTGGCGGCAATTTCCTGATAACGGGTCGGGTAGCTGGTCGGATGTCTGGATACGTGCATAACGTTCAATGCCTCGCGGAAGAGTGTGCGTAATGGCGTTGCCGGAGGCACCCGCCATAAGCTTTTACTGTATGTTGACCGGGGAATGTGACGATCCGGTTAATGAAACATGGCAATCGAATGAAGATTCACCGTTATTCGGGCGGATTTATTAGAGAATGCATTCAGCTACCTACTTTTGTCGTAGGGCAGTGCGCGCCTTGATTCTCTTTGCTTATGGGGTGCGGATTGTGCGTTTTTTTCGGGGATGGCTGCGAGGAAGGTGAACGGACGATTAACCCACATAACAGGATGTGAAATAAACCTCTGGCAGCGGGAATAAACGATGAGCAAAAACATTGTCTTTTGTGCGGATGGCGTCTGGGGCGGGCCAGGCCATGACATTCAACACAGTCCGGTTCGGGCTGGCAATGTTTACCAGCTGTTTATGGCGCTGCGAGGCGAAGTGGATCAAAACAGCCTGCTGTTAGCCAATGAACAGGAGAAAACCTGGCGGGGTACCGACGGGGAAGTCTTACAGGTCGCAAAGTATATTCATGGGGTGGGCGACCCGAATAATGCGTTTGCGAACGGTCTGGAAGGGGCGTTTGGTGCCCGGTTTATCGTCCCCGTTGTCAGGGGTTTTACATTTATCAGCCGACATTACCAGCCGGGCGATCGGATCTGGCTGATCGGATTTAGCCGTGGCGCATATACCGTGCGTGCGCTGGCCGATCTGATCCTCGATCGGGGATTGCTTAATAACGCGAGCTTACGCTTTTCCGGGGACAATCAACGCGACGCCTGGCAACGGGCAGCGGCAGTGTGGACGCAGTATCGTGCGCATGCCCCGCATCTGGATGGAGAGCTACTGGAGCAGGTGTTGTACGATCTGCCTGGCTATTTTCTGCATCGCCCAAAACCCGAAGACACTATCGCCAATGTGCCGGTTGAGGCGGTCGCCGTCTTTGATACGGTCGGCAAAAAGGGAATACCTGCGTATTACCACGACAAACGCGCCGATGTGTTTCGCTTCGCTTCTTCAACGCTTGGCGCCAGGGTGAAATATGGATTACATGCGGTGGCGATTGACGAGGAGCGCGTCGAGTTAGGGCCAGTGCTGTGGGAGCCGCGCGACCGGCTTTTGCAGGTGCTGTTTGCGGGCATCCATGAAGATATTGGCGGCGGTTTTGACAGAGAAAGCGATGAGAGCGCGCTGGCCAATACCGCCTTGCGCTGGATGCGCGATGTACTGAGCGATTTGGGATTGTCCATTGATATGTATCCCATCGCAGGCAGTGGCCTGGGACCGCTTCACTGTAGCTGGTTTCCTCCAACTTTCTGGCAGAACACGGCGACGCGGCGTTTTCCCATGCCGGGGCATTCATCATTGATGATTCATCAGTCCGTCATTGACCGCATTAACGGTGGCAGCGCTCTGCCGTTTCAATCCCCACTCGACGGAAGCTGGAAGCGTGGCGAGTATCACCCGGCCGCCTTGCGTAAGCATATGACCGCTGGCAGCATCGCAACGACCTGGTCTGTTGCCTATTAGTATTTTAAACAGCCTGGCAGCACGTGCTCTTTCTTCGGGATGGTCTTTCGCTCGAATCGACATATCACTACACGTTTGGTTATTGCCGACAACCGGAACGGGCCTGGCGCGCATCCAACAGGAATCGCCATTCTTACAGCGCTTTTTACAGGCCGGTCCCTGTTTTAACATCCGTCACAGGCTGGCGAACGTCATGGTACGGATGTGCTATCAACTCGTCATTGCTGAAACAACTGGCGTTAATAAATCTGCCGCAAATATAAGTGATATAACTTGCAAGTGAGTGGTCGGCCTCAGGATATCATTTTCAATAAGAATATATCCTTCATG
The DNA here is from genome assembly GCA_900635495.1 of Atlantibacter hermannii. Taxonomy (NCBI): domain Bacteria; kingdom Pseudomonadati; phylum Pseudomonadota; class Gammaproteobacteria; order Enterobacterales; family Enterobacteriaceae; genus Atlantibacter; species Atlantibacter hermannii. Next base: position 4,109,443 of record LR134136.1, on the reverse strand, counting down.
GGTTGTAAATAATAACTGGCGAATAAATTACCTCTTTAATTAACGGGCATGACGTTAATAACAGATTTATTGTTTATCAGGATCGGAATTATTATCTTTAGCGTTAATAATAGCTTTATAATATGCATAAAAATCTGCCATTATTGGTTGTTAAGTTATCAATTAATCTTAACCTTTTGATTTATATGAAATTAATAATTTAATTATCAACTCTCGAAATAAATAAAAATATAATTTTAAACCAGGTTTAACAAAAGGGAATCAACGCCGGAGAGGGGAGTGTTAAGGCGTTCCCTGGCCGTCACACCTTTATCTTTATAGCGCGCCGGTACGGATGATGAGGTATTACGGGATGACAGAGAGTCCCTGCGCGGTTGGCCGCGCAGGGAAAGGACGTGAATCAGTTCTTTTTTACAAATTCTGATTTCAGTTTCATCGGGCCGAAACCGTCGATTTTGCAATCAATGTTATGGTCGCCTTCAACCAAACGAATGCCTTTCACTTTGGTGCCGATTTTCAGCATCGAAGAGCTGCCTTTCACCTTAAGGTCCTTAATGACCGTTACGTTGTCGCCATCCGCCAGCAGATTGCCGTTAGCGTCTTTCACGATCAGTGTGTCGGTATCGGCAACCTCTTCGGCGGCATTCCATTCATGCGCGCACTCCGGGCAGATGAACATGCCGTTATCTTCATAAGTGTATTCGGACTGGCACTGAGGGCAGTGGGGAAGTTGCATTGAAATTTCCTCTTGAAACGGTAGTGCGCTAACAACAGCAAACGCATTGAAAAAGGGGGTAATGACCCGCAAAAACCGAGGATTATAACCTAAATCCATGGGGTTTATCAGGTTTTATTGTTAATGCGCACATGACTGTCGTGGAAGTTTGATGAAGATTGTCAATAACCTAAATTTTAGCGCAAATATGCGAAACATATATCGTGATTTGTGTTGTTGCGGTGTTATTCTGGCCTCTTAAATGATATTTATTATTCTGTGGGATTCGACTCTCGCTAAAGCTGCTAATATGACGCAGTGCAGCGAAAAATTATCACTTTTACCCGGATGGCTTATTTGCCCGTTCAGGGTAGCTTTCGCCCTTAAGGGCATAAATAGACCATTTTGCGGTGGCAATAAATATTCACACACTGATTAACACACCAGATGGACAAACTGGTTATTTTCCGGCGACCAAAACAGCGTTTTAACATCTTTAGATGTATTTCCTGCAGGTAATTATAAAAGGCGTTACTAACTAATAAAAAGATAAAGCAAATAAAATCAAAGATAATTTGCATTAAGGAAAGATTTTATGCATACACAGACAATTTTTGAATTAAGCCAGGAGGCGGAGCGGTTAATCCACCTCGCCATGCATAACCTGGATATGCTTAAAAAAATCCCGCTGGCCGTGCAGGAAAATCCATCTGGCCTGGAGGGCGCCCGGGTTGCCCCTATTCATCCTCTCCACTTCAGCCATAAGGGCGTTGAGGTTCAACAGGAAACCTTGCGCAATGAACTGCGTAAGGTCACGCACCAGGAAATGGTGTTAGCGATTGTTGGAACCATGAAGGCGGGTAAATCGACCACCATCAATGCCATTGTCGGCACAGAGGTGCTGCCCAACCGTAACCGGCCCGATGACCGCGTTGCCGACGCTTATCCGCCATACGCCTGGTCAGGTTGAACCGATCCTGAATTTCCCTCATGTAGGGCCGATTGAAACGCTGATGGCGGAATTGCAGAAAAAGCTTCGCGCATATCGCCGGGAAATCCTCGCCACGCAGCTGGAAATTGATAAAGACATGGACAGTCTGCTGTTGCGCATTATCAACGGCACCAAATTTGAGAAACAGTACCTTGGCGCGCAACCCATCTTTCATTGCCTGAAAAGCCTGAACGATTTGGTGCGCCTGTCGAAAGTGCTGGATGTGGCGTTTCCTTTCAGCGCGTATACGGCGATTGAGCATATTCCCTTTATCCACGTGGAATTCGTTCATCTGGCGGGCATGGATCAGGGGCTGGGTCAATTAACCTTATTAGACACCCCGGGCCCGAACGAAGCCGGGCAGCCGCATCTGCAGAAAATGTTGCAGGAACAGCTGGCAAGCGCATCGGCAGTGCTGGCCGTGATGGATTACACCCAACTCAAATCGGTCTCGGATGAAGAGGTGCGCCAGGCGCTGTCGACGGTGGGGAAATCCATTCCTTTATACGCGCTGGTGAACAAATTCGACCAGAAAGATCGTAACAGCGACGATGAAGATCAGGTCCGGGCATTGGTTTCCGGCACGCTGATGAAAGGGCATATCGAGCCCGACCATATTTTCCCGGTGTCATCAATGTGGGGATACCTGGCTAACCGCGCCCGCCATGAATTGATCCATAAAGGCCAGTTGCCGTCGCATACCGAGCAACTCTGGGTGCAGGATTTCGCCGAGGCGGCACTGGGCCGCCGCTGGCGGACCGAGTCGTTGACAGATGTCACGGCGCTACGCCAGGCCGCCGAATTGCTGTGGGAAGACTCTCTGTTTGAGCAGCCCATTAAGACTGTGCTACATGCAGCGCATGCGAATGCATCGCTGTATGCGCTGCGCTCTGCGTCTCATAAATTGCTCAACTACGCCCAGAGTGCGCAAACGTATATGACGTTCCGCCGCCAGGGGCTTGATATCGCCAGCGACCAACTGCAACAGAGCATTGTGCGACTGCGCCAGAATATCGACGAACTGCAATCTTCGCGCAACGGCGTGCGGGATGAAGTCCAGCATGAAGTCGCCCAGGCGCTGCAAAGCGGCGCGGCATGCATCGCCGATTATCAACGGCGGATGGTGGAAAGCCTTGGCAGCTATTTTCGCAGTGGGCAAATTCCGGAAGTCTCGCTAAGCGGCATTGGCCGTCACGATCCCCATCGTCGACGCGATTTCGAGCCCGGCTGCCAGCAAATGATGCTGGAATCGGAAAGTGAAGCGCGGACGTTATTACATAAAATCCGTGCTTCCTGCGATGTGATTATGCTGGGTTTCCAGGAGGGCTTAATTCGCGATCTGGCGACGCTCTTCAGCCAGCTTGAAACGACCCTGACGCGAACACTGCGCGATGCCCTGCATCCCATTGAAACGCGCGTCGCCGACGGGCTAATCCAGGCGGGGTTCAAGGCCCATATCACGCTGCCAGTGTTCAGCGCGAATCAACTCAATTTTAACGCGCACTCGCTGTTTAATGACGCGATCGATCAGCAAACGCTGCCACTTAACCGGGCGCCGCGACGTGGCGGTATGAAGGGAACGGTGGTGCGCTGGCTAAACAGTTCTGAATGGGGCTGGGAAGGTTACACCGCCAGTGCGCGGCGTTTTGTCATTGATATTCCGGGGCTTGAGCAAAAACTGTATCAGCATATCGAGCAGTTCAGCGAACAGGTGCGTCAGGCGATGGATACCCAAATCGATGTTTCGGTTAGCGCCGGGCTTGCCAGCTTTTTCGCCGAATTTTCCGGCGCACTGTCATCAATTGAAGCCAGTCTTCAGCAAAGTCTGGTCGCCCGCCAACAAAATGAAGATGCGCTTCTGGCGTTGCGCAAACAATTACAGCAATGCAATGCCACGGCCGGTTTCATTTACGAAGATGCCCGGTTATTGCGTGATGATATCCAAACCCTTTTTGCTGTGGAGTATGGTGTATGAGGCAGACCGCTTTACTTGATGGACCGGGACGCCATTTGCAAAGCGTGACGGATAAGTGGATGGTCGATACCGCGCTGGCTGTGCAACAGCGGCGCATGATGCCATCGGTTCCCCATCAGCAGGCCATTGGCGAGCGATTGCAAAAAGAGCTGCTGGCGCAATCGAATTTACCGAACTGGTGGGCGACCTCCACCATGACGGAAGGCGCGCAATGGTTGCCAGGATTACTGGATGGCGTGAGTCAGTATCGCCAGCCCGGACATATGGCGTTGAGCCTGATAGCTCAGGCGTTACTGGCTGAAATCCCGGGTCGCGAACCTGCGCTGGTGACGCAACTGGAACAGTTAGGCAGTTATTATTCGCAGTGTGCGACACGGCTTGAAAATGAACTGGCGTCGCGCGGGCTGGAAAATGAAGGCCGCGATCATATTGAGGCGGTATTCGCTCGCTGGCGCACCGGTCATTACGGCGAATTTTCTCCGGCGGGGCGCTGTTATGTCGTGCTGGAAGAATTGCGCTGGGGACGATGCGGGGCCGCCATTCGCCTGGGTACGCCACGGGTACGTGACGTTTTACTGGAAGAGATTCGCCAGCAAGCGACGGAATTGCTCGCCAAAAGCGTGAGCGCCGCGCCGATGACCCGCCATTTTTATCAGCAGTGGCTTAATTCACCGCCGACACCCGGCTTGCTGGATTATAAAGATACCCTGAGCTGGCTGGGAAACTGGAGCGACAGCGAACGTCAACCGGTGTGCTGGTCGGTCACGCAAAGCTGGAAAAGCGTGGCGCTGGGTATGCCGCGTTTGTGTTCCGCTTCGCGTCTGGCGGGGGGCAATGGTGGACGAAGTCCTGACCGATCCGCTTGCCGCCTGAAACGGGCATTGTTTTACAAAGCAAAACGCCGCACGTTACCGCGCGGCGTTTTTTATTGGTCAGCGATTAATGATGCTGAACTTGCTGTTCCGGCTCTTTCACCGGCTCTGTTTTATGTCCGCCGACATGTTTGGCGTACAGCGCGGTGATAATCGGCACCAGAATAGCGGTGACGATAACGCTCGCGGCGACCAGCGCGGTTGCAGAGGCAGCGACGGGCTCAAATGCCGGGTTAATTTGCGCAATAATGACCGGGTTTGCCACCGCCGCGCCCGCCGCAGAAGAGGCTGCCACGCCTGCGGTACCATTACCGCCGCCAATGACACGGTCAGCAATAATCAACGGGATACCGGTAATGATGATAACCGCGACGCCCAGAACGATACCCAGCAGGCCGGTATGCACGATAACCGCCAGGTTGATGGTGTTACCCAGCGCGAAGCCGAAGAACGGGATCAGCACCGGCGTAGCTTTACTAAAGAAGGCGCGCAGATCGTGATCCAGGTTGCCCAGGGTAAAGCCAATCAGGAATGGCAGAACGGCGCCGATAAAGTGGTGCGGTTCGAACGATGCCAGACCAGCGGAACCCAGGATCACCATCGTCATCAGCGGGCCAGATTCCAGCGACATCAGAACGAATGCGCCGGACTCTTCTTTCGTGCCGTACTGGTTCATCAGGCTGGCATACAAACCGCCGTTCGTCATATCCATAGCGGAAACGATCGCCAGCACTGAAATACCGGCGAAGAAACCCGTCTGAATTCCGCCTTCCGGAATAAACGATGCGGCAATCATGGCCACGACCCAGGCAACACCAATTTTTGTAAGAACCAGCGTACCGGATTTACGCAATACGGTGCCCGTTGCGCGTAAATCAATTGATGCCCCGATACAGAAAAACCACACCGCCAGAATTGGTACCGTTCCGCTGATCATCCCTTTAGTAAAAGAACCGAAATAAGCGCCGGTGTCAGGTGCAAAAGTATTAAGAATGGCGCCGAGTAGTAGCGGAATGAGCATCATCCCACCAGGAATTCGTTCCATAGTCGCTTTAATTTTCATGTACAGGCCTCGTTAACTTAGATGTCTGGTATCAGCGGATATATTTCGCAAGCCGCTAATAAAAAAGAATTTGTCTCTACGCGAGTCGTGACGTTTGTCCCCCGAGGGGCGTGATGACTGGCGTCAGTGCTGTCTGGCCGCTGCGCTTTTTCACCTGCGGATTAAGTAAAACCAGAGTCTCGCTCATCAGTGGTGATACTATTGATCTATTGGAATATTGATTCAATAGAAATGAAACGTTGTTTTAGTTATCTTCGTCACAATATTGATTTTTGGTTTTGTTAAGATCGGTATTAGCGAAAATTAATGTAAAGAGTTTGTACTTTTTATTGTTGAATATGCTGAATTAATAATAACGGGCGTTATTCTTAGCCCCCGTAACGTCACTGAGGAGACCTAATGGACGTACGCCAAAGTATTCATAGCGAGCACGCTAAGACCCTGGACACCACCGGGTTACGTAAAGAGTTTTTGATTGAAAAGATTTTCGTGGCTGATGAGTACACCATGACGTACAGCCATATCGATCGCATTATTGTGGGCGGTGTCATGCCGGTTAACCGCACGGTGAGCGTGGGCGGCGAAGTGGGTAAACAACTGGGTGTGACTTACTTCCTGGAGCGTCGTGAACTGGGCGTCATCAACATCGGCGGCCCGGGCCTGATCCGCGTGGACGGCACCTGCTACGAAATGAACCACCGTGACGGTTTATACGTGGGCAAGGGTGCGCAGGAAGTGGTGTTTGAAAGCACCGACCCGGCGAATCCGGCGCGCTACTATTACAACTGCGCGCCTGCGCACCTGACTTATCCAACAAAACGCGTAACCCCTGCGGATGTCGCGCCTGTTACCCTGGGCGAAGACGTCACCAGCAACCGTCGTACCATCAATAAATATTTTGTCCCGGATGTACTGGAAACCTGCCAACTGAGCATGGGGCTGACCGAACTCGCGCCGGGCAATCTGTGGAACACCATGCCTTGCCATACCCATGAGCGTCGTATGGAAGTCTATTTCTACTTCAACATGGAAGAAAATAGCTGTGTATTCCATATGATGGGCCAGCCGCAAGAGACGCGTCATATTGTGATGCAGAACGAACAGGCGGTCATTTCACCAAGCTGGTCAATCCACTCCGGTGTTGGAACGAAAGCGTATACCTTTATCTGGGGCATGGTTGGTGAAAACCAGGTCTTTGACGATATGGACCACGTTGCGGTGAAGGATCTTCGCTAACGCCATTTTTGTCTGCCGCTGGGTATTCTCGAATTAATGACCTCAGCAATATGACAAATAAGTAAGATAAAGCCTCTGAATATTCATTCAGGGGCTTTGTTTTTTGGCGTAATTGATAATTAAAATAATTGGACTGAAATTATTTAAAATAAACAAGGTTATTTTTTAGCATGCAATAAGTATGGCGCCTTATACGTCGTTATTTCAGAAATGTTAGGGTTGACTATTTGCTATGAAAATTCCCTCAGTCATTGCGATTTCACTCACTCCTTAATCTTAAAATGATATTTGCTGTGTATTTATATTGTATTTGATTTATTTATCTTCAGAATGTTTTTGGTGCCTTATTAATCATTTTTAAAGGCTATCTCCCTTATTAGAGTTATATATGTAACCATTTTGAAATATTTCTAATTTTTAAATAAGTTTTTCCTCCTGGAGACAATGGCGGAAATTATCAGTAGTTATGCGGCTTGTGACTCTTTTTTACTTGTTTGCTTTTAATTTAATTATGCCTTTGACCCTTTTTCAGTCACGGGCTCTTACAATTTGATTCCCCATAGTGATTGTTAATAACCGCAACGAGCGTAGCATTTTCAGAGTAACTACCTGTTTAAGTAATACTTATTCATCGCTGTGGATGCGGTGGAGTGTTGTCGTGGGAAGCTTCTGAGTTGCCGCGGTTCTGCCGTCTGAAACACTCTCTTATGAAGGAACATGCTATGTCTTCTTATCAGAAAGAAATTCCTAAAGCACGCGTAAATATCAAGCTGGCCTTGCATACAGGAGGCGCTCAAAAAAAGGTTGAACTGCCTCTTAAATTATTAGTGACAGGCGACTTCAGCAATGGTCAGGAACATCTTCCTCTTTCCGAACGCGGAAAAGTTAACGTCAATAAAAATAACTTTAATAGTGTGCTCGCGGAGTTTTCGCCTTCGGTCAATCTCGCGGTAGAAAATACACTGGCGGGAGACGGCAGCGAAGAAAACGTGACGTTAACTTTCCGGGATATGAAAGATTTCGAACCGGAACAGGTTGCACGCCAAATCCCACAATTAAAAGCGATGCTCGCGATGCGCAATCTGTTGCGCGATCTGAAATCCAATCTGCTCGATAACGTTACCTTCAGAAAAGAGCTGGAAGCGATATTACGCGATCCCGCCTTGAGCGATGAATTGCGCACAGAACTTTCTTCCCTCGCACCGAAAGATGCCTGAGTTATTCACGGATTAACACGAGACAATGCTGATGTCTGTACAGAATTCTACTTCACAAACCGGCGAAACCCTGGTCCGGGAGCATGCTGAAGCGTCAGGTGTTTACGCTTCTTTATTTGAAAAAATCAATCTCACACCCGTCGCTGCGTTAGGCGATATCGATACCTGGCAGGACAGCCAGGCTCTCGCAGACGCCACCGCCGATGAGCGTGTGACGGCGGCGGTTCAGGTCCTGTTACAGCGCCTGAAAAAATCTGGTCAGCAGGTCGAGAAACTCGATAAATCCCTCCTTGATCATCACATTGCCGAACTGGATTACCAGATCAGTCGTCAACTGGACGAGGTCATGCATCATCAGGAATTTCAGAAAGTGGAATCCCAGTGGCGCGGCCTTAAGCATCTGATTGATCGCACCGATTTTCGTCAGAACGTCAAAATTGAAATCCTTGATATTTCTAAAGACGATCTGCGCCAGGATTTTGAGGACGCTCCGGAAATTACGCAGAGCGGCCTTTATGGGCACACTTATATTGCGGAGTACGACACTCCCGGCGGCGAACCGATTGGTGCCGTGATTTCGTCATATGAGTTTGACGCCAGCCCGCAGGATATCGCGCTGCTGCGTAATATTTCTAAAGTCGCCGCTGCCGCGCATATGCCGTTTATCGGCTCCGTCGGCCCGGCTTTCTTCCTGAAAAACTCAATGGAAGACGTGGCGGCCATTAAGGATATCGGCAACTACTTTGATCGTGCCGAATACATCAAGTGGAAATCCTTCCGGGATACGGATGACTCTCGCTATATCGGGCTCACGATGCCTCGCGTGCTTGGGCGTTTGCCTTACGGGCCAGATACGGTTCCGGTGCGCAGCTTCAATTACATTGAAGAAGTAAAAGGGCCCGATCACGAGAAGTATCTCTGGACCAATGCGTCATTCGCCTTTGCGGCGAATATGGTTCGCAGCTTTATTAATAACGGATGGTGCGTGCAAATTCGCGGCCCGCAGGCGGGTGGCGCGGTTCAGGATCTGCCGATCCATCTTTACGATTTGGGCACCGGCAACCAGGTAAAAATCCCGTCGGAGGTCATGATCCCGGAAACGCGTGAGTTCGAGTTCGCTAATCTGGGCTTCATTCCGCTCTCTTACTATAAAAACCGTGACTACGCGTGCTTCTTCTCGGCGAATTCCACTCAGAAACCCGCCCTGTACGACACCGCGGACGCCACTGCTAACAGCCGCATTAATGCGCGTCTGCCTTACATCTTCCTGTTATCACGCATTGCTCATTATCTGAAGCTGATCCAGCGGGAAAACATCGGCACTACCAAAGATCGCCGACTGCTGGAGCTGGAGCTGAATACCTGGGTACGTGGTTTGGTCACGGAAATGACCGATCCGGGCGATGAACTGCAGGCTTCCCACCCGTTACGTGATGCGAAGGTGGTGGTTGAAGATATTGAAGATAACCCGGGCTTCTTCCGCGTGAAACTCTATGCCATCCCGCATTTCCAGGTCGAAGGCATGGATGTCAACCTGTCGCTGGTCTCGCAGATGCCGAAGGCGAAAGCGTAACGAAGGCAGGAAGCCGATGAAAGCGGAACAACCACTATGGGGCAGAGGGATTATGATTTCGCCCCAACACTTTCAACAGCAGGTCGCGTATGCGGCCTGGTCTGTGGAATGTATTGCCCGAATGGGTCTTAACCATCCATGGGGGGTGATTGAATCGACCTTTGAACCGGAAGCATTAAAACTCGGTCGTTTAAAAGCCCATAAGCTCCATGTCCGTTTTCAGGACGGTACGCTTGTGGATACCGATAATGCTGATGCACTGCCTCCGGCTTTGTCACTGGATGGGGAAGCGCATGAGGTTGTGGTGGTGCTGGCTTTGCCTCTGCTACGGGCAAATGGTGGTAACTGCCTGAAACCTGATGAGGTCGCTGAGCGCCCGATACGTTACCGGCAGCGCTGGCACGATGTACGCAATCAGTTTGGTGACGATACGCGCCAGATTGCCGTCATGCAGTCGGAACTGACGCTACGCTTTGCCCACCAAAATAACAGTGATTACCTTACCTGCCCCGTTGCCCGTCTTCAGCAGGATTTACAGGGTGGCTGGACGCTGGATGCCACCTTTATTCCCCCGCTGCTGACAGTGCAGGGGAGTCGCTGGCTGGTAACCCAGCTCGACCAATTGATGACTCAGTTGCGCGCTCGTCTGACGCGTCTGATGGCCATGCGCCGTGAAAGCAATGAACGGATGGCCGATTTTGCGGTGGCTGATGTTTCCCTTTTCTGGCTGTTAAATGCGCTGAACAGTGCGGAACCGGTGCTTGGTCAGTTTCTGAGATTCCCACAAAGCCCGGCAGAACGACTGTATCCTGAACTTGCAAGACTCGCCGGCAGCCTGCTTACGTTCTCCCTGGAGCATCAGATTAGCGCCATTCCGGCCTGGCAGCACGAGCAACTCAATGCCGTTTTCCCGCCATTGTTTGATTTACTGAGCGATCTACTGGAAGCAAGCCTGCCTTCACGTGTGATTTCCATCGAGCTCGAACACGATAAGCGACTGCATTTCTGGCAGGCGCGTTTGCACGATCCCCGCCTGCGTGAAGGGGCTGATTACTATCTGTCAGTGCGCTCGCCCATTCCGGTCGCGCAGTTGCAGGAGCAGTTTCCACGACAGTGCAAAGTGGGCAGCCCGGATCACGTCAGAGGGATTGTCAATTCATCACGCGTCGGAATCCCGCTGACACCGCTGCGCCATGTTCCGGCTGCAATTCCGTTACGTCTGGAGAATCAGTACTTTAGCCTCGACATCTCCCGTCCTGAGGGGATGGCGATGCTCGAAAGTGGCAGTTGCATGTTTTATGTACCTGGCATGCTCGGTGAGCCTGAACTTGAACTCTTTGCGGTACTGAGAACATGAACGCGCGTAAATACGGCACCGCCGCATCCATTGATATTGACGCGCTGCTGCAGAACAGCTGGCTACAGGTAATCAGCCTGCGTCATGGCCCCCGGTTTCAGGAGGGCGAAGGACGGATCCTGTGGGAACGCTGTGTTACTGATATAGAGCGGGTACAACACGCACTGAAGGAGGCCGAGCTGGATGACGCCAGCTGTGAGCATATTCTTACAGCACTTTGCGCATTACTTGATGAGGCGGTCAAAGGGCGTGGCGTAGAGGACGACGCTTGCGTGCAATGGTATGACATTCCGCTCCAGGGCTATTTCTTCGGCACGATGGATGCCGGTGACACCCTGTGTAACCGTATGCGGGATGTACTGCGTGAGCCTGCGCCTGATAACGCGGTCCTCACCTGTTTTCAACGCGTCATGATGCTGGGCTTCCTCGGTGAATTCCGATCGTTGAATGACCCTGAGCGTCAGAAGCTGGTTAAAGCGCTCAACGACCAGGTTTCTCCCTTCAGCTATCCGCAAACCCATCCGGTACTGGCAGAAAGTCGTGCGGGACGGGGGATGTGGGACTGGTTGTCTCCCTTGCCTGTGCGCATTGGCCTGAGCGTTCTGGTGATCGTCGGGCTGTGGTGGGGGTTGAGCCACTGGCTCGATCAGATGTTGGTGACGTTGTTACCCGGGACGGTGAGATGAGTTCGGTGCAACGGCGTTGGCTTGCGTTGTGGGCTGCTCTGCTGAGTGCAGTTGTGTGCTTATGGTTTATACCGGCATCCCGGCTGGTTTCTGTTCTCATCTTACTGGTTTTACTGGGCCTTATTGCAGCAGCCTGCTATGGCATAAACCGTCGGGCAGAGCATGACACGACGTTGAGCCTGGATAATCTTCCTGAAGCGACGTATCGCCAGCCGGTGGTGCTGGTTTGTGGTGATTTACCACAATCCTGGCCAGAACAGGCGCAGGTGCTAACCGTCACTCAGGGATGCTGGATCAGAGTGGAAGAGAGCCAGGACCTTGCGCAGGTAGCCCGTCAGTTGTTATGGCAACGTCCTGACTGGGGGCGTCAGCTTTCGGTGATGGTCAGCGTCTGTCCGCAGCAGCATGCAGACAGCGAAGCCCTGACCAGCCGCTTACTTGCGCTTCGCTGGCAAATCAGTCAATTGCGTCGTGAAACTGGGTTTGCTGTGCCGCTGGTTCTGAGCGTCCAGGTCGGTAGCGCGATGATGAGCGACATGCTCTGGCAAGCCGCTATGCCAGGAGAGGGTATTCGTATCTGGCGCGAGGGCTCAGCGCCCAGTCCCATTTCCACCTGGATCACGGCAGGTGGTGTGGTGGCAATGCAGCAACAGGTGCTGATGAACAGCCTTATGGACTGGTTTCATCGCCACGTCAAAGCAGTTTTTACGGATAAAAATCCGGACATCCCGCCAGTGACACCCACTGCAATGTTATGGGGAATTGGCCCGATCCTTTCCGGCAGTCTCGCCACTTCCGTCTGGACTGCATGGCTGACAGGGCATACCGCGATGCAGCACGTTGCGGGATGGCAACCTGTCGGGACTGACAGCACAGTAATGCCACTGTTTCCGGACGTTGTTCTCCCGCTCCTGCCTGAAGGGCGAGGCATCACGCCTCGTGATCGCGCCTGGCGCTGTGCGCTCGGACTTTTAACGTTTGTGAGCATTGTGTGCCTGCTCTGCAGTGGCTGGAACAACCGCCAGTTATTGCACCGTCTGAGTTTTGACATCGCCCGCTATGACCGGATTTCCATGGATGACTATGGCCCGAAGGCTGATGCAGTCACGGTTTTACGTCGGGACTCCGCTCAGCTTGATGACTGGGCGCGCAATGGCGAACCGCTTCGTATGAGCCTCGGTCTTTTTCCTGGCGAACGTCTGCGTGCACCAGTGCTGGATGCGATCCGCTCCTACATGCCCCCACCACCACCGAAACAAGAACCCGTGGCGGCGCCGAAAATCGTCCGCCTCGACAGTATGTCCCTGTTCGACACAGGTCTTTGGGTGCTGAAACCCAGTTCCATGAAGTTATTGGTGAATGCGCTTGTCGGGATTAAGGCGAAGCCGGGCTGGCTGATCGTGGTGTCCGGACATACCGATAACGTGGGCGATGACCACTTCAACCAGCAGCTTTCCCTGAAACGTGCTGAATCAGTTCGCAACTGGATGCGCGATACGGGCGACGTGCCGGAAAGCTGTTTTGCCGTGCAGGGCTATGGCGAAAGCCGACCTGTTGCAACGAATGACACTCCGGAAGGGCGTGCACTTAACCGTCGTGTCGAAATCAGTCTGGTTCCTCAGGCGGATGCCTGTCAGATGCCGGGCAAAACCTCAGCGTCATCTCAGGATGATGACGTTTCTCAAAACTAAATGGAGTAAATCATATGGCAATTCCAGTCTATCTGTGGCTGAAAGACGACGGCGGCGCGGACATCAAAGGTTCCGTTGATGTGAAAGACCGTGAAGGCAGCATCGAAGTCGTCGCGCAGGAACATACCCTGTATATCCCCACTGATAACAATACCGGCAAGCTGACCGGTACCCGTATCCATACGCCGTTCCTGTTCACCAAGGAAATCGACTCTTCCAGCCCCTATTTGTACAAAGCGGTGACCACTGGCCAGACCCTGAAAAGCGCTGAGTTCAAATGGTATCGCATCAACGATGCGGGCCAGGAAGTGGAGTATTTCAACACCAAACTGGAAAACGTGAAGCTTGTGAAAGTCGCTCCGCTGATGCACGACATCAAAGAGCCTTCAAAGGAGAAACACAACCACCTTGAGCGCATTGAACTGCGCTACGAAAAAATCACCTGGACCTACAAAGACGGCAACATCATTCATTCCGACTCCTGGAACGAACGTACCACTGCGTAAGTTTTTAGCGGACAGATCCCCCTCTGTCCGCTTTTTTGCTGAGTCTCTGCCACGCGCGGGGGCTCAGCAAAGAAACTCACAATCTGCCTGCCTGACCTCGCGCATCCGGGTCTCCTTCATACAGGAAACTGCGAGGGCGGTAGCGTGCCCAGGAATCGATAAAGAGAGAAAGTTATGGAAAACCCCGCCATTTTGCTACGACGTCTGAACCCCTACTGTGCCCGCGCGATGGAAGGGGCTGCTTCTCTGTGCCAGACGCGGGCGCAGGCGGAGATCCTGCCGGAGCACTGGTTATTGAAACTACTCGAACTGGGTGAAGGTGACCTGACGGTGCTCGCGCGCCGCTACGAGTGGGATATGGACAGCATCTGGCAGGATTTACTCGCCTGGCTCGACAAACAACCCCGCTCGGTACGCCACCGCCCGCAGCTTTCAGAACGTATTCAGACTCTGATGCAGGAAGCCTGGATGATTGCTTCCCTCAGCGGCGAAGCTCACATCCGCAGTGTTCATCTGTTGATGGCGCTGGTCGGAAAGCAGAATCTGGTGCGCTGCGACGGGCTCTGGCCGTTGCTAACCCTTGGTCGCAGCCAGCTTGAACACCTGCGGCCATTGCTGGATGCGCAATCAGATGAGCGTCCCGAGAGGCAGCAGGAAGCAGAGTTGGTCCAGCGTCATGATGCAGAAAGAGAGCTTGTCGGGCACCCGGTTGAGGTAGAAGAAAAAGAGGGCGAGCTAAGCCCGGCGCTGCAGAACATGCTGGATAAGTACACCCTTGATGTCACCGCTAAAGCGAAAGAGGGCAAAATCGATCCGGTGTTTGGACGTGATACCGAAATCCGCCAGATAGTGGATATTCTCTCGCGGCGGCGTAAAAACAACCCGATCCTGGTTGGCGAACCGGGTGTGGGTAAAACGGCGTTAGTTGAAGGCCTGGCGCTGCGCATTGCTGAAGGCAATGTGCCTGAATCACTTAAGCCCGTCATCTTACGCACCCTTGATCTCGGCTTATTGCAGGCTGGCGCGGGCGTAAAAGGTGAATTTGAACAGCGCCTGAAAAATGTGATTGATGCGGTACAGCAGTCACCGTTGCCCATTTTGCTGTTTATCGATGAAGCGCACACCATTATCGGCGCGGGTAATCAGGCTGGCGGCGCAGATGCTGCGAACCTCCTAAAGCCAGCGCTGGCGCGTGGCGAGCTACGTACCATCGCTGCCACCACCTGGTCTGAATACAAGCAATATTTCGAGCGTGACGCGGCCCTTGAGCGCCGTTTCCAGATGGTAAAAGTGTATGAGCCGGACGACGAAACCGCGTGCCTGATGTTGCGTGGCCTCAAATCCCGCTATGCAGAACACCATGGTGTACATATTACTGATGGTGCAGTACGGGCCGCAGTGACGCTCTCTCGCCGTTACCTCACAGGGCGACAGTTGCCGGACAAAGCGGTTGATTTGCTGGATACCGCAGCAGCCAGAGTCCGCATGGGCCTTGATACCGTACCAGAGCCGCTGACCCGCATCCGCGCGCAAATCACGGCGCTTGAAATGGAAAAACAGGCGCTACTGGAAGATATCGCCGTTGGTAATCACTCCCACCATGAACGCCTGGCGGCAATAGAACAGGAAGAAGTGCGCCTGATTGTCAGTCTTGATGAGCTTGAGGCGCAGTACGGGCAGGAACTGACGCTCACGACGCAGTTGTTGGAAAGCCGCCAGGAGATCGCCCGCCAGAGTGAAACCCAAAAGCTGCAACAAGCGCTGGATGGCATGCAACACAGTAACCCGTTGATTGCTGTGGATGTCGACGTGCGCACCGTTGCCACGGTGGTTGCCGACTGGACAGGCGTTCCGTTGTCTTCCCTGATGAAGGACGAGCAGAGCGAACTGCTGAATCTGGAAAATGAGATC
Organism: Atlantibacter hermannii; assembly: GCA_900635495.1. NCBI lineage: Bacteria > Pseudomonadati > Pseudomonadota > Gammaproteobacteria > Enterobacterales > Enterobacteriaceae > Atlantibacter > Atlantibacter hermannii. The sequence continues at coordinate 4,093,650 of LR134136.1, read as the reverse complement.
GGTAAACGGGTTGTGGGGCAGGATGCCGCGCTAACTGAGCTGGCGCAACGGTTTCGCGCGGCGAAAACCGGCCTGACGTCAGAGAACGGACCACAGGGCGTGTTCCTGCTGGTGGGGCCGAGTGGCGTGGGTAAAACCGAAACTGCGCTGGCGCTGGCCGACGCGCTGTACGGCGGTGAGAGGTCGCTTATCACCATTAACCTCTCTGAATACCAGGAGCCCCACACGGTTTCGCAGTTGAAAGGCTCTCCTCCGGGGTATGTAGGTTACGGCCAGGGCGGCATCCTTACCGAAGCCGTCCGAAAACGCCCTTACAGCGTGGTGCTATTGGATGAAGTGGAAAAAGCGCACCGTGATGTGATGAACCTGTTTTATCAGGTTTTTGATCGTGGCTTTATGCGTGATGGCGAGGGGGCGCGAAATTGATTTTCGCAACACCGTGATTCTGATGACCTCAAACCTTGGCAGCGATCATCTCATGCAGTTACTGGAAGAGCAGCCAGAAGCGACCGACGCTGACTTGCATGAGCTGATTCGCCCGATCCTGCGCGACCACTTCCAGCCAGCGCTGCTGGCCCGCTTCCAGACGGTGATATACCGTCCCCTGGCAGAAAACGCGATGCGTACCATCGTGGAAATGAAGCTCGCTCAGGTAAGCCAGCGCTTACACCTCCATTACGGCCTGACTACATCTGTCGAAGAAAACCTCTACGACACGCTGACCGCAGCCTGCCTGTTGCCAGACACTGGCGCACGCAATATCGACAGCCTCCCTCAACCAGCAAATTCTGCCGGTACTGAGTCAGCAATTGTTAAGTCATATGGCAGCGAAACAAAAGCCGCAGACCCTGACCCTTAGCTGGAGTGAGGAAGAGGGTATCGTACTTGCGTTCAATACCTGCGAAGGGGCGATATTGTGAGTACCCATCCCGGCATTCTGTTCAGCCATAACCATCACCTGCTGGCGGTGAAGGGATGTGAGGCAGCGCTCGACGTTCTGGCCTTTGTGGGCGACGAAGCGCTGAGTAGGCCGTTCAGCTATCGTATTGAATTTACGTCCGTTGACCATGCCATCAGCAAAGAAACGATGCTGATGAAAGCGGCCTCCCTGACGCTGCAGGCACCGGTTGACGAGGGCTACGGCATAAAAATTCAGCAACCGGTCCGGGTTATCCAGGGGGTGGTGTCGGGCTTTGAGCGCCTCAGCACTTCAAAGGATGAAACCCGTTATGCCCTGACATTACAGCCGCGTCTGGCGTTGCTTGACCGCTCGCACCAGAACGCGATTTACCAGGACCTGTCCGTCCCGCAAATTGTGGAAAAAATTCTGCGCGAGCGCCACGGGATGCGCGGACAGGATTTCCTGTTTTCGCTTTCAAAAGCGTACCCGCGCCGTGAGCAGGTGATGCAGTACGGCGAGGATGACCTGCACTTTATCACCCGTCTGCTGGGGGAAGTGGGTATCTGGTTTCGCTTCACCACCGACACGCGCCTGAACATTGACGTGGTGGAGTTCTACGACAGCCAACAGGGCTACGAGAAAGGCCTGACTCTGCAGTCGGTGCCGCCATCAGGGCAGCATTCGGAAGGTGTGGACTCGGTATGGGGGATGGAATCCCCGGCACCACGTCGTGCAGAAGCAGGTCAGCACCCGGGATTACAACTATCGCGATGCCACGGAAGACATGAACGCTCAGGTCGATGCGACCCGCGGGGATGCCACCACTTACGGGGAAGCCTATCACTGGGCCGACAACTACCTGACGCCGGGCAATACGTACGACCGCAACCCGGCACCGGAATCCGGTGCGTTTTACGCCCGCATCCGGCATGAGCGCTATCTGAACGGGCCAGACGCAGACCCGAGCCATCACCAGTTGCCCGACGCTCTCTCCGGGCCAGGTGCTTAACGTCACCGGCGGGTATGAAGTGGCGGAGGTATTTGGCAAAGGCGTGCTCATCACCGCTATGACCAGTTCTGCCCGCCGTGACCGCGATTTTGAAGTGCACTTTGACGGCATTCCGGACAGCGCTGAGGTTGGCTTTCGCCCGAACCGGGTAAGCGCCCCGTCATGGCCGGTACGCTGCCGGCCCGCGTCACCAGCACCACCGAAAATGACACCTACGGCCATATCGACAAGGATGGCCGCTATCGCGTGAACATGTTGTTTGACCGGGATAACTGGGAGACCGGGTTTGAAAGCCTGTGGGTGCGTCAGTCCCGCCCGTATGCCGGAGATACTTACGGACTGCACCTGCCACTGCTGGCGGGCACCGAGGTGGCGATTGGCTTTGAGGACGGTAATCCGGACAGGCCGTACATCGCCGGTGTGCTGCACGACTCGGCGCACGGCGACCACGTCACTATCCGTAACTACAAACGTAACGTACTGCGCACCCCGGCAAACAACAAAATCCGCCTGGACGATGAGCGCGGAAAAGAGCATATCAAGGTCAGCACCGAGTACGGCGGCAAGAGCCAGTTGAATCTCGGTCACCTGGTCGACAGCGAAAAACAGCAGCGTGGTGAGGGGTTTGAGCTCAGGACGGACAGCTGGGGAGCTATTCGGGCGCAGCAGGGTATTTTCATCACCGCCGATGCACAAATCAAAGGTCAGGGACAGGTTCTGGCGATGGATGCGGCGCTGGGGACACTCAATCAGGCGCAGCAGTTAGCGAAGTCACTGAGCGATGCTGTAGCCACTGCACAAGCTGAACTCGCGCAGATCCAGGCACAAAAAACATTGCTGGAATCCTCTATCAAGGATCTGCAGCAGTCCGCGTTGCTGATGAGCGCCCCGGGCGGGATAGCTCAGGTATCACCGCAAAGTATTCAAATCAGCAGCGGACAGAACTTTATTCAGACCTCCGGCGAGAACAGTGACTTTAGCGTCTTCAAAAAATTCACCGTTGCGGCTGGCGAGATCATCAGCCTGTTTGCCAAAACGCTGGGTATCAAAATCTACGCTAATAAAGGCAAGGTGGATATTCAGGCTCAGGGGGATGAAATGGCACTGACCTCCCTGAAGGCCATGAAAATTATTAGCAAGAGTGATGAGGTTTATATCCAGGCCAGTAAAAAACTGACGCTGAGCTGTGGCAAAACGGCGGTGGTGATTGAGCCGTCGGGGATCACGATTTTGACTCCGGGTGATGTGAATGCCAAATGCGCCAGTATCAACCAACTGGCCCCTCAAAGCTTCAGTCCGGCGCAGCCTGAATTACCACCTGAAGCAACCTGTGTGGAGAGCGCCCGCTGATGAAGAGTATTGCCACAATAGCGGAATGCCTGAATGCAAGACAGGATGAATACCGGTATTTGTTAATAGACCCATTGAAGCCAGTAATGTCGTGGAATCCCTTGCATCCTGATTGCCTGAAAGAGGGGCAAGGTTCTAATTTCTTGCAGCGGGTACTGCGTCCAGACCTGGCATGGTCACCGGAGCACTGCCCATTGTTAGTGCTGCTGGCTTCGCCTGGCGAAAATTGCGATGAAAGGTTAATTGAAGAGAGTGAAGAATATGCTCTCGGTGAAGTCCTGTATGAGAAACGCTATGTTTGCGGCTGGATGAGCGCTTCATTAGATCCTCAAGAAATGGCGACCTGGCTTGCAGAGTTGTGTAAAAAAATCAGACCGGGCGCAATTGTGCCAGTGTTTGAACCCCTGCGCCTTGAGCTGTTACGGAGCACGGCAGATCCCGCTCAGTTGTCCACGTTGCTGGCACCCATCGGTCGCTGGATATTCCTTTCAGCTACAGGAGAACAGACGGTCTTGTCAGGTGCAGTAAACAGTAAGGAATGGCAACTAAAATGGGGGACTGAACAGGCACTGGATAACTATCGTGATATCTGGCGTCTGCTTTCTGCGTGGGGTCTTACCTCAGGACCTCTACCGACAGACGCTGCCCGACAGGCAGCAAAAGCCTGGGCTGGATCGGGCAAGGTTGGGCTTAACCATCTGAGCGATCGGATTTTTCTCGTACTTAATTCGCTGACGTTACCAGCCAGCGTGACCATACACGATGAAATGAAGACGCTCCTGCAAAAAGTGGCCAGCAACCCAGATTTGCATCTCACACAACTTATGAAAACGCTCCCGGACGCAGTCTGGAAGGAACAGCGCTCGCCTGAGCCGAAAGTGGAAGGAATTTAATGATGGGTACGCGAGATAAGGCAGGCAGTAACGCCGAAGCAAGTCAGCAGGCAGCAGTGGTTCCGTCAGGTTGTAAAGCCTGTAAACGTGAGGGCGTTGCCATTTATCCTCTGCGCGTGGCCGCAATTCCACAACCTCTGGTAAATACCGGTTGGCAACCTGAGGTTCCTACCCAGGATATTGAGCTAACCGGGGGGGAGTTTAAATATGCCCTTCGCACCTTGCGTCAGGGCTATGTTTATGTGTTGCTGGACAAATCAGTCTGGCAGGCCTACCAGGTCACCGCCGAAGGCTTTTTACGTCAGTTCAATGCCTACGAGATGCCGGAAAGCGAAACAGTGGATTCACTGAGCCCGGCATGCCTGACGCAAAACCATGATGTGCTGGCAAGCTTCATCAATATTGATCCTAACTACTCGCAGGCGATGGTCGGATTTAGCAGCGATCCATGGTGTAAAACGGTCCTGGATGAATATAAAAGTGGAAAGCGTCCTGCTACACGTTTTACGCAGGTTACCGTCTCGGATGGAAAAGCGACGATAGAAGGAGCAAGCCGGAGCCTGACACTCGATCCCTCTTTGTCTGCGCTCAAAAGCAACGCGCTGGAATTTGCGACGGAATCTTTCCCTTCCGTCGTCGGCAAAGATGCCGACCCTGACGGGGCCCATGGTTTTTTACCCGCGAATGGAAAAGAGCAAGCAAACCGCCCTGGGGAACCAGATTGCTCAGCTGCAACAGCAGTATGGCGCTCCTGTAAAAGCCATCGTACTGGATGATGTCGTGGGCGTGGTGGAGGAAATTAACCACGGTCGCCTGGATGTGGTTCAGGCGCTTGCCACGTTCACGTCTGAAAAGAGCAACATTCACCAGAAAACCATTTCAGATGCGATTGTGCAGCTACGGGCATCCACAACAAAGCAGACTGAAAACGATCCGAAGATTCAGGGATTCTCCACGCCGGGTTACAGCACAACGTATTCCGTCAGCCGTGAAAGTGCGGTTGCTATTGAGTTACGAAAAGCTCTGGGCCGCATGGAGGAATACTACGACGAGCCTGCGCGTGCGGCTTTTGCCAGCAATTGGCAGTCAACCGTGGACGGTTATAAGCAACAGATGGCAGCTATCTGGCAGGATCTCGACAACCTGTATACCTCTGCGCTGTGGCTGATGCTTCTGAATAACGACTACTCGCCGGAAACCAGCGTAGTCAGCTGGCACTTCCAGCTGCGAACCATTACTGCTTGTCTCCAGGGTAGCCTGGCCGGATGCGATACTGAAAAGCTCCAACAAGGGGGCAAAAAACCGCAGTGGACAGGCTGGCTGGCAGATCCAATGAGCCCACCGCTGATGGCTTTGCTGCGCAATAAGCATGATTTTTCAGCGGAAGTCTTTGGTGGGCTCTGACCTATTCCAATCTGAAATCAGTGCTTAACAGCAAGGAAGTCAGTGCGTTTATTAACAGCAAAGTCTGGCAGCAAATGGCCGCCAGCTTGGTTACCTCCATTGCCGGGGCGTTCAGCACTCTGGGCTACGTGTTGTCAGAGCAGGCAAAAGCTGGTGTGACGCGAATGCTGCAGGCGGTCGCGTTCGTGGCAGAGGGCAGCCCGGCAGTGACTGTTTTTTCAGGCGAGCTGAAGGTCCGGGATTTCCAGATTTTACTGCGTCATCAACTGGACGTGCACGGAAAATCGGTGTGGAGTGGTTCTGTAGAAGAGGGCGGCGAACCGTGAGTTCCTCCCGCGTCGGACACTGGATGCAGATTACGGACCCGGTACTGCTTGAGGGTAAAATTAAGGTTCGGCTGATGGCCCCGCTTAATAATTCGGGACGGTTGTCCGGCATCACTGTACTAACGCCCGATGTGATTGATCGCTCTCTGACCAGCGGAGAGATCGCCCTGAGCGAAACAGAGATGCGAAATGTCGCCCGCCGTTTTCAGGCAACGATATCCACCGATTTGCAGAGTGGTCTGCTGGGGCTGGTGCTGGCCGGGATTATGGCGCGTACCACGCTCAGCAACCTTGAGGCATTAAAAACCGCGATGCCGGGGGATGTGTCAGCGCAGATGTCGATGACATCGGGTTCGCTGATTGTGCTGGCCTCTGGCGTGGAAATGGTCGGCCAGAGTGCAGCGGTGCTGAATTTATTTAATAAGGGCGATTTGCTGATAAGAGGCGCAGGGGTTATTGGTGGACTGGCCGGGATAGTGGATGGAGTGGCATTGTGGATGAAGGCGGACACAATGCGGCGGTCTGGAGATGAAGCTGCTGCTGGATTATATGCTGGGGCTTCAGTCGTTTCTGTAATATCTAGTGGTATTGCAATGTATTTTAGTTATGTTGGTAACTTTGCTCTCCTCAGCGAAACTGCTTTATTAGGGCCTGTTGGCTGGTGTATTGCCTTGGGCGTTCTGACGGTAACGCTGAGTGCTGTTGGTAACGCGTATACCCGCTCACCGCTGGAGCGCTGGCTGACTCGTACCTGTTTTGGTGATGCGAGTGAACGGGATGCTGGAGAACCCTGCTGGCATAAAGAAAGCCTCACGGATATGCAGGACGCGATGAAGGCGCTGCATATCATTACCAGCGGTATGTCGGCCCAGCTCAGCGGCGACTGGTTTACTGAACTGACCAATAATACCGCGCTTCTGGGAAACCGAATGCTGGCCGCCCGGGTTACACTGGCAGACTGTAGCCCTGCAGGGTCGGACTGGCTGGTAGAGCTGGTGGCGACCGAAACGGGGGCGCCATGTGCTGGCCCGCAGTGGGTCTGCCGCGAAGCTTGCAGGGTTGAATGCGCCTGAGCCGCAGATCTATGAAAAAATGCCGCTGCAGATTGGCCGGGGAGAGCTGACGCCGATGGTACCGGCGAACATCACCACGTCAGTATCGTCCACCACCCTGAGTGAAAGCTGGTCAACATCCGCAGGCAAACCGCACGGCCTGCAGCTGGATGGCGAATTTTCACTGAATACCTCGCGTTATACGAATGCGGAACTGACGGTGACCTACTGGCCGGACAACACTCAGCCCGATGACAGTCTGCAACTGACCACAAAGCTGGACAGCTAACCCACAAGGATGTTTTTACCATGCCATTACTTTCTTTTGATGAGCCCCAGCCAAAGCTAAATCCGCCGATCAGCTGCTGGCGGGAAGACATGCCGGAGAATCACGAACCGCAGTTAGTTCCTCCGCAACTGCGCTGGCTGGCAACGCGGAACGATATTTATCTGGAAGTACCGCGTTATGGTACGGATGTAATATGGGGGGGGATGATTATTACAGCAACTTTAATGCTTTCAATGGTTATCTTTTTTATAGTGTCAAGTATTTTATCTGGATTTTATGTATTCATAATCATCGCAGTTGTGGCATCGCTTGTACTTTCATTTTTATGTTTTTTAAGTTTAAAAATGTATTTTATCGCCCCCCGAAATCAGCCCATTCGCCTGAACCGGAAAACGACAAAAAATCTATCTTTTCGACTATAACCGTTCACGTTTACCGTGGCTGAAATGGCCGGTCACCATTACGTCTTATTCCTGGGCAGATGTGTATGGCGAAATCAGTTTTTCGCCCACCGCCGGGTGACAGGGGTTATCGTCTCTATGGTGCCGTCTGCGTGCCAGGCACCCGCAAATGTGGTGGCCCGTTTTCTGCTGGCAAGAGAATGGGAAGAGCGGGAGCAAACTGAACCAAATCTGGAGCTATCTGTGTATGTATATGCAGCACGACAATGCGCTGCCTGAACCGAGAAACCCAGAACCTCCTGCGTTCTGGTGTCCGCGCAAGGCCGATAAATGGCCGGAAGAGATGGAAAGAGAGTCAACCACGGCCCCTGAACAGCAACCCGCCAGTTAACCTTAAAGTCTGGCAGGAACTCAGCCACGTATGGTCCGGGAAAAAGGAATTTGATAATGGATATGAAAGCACAGGCTGATAAGAACGCGGCGGCAAGTCAGCAGGCTGCAAACACACCCTCAGGTTGTAAAGCCTGTCAGCGTAAGGGAATTGCGATCTTTCCGCTGCGTGTTGCATCACTGGTCAACACCGGCTGGCAGCCAGCTCTCAGCCTGATGACAGCCTGCAACTGACCACAAAGCTGGACAGCTAACCCACAAGGATGTTGTTACCATGCCATTACTTTCTTTTGATGAGCCCCAGCCAAAGCTAAATCCGCCGATCAGCTGCTGGCGGGAAGACATGCCGGAGAATCACGAACCGCAGTTAGTTCCTCCGCAACTGCGCTGGCTGGCAACGCGGAACGATATTTATCTGGAAGTACCGCGTTATGGTACGGAGGTGATGTGGGGGAGGAATGATCTTTATTGCGATTCTAACGTGTATTGTAGATATTGGAATGGTGATTTTTTCTCTGGATTTACAGGCCATAACTGGAAGCTATTTTTTTGTTATTATCGGATTAATATCAGCTATTTTTTTTACCTCATTAGCATTGTTTGCATTTAAAATCTATTTTGTAGCCCCCCGTAACCAACCTGTTCGCCTGAACCGGAAACGACAAAAAATCTATCTTTTCGACTATAACCGTTCACGTTTACCGTGGCTGAAATGGCCGGTCACCATTACGTCTTATTCCTGGGCAGATGTGTATGGCGAAATCAGTTTTTCGCCCACGCCGGGTGACAGGGGCTATCGTCTCTACGGTGCCGTCTGTGCGCCAGGCACACGCAATGTGGTGGCCCGTTTTTCTGCTGGCAAGAGAATGGGAAGAGCGGGAGCAACTCAACCAAATCTGGAGCTATCTGTGCATCTATATGAAAGGCGAATCCGACTTGCCGGAGCCGAGATTTAAGGGCCGTCCGGATTTCTGGCGACCGCGTAAGGCAGATAAGTGGCCAGAAAATATGGAGCGAGAATCCACGACTGCCCCGCAGGACACAATCAGGCCGTAGCGGATAAAAACAACCGGGGGCAATAGACTCAAATTCAATACTCAACTGGACCGCTAACCCGACAAGAAAGCCGCATTCTGGTACAACACACTTTTGATAAATCGTAGCCAGGGTTAGTTCGCTCATCAATAGCTTAACTTTATATTGGCCTGCGAAATACTAGTTTAAAAGTGGTGTCACTTTTCATGTCATTTTGGGTTGCTATTAATCACCCCACCGTAAGATCAAACCTATGCCTGTTGATTTAAAAAATATCCCAGAGCCAAGTGTCAGACCTGCACCGCCAAAGTTCGTACGAGCACTAATAGTTCTTGTAATTCTGATTGGTCTGAGTATTACCCTGTCTCGCTTATTCACCGGGAATAACAACGTATGGTTTTCTGGTTATTGTGCCCACAGTGATTATTGGTGGCTTGATTTTTGTCAGATTTATTAATTATCTGGTCCAGCAGTTAGTGGCGAATTCACATGACATGCTAAGAGAGGAAACCATTATCCAGGAGGTCCGCCGGGGACGGGAGGGCGTTACAAATATTATTCGCTGAGTGCTGTACCGCGCATTCTCTGTGTGAAACTCCATTTGCATCAGGAAGTAATAGTCTTGTGAATAATGAAAATGTTTTCTTCCCCCAGCGCTCCTGGCGTGGTGAAGAAAATGTTCGCTTAAGCCAGTTGCCAAGGCCAATAAAAATTAAAGAAGAAAAGCATCTTAGCCTGCTTTTCGCAGTCCTTGCCGAAAGGCTTGCAATATCGTTTTCTGCTTATCCAAAGGAAAGACCTGTCATGGTATTACTGGATTTCACGTCATCAATACCTGAGAAAAAAGCCATTAATTTATGGCAGCAGGCATGGCAGAATGCAGGTATTCAACAAACCTTAAACCGTATTAATTCTTTTGGTGCTCAGGCCATTGATGAATGGCTGGATCACAATATTCGAAGTGATGCCCTCTTGTTGGTTTTGTCCTGGCATTATGCGCCCATTAATACCCGAGATTCTGCAGAAGTGATATGTGGAGTATTGTTTGGCAATCGTCTTACGCAAGAAACGCTTCCCTCACTTGCTATTCTTCATCGTCCGGAATCTGGTGAAGGTGCTGATGAGGACTTGCGTTATGCCATTACACAGGCGCTGGACTGGGGGCCAGTAAAAAGTAGTGAAATACAACATCTTTGGTTAAGTGGTGTGGAGGATGAAATGGATAATTACGCCACTCTTATAAAGGCGATTGCAGATTCTGACCTCAAAAACGTATCTCAAAAGACAGGCACTCACAATTTTAACGATTATCTTGGCGATCCGGGAAAGGCCGGAGTCTGGTTAGCTATTGTTGCTGCCACACAATCGATGCAGCAACAGCGGGTGCATCATTTATTAATTTGTCGCGAACAGCAGAATGGAAAGTTCTGGAATATGGTTGTATCCCCTACAGTACCCGATGAGGAGCGCGAAGAATGAGGTATATTCTATCAAAGCTTAATAAACCAGAATTGGGATTCTGGTGTTTAATGCTGGTCGCTCTGGGGGTAGTGGGGGGGATTTTCTGCCTGACTAAATGGTACCCCGAAAAATTGAACCTTATTAAGGATACTCCCCACCTGGTATAAATGGTTTTTACGGCTCTGCGGCGGGAAGCTTAGCGATACTGGCATTTGCACTCTTTCTTTATTTCGGCGCAAAAGCAGAAGGAAGGCAGAGTTTTAACAAAAGCGTGAGAATTCTCAGGGTGACGATGTCAAAGAACTAGTCAAAGTAACTGTATCTTCTGTTACCCCTTCTGTTACTTTAAGTCTTCAGATTCGCGATCACCTCCGCCATCGATATACCTTCTTCTGGCACCACAAAACTCGTCTGCTGTTAATCACTGGCGATGAGGCGGCAATCGAACAACTGTTGCCCGGCCTGCAACAACAGCAGTGGCTTGAAGGCAACCGCACCGTGCTGATTTACGGCGGAAGTCTGACAACTGAGCCGGACAAGGAAAAATATACCGCGTTACGCAAGCTGCGCCGTGGACGCCCACTGGACGGCATTATCCGTGTTATTCCTGCTTCCTTTAACCTGACGCCACAAATCAGTGACAACGATTTACGCGGGCTGGAAAAAATCAGCGAACTGCTGCGTTATTCCGCTCCTGTCTGGCTGTGGCAACTGTACGACAGTCCCTGGTCGCAGTCGAGGCGCACGGAACAGGCGGTAGGAGCAACCTTTCCACTGCGCGCAAAAGAAGACGATATTATCCGCCAGCTTGAGCGGATGCTGCCGATCCTGCGGGCTCAGGGGTATGAATCAGGTCGCTCTGAACAACAGCCACGACTTCCTGCTTCGGCTGGGCCAACGCCTCAAAGACGGCGGTATCGCCCGTTGGGCTCAACAACTTGTGCCATGGCTGGCTGTCTCCCAACAACGCGTTCCACTGCGAGGCCTGATGTTCAGCCTGCCGGGGAATAAACCCGTGGATACGTCGGAGGGAAATGGCAAGTACGCTATCTACTGACATTGAGAAATACATCCCGGAATCACAACGTCATGCCCTGGCCCTGCCGGTAACCTGGCAGGGGATTGTGGACGACTGCACCCGTGTGCGGGGGCGCCGTGTCGGTATGGCATGGGAACAGACACTTGCCTGGGCGCTGATGGCTATTATTGGTCTTTGGGGCGCGGGGACGCTGCTGTCATTTGCAGTAAACCGCCAGCAGATAGTCGCAGTTGCACAGCAGGCCCATGCGCTGGTAGAGCATCCTTCCGTATCTGACCATCAGCTGACGGCTCTGCATACTCTTCGAAACGATGCCGGTCGCCTGCTGCACAATGTGCAGGAGGGGGCACCGTGGTATATGCGCTTTGGGCTGGACCATAATCAGCAACTACTCGACGCGATGCTGCCCTGGTATGGCGTGGCGAATAACCTGCTCATACGCGATCCGGCAAATGCCGCACTCATTCAAAAACTCAGCGCGCTGGCAAACTCAGCTCCCAACAGCGACCAGCGGGCACAACTGGCAAAGCCGGGTTATGACCAGTTGAAAGCCTGGCTGATGATGGCCCGTCTGGATAAATCCGACGGCGCATATTACGCGCAGACGATGAAAACCGTGCAGCCGACGCGGGCAGGCATCTCAACCGGCTTGTGGCAAAGCCTGTCTCCGGATTTGTGGGCCTTCTACATTTCCGGGCTACCTGAGCAACCAACGTGGCAAATCACGCCGGATGCGCAGCTGGTCAGCCAGAGCCGCCAGGTGTTGTTGCAGCAGATTGGACAGCGCAACGCTGAAAGCACGCTCTATGAAAATATGCTTAAGTCGGTGCGTCGCAATTTTGCGGATGTTTCGCTGGAGGATATGACCAGCGGCACCGATGCCCGCCGTCTGTTCACTACCGATGAAGTGGTGCCGGGTATGTTTACCCGCCAGGCATGGGAAGGGGGTATTCAGCAGGCCATCGAGAAAAGCGGCCAGCTCACGCCGGGATGAAATTGACTGGGTGCTGAGTGACAGCCGAAAAGCCCTCGCCTCAGATCTGTCGCCGGAAGCCCTGAAAGCCCGTCTGACGCAACGTTATTTCACCGACTTTGCAGGCAGTTGGCTGGGGTTTCTTAACAGCCTTCGACTTAACCCGACGAATAATATTGCAGACGTCACCGACCAGCTGACGCTGATGAGTGATGTCCGCCAGTCTCCACTGATTGCCCTGATGAATACCCTCGCCTGGCAGGGGCAGACCGGCCAGCAGAGTGAACGTCTTTCTGACTCCATCATTAAATCGGCTAAAGACCTGGTCGGTGGAAAAGACAAACCTGTGATCGACCAGTCGGCATCAGGCCCGCAGGGGCCGCTGGATGAAACCTTCGGTCCACTGCTTCAGCTGCTGGGGAAAAACAAAGGCAGCAACGTTATGTCGGCCGACAACTCGCTGAGCCTGCAGACGTATTTAACCCGCATCACCCGGGTACGTCTGCGGTTGCAGCAGGTGGCCAACGCCTCCGACCCGCAGGAAATGATGCAGACGCTGGCGCAGACCGTATTCCAGGGGAAAAGCGTCGACCTGACCGACACCCAGCAGTACGGCAGTCTGATTTCAGCAAGCCTTGGCGAAGAATGGAGCGGTTTTGGCGGCACGATGTTCGTGCAGCCGCTGACCCAGGCCTGGGAAACGGTACTCCAGCCCTCGGCGGCGAGCCTGAATGACAAATGGAGCCGCGCTGTAGTAGCGGACTGGCACACGGCATTTGACGGACGTTTCCCGTTTGCCGTGAGCAAAAGTGAAGCCTCTTTGCCGATGCTGGCCGAATTTGTGCGCAAGGACAGCGGACGTGTTGAGCGTTTTCTGGCTACAGAGCTCAGCGGTGTGTTGCATAAAGAGGGCAGCCAGTGGGTACCAGATAAAATCAATAGCCAGGGGTTGAGCTTTAACCCGGCCTTTCTTCGGGCCATTAATCAGCTGAGCCAGTTGTCGGACATTCTTTTTACCGATGGCAACCAGGGCATCAGCTTTGAATTGCAGGCACGTCCGGTCCCGCAGGTAGTTGAAACTCAACTGACCATTGATGGGCAAAAGCTTCACTACTTCAATCAGATGACCGACTGGCAGAGCTTCCGCTGGCCGGGAGACACTTACAAGCCAGGAACCATGCTGACCTGGACCGCAGTCAATGCCGGGGCGCGTCTGTTAGGGGACTACAACGGAACCTGGGGCTTCATTCGCTGGCTGGATCAGGGCAAACACCAGCAGCTTGACCGCAGTCAGTGGATGATGAGTTTTACCGCCCCGGATGGCCGCACCCTGCAGTGGGTGCTGCGCTCACAGCTCGGAAGGGGGCCTCTGGCATTACTGGCGCTGCGGGGCTTCACACTGCCGGACAAGATATTCAACGTTGACAGCGCGGCCATGGCTCAGGCGCTGATGACCAGCACGGAAAACAGTGACATGGACGGAATCGAATAATGAGCACTTTGCAGGATCTGGTTACCGCCTGTCAGGCGGACGAAACACATTTACGACAACAGGCGCAGTCACGTACGGAAAACTGGCACTCCTGGCTTGCCCCGATAAGCAATACCCATCCGACGGGAGAAGACCCGGGATATGATGATGATTTCCAGTGCATCCGTGAGGAAGTCAATAAACTTTCCGGCATCGATACCGACCTGATTTGCACGCTTGCCGAAAAACTGCTGACCACCACCGCCAAAGATATCCGCATTGCCACCTGTTACTGCTGGGCGCGTCTGCATCGGGACGGAGAGGCAGGTTTTGCCGAAGGCCTTGAACTGCTGGCGGGGTTATTGCAGCGCTATGGAACGCAACTTCATCCACAGCGTGAACGGAGCCGTAAACCTGCGCTGGAGTGGCTCGCAGGTTCTCGTATGCTCGACAGCCTGTCACTCTGGCCGGAAGTGGTACGCGATCAGGCTCTGCGCACTGTCGGCGCGCTGCTGCTCATCCAGGACAGTCTCAACGCAGAGCCGGATGCGTCACAGCCAGCCCTGAGTGCCCTGTATAACGCGCTGGAATCCCGCCTGATGAAGGCCGGTGGTCTGGATGCTGTAATCCCACAGAACGCCAGTAGTAACGGGCAGTCACCGACTCCATCACACACAACAGAGCATGACGCGCCGGTTCTTAACCGTGTCACATCCGGTCAGGATCTGCTGACCCAGGCTCGCACCCTGGCAGAATATCTCCGTGAGCAGCCCAATGGTTGGCTTGCCGCACATCGGCTGATGAAAAGCCTGCGGCATGACACCTTGAGCGCTATCCCGGCACCGGATAGCGAAGGGAAAACACGCATCGAACCGCCGCGGGCTGACCAGCGGGCGATGCTCAAACGACTGTACCTCCAGCAGAGCTGGCTGGAGATACTGGAACAGGCAGACAGCGCCTTCTCGCGTGGCGCCAATCACCTCTGGCTGGATTTGCAGTGGTATATCCATCAGGCGCTGGTGAAGTCAGGGCAGGATGTACTGGCCGATATCATCACCGCCGACCTGAAAGGACTGCTGCGTCGTCTCATGGGGCTTGAAACACTGGCCTTTAACGACGGGACGCCCTTTGCCGATGAGGTCACGCTGAACTGGATTAAGCAGAGTGTGCTGGACGATATTTCCGGCTGGCGCGATGAGCCAGTCAGTGCCGTCAGTGAAACAGACAACGATATCCTGGCCCTCGAACCGGAAGCGCTGGAGAAAGCGGACACTGACGGCCTGGAGGCCACACTTCACTGGCTGCAGACACGCCCGGGCACCGACTCCACAAAAGACAAATGGTTGCTGCGCCTTCTAATGGCCCGCGTGGCGGAGCAAAAGGGCAAAAATGAACTCGCGCTGCATCTGCTGGGTGAACTCGATAGTGCCGCACAGACAATCACCCTCACGCAGTGGACACCCGCACTGTTATTTGAAGTGAAATCTCGCCGCCTGAGGCTGCTGCGCATGAAAGCCACGCGCAGTGAAACCGATAAATCACGGCTTCAGCCGGAGATGGACTTACTTCTGTCCGGTCTGATTGCACTCGATCCGGCAAGCAGTGCGGTGCTGTGCGCTTAACATGAACTGAAGGTGCAATGAGGAAGAAAAATGGCGAAAGGTTACTACCTGGTTCAGGGAGATAAGACCACCTGTGGCGGAAAGATCCTTGAAGGCGATCCGAAAAATACCATGGCGGGTATTCCCGTTTCACGTGAACAAGACCGTGTGACATGCGGCAAACATTCCGGCACTTACAACATTATCGGAAGCATTCCTCAAAACAGGGTGAATGGGCGCAAATATGCGGGCACATTGCACAGCAAAAGCAGTTGCCCGTGCGCAGCAATGTTGATCCCATCCCACAGGGAACGCACCTATGAAGCATAACCCTTTCTTATTTCAACAGTAGGCTAACACTTAGGTTGTTATGGATGACTTAACCCTGCGTTATTACGACGCTGAAATGCGCTACCTGCAGGAAGCCGGCGAAGAATTTGCCCGTGCTCACCCCGAACAGGCGGCGATGCTTAATCTCGATAAAGCGGGCGCGCGCGACCCTTACGTGGAACGCCTGCTTGAGGGCTTTGCCTTCCTGATGGGTCGGCTTCGCGAAAAGCTTGATGATGACCTGCCGGAACTGACCGAAGGGCTGGTCAGCCTGCTGTGGCCGCATTATCTGCGTACCATTCCGTCGATGTCAGTGGTGGAGTTCACCCCCAACTGGCGCGAAATGAAAGAGCGAATTCGGATCGCCAAAGGTTTCGAGGTGCTTTCACGACCGATCGGCGAAAAAGGTACGCGCTGTCGTTATACCACCACGAAAGAGACAGACCTTCAGCCCCTGTCACTGGAGCGAGCCAGTCTGTTGACCGATCCTGACGGGCGCTCAGTGGTCACTCTGCGTTTTGACTGCAGTAAACTGGCCGACTGGAGCCGTATCGATCTTGCCTGCATTCCGTTCTACTTCAATGCGGATACGCCGCTGGCATGCGCCATGCACGAAGCCTTCACCATGAATGTAGCGCGGTTGTGGATACGGATGCCTGGTGATGTGGAAAGAAAACCGCTTGAAGGTTACTTCACTGCGCTCGGATTTGGTGACAACGATACCTTGTGGCCGAAGAGCAGCAGCAGTTTCAGTGGCTACCAGTTGCTGCTGGAATATTTCACCTTCCGCGAGAAATTTATGTTCACCGGACTGCGTGGACTGGAAACCGTCAGTTTCCCGACCGAACTCGCCTGGTTTGAAATTGATGTGGTACTGGCAGAGCGCTGGGAGCATGACTTCAGTTTTACCGAAAAGCATCTGCGTCTGAACTGTGTACCGGTGATTAATCTGTTCCCGCTGGAGTCGGACCCACTCACGCTTGATTCACTGCAAACTGAATATCTGTTACGCCCAATGCGCGTGCAGGACGGCCACACTGAAATTTATGCTGTGGATTCGGTAATGTCTGCGAGCCAACAGACCTATGTACCCTTTTCAAGTTTTCGACATAAGGGTGGGATGATGCGGCACGACGCACCGGCGTACTACTACCATACCCGCGTACGCCGTGGTCCGTCCGGGCTGCACAATACATGGCTTATTCTTGGTGGCGAAGATTTTGACAGGCATACGGTTCCCGCAAATGAAAGCCTGTCATTAACGCTAACCGGGACCAATGGTCAATTGCCCCGGCGGGCCTTGCAAAGCACCGTGCTGGATACCGTATTGAAAACCACCTCGGTCAGCATGACCGTGCGTAACCTCAGCGCGCCAACGCTGCCTTGTTATCCACCGGATCAGGATCGCTTTCACTGGCGTGTGTTAAGTCATCTTGGCAGCGGCTTTCTTTCCTTAATGGATAACGCCGAGGTCTTGCGCGGCACGCTGGCGTTATATGAGTGGACCCAAAGCGAGATGAACCGCCGCCGTCTCGAAGCCATTATCGATGTGCAGCACAGCGAAACAGAACGCTTCGAGCAAGGCTATTTGGTTCGCGGTGTTCAGATCGCTGTCACCCTCGACAGCGCCGGGTTTGCAGGAAGAGGTGATATTTGCCTGTTTGGGGAAATGTTGAGCCGCTTCTTTGCACTCTATACCGATATCTATCTTTTTAACCGCCTGGTTATTATTTTGCAGCCAACCGGAGAACGCCTGGAATGGGAAGAGAAGCACAACCGCCGTATTCCCGGCTGAGCCAGCGGCTGGAAGCCGATCTCCACCGGATTAATTTTTACCGTTTTTGTCAGTTGCTGGAAACAAATCAGCCGGATAAGCCGCTGCTCGGTTCGACCCACCATCCGCAGGATGATCCCGTGCGTTTTTGCCCTCATCCCGGTATGGGGTTTCCGGCAAGCGAGCTGAAAAATGTCGAATATGATGAAGACGATAAAAAGCCGCCGGTTATACGAACGACTTTTATGGGCTTGTACGGCGTGGATTCGCCGTTACCCACTGCATATCTTGATGATATTGCCCAGCGCAGGGAAGGGCATGACGTTCTGCAAGACTTCCTTGATATCTTTAATCACCGAATCCTCACGCAGTTTTATCGCATCTGGCGGAAATACTCTTATCCAGCCACGTTTGAGCCTGGCGGCAAAGATGCCATTTCCCGGTCATTACTGGGGCTGGTGGGGCTGGGCATTCCCGGTACTGCGAATCATATTGCCACCCCGACCTCGCGTTTTTTGGCGCTGTTGGGCGTATTGCGTCAGCCCGGCAAGACCCAGGAAGGATTGCAGGCTGTCGTCAGTCTGCTGGCGCCGGACACAACTGTCCAGGTCAGCCCCTATTGCCCGCGCCCGGTAGAAGTGGACCGGCCGCTGGGCTTCTATGGCGATGATGATTTTATTCTGGATGGCAATTCACCCCTCGGTGAAGAGGCGATGGACGTGAGCAGTCAACTATTGATTGCATTAGCCACTGAAAACGAACAGGAGGCGCGAAGCTGGAAGCCAGACAGTCTGTTGTTTCAGGATTTTTTGATCATGCTGCGGGTGTATTTGGGGTGGCGGTTCAAGGCGCGAATCACGCTTACGGTCAGTCCCCGTTTTCTGGGAATGCCGCCGCTGGGCGATGAACCTCTCTGGCTGGGAATAAACGGGGTTCTGGGGGCGGAGGGTGAGGCGATCCCGGAAGATATCCCCGCCACATTCACCACGGAGTTGGGCACATACGACGGGTTGCAACGGACAAAACAACAAACAGGAAGCCGAAGTGTTACGTACAAATTTAATTAAATTCGTATGCGGAGTGGCGCCGCTACTGGCGCTTAGCCTGGCAGGATGCGGATTAACCCAAAGCGTCACTGAGGGCACAAAATCTGTCTTCAATAGTGTTTTCCATAAAGAAATAAAACACCTGCATTTAGATTTCATCGCACGCGAAGAACTTAATACTGACGACAGGGAAAGCCGTTCTCTGTCCGAACCGGTTGTTGTGCGCGTCTACCAGTTGAAAGATCGTAAAACGTTCGACAAGACGGTTTATCAACAATTACTACAAGAAGGTGATGCCATTCTTAAAGAGGATTTGCTTGCCAGCCGCGATGTGGTGCTGAAACCAGGAAGCGATATCAGCCTTGATATGCCAATGGAGTCAGACGCGCAGTTTGTGGCAATCGCCGCCTTATTCCGCCATCCCGATACGGTTACTGACTCCTGGAAATATGTACTGGCGCGTGACGAGCTGGACCCGGACAACGCGCGAATTCTGGAAGCAGTAAATAACCACCTGGTGTTGCGTCCGGTTAAGGAGAGCTAATGTCCCGGGAATATACCACCCCATCGTTATATGAAATGCTGACCGGTAACTTTACCGGTGGGCTGGAGCTTGCGCAGGTGTGTGAAACGAACCAGGTCATTCTGTCTGTGCTGGATAATATGCAGCGCATCCTCAACTGTCGCGCGGGTACGCTTGCTCATCTGCCGGATTATGGGCTGCCGGATATGACAGGAATACTTCAGGGCATGCCTGGCACCGCCCATCAACTGATCGGTACTCTTTCATCCGTGTTGTTGAAATATGAACCCCGTTTAAAACGCATTGAGGTGATACTTCTCGAACCAACGCAACCGGGCGAGCTGCGCTATGCCATTGATGCCGAACTGAAAGGTTTGGGTCTGGTGCGTTACGGGACGGAATTTATGCCGGAAGGGAAAATTTTGTTACGCCATCTGAAACAACAGCAACTTATAAAACAGAACATATTTTAACGCCACTGCTCTCACTGTTAATCGTTACCCCCCTAATACAACGTGCCTGCCACAGGGATATCTGGTCATGAATGACATTCACTCTCAAAAAATTAAAACCGGTGGCGACCCGCGTGCGCTGCCAGATTATGCCGCGTTGCGCGATGAGGTGGCTAAACTTTCTCATCCGGCGCGTCCTGACATTGACTGGAACCGTATTGAACAACTGAGTCTTTCCCTGTTTCGCCAGAACGGTGTTGAGCTACAAACAACCGTCTGGTACACCTTGGCGCGTACCCGGTTGAGCGGCCTGGCTGGTCTTAATGAGGGGCTGGCTATTCTGCAAATGCTGGTGACGCGGCAATGGGGAATCATGTGGCCGCAACCTGTCCATGCCCGGATGGAAATCCTTGCTGGTTTCAGCCAGCGGCTGCAGGCAATGCTGCGAACGTTCGCCCTGGGTTACGTTGATTTACCTCAGGTGTATCAGGCTGAACGCCATCTGAATGCTGTGCTTGAGGTTCTGGCGCGGCTGGAATTAAAAAATGCCAGCCAAATGAGTGAGCTCTATACCTTTATGCATAATGCATCGATAAGGCTGGAGAATACCGATGCAAACCGGGACGACATTACGGCAGCCGTTCTGCCAGCTTCATCCCTGAACGCCGTCAGTCAACCGTCCTCCGAACCCTTCAACGCCCTGGTGTATGTGATTGAAAGCGAGCCCGCCGGGCAGTCCGTTATTAATCATCCTTCTGCGTCCGTTACCGCACGTCCGTGGAAAGGTTTTGCTGCCGGAATGCTGACTATGTTTTTGATTTGCGGCGCAGGAGGGTGGGGCTGGCAGCAATTAAACCCCACCATAAGCGGGCCAGTGCCTGTGGAGCCTACTGAGTCCGCCCTGACCGAGCTTAAGCTGCTGTCTCCTTTATGGCGACAGCACTATGGTTTCACTCTTGCGGCCAGAGCCAAACCCGACGACTCAGCACGCCTGAAAGCGCAGTGGCAAGACTATATCGTTGGCAATGCCCTTGCGCCGCAATCGCTGACGGGGGTGGCATCAGGGAATGGAAGGGCTTCAGACACTGATGCAGCGTCTCAATGCGCTTGATGAGCGCAAAGGGAAGTATTTAACCGGCTCGGAGTTGAAATCGATGGTATTTACGATCATGCAGGATTTTGGACGTACAGTGCCCGTCGAAGAGCAGTTGTACCTGTTAAGTCAGGAAAAAAATGGCGCGCCGCTGCCTGCCGCGCTGTTATTGCAAACAGATACACATTTCAACCAGTTGCTGAACCGGTATGCCTTAATCCAGCAGCCCTCAGAAACGCCGTAAAGCCGTTCGTTAATGCCAAAGCAAAAACCCGCCTTTTGGGCGGGTTCTTTAAATAGTGGTGCCGGATTCGGACTAACGCCGCAGGCATTGAACAGCGCGCCTGTCGCGCTGGCCCCGAAGGGGTGAGCCGCTGGCGGCGAATCATCGAACGTTGTTCGATGGAGAGTCCGGTTCTCCAAAAGCAAAAACCCAGCCATAGGCTGGGTTCTCTAAATAAGTGGTGCCCGGATTCGGACTAACGCCGCAGGCGTTGAACAGCGCGCCTGTCGCGCTGGCCCCGAAGGGGTGAGCCGCTGGCGGCGAATCATCGAACGTTGTTCGATGGAGAGTCCGGTTCTCTAAAAGCAAAAACCCAGCCATAGGCTGGGTTCTCTGAATAAGTGGTGCCCGGACTCGGAATCGAACCAAGGACACGGGGATTTTCAATCCCCTGCTCTACCGACTGAGCTATCCGGGCAACGGGGCGAATTAAACCGTAAAGGCCGCATGGCGTCAACGGCTTTGTCATAAAAATTCACTCAATCTGTGCTGATTGCCTGCTTTTCATGCAAAATCGCTAAAAACGGGCATTTCAGGTCAGCGCGCCGCCCGTACGGCATTGGGCGAATCGCAAAATATCTTCTGCCAGATGGCGTGCGGTATCAACATCGGCCTGACTGCGATTTACCAGCAGGCGACTCAGGCAACCCTCCAGCACCAGTTCCATCTGTTTCGCGACCATTGTCGGGTCATCCACTTCTAACTGCGAAAGCAGCGCATGGGTATACTCCAGCGCCGCCTTTTTCTGCCGATCGGCAAGCTGATGAATAGGGTGTGACGCATCCGGGTAGAACGTGCAGGCAGCAACAAACAGGCAGCCCGGATAACGGTTCTGGCTGACACAATCCGTCAGCGCCTGATAGCGGTACAGCAGTTTTTGCTCGATGCTGAGTTCTTCATTGTGCAGTAACTGCCTGCGCCAGGCGTCGACCTGCTCATTCAGATAACGCAGCGCGTCATAAAACAGCGCTTCACGATCGGGCCAGAAGCGAACGATCTCTTCAAGGGGATAATTCGCTCTGGCGGCCACCATCTCCAGCGTGGTGTTAGCAAGCCCTTTATCTTCTAAAACATGCAGGGCGTGCTCAAGTACTTGTTCGCGTTGCACGGTTCACTCCTCCGTTAGTTCCAACGGTTATTCCCACCCCAAGTGTTGTTTACCGGGGTAGATTGTGCAAATGCGCGGTAAAATCAGCGGCGTTCATAAAACCCGTCACGCGCTGCTGCGGTTGTTCCGCGCCATTGCCGTCAAAGAACAGGATGGTCGGCAAACCCAGCACCTGAAGATGTTTTAATAACGCCACATCTGCCGGGCTGTTGCGGGTGACATCTGCCTGTAACAGCACCGTATTTTCCAGCGCACGATGCACATCAGGATGGCTGAATGTGTATTTCTCGAATTCTTTGCATGCCACGCACCAGTCGGCATAAAGATCCAGCATCACCGGCTTTCCCTTTGCCCTGGCAAGGGCCGCATTCAGCGAATCAATATCAGTGATGCGGGTAAAATTCAGGTGAGCCTGCGATGTTTGTACCGGCGTGTCGAACGCCCAGTCCTGCAGTGGCCGGGCAGCGACCAGCGCAGCGCCAAGGAGCAGGATTTGGCCAACGCGCATCCAACCTTTATGGCTGTTGAGTGACGTCACGAACGCCCAACCGAAAAATGCCACACCCAGCATGCTCCACAGACGTAAGCCCCAGTCTTCGCCAATGACGCGCTCCAGCAGAAATATCGGCAACGCCATGATCACAAAGCCAAAAGCGATTTTGACCTGTTGCATCCACGGCCCGCTTTTTGGCAGCAGCCGATTGCCGAATACCGTTACCAGAATCAACGGCAAACCCATGCCCAGCGCGTAAAGATATAAGGTCCCGCCGCCGAGCCAGAGATTGCCGCTCTGGGCGATATACAGCAGGATGGCGCTTAGCGGCGCGGTCGTGCAGGGTGAGCATATCAGCCCGGCAATTGCGCCCCATGCTAAACACGCCAGCCAGCGATCCGCCCTGTTGACGGTTGCTGAGCAGCGTCAGGCGCGTTTGCAGCGAAGAGGGCAGTTGCAGCGTATACAGACCGAACATCGACAGCGCCAGGGCGATAAACATCACCGACAGCGCGACCAGGATATAAGGATGTTGAAGCGCAGCCTGAAACTGAAGACCGGCAGCAGCCACAATCAGCCCTAATGCCGTGTAGGTGAGCGCCATGCCCTGGACATAGACAAACGACAGCCACAGCGCCCGCGCCGTTGACAGCCGCTGTTTGCCGCCTAAAACGATGCCGGAAATCAGCGGATACATCGGCAGAACGCATGGCGTAAATGCGATGCCAATACCAATCAACAAAGCCCAAAGCGCGGAAAACGGCAGTTGCGCAGGCGGTGCAGTCGGCGCGCTAACCGTCCCGGCTGCAGGTGCAGGCGGTGCGCTGCCCGGCGCCACGGCAGTCAGCGGAACCACTTTGGTTTCCGGTGGATAGCAAAAACCCGCTTCGGCGCAGCCCTGATAGGTGACACGCAGTGTCGCGCCTTGCGCCGCTTCGGTAATCGGCAACGTAACCGAGAGCTGTTGCTTATAGATTTCGGTTTTGCCGTAAAACTCATCTTCATGCCATTCGCCTGCAGGCAACGTCAATGCGCCGACTTTAGCTTGCGCGGGCGTCACGCTGATTTGCTGGCGATAAAGATAGTAGCCGGGCTTTATTTGCCAGTTCAGCGCCAGGCTATTGTCCTGTTGCTGAAAGTCGAAGGCGAAGGCGCTGTCGACCGGAACGAATTGGCTTTTCTGAGAATCGAACAGTCCGGCATGAGCCAGGGTACTGCAAAAAAGCAGGATCAGTGTAAGGATGCGTTGAGCCATGAGAGGTAATCGCTATCTCCGTGGAGCACTGGCAGAACCAGTAATTCTGGGGTCTGGTAAGGATGATGTGATTTCAGACAGGCGAGTAAAGCATCCTGATGCAGGGTGTCGCTTTTCAGTAGCATCTGGACTTCATACTCCTGTTCAAGCTTGCCTTCCCAATAGTAAAGCGATGACGCGCCGGGCAACAGCGTTACGCAGGCGGCCAGTTTCTCACTCAGCGCTTTTGTTGCCAGTTCCTGCGCGGTGGCTTCATCCGGGGCGGTACAGAGTACAACGACAGCGGTAGGCGTGGTCATCATCATCCTCGACTCAGTGAAAGCGGGCACTATACCACGGGCGGGGAGAAGGGATAATGAAACGGGCCGCAAAGCGGCCCGTTTTTACTTTTGATGACAAGGGCTGTGATTACAGCACCAGACCACCAACGATAAAGCCAAGAATGACACAGAGCGCGATGGCAACCACGCCCGGAATTAAGAACGCATGGTTAAAGACGTACTTACCGATACGGGTAGAGCCGGTGTCATCCATCTCAACCGCAGCCAGAAGCGTAGGATAAGTAGGCAGAACGAACAGCGCGGAAACCGCAGCAAAAGAAGCAATGGCGGTCAGCGGGCTCACGCCCAGCATCAGCGCTGCAGGCATCAGGGCTTTCGTGGTCGCCGCCTGGGAGTAAAGCAGGGTGGCGGCGAAGAACAGTACGACAGCTAACAGCCACGGGTAGCTGTTCAGCAGGTCGCCCGCTACAGCCTGGATATCTTCGATATGGTGTTTCACGAAGGTATCACCCAGCCATGCCACGCCCAGTACGCAAATACAGGCGCTCATACCGGATTTAAACGTCCCTGCGTTCAGGATGTCACCGGTGTTGATTTTGCAGGTCAGGGAGATAAGCGTCGCCACAGTTAACATGAATACGACGATTGCTTCGTTACGCGGCAGAACCGGATTGGCAATAAGACCCACAGTCGGGCTGATGGCGGTCGCGTACAGCATTACGGCAACAATACCGATCAGGAACAGCATAACGGCACGCTTGGCGTGCGGTTTGATTTCAGCAATCTGGGCACCGCGCAGGCTGACTTCGCCACGCGCTAAACGTTCCTGATATACCGGATCGTCTTTCAGTTCAGCGCCAAGGAAGTTACACAGCACAGCGGTCAGCATAACGGCAATCAGGGTGACCGGAATACAAATACTCAGCAACGTTAAGTAACTGACGCCGAGCGGCTCCAGAATACCCGCGAAAAATACCACGGCTGCTGAAATCGGCGAGGCGGTGATCGCAATTTGCGATGCGACAACGGCGATAGAAAGCGGACGGGAAGGGCGTATGCCCTGTTCTTTTGCCACTTCAGTAATAACTGGCATGGTGGAGAACGCGGTATGGCCTGTACCTGCCAGGATGGTCATAGACCAGGTCACCAGCGGCGCAAGGAAGGTAATGTATTTGGGGTGACGACGCAGCAGTTTCTCCGCAAGACTCACCAGATAATCCATCCCGCCGGCAACCTGCATTGCGGCGATAGCGGCAATAACCGCCATGATGATTTCGATAACGTCAAACGGGATCGCCCCGGGTTTAATTTGAAACATCAGGGTCAAAACCAGAACGCCCAGACCGCCAGCAAAGCCAATGCCTATGCCACCGAGCCGGGCACCGAGGTAGATCGCCAGGAGTACTATGACGAGTTCAGCACCAAACATAATGCGCTTCCTTGTATTTTAACGAGTTGATAATGATTTGTTGTATTTAGGTATCCAGCAGAAACGAAAAAGGCACGTCACAAGTGACGTGCCTTTCGCATTATCAGGTAGAACTATTACTGTTCGCTTTCATCGGTATAACGTTTTGCTTTGTATGCAGGATGCATCAGATTATTCACGGAAAAAATATCGTCAAGCTCTGCTTCAGTGAGCAGACCACGTTCAAGCACGACTTCCCGCACGCTCTTACCCGTTTCTGCACAGATTTTCCCAACGATATCGCCGTTGTGGTGACCAATGAACGGGTTCAGATAGGTCACGATACCGATGGAGTTGTAGACATAGCTTTCACAGACTTCTTTATTCGCGGTAATACCATTAACGCATTTTTCCAGCAGGTTGTAGCAGGCGTTAGTCAGGATGTGAATTGACTCAAACATCGCCTGGCCAATCACCGGTTCCATGACGTTCAACTGCAGCTGACCGGCTTCGGAAGCCATGGTGACGCAAGTGTCGTTGCCGATGACTTTAAAGCAAACCTGGTTCACCACTTCCGGCACTACCGGGTTCACTTTCGCTGGCATGATGGACGAGCCCGCTTGCAGTTCCGGCAGATTGATTTCATTCAGGCCAGCACGCGGACCGGAAGAGAGCAGACGCAGGTCATTACAAATTTTCGACAGTTTCACGGCCAGACGTTTCAGGGCGCTGTGTACCATTACGTAAGCGCCGCAGTCGGAGGTCGCTTCGATCAGGTCTTCCGCAGGCACGACTGCAAGGTTAGAAACTTCCGCCAGTTTCTGTACCGCGAGGTGCTGGTAGCCGTCCGGCGTGTTCAGTCGAGTACCGATGGCGGTAGCGCCAAGGTTAACTTCCAGCAGCAGTTCGGAGGTGCGCAGCAGGTTTTTAGTTTCTTCATTCAACAAGACGTTGAATGCATGGAATTCCTGACCCAGGGTCATCGGAACCGCGTCCTGCAACTGGGTACGACCCATTTTCAGGATGGTTTCGAATTCTACGGCCTTACGCTGGAAGCCTTCGCCCAGTTGGTTAATGGCATCCACCAGTTTAACGATAGAAGCGTACACCGCGATGCGGAAACCGGTCGGGTATGCATCGTTGGTGGACTGGCATTTATTAACGTGGTCGTTTGGATTCAGATACTGGTATTCGCCTTTCTGATGTCCCATCAGTTCAAGGCCAATGTTTGCCAGCACTTCGTTCGTGTTCATATTAACGGAGGTGCCTGCGCCACCCTGGTAAACATCCACCGGGAACTGGTCCATGCATTTGCCGTTGTTCAACACTTCGTCACAGGCGGCGATAATCGTGTTCGCGATATTTTTCGGAATGGTTTGCAGCTCTTTGTTTGCCATCGCTGCGGCTTTCTTCACCATTACCATTCCACGCACGAACTCAGGAATGTCGCTGATTTTGCTGTTGCTGATGTAAAAGTTTTCAATCGCTCTCAGAGTGTGTACGCCGTAGTAGGCCTCCGCTGGAACTTCCCTGGTACCCAACAAATCTTCTTCGATACGAATGTTGTTTAACATGTGAACCTTCTTTCTCAAGCTAACGAATGTTTTACCAAACTCACAGGATATATGTGGTTATGGAGGATTAACGACCGACAAATATCTCCTTATTCGGTCTCATACTCATGATCATATGCTGTTATTCGCGAAAAGCCGTAATCTGGATCACTTATTATAGGCGTTGTTGCATTACATTTATTAATCTGTGAAATAGGTCACCGCTTAACAATTTCTAAAAAAAATGTCCGCTGCAAAGCGATTGAAAAGTGGCTATGGCGTCGCCACTTCATGAGGATGCGTTAGCGAAACTATTTCATACAGCGGCTTCGGGCGGCTGTTTTTCACAGGAGAGCACGGTGCGCTGGTTACCTTTCATTGCTTTTTTTCTCTACGTTTACATAGAGATCTCGATTTTCATTCAGGTTGCCCATGTCTTCGGCATCTTTATGACGCTGATATTGGTTATCTTCACGTCGGTCATCGGGATGTCGCTGGTACGCAACCAGGGATTCAAAAATTTCATGCTGATGCAGCAGAAAATGGCAGCGGGCGAAAGCCCGGCAGCAGAGATGATCAAAAGCGTGTCGCTGGTTATTGCAGGGTTCCTGTTGCTGTTGCCCGGTTTCTTTACCGACTTCCTGGGTTTGCTGCTGTTACTCCCGCCGGTACAAAAACACCTCACGCTGAAACTGATGCCGCATCTGCGCTTTAGCAGAATGTCCGGCGGATTTAGCGCGGGTCCTGATAACGGCCAAACCTTCGATGGTGAATTCCAGCGCAAAGACGATACCCGCAACCGTCTTGAGGACCGCGATCGCGACGATCGCTAAAAAAGTTAAATTTTTTTCTTCTTCCCCCCTTGAAGGGGGAAAACCTAACCCCATCTCTCAGGGCACCAGCCGGAAACCTACTAGGTTTCGGCGTTACCCGAAAACTGATACGGACTTTCTCAAAGGAGAGCTCTCAATGAATATTCGTCCATTGCATGATCGTGTGATCGTCAAGCGCAAAGAAGTTGAAACCAAATCTGCTGGCGGCATCGTTCTGACCGGCTCCGCAGCGGGCAAATCTACCCGTGGCGAAGTACTGGCTGTAGGCAATGGTCGCATCCTGGACAATGGCGAAGTGAAGCCGCTGGATGTGAAAGTTGGCGACATCGTGATTTTCAACGATGGCTACGGCGTAAAAGCAGAGAAGATCGACAATGAAGAAGTGTTGATCATGTCTGAAAGCGACATTCTGGCAATTGTTGAAGCGTAATTACACGCGTTAACTCACTGAACGTACGAATTTAAGGGAAAGAAACAATGGCAGCTAAAGACGTAAAATTCGGTAACGACGCCCGTGTAAAAATGCTGCGTGGCGTAAACGTACTGGCAGATGCAGTGAAAGTGACCCTGGGCCCGAAAGGCCGTAATGTGGTTCTGGATAAATCTTTCGGTGCACCGACCATCACCAAAGACGGCGTGTCCGTTGCGCGTGAAATCGAGCTGGAAGACAAGTTCGAAAACATGGGCGCACAGATGGTGAAAGAAGTTGCCTCCAAAGCGAATGACGCTGCGGGCGACGGCACCACCACCGCGACCGTACTGGCGCAATCCATCATCACTGAAGGTCTGAAAGCGGTTGCTGCAGGCATGAACCCGATGGACCTGAAACGTGGTATCGACAAAGCGGTTCTGGCAGCTGTTGAAGAGCTGAAAGCGCTGTCTGTTCCTTGCTCTGATTCCAAAGCTATCGCGCAGGTAGGGACTATCTCTGCTAACTCCGACGAAACCGTGGGCACCCTGATTGCTCAGGCGATGGAGAAAGTGGGTAAAGAAGGCGTTATCACCGTTGAAGAAGGCACCGGTCTGCAGGACGAGCTGGACGTGGTTGAAGGTATGCAGTTCGACCGTGGCTACCTGTCTCCGTACTTCATCAACAAGCCGGAAACTGGTTCTATCGAACTGGAAAGCCCGTTCATTCTGCTGGCTGACAAAAAAATCTCCAACATCCGTGAAATGCTGCCGGTACTGGAAGCCGTTGCGAAAGCAGGCAAACCGCTGCTGATCATCGCTGAAGATGTTGAAGGCGAAGCGCTGGCTACCCTGGTGGTTAACACCATGCGTGGCATCGTGAAAGTGGCTGCGGTGAAAGCACCGGGCTTCGGCGATCGTCGTAAAGCCATGCTGCAGGATATTGCTATCCTGACTGGCGGTACCGTTATCTCTGAAGAGATCGGTATGGAGCTGGAAAAAGCGACCCTGGAAGATCTGGGCCAGGCCAAACGTATCGTTATCAACAAAGACACCACCACCATCATCGATGGCGTGGGTGAAGAAGCGGCAATTCAGGGTCGTGTGACTCAGATCCGTCAGCAGATTGAAGAAGCCACTTCCGATTACGATCGTGAAAAACTGCAGGAGCGCGTAGCTAAACTGGCTGGCGGCGTTGCGGTAATCAAAGTTGGCGCTGCAACCGAAGTTGAAATGAAAGAGAAAAAAGCACGCGTTGAAGACGCCCTGCACGCGACTCGTGCTGCGGTTGAAGAAGGCGTGGTTGCTGGCGGCGGCGTTGCGCTGATCCGTGTAGCAAGCAAACTTTCTGAGCTGAAAGGCCAGAACGAAGATCAGAACATGGGTATCAAAGTTGCGCTGCGCGCAATGGAAGCGCCGCTGCGTCAGATCGTGCTGAACTGCGGTGAAGAACCGTCTGTTGTAGCTAACACCGTGAAAGCGGGTGACGGTAACTACGGTTATAACGCGGCTACTGAAGAGTACGGCAACATGATCGAAATGGGTATCCTGGATCCAACCAAAGTTACCCGTTCTGCTCTGCAGTACGCAGCATCTGTTGCTGGCCTGATGATCACCACCGAATGCATGGTGACCGACCTGCCGAAAAGCGATGCGCCTGATTTAGGTGCTGCTGGCGGTATGGGCGGCATGGGCGGTATGGGCGGTATGATGTAATTTAATCTTCATATTTCACGCTGTGGGTGCGTTGACTGCGTTCGTGCACCCCAGTCACTTACTCTGGTAAGCCCCGGGGAGGTACGAAGGTGCCGTCTTCCCACAGTGTGAATTATTGGATTACATCAATCTGTCGTACAAAAATAGTAAACCCCCGGTCAGAAATGGCCGGGGGTTTTTCTTTTGGTCATCTTTTAGGTATAAGGTCTTACGGATAGAAATGTTTTAGCCTACACATAACGAGGAATAACATGCGCATTACAGTCTCAGCGGGAATGGTTGCGGCGGCGCTGCTGCTTGCAGGATGCAGCACGAGCAATGAATTATCGAGTAGCGGCCAGAGCGTTCGTTTTGTTGAAGAGAAACCCGGTGCGGAATGCCAACTGCTCGGTACAGCGACTGGCGAGCAAAGCAACTGGCTTTCAGGCCAGCATGGTGAAGAAGGCGGCTCTATGCGCGGCGCGGCGAACGAATTGCGTAATAACGCAGCGGCCATGGGCGGAAACGTTCTCTATGGCGTAAGCAGCCCGAGCCAGAATCTGCTGTCCAGCTTTGTGCCGACAGCGAGCAAAATGGTGGGTCAGGTTTATAAATGCCCGAACTGATCCCGTTTTGAATGACGCGACTACAAAAGGGAATACGCTTCCCTTTTGTATTTGCGTTTCTGTTAATGTGCCGTACGGCGAATGACGCTGATGCATAAGCGGTGCAGCGAATTGAGGCACTGTTCCTTCGTGAGTTCTTGGTCGTCTGAAGGCGTAATATCGATACAAAAAACCTGACAGGGTTTGTTAGCGATTTTTTGTAGCCGGCGACTGAATTTGATCGCACGTTGCGAAGCGCCTGTTGCTTGTTCCGTACCTTGTTGCGCATCGGTTTTTATCACGGTGCCACACCATGCATCCTGGTTATTGTCCTGCTGATATTTAAACACGAACAACAGATAACGTCTGAAAAGCGATAATTTCCATAACGGGGGAGTGTAACTGTCATACTCCATTTTTCCGTCTGCTAATAAATCCATATCGTATAAAGGAATGAAATCTAACATCGAGGAGACAGTTAAGAGAAGATTTTCAAAACCTGCATTTTTAATAGCAAAAATGATCGCATGGATAAATGTTTCAATCTGACCATCACTAATAATTAAAAGCTCGCTTCTCTTAGAAGAGAATGTAAGCTCTACTTTAACGCTCTTTTTTTTACTGCTGCGCTGACTGCAACGACCCTTTCCAGTTCACCTGCAGATTGTAGTTCTTCTCGACTGAGCGCCGGGGCATGATGTAACATTTCATGAGTATCGTTTTTCCGCTGAGGTGTAAATGACGCTATCCCACTTTCAAGGGCATACATAAAATCCTTTAATTGTGGCAAAGGAAAGAGATATAAATTTTCTGACTCATCTTTATTTCGTGTTTTTAATGCAAGGGAAACAAATTCTTTGTTATTGCAAATAACGCCTGAATTAATTCCTTTAATTATGGCTGACATGACGACTCTCAAACAAATAATTTCCCTCATTGCTGATCCGGCAATAAGGGAACTGGGTTAATAGTTTTGAAAAGCTAGCACATCAGAACGCGTGGAAATAATCCGTTTTCGGATCTTTTCCACGCCGGTTTCCACGATTTCAACGCTGCCTTAAGTGTAAATCCAGCGGCGTTTTACTCGGCTCACCGCCGATTTCTCGCGCCAGTTTCGGAACCATGTAACCCGAGACAAGCGTCAGCAGCTCACGAATAATCCCCCGCGCTTCATCGTCGCTCACCAGGAAGTGCGCGGCGCCCTGTACCCGATCCAGCACATGCAGGTAATAAGGCATCACGCCAGCGTCGAAAAGCGCGTTGCTTAATGCCGCGAGCGTTTGCGCATTATCGTTCACGCCGCGTAACAGTACGCTCTGGTTTAGCAGCGTCACGCCAGCCCGGCGCAGTTGCGCCATCGCCGTGCGAAAGGCTGCATCAATCTCCCTGGCGTGGTTGATATGGTTTACCAGCAGGATCTGCAAGCTGGACCGTTCAAACCGTGCCGTCAGCGCCCCGGTAATACGCGCCGGAATAACAATCGGCAAACGGCTATGGATACGTAATCGTTTTATATGCGGGATGCTTTCAAGCTGAGTGATGAGCCAGTCCAGCTCATGGTCTTTCGCCATCAGGGGATCGCCGCCGGAGAAGATAATCTCATCCAGCTCAGGATGTGCGACGATATAGTCCAGCGCCGTTTGCCAGTTACGCTTATTACCCTGATTATCCGCATAGGGGAAATGCCGACGGAAGCAGTAGCGACAGTTAACCGCGCAGCCACCTTTGACTAGCAACAGCGCCCGGTTGCGGTATTTATGCAGCAGTCCCGGCACCACGCTATGCTGTTCTTCAAGCGGATCGGTTGAGAACCCAGGCGCGGCCACGAACTCTTCGCGAGCCGTTAAAACCTGACGCAACAGCGGATCGTTGGGGTTGCCTTTTTCCATCCGCGCCACGAATGCGCGGGGTACGCGCAGGGCAAAAAGCCGCCTTGCTTCGCGGCCAGCGAGAAGATCGGGATCGGCTTCTATATTTAAAATATGCAGAAGCTCGTCAGGATCGGTTATAACATCGGCGAGTTGTGCTAACCAATCTTCTCTGGAAGGGGGATTTAGGGTTACAATGTCTGCCATTTTTTTGGCTAAGCTACCAGTTAACATATTCAGAGGGCCTTATGGCGACTTATTCTAGCAACGATTTTCGTGCCGGTCTTAAAATCATGATGGACGGCGAACCTTACGCCGTTGAATCCAGCGAATTCGTTAAACCGGGTAAAGGTCAGGCTTTTGCGCGCGTTAAACTGCGCCGTCTGCTGACCGGTTCTCGCGTAGAAAAAACATTTAAGTCTACTGACTCCGCCGAAGGCGCTGACGTCGTGGATATGAACCTGACTTACCTCTACAACGATGGTGAGTTCTGGCATTTCATGAACAACGAAACCTTCGAGCAACTGGCGGCTGACGCAAAAGCCATTGGCGACAACGCCAAATGGTTGCTGGATCAGGCTGAATGCATCGTTACCCTGTGGAACGGCCAGCCGATCGCCGTTACACCGCCGAACTTCGTTGAGCTGGAAATCGTTGATACCGATCCGGGTCTGAAAGGTGATACCGCAGGGACTGGCGGCAAGCCGGCTACCCTGAGCACTGGCGCAGTGGTTAAAGTACCGTTGTTCGTGCAGATTGGTGAAGTGATTAAAGTGGATACCCGCTCTGGCGAATACGTATCCCGCGTGAAATAAATTTTACGTCTGGTTCGCGGCGTGGTTTTCCACGCCGCCGTTTGCAGGAAGCTATCGACATGAACCCTACTGTTAAATACCTGCTTATTCCCTTTCTGATTTCGCTGTTTCTCAGCGGCTGCCACACGGCGCGCGGATTTGGCGAAGATATTCAGCATCTTGGCGGCGCTATCGAACGCGCGGCGAAATAATCTCTAATTCTCCTAAAAATCTTTACCTAACCTTTACTTCCTGAGTTTTTGGCTATGCTTAAGTGGCTATACACAAAACTTTGGCTATTAAAGGAAAAGATTATGATCAAGAAAACAATTGCGGCGTTCTTTTCATTGGTGGTCCTTTCATCCCTGCTGACTGCTTGTAATACCACCCGTGGCGTTGGCGAGGATATCCAGGACGGCGGTAGCGCCATTTCCGGCGCAGCCACGAAAGCACAGCAATAAGCTTCCGGACGGCGCGGCGCATGCGCTGCCGTGCCGTTACACCTCCACCAGCTCCGTTCCCCGGCGAAATAGCGTAAAGCGATTGTTCGCGCCCAGCTTCATACGAATATTCCGTTTATAGGTATATACCGTCTTCACCGTGATATGCATGCTTTCAGCAATTCTGTCGTTACTTTCGCCTTTCTTCCACAGCTGCAGGATCTGTTCCTCGCGCAATGTCAGTAGCGATGCAATATGACGGTTATCCGCTTTTGCATGTGTACGTGTTAATGCATTCCGTAACGCTTCTTCCAGCGCCTCCAGCGAGCAGGATTTATCGGCGTTAAACCAAATATCTTGCGTTGCGCAGTAGTTCTCTAACAGCGCCGAACGGGCATAGGGCAATAAAATAAAGCGGGTTTTTGTCGAACTGGCGGCGAAAATAGATGAAAGCTGATCGATATGATGAAGTTCATTCAGGAAACCATAAAAATCAGCAATAACAATGTCGGGTTTCCATTTCATGTACTCTCTGGCTTTAAGCAAATCATCCGTCTGAATAACTTCGATTGGCAACGCATGAACAGCGGATTCGCTTACGATGTGGGCCAAACCAGTACGGCTGTAACAGCAGCGGTCAATGACTAAAATTTTAGGCATACATGATATCTAAAGACTCTTTGGCTATGTACTAGCCACCTGGACGCATCATGTAATCATAAAGAATAATCCGAAAGATTAAGCAGCGAGTTACGCTGAGTTCTCCCGCTAATTCGGGCGTTAAACCATGCCAGATGAGTGACTTAAGGTAAATGGGTTGATTTTGGGCGCGGAGCTGAGGATCATATGCCATTCTTATACCTGCTGGCGGGACGACCCGTCAGCATTTCTTCATCCGGGGACGGCCCCATTCATTAATGGAGTACGTTATGTCCTGGATTATTCTTTTGATCGCTGGCTTATTGGAAGTGGTTTGGGCGGTAGGCCTGAAATATACCCATGGGTTTAGCCGGTTAACCCCCAGCATTATTACCATCACAGCAATGATTGTCAGCATTGTGCTGTTGTCATGGGCGATGAAAACGCTGCCGACCGGTACGGCGTATGCCGTCTGGACCGGTATTGGCGCCGTGGGGGCCGCCATTACCGGTATGGTGCTGTTAGGCGAATCGACCAGCCTGGCGCGCATTGTGAGCCTCGGGCTGATTGTGGCGGGGA
Source organism: Atlantibacter hermannii (assembly GCA_900635495.1). NCBI lineage: Bacteria > Pseudomonadati > Pseudomonadota > Gammaproteobacteria > Enterobacterales > Enterobacteriaceae > Atlantibacter > Atlantibacter hermannii. The sequence continues at coordinate 4,058,595 of LR134136.1, read as the reverse complement.
TTATCGGCCTTAAACTCAGTACGCATTAAGGACGCTGTCTTACCCAAATCAGCTTTTCAACTTTGAAGCCCTGCCGAATCGCGGCATTAACCATCCGTTGTTTGACCTCGTCGCTGATGGTTGGCGTACGGGAGAGGATCCACAGGTAGTCGCGATTCGGCCCGCACACCAGCGCGTGCTGGTAATCCTTATCCAGTTCAATGATGTTATACCCGCCATAGAACGGTCCGAAGAAAGAGACCTTTAACGCAGCACGGTTTGGCGAGCCTGTAAAATACGCTTTGCCAATACTTTGCTGCCATTTGCCCCGTTCGACATTGAAACCGCGGTTAATTACCTGAATGCCGCCATCATCCATAGTGCTGTACGTGGCAGTCACCTGATCAAGACCGCGTTCAAAACTATGGTCAAAGCGGGCGATTTCATACCATTTGCCCAGATAGCGTTTGGCGTCGAAGTTTTCAACCACGGTGACGCCTTTAGGTGGGGTAGGGGTGCTACAGGCGACAACCAGAAAGGCGACGGCGACGGTCGTAATGATAGGGAAAATACGCATAGAGGATTCCTTTGTTGTTTTCCTCTAAGTGTAGATCGCGTCACGGAAAACGCGCCGGTACGGCGCGTTAAGATTTTTGTTCTGCGGCCAGGGTTGCGGCCACATCCATCACGGCGGCGGGAGGCTGTTGATGGCGGATTTGGTTCGCCATAAAGCGCATATAGGGATCCATATGGCTGAACATCGCCTTATAACCTGCGCACAGATGGTTATGCCAGCGTTCTCCCACCTGACGGATGCGGTGTTTTGGGCACCCGCCGTGACAGGCGAAGCGCCATTCGCATTGCTGACATAGCGATGACACCTGGGTCTTCATCATGCCGAACTTGCGTTGCTGTTTCCCGCCGGCCAGCGCGGCCAGATTGTCGCTGCGCAGGTTGCCAAGCCGGTGCTCCGGATAGACATAGTGATCGCAACTATAGATATCGCCGTTCTGCTCCACCACCAGCCCAAACCCGCAACTGGATTGCATTACGCAAAGCGAGGGTTGTTCGCCAAGCCAGGCGGCCAGCGCGCTGTCAAAAAGTTGAACGTAAACGCGGCCTACGTCGCGCCGTACCCAATAGTCGAAAACGCTGTTAATAAACGCGCCCCACTGTTCGCCGCTGACTGACCATTCGGTGACCGCGCCGGTCTGTTGCGGATAAAGCAGCTCGCCATATTTCTCATGAACCGGCCGCTGCTCTACAGCCGGAATAAACTGTACGTGCCGTGCGCCCAGTTCTTCGGTAATAAACTGATAAATTTCCAGCGGCGCTTCTGCGGTGACGTTGTTTATGACTGTCAGCACATTTACGTCGACGCGGTGTTTTTGCAACAGCGCCATCGCCTGAACCACTTTGTCGAATACGGATTTACCGCCGCGTGTTTTGCGATAGCGATCGTGAAGCCATGCCGGACCGTCAATCGAGAGCCCCACCAGGAACTGGTTACGTGCCAGAAATTCTGCCCACTCCTCGTCAATCAGGACACCGTTGGTCTGCATACTGTTGCGAATGGTTTTTCCGCCGCGTACTGTTTCTGCAAGGCCAGCGCGGTTTCATAAAAACGCAACCGGCCAGCGTGGGTTCGCCCCCCTGCCAGGTAAACTCCACCTCCTGCGCCGGATTAGCCTCGATGTACTGCTTCACGTAGCGGCGCAGCGTGTCGTCATCCATGTGCCGCGCAGGCTTCTTCGGTTTCAGTGTTCCCTGTTCTTTTTCCAGATAAAAACAGTAATCGCAGGCGATATTGCACTGGTAGCTGACGGGTTTCGCCATGAGGTGGAATGCTTTTTTCATCATCGTCCCGTCCGAATAAAGAAGGTTGATTGCGCTTGTTAGTGATCTTTATCACTCTTTGGCATCTGGCAATTGACAGCGTGCTGAGTCTGTAGAAATAATAATTTCACAAGACAAGTTAGCAATGAAATTTTATATTCAAACCAACAACACCAACACCAGGGATCCACCATGAGCAAAACTTTTTGCTGGTGCACAAAATCTGGGCAAGTCATTTATGTTGCCCATTGCCGTATTGCCTGCCGCAGGCCTCTTGCTGGGAATAGGCGGCGTTTTTTCTAATCCGATTACCATTGAAACCTACTCCATCCTCAATAACACCGTGTTGCAAGCCATTTTCACCCTGATGAAAATGTGCGGCAGCGTTGTGTTTGATAACCTGGCACTGCTGTTCGCGGTAGGGATAGCCGTCGGTCTGGCGCGAAGCGATAAAGGCACCGCCGGGTTGGCTGCCGTGCTTTGTTTTATCGTGATGAATAAAGCCATTAACGCCATGCTGTTCTTAACGGGAACGCTGGCGACGGAGAACTTCGCGGCTGTCGGCCAGGCTAGCGTATTAGGGATTGTCCACGCTGCAAACCGGCGTGATGGGCGGGATTATCAGCGGCCTGCTGACCGCCTGGCTTCATGCGCGCTTCAGTAAAACCGAACTGCCGAACCTGCTGGCCGTTTTTTAGCGGCTCGCGTTTTGTGCCCATCATCACCCTCTTTTTTCGCCATCCTGCTTGGCGTGTTGCTGTTCTGGGTATGGCCACCGGTGCAGGCGGGCATTACCCCATCTTGGCGGCCTGGTGGAAAAAACCGGCTATATCGGCACACTCTTCTACGGCATGATCCTGAAGTGCCTGATCCCGCTTGGGCTGCATCACCTGTTTTTATCCCCCGTTCTGGATGACCAGCGTGGGCGGCGAAATGATGGTTAACGGGCATCTGGTGCAGGGTACGCAGAAAATTTTCTTCGCCCAACTGGCCGATCCCAGCGTCACGCAATATTACATTGGCGTGTCGCGCTTTATGGCCGGGCGTTTCGCTGATTTCATGTTTGGCCTGCCTGGCGCGGCGCTGGCGATTTACCACTGCGCTAAGCGCGAGAACCGCACTAAAGTCGCCAGCCTGATGTTGTCGGCGGCGCTTACCTCCCTTCGTGACGGGCATTACCGAACCCCTTGAGTTTGCCTTTATGTTCTGTGCCCCGCTGCTGTATGTGGTGCATATCGTCCTGACCGGCGTGGCGTTTATGCTGACTCACGTTCTGGCCATTACCGTCGGGCAAAACTTTCTCCGGTGGCCTGATCGACTTCTTATTGTTTGGCGTACTGCAGGGCAATGCCAAAACGAACTGGGTGCTGATGTTGCCGCTCGGCGCACTGATGTTCTGCCTCTATTACTTCTCCTTCCGTTTCCTGATCCAGTGGCGTCAGCTGAAAACGCCGGGACGCGAAGATGAACCTACCACTGACGCCGCGCCAGAGATGGGTGACCAAAGCCGCGCGCCCTTCAGCCATCGTCTCGGCGCTGGGCGGTCGGGACAACATTCTGGACGTCGATTGCTGTGCAACCCGCCTGCGGGTGACGGTGAAAGAGCCTGGTCGGGTGAAACTGGATGATTTCAAGGCTTCAGGAAGCCGGGGCGCCTTCCTGCGGGGAGAGGGCGTGCAGGTGGTGTTTGGGCCGCACGTCACGCTGATTAAGAACGAAGTGGAAGAATATTTAGGCCTGTAACGGCGTCGCGTGCGCGACGAGAGGAATGTATGAAAGCTGTAATGTTGATGTTTGACACCCTGACGCGTCATCACCCTGGCCCCCTATGGCGGCACGGCGATCACGCCGAACTTCACCCGGCTTGCCCGCGAGTCGGTGCAGTTTGACAACTTCTTTGTAGGAAGCATGCCCTGTATGCCTGCGCGTCGGGAATTGCATACCGGACGCTATAACTTCCTGCACCGGAGTTGGGGGCCGCTTGAACCTTTTGATTTCTCGATGCCTCAGGCGCTCCATAAACAGGGCATTCACACGCATATGGTCACCGACCATAAGCATTACTGGCGTGACGGCGGGGCAACGTACCACACCCGCTATTCCACCTTCGAGTTTATTCGCGGTCAGGAAGGTGATTGCTGGATTGGGCAGGTTGATAAACCCGCTATTGCCTGGCAAGGCATGGAGGATAAAGAAACCTTTAAGCGCCGCAGCGGGCGAATGACCCAGGATTTGATCAACCGCTCAGCCATGCCGGAGATCGAAGATCATTACACCCCATCGCACCATTCAGGCCGGGTTAGATTTTCTTGATACCAATAAAGATCAGGACAACTGGTTCCTGCAAATTGAATGTTTCGATCCTCATGAACCGTTTTTCGTGCCGGAGAAATATCTGGCGCAGTACGGCTGCGAGCCGGGCGAATTCGACGGCTGGGTGCCTTATTACTGCGGCAGTCCCGGCGGCAAAGATGACGCAAAGGTGCGCAAGTTTTATCAGGCATTGATCACCATGTGCGATGACTATCTCGGCCAGGTGATGGATAAACTAAAAGCGCACGGGCTGTGGGACGATACGTTGTTTATCGTCTGCACCGATCATGGCTTCCTGCTGGGCGAGCACCAGTGGTGGGGCAAAAATATCATGCCGGTGTACAACGAAATCGCCAATACGCCGTTCTTTATCCGCGATCCGAGCTGTAAAACACAGGGTGAGCGACGCAGCGCGCTGGCGCAAACGATCGATATTCCGGCCACGCTGCTGGATTATTTTGGCGTTGAAAAACCCGCGTCGATGACCGGCCAGTCGCTACTGCCGGTGGTGCGCAGCGATGAGAAAATTCGTGACTATGCGCTGTTTGGCTATTTTGGCGGGCACATCAATATTACCGATGGTCAGTACGTCTATATGCGCGCGCCGCGTGAAGAAAATAAGCAGCATTTGTTTGAATACACCCTGATGCCGACCCGTATCGACAGCCCGTTCAAAATCAGTGAACTGACTGACATTACTATTCACCCGGGTTTTGATTTCACTCAGGGCGCGCAGGTGATGAAAATCCCGGCGAGTTTTGGCTACCTCAATCCATGGCGCTTCGGCGATAAGCTGTTCAATCTGCAGAGCGATCCGCAGCAGCAGCACAACATCAATAACGTTAGCTATGCGCTGCATTACGGCCGGGCGATGATCCCGGTATTGCAACAGCACGATGCGCCGGAAGAGCTGTATACCCGTTTTGGGCTTGATCAGCCGACGCTGGAACAGGAGCAGGCGTTTCAGGCGCGATGGGAAAGCGACGCCTGGCTGGCGCAGCGGGGCTATCGCTGCGAGCATCGCGGCGTGAGTGAAGCACTGCAATTTGTTATGCGGGCGCTGGAAGAGCAGGGCAAAACCGATGCGGAACTGTTCGCGAACGTTGACCCGCAAACGGTGCTGACCGGGGCATCGGTGTTTGCGGCTATCGACAGGTTATTTGATGCTGAAAAGCAGGCCGCCCTGAACTATCAGGTCCGGCTGTTGTTGCGGATAGACTGAGGCGCGATGGTGCATAGCTGGATACTGGAGAATTCGCGCTGGCAGATGGCGATAAGCTCCCGGGGCGCAGAAATGCGCAGTCTGACGGAGAAAACCGCCGACCGGCAATGGCTCTGGCAACCGGACGACAGGGTGTGGAAAAGCACCGCGCCGTTGCTCTTTCCGGTGGTGGGGCGCTTAGTGCATAACGGTCTGTGGGATGATGAAAACTTCTATCCGCTGCCCGCTCACGGATTCCTGCGTAATCAGGCGTTTGCATTGTTACAGCATACGCCGACTACGCTGCGCCTTATCAACCGGGCGAGCAAAGAGACGCTACGCGTCTGGCCGTTTATGTACTCGGTGCAGGTGGACTACACCTTACTGGAATCGGGCGTGCGGATAAGCTGGCGGGTTATGAATCAGGACAGCAAGCCGCTGTGCTTTTCACTGGGCTATCACCCTGGTTTTGCGCTGCCTCTGTTCGACACGTCTGGCTGGCGTGTGGTGTTTAGTGAGGCGGACACCATGGGCCCGTTCTACACACGCGATCGAACGCTCAGCCTGGCGCAACCCGCAGGCTCGGTTCGCGAGTTTGCGCTTACGCCGGAAACCTTTTGCGACGGAGCCGTTTACTTTGCGGGCTGTCAGGGGGCGCGCGTTAGCGTGGTGTCGCCAGAAGGCCGCACGGTTCTCCAGTGTCAGCTCACCAGCCAGCCCTGGATAGCGTTATGGGGCGTACCGGGGGCGGACCTGTTGTGTATCGAACCGCTTTCCGGCACGACCGACGCCCCGGATGCCTCCGGACAGCAGCGCGATAAGCGGGGTATGCAGTGGCTGGCGGCTGGCGCAGCGTACCAACAGGAGCTGGATATTATTTTCCCGGCAGACGGCGTGCAGCGAGATGGCTAAAATACCTGGCAGTGAACCTTCCAGAGAGCCGTCTATGAGCGTCAATAAAGAAAATGTCCGGGTTTATATCGCCAATATTCTGGCGAATCTGGCTGATAAAGATCGTTTAATCGCCGAATTTATTCTCAATAACGCAGGGAGTTTTGTGCAACTGCCGGTCAAAAAGCTGTCGCAGGAGATTGCGGTTAGCGAGGCGACCATCGTGCGGTTTTGCAAAAAAATCGGCTATAGCGGGCTGCTTAATCTCAAAGCGGAGCTACAGCGCGAGCTGCTGGAAGAGAGCGATCTGACGTTGCCCGCCTCGCCAGACATCTTTGTCGGCGACTCACGTAATGACGTGGCGCAGAAAATAGCCATGACCATTTGAAACCGCGGTGCAGGACACGATTGATTTAGTCGACATGAAAAAGCTCAAAAGCATCGTTGAGCGATTTATTGCAGCGCGTCGGGTGATGTTTGTCGGTTTTGGCGCGTCGGGCCTGGCAGCAATGGAAGCGCGGGACAAAATGAACCGCATTGGTATTGATTCCGAAGCCTTTACCGATCGTTTCACCATGACCCTGAAGCTGGCGAACCTGAAATCCGACGATCTGGTCGTCGCCTTTTCACATTCCGGCGAAACCCCGGAGGTAGTGAATGCGTTCCGGTTAGCCCAGAAAGCGGGCGCGTTTCGCTTAGCCATTACACACCGAACGCTTTCGCCGTTAAACGAACTGGCGGACGCTTTTTTGCTTACCTGCGGGGAAAGCGCGCGTTATCAGGGTGACTCCATCGGCACCCGCGTTTCTCAGCTGTTTATGATCGAATTTTTGTGTACGGAAGTCACCCGGTACAATTTCAGGGATACGGATTCGCCGGGATTATCAATTAAAGAAATTTTGATAAGAGAACGGATTAAGCGTGAATCAACAGGATAAAACGCCGCCTCAGGCGACCGGAAAAGGGCAATGGTGGTTATCGGGAAAAACACCCGATTACCGGTTTACATTAGCCAATGAGCGTACTTTTCTGGCCTGGATACGCACTGCGCTGGGCGCTGCTGGCAGGTGCGGTAGGTATCGATCAGTTTTCCCCCCATCTGGGTTCGCCGGATTTGCGATTTGGCCTGGCGATGTTGCTGGTGGCGGGTGGGATGGCGCTAAGCGCCACCGCCTGGCGTCGGTGGCGACGCAATGAGCATGCAATGCGTCTTGAGCGGGAGCTTCCCTACACCCGTTTTCTGTTCTGCTTACCGTGTTTATGACGCTTGTCGCGTTATTGCTGGCGATCCTGTTATGGCAGAACGTTCCCTGATCCCCCGCGATCCGGGTTTGCAACCGGAACGCACCCGGCTTGCCTGGTCACGCACAGGATTTTCTCTGGCGTTGTTCACGCTGCTCTGTCTTCGCGGCTGGTGCCGGGACGGTAATCCGTTTTACGCAGGGGCGACCCTGATTTGCGGCGTGGCGGCGGCCACGATCCTGTTTAACCGTCATCAGCGAAACGGGAAACACATCCTTTCTTTAAGCCTGTTCATGGCGGGTATGCTGCTGCTGATTAACGGGTTACGTCATATTTTGGGATAAAAAAGGCCTGCGCAACGGCAGGCCTTTTTGAGTTTTAAATGCTTAGAGCGTAACGACGCCAATCAGCGCGACGACGGTCCAGAATCGCCGCCAGTCCGTAGAACACCCATTTGCCGCTCGGCACATGGAATTTTCAGATCGTGCATCGCATGGTGGAATACGGTGAAGCCCGCACCACAGCGGCAGCACAATCATCAAAAACAGAAACAGGCGGCCAATGATGCTCTGGGAAAATGCCAGAACGCGCTCATAACCCAGCGCATCGCCCGGATAGAGACCCAGCGGCAGCATAATACCCACCAGCAGTACGATCACCGGCGCGATAATCGCGCCCCACATACCGCCAGCGCCAAACAAGCCCCAGAAAACCGGCTCGTCGGAACGTTTTGGATTGGGATTAATCACAGGGCCTCCTTACCAGAACAATGCCACAAACAGAATCACCACGGTCACCACAATGGTGACGCCCAGAGCCCTTTGATAATCGGCTCTGGCCCCATTTTTTCATCCTTGACGATGATGTTGGCCGCTTTCGGTGCCAGCTCAAACCAGGTTTTGGTATGCAACACCGCAGCCGCCAGGGTGATCAGGTTCAGGATCACCACAATCGGGTTTTGCAAAAAGCCGACAAACCCCATCCAGCTTTCCGGACCGCCTTTTAACGCGAACAGGCCGTAAATCAGCACGATGCTGAACCAAACAGTCGGCACCGCCGTTCCTTCGCGGATCATGTAGAAGCGATAAAAGCCGAGGTTGCGCCACCAGGTCGGACCCATCGTCCGGACATAAGGCTTACGTTTTGTTGTCATCATGCACTCCTTAGCGAGGTTTCAGGGTGGCGATTAAGAAGTCTTTCGAACTCTCCACCTTGCCCCTGCTGAATGGCGGCTGCCGGATCGACATGTTTTGGACATACTTCGGAGCAGAAGCCCACAAAGGTACAGGTCCAGACGCCATTCTTACCGTTCAACTGCGCCATACGCTCTTTCTTGCCGTGGTCACGGTTATCCAGGTTGTAACGGTGCGCCAGCGTAATCGCTGCCGGGCCGATAAATTCCGGATTCAGACCAAACTGCGGACAGGCGGCATAGCACAGCCCGCAGTTGATGCAGCCAGAGAACTGATGATATTTGGCCATTTGCGCCGGGGTCTGATTGTTCGGACCCTGATCCGGCGTGCGCGGATTGCCGATGATGTAAGGCTTAATCGCCTCCAGGCTTTCGATAAAGTGCGTCATATCAACCACCAGATCGCGCTCGATCGGGAAGTTAGCCAGCGCTTCAATCTTCATGCCTTTTTCGTAATCGCGCAGGAAGGTCTTACAGGCCAGCTTCGGCACTTTATTGACCATCATCCCGCAGGAGCCGCAGATCGCCATACGGCAGGACCAGCGATAGCTCAGGTCCGGCGCCAGGTTATCTTTGATATACCCCAACGCATCCAGCAACGACGTTTGCTCGTCGTAAGGAACCTCATAGAAAGCGCTGTGCGGCGCGTTATCCACTTCCGGGTTGTAACGCACCACCTCAACTTTCAGGTTTTTCATCTCAGCCATTCACCTGCTCCTTCTTATCGGCTGCTTCCGCTTCCCGCCGTAAACACGTTTTGCTGGTGGCAGCGTAGTGATTTTCACGTCGCTGTATTCCAGGCGTGTTGTGCCAGTAGCATCGCGGAAGGCGAGGGTGTGTTTCAGGAAGTTGACGTCATCACGCTCAGTACAACCTTCATCCAAACGTTGATGCGCACCGCGCGACTCTTTACGCGCCAGTGCAGAATGCGCCATACATTCGGCCACATTCAGGCCGTGGCCCAGTTCAATGGTGTAGAGTAAATCGGTGTTGAATACGCTGGAGTTATCGGTGATACGTACGCGTTTAAAGCGTTCCTGCAGCTCAGCGAGTTTATCGACGGTTTTCTGCATCAATTCAGTGGTGCGGTAAATGCCGCAGCCTTCTTCCATCGACAGACCCATTTCGTCGCGGATCTTCGACCAGTTCTCGTTGCCTTCCTGATTGACCAGCGCTTTCAGACGTTGTTCAACGTCTGCCGCCTGGGCGTTCAGTGCAGAATCGTTGGCCTGACTCGCAGTAGAGGCACGGGCCATAGCCTGTTCGCCTGCCATACGACCAAATACCACCAGTTCCGCCAGTGAGTTGGAACCGAGGCGGTTTGCGCCATGCAGACCAACAGAAGAACATTCGCCCACCGCGAACAGCCCCTGAATACGGGTTTCACACTGTTGGTTCGTTTCGATACCGCCCATGGTGTAATGCGCGGTCGGACGTACCGGAATCGGCTCTTTAACCGGATCGACGCCCACATAGGCCTTCGCCAGTTCGCAGATAAACGGTAAACGCTCAAGCAGTTTTTTCTCGCCCAGATGGCGCAGATCCAGATAGACCACATCGCCACGCGGCGTAGAGATGGTGCGGCCAGCGCGCCATTCATGCCAGAACGCCTGGGAGACTTTATCGCGTGGGCCAAGTTCCATGTACTTGTTCTTCGGCTCGCCAAGCGGCGTTTCCGGGCCCATGCCGTAATCCTGCAAATAACGGTAACCGTCTTTGTTCACCAGGATACCGCCTTCGCCACGGCAACCTTCTGTCATCAGAATACCGGAGCCTGGCAGACCGGTTGGGTGATACTGGACGAATTCCATGTCGCGCAGCGGGACGCCATGGCTGAGCGCCATACCCATCCCGTCACCCGTGACAATCCCGCCATTGGTGTTATAGCGATAGACCCGGCCTGCGCCGCCTGTCGCCATGACTACCGCATTAGCGCGGATCTGCACCAGGGTGCCTTCCATCATGTTCATTGCAACCAGGCCGCGCGCATGACCTTCATCGACCAGAATGTCGAGAACGAAGTGTTCGTCAAAGCGTTGAATTTGCGGGAACTGCAAAGAAGTCTGGAATAAAGTATGCAACATGTGGAAGCCGGTTTTATCAGCGGCGAACCAGGTACGTTCTATTTTCATCCCGCCAAAACGACGGACGTTAACGGTACCATCCGGCCGACGACTCCACGGACATCCCCATTGCTCAAGCTGTGTCATCTCTGTGGGGCAGTGATGCACAAAATAGTCAACAACATCCTGCTCACACAGCCAGTCGCCACCAGCCACGGTATCGTGGAAATGGTAATCGAAGCTGTCATGATCCTGCGCGACCGCTGCGGAACCGCCTTCGGCGGCAACCGTGTGGCTACGCATAGGATAGACTTTTGAAATCAGTGCGATTTTTGGCGCTCGGATTAGCTTGGGCTTGCGGCGATGGCCGCTCGTAATCCAGATCCGCCAGCGCCAATGACGGCGATATCGGCATGAAAGGTTTGCACGACTTTCCTCCAGTTTATTGTTATTTCGCAAGCGCTAAGACCAACCAGAAAGTAACGCAAGGCACGTTTGCGAAAGCGAATTCCCCTGCTCCTTAATGGGTATGCCAGTATAACTGGGCCTATCTTAAGGAAATTTGACGTGTTCGATTTTTTTGGCAGGTGTTAAGGGCGCTTTGTCACATTCATTGATGTGTGGCTCACGAAACTGAAGATTGGTGCATTGGCATCCTGCAAAAAACAAAATTTGCTGCCCAAAAATTGTCTCCTCTGCGCGTTACGAGTAGACTTCGTGCCCTTATCTGAAGTCGGAGAATAAATTATGAGCGATACGGCCTCCTGGCAGCCAAGCGCATCCATCCCTAATTTGTTAAAACGCGCATCGCTGATGGCGGAGATTCGTCGCTTTTTTGCCGATCGCGGCGTGCTGGAGGTGGAAACGCCCTGCATGAGCCAGGCGACGGTCACGGATATCCACCTGGTGCCTTTTGAAACCCGTTTCGTGGGGCCCGGCCACTCCGAGGGGCTGAATCTCTATCTGATGACCAGCCCGGAATATCATATGAAGCGCTTGCTGGCGGCGGGCTGCGGCCCGGTATTTCAGCTGTGCCGCAGCTTTCGTAATGAAGAGATGGGACGTCATCACAATCCTGAATTCACCATGCTCGAATGGTATCGTCCGCACTACGATATGTATCGCCTGATGAATGAAGTGGACGATCTGCTGCAACAGGTGCTGGAGACCAGCCCGGCGGAAACGCTGTCTTACCAGCAGGCATTCCAGCGCTATCTGGAAATCGATCCGCTGTCGGCAGACAAAACGCAGTTGCGTGACGCGGCGGCTAAGCTGGATCTCAGCAATATCGCCGATACCGAAAGAGGATCGCGATACGCTGTTGCAACTGCTGTTTACGATGGGCGTGGAGCCGCAGATCGGTAAAGATCGACCGACCTTCGTTTATCACTTCCCGGCAAGCCAGGCGTCGCTGGCGCAGATCAGTACCGAAGATCATCGCGTGGCGGAACGTTTTGAGGTCTATTTCAAAGGGATTGAACTGGCGAACGGCTTCCATGAGCTGACCGACGCTCGCGAACAACAGCAGCGCTTCGAGCAGGATAACCGCAAACGCGCCGCACGCGGCTTGCCGCAACAGCCGGTGGATACCAACCTGATTGAAGCACTGAAAGCAGGCCTTCCGGATTGCTCCGGCGTGGCGTTAGGCGTGGATCGTTTGATTATGCTTGGCGCTGGGCGCGGAACGGCTTTCAGACGTGCTGGCGTTTAGTGTGGATCGTGCATAACAGACCCTCACCCAATGGCGGTGAGGGGCTTTTCAGGATTACAAAACTGCCCGCCGGACGCGAGCTTTTCCCTGCAGAGGTTAACGTCCGCGCTGTGCGCTTGCCGTCCAGGCTTTCCAGACGCATCTGGAAGGGTGGGAACGGCAGATCGATACCGTGTTCGCGGAAGCCATGCAGAATTAGCTGGTGTATTTCATGGCGCAGCGGCATGCGGTGGCCCATCTCAGCGGCGTAGATACGCAGCTCAAACAGTTGCAGGCCCTGTTGCAGATCCACCAGGAACACCTCAGGCGGCGGGTTATCGATAACCAGCGAACAGCGCTTCGCAGCGGTATACAGAATTTGCGTCACCTCTTCGCTGTCGGCATCGCCCGGTGCAGGCACGGTAAGCACCACGCGGGTAACCGAGTCCGACAACGACCAGTTGATAAACTGTTCGGTGATAAACGCTTTGTTGGGCACGATTATCTCTTTGCGATCCCAGTCGCTGATCGTGGTCGCACGGGTATTGATGCGCGTCACGCTACCGGTCAAATCGCGGATCGTCACGGTATCGCCGATACGAATCGGTTTTTCAAACAGAATGATCAGGCCAGAAATAAAGTTGGCGAAGATCTCCTGAAGACCGAAACCCAGCCCTACGCCGAGCGCCGCCACCAGCCATTGCAGTTTTGACCATTCAATCCCAATCATTGAGAAGCCGGTGAGCCCGCCAATCAACATCAACAGATATTTGGTGATGGTGGTAATGGCATAGCCGGTGCCCGGTGTCAGATCCAGGTGCTGCAACAGCGCCAGCTCCAGCAGAGCAGGCAAATTGCGCACCAGTTGGGTGGTAATGATAAACACCAGAATGGCAATCAGCACCGCGCCGAGGGTAATCGGCTCGATACTTTCCACGCCCTGCACGGTGGAGGTGACATCCCACAAAGAGATATTCTCCAGGAAGCCGAACGCCGAATGGATTTCTGACCACAGCACGATGACCGAGAGCAGGGCGATAAGCATCAATATTGAGCGCACCAGTCGAAGCGACTGGGCGCTGATCGTATCGAGATCGATCTCTTGCTCTTCGATAATTTCATTGCTGCCTTCGGTGCTCATGTTATGGGCGTTCTCTTCCTCGCCGCGTGCGCGCTGGGCGAGAATCTCCGCCCGGCGATGTTTGGCACGATCGAAAGCCAGGCGGCGGCGTTGGATAAACATCCAGCGTCGAATAACGTGATACACCACCAGCAGTAAGAACCAGATGGCGACTGACGTTTCCAGTCGCGCCAGCAGCGCCTGCGCGGGTCGCCAGATAGCCTACGGCAGACGCGAGGATAGCCAGTAACGGCGCACTGAGCATCAGGTTCCACAGCATTTTATTGACCATATTGTCGCCGCTGCCTTCTTTATCCAGCCACAGCGGGATCCCGGCGCGTTTCAGGCTCAGGGTGACGATGGCCAGCGCGCCGCAAATCAGGATAAAGCACAGGCGGCCCAACGAGCCGGAGAATTCCCGGTCATTGAGATTATCAAACATGATCAGCGCCATAATGAGCGGCACCACGAACCCAATACTCATCAGGTAATACCGCATTGCCGGCCTACCTGACGACGCGGCCAGCCGAAGTGGGCGATGAACAGCCCATTCGGCCTTGCGAAAGTGGCGCAAATCATCACGACCCACAGCAGCGGCACGGTTGCCGTCACGCCATCGCCAATCGCGACGGCGATGGGATAGGGCCAGGCTTCGCGCAGGCCATACCCGAGCGTTGCCCACAGTACCGGCAACGGCGAAGCCACCAGAATGGACCAAAATAAAGGTGCGCAGCGTCAGCCTGAAGTGATCCTGCGTGACTTTGCCGATGCGTGCGCTGGAACGTTCAAGAAACGCCGTAAAGTGCCGCCGCGAGCTGAGACTGAAGCCGACCAGGATCAGCGCGCCGAACAGCGGCAGCAAGGTCTCTTTACTGGTCAGCATCATCAGCGTGGCGTTACCCATCTGGCTGGCCGTATCCAGCGACACCAGGCGGCGTAAATCCTGCACAATTTCAATCGGCCAGGCGATGGTCATTGGGCTGACGTCGGCGGTCCAGAACAGATAGCGGTGGGTCGCTTCATTGACCTCTTTTAACGCATCTTCAAGCTGACTGTTGGCGACTTTCAGCTTGGTTAATTCAAGGATCAGCGTATCGCCGCCCTGCAACAGGGAATTGAGCAATTCACGTTGCGTGCGCAATTGCGCTTCCAGAATACGGTTTTGCTCGGCGGTGAGCGGCGCGCCATCGGCCTGGCGAACCTGGCGTAGCTGCGGCTGCTTATTGAGTAAATCTTCATAGCGCATCCGGTGGACGCGCAACTGCGCCATCTCGGTATCCAGCTGCTGCGGCTTGGGCATTTCCGGCAGACGTGCAACCTGCGCACGTAAGGCTTCGCCGAGCATATTCGACGCGCCAAGCCACTGTGACTGCTCGCGAAGCGTATTCAACGCCTGGCGTACCTGCAGCGTCTGGCCGGACGCCTGGCGTTGCTGAGATGCGACGAGGTCCATCCGCTGCGCCTGCTGATTGAGCGCCTGCGAGAGTTCGCGGTTGATTTTGAACTGTTCCTGAATCGAGGGCGGTAAGTCCGCGCTGTTTTCCGCTAACAGTTCGGTGCTTTCCAGCGCCCGTTCCGCTTCTTTCTGACGCTGGCTGTTGAGCTGATTACGCAAGGCCTGGAGATAGCTGTCGAGCTGCTGGCTCTGCTTTTGGGCCAGCTCGCCGCGCAGACGCGAAAGCTCCTGCCGGTTACTGGCGGAGAGCTGCGCCAGTTCCAGTTCATCAACCAGCGCTTTCAACCGGGCGGACTCCGCCTGCGCGCTAAATTGTTGCGCCTGAGTGAGCGGGCTGCCGGAGGCGTTCTGGGCACCAGCCCGGCGCTCCACTTCGTTTAACTGGCGTCGCGCATCGGTTTGCTGCTGAGGAAGCTGACTCAACGAGTCGGCAATTTCACGGGTGCGCTCCTGCTCCTGCTGGGCCTGACGGCTTTTTTTCCAGCAACTGGCTGCTGACCTGAAGAATTTCCTGATTGAGCGCGTCAGAGGTGAGCCCTTCGGGCACTTTTTGCGGCTCGTCACGCACGTTGTTTAACTGCTGGCGCAACGTTTCGGAAAGTTTGGGGTAATTATCGATAGATTGCTGGTATTGCTTTGCGCGCTCTAAAGAGGCGTTACGCTCATCAAGCGCGTTTAGCGCGGCCTGGAGCGCCTCAACGGTTTCTGCCTGATTCGGCAGGTTTTTAGCCGCTTTGGCTTGCTCCAGTTCCTGAGCGATTTGTTTTGCGTCGGGGGCCGCAGCTGCGTGCGCCCCCATGCTGAGGCACCAGGCCATCAGGATCGTGATAATCAGGCGCACGTCAGTCTACCTTTGCGTAAATTTAACCCTGATCTTTCGGGTCTTGTGGGGAGCCTTCAACCAGCGGGCTGGCGGCCAGTTCTGCATTGATCTCGTCATCCGAAAGCGGCGCAGGCGTGGTATCCGGCGTTTCAAACGTTTCAGTTGAAATAGCCAGCGCTTCGCCAAGACGGGTGACCGACAGGCTTTGTAATCCTTCGACCAGATTCACTTTGCCCGGCGCAAACAGGTTGATTACCGTTGAGCCCAGTTTGAAGCGGCCCATTTCCTGGCCTTTCAGCAGCGCGATCGCGTTTTCGCTCTCGCCAGCCGGCCATGTCCAGCGTTTGATCACGCCTTCACGCGGCGGTGTTACCGTACCGGACCAGACCGTTTCAATGCTGCCAACGATAGTCGCGCCTACCAGAATCTGCGCCATTGGGCCGAATTCGGTATCAAACAGGCAAATCACGCGCTCGTTACGGGCAAACAGGTTAGGGACGTTTTGCGCGGTTAAGTGGTTAACCGAGAACAGATCGCCCGGCACATAAATCATTTCACGCAGGATACCGTTACACGGCATATGTACCCGGTGATAATCACGCGGGGACAGGTAAGTGGTGGCGAAGGTCCCGTTGCGGAATTTATCCGCCATCTGGTAGTTGCCCGCCAGTAGCGCTTCCAGACTGTAGTTATGGCCTTTGGCCTGTAAGATTTTATCTTCTTCGATGCGGCCTAACTGGCTGATCACGCCGTCGGCAGGCATCACCAGTACATTCGGATCGGTATTAACGGGACGAACCTCGTCGCGCAATGCGCGGACAAAGAACTCATTAAAAGTGCGATAGCTTGCGGTATCCGGCTTCTGCGCTTCATTCATGTTGACCTTGTAGGCTTTGACAAAGAGGTCAATAACCAGTTTGGTCAGCCAGCCAGCACGTTTACTTGCGCCCCAGCCCGCCAGGCGAGTGAGCCACAGTTTCGGGAGAATATATTGAAGCGAAAGTTTGATGTTATTTAACAAGATAGCCTCCAGGCTAATGTTTTTTTGCTGTTCCTGGCCTGCTCGCGAAAGAGCAGGCTACCCCCAAAGGGTTGACGATTCTAGCGACGCCACACCGTATCATTCAAGCGGCATCTCTGGCGGCAACTTTCAGTAACCGGCCTCAGCCTAAATGTCAGTCATCTTTATCAGAAAAGCTTTTACGCGTTTTTACCTGAGACATGCTTTCCAGGATGCGGTGGTAGTTATCGAAACGGCTTTCGGCGATTTTACCCTGTTCAACAGCTTCGCGAATCGCGCAGCCCGGGTCAGTATCATGTTTGCAGTCACGGTATTTGCAATGACCCAGATAATCCTGGAATTCGACAAACCCCTGGGTGATTTGTTCCGGTTCAAGGTGCCATAGCCCAAATTCGCGGACCCCCGGCGAATCAATCACATCCCCGCCGTGCGGGAAGTGATAAAGCCGCGCCGCCGTCGTGGTGTGTTGGCCCAGCCCTGAAACATCGGAGACGTCGTTAGTTAAGATGCTGTCGTCCGTTAAACCCAGCAGGGCATTCAGCAAACTGGATTTTCCTACCCCTGACTGACCGGCGAAAATACTGATGCGATCGGTGAGCGCGGCTTCCAGTTCCCGTAAACCATTTTTCTGGTGGCTGGACACCATCAGCACCGGATAGCCAATCTGGCGATAGATATCCATCTGCTCATTGACGAAAGCCATGGCTTCCTGGTCCAGCAGGTCGATTTTATTCAGTACAATCAATGGCTCGACGTTTAAGGCTTCGCAGGCGACCAGATAGCGATCGATAATGTTCAGTGACAATTCCGGCAGGATCGCGGAAACAATCACAATCTGGTTGATATTCGCGGCGATGGGCTTTACGCCATCATAAAAATCGGGCCGTGTGAGCACCGAAGTCCGCTCATGTACCGCTTCGACAATGCCTTTCGTCGCCACGCCTTCTGCCGCGCCTTTGCCGGGGCGCCAGACAACGCGGTCGCCGGTGACCAGCGAACGAATAGTGCGGCGAATGTTACAGCGGTGCACAGAACCGTCTGCAGCCTCGACATCGGCATGCATACCAAAACGGCTGATCACCACGCCTTCGCCCGGCTCGCCAAACAGGTTATCGTCGTAATCCGGCTTCTCCGTCGTCTCTAATCGACGCTGGTGATTCGCTTTTACGCGGCGTTGTTGCCCTTTGGAGAGTTTATTTTTGCTCAATCGTGCTGGCTCCTGGTCGCCCGGAATGGGCAAAACCTCTATGATACACACTAATTTTATATGAATTAACCGATCGTCACCGTGGGCGACGCAGAAGGGTGGAAAATAGCATGAGTGGAAATGAAAATAATCTGATTTGGATCGATCTGGAAATGACGGGGCTGGATCCAGAGCGCGACCGCATTATCGAAATCGCCACTCTGGTTACCGACGCGAACCTGAATATCCTGGCGGAGGGGCCGGTTATCGCGGTGCACCAGTCAGATGAACAGCTGGCGCTAATGGATGACTGGAACGTGCGGACCCATACCGGCAGCGGCCTGGTCGATCGCGTTAAAGCGAGTACCCAGGACGATCGCGCTGCAGAGCTGGCCACACTTGAATTTTTAAAACAGTGGGTGCCGGCGAATACCTCCCCCATTTGCGGCAACAGCATCGGGCAGGATCGCCGTTTCCTGTTCAAGTACATGCCTGAGCTGGAAGCGTATTTCCACTATCGTTATCTGGATGTGAGCACCCTGAAAGAGTTGGCGCGCCGCTGGAAGCCTGAAATTTTAGTGGGCCTGAAGAAAGAAGGATCGCACCAGGCGCTGGATGATATCCGTGAATCGGTTGCAGAACTGGCTTATTACCGCGAGCATTTTATTAAGCTGTAAATAAAAGGGGATGTTTTATTTTTGTGGTTTAATCGTAATATCCCCATTTTCTAACGCATAATCGCGCTTTTGGCTGTGTCCTTTGCGAGTTACCGTTTAAAAGGGGATGGAAGCGCGAAATCTCGTCAATTTAACGTTTCCGCTTTTCAGGCGACACTTTGTACACGTTACGAGGAGGTCGCCATGAAAAACTTTTATCTCAACTACTTTACCGCTACATCCGCCGTATGCCATCGCTGGTTTGGCTTTATCACGCCTCAACAGAAAAGCGATATGCTGGAATGGCTGATACAAAGCAAATTGACACGTTAACAATCAGGCCGCGTTTAGCGGCCTGATTGTTTATTTCAAAGAGAGTGAGCCGAAAGCGTTTTGCCAGTCCTGTTCGAACTTCGCAACCGCTGCGGTAACCGCAGGCGCACTGATAAATTGTTCTGCCACATCCAGCGGCAGCGTTATGGCTTCACAACCCGCCAGCAGGCAATCCAACGCCTGACGCGGCGTTTTGAAGCTGGCCGCCAGCACTTTTGAACCTGGCGCATGCAGGGTAAGCAACTGCTGCAGTTCCGTAACGGTTTTAATGCCGTCTCCGCCTTGCGCGTCAACGCGATTCACGTAAGGCGCGACATAGTCTGCCCCCGCCAGCGCGCTCAATAAACCCTGTGCAGCGCCATATACCGCGGTACCCAGCGTCGGTACGCCTTTCGTTTTCAGCATCTTGATGGCGGCCAGGCCTTCCGGCGTGACCGGTACCTTTACCACCAGGTCAGGAATGATTTCCCGCAGCGCCAGCGCTTCATCCACCATTTTCTCCGCCTGAGTCGCCATCACCTGAGCGAAGAGACGTCCTTTACTGCCAAGGGCTTCCTGCAATTCCGGTAACACTACGCTGAGCGGTTTTTTGCCGCTGGCGACAATGCTGGGATTTGTCGTTACGCCCGCTAAAGGGAAGATCCGCGCCAGGCGCGCCACTGCCGCGACATCGGCGGTATCCAAATAAAGCTCCATCGTAGAGTCCTCAAAAGTGAAATGTGGAGAATGATGCCAGTATAAGCACACCGCACGTCATTCCTTTGATCGAAGTCAATGTTACTTTCTTTCGAAAGTCATTTAATTTTCATACGCAAGTTAAACGGTGAATTTTATGATTTTCAATATCCAGCGCTATTCAACCCACGATGGTCCCGGTATTCGCACCGTGGTGTTTCTTAAAGGTTGCTCCCTGGGATGCCGCTGGTGCCAAAATCCTGAAAGCCGCTCGCGCGATCGCGACGTACTCTTTGATTCCCGTCTGTGCCTGGAAGGATGTGAGCTGTGTCAGCAGGCATTGCCAGACGTTATTCAGCGTCATCTTTCCGGGGTGATCATTCACCGCGAAAAACTTGAACCTGCTCATCTTGACCGCTTACAGGATTGTTGCCCGACGCAGGCGCTTACTGTGTGTGGAGAAGAAAAAAAGCGTTGATCAGATTATGGCGACTGTCCTGCGTGATAAACCCTTTTACGATCGCAGCGGCGGCGGCGTGACGTTGTCTGGCGGCGAACCTTTTATGAACCCTGATATGGCGCTGGCCCTGCTGAAAGCCAGCCATGAGCATGGGATCCACACCGCCGTTGAAACCTGTCTTCATGTGCCCTGGCATTACATTGAGCCCTCACTGCCTTATACCGACCTGTTTCTTGCGGATCTTAAGCACGTAGACGACGCCGCCTTTAAAAAATGGACCGACGGCTCTGCCCGGCGCGTGATGAAAAATCTGGAGAACGTGGCGGCCGCAGGAAAGCGGATGATTATTCGCGTCCCGCTTATCCCGGGTTTTAACGCGGATGAAGCGTCTATTGAAGCGATCACTACTTTCGCCGCCGAAACGCTCAGGGTCAACGAGATTCATTTTTTGCCCTATCACACCCTGGGTATCAACAAATACCACCTGTTAAACCAACCCTACCTGGCACCGGATAAACCGCTTGATGCGCCGGATTTGCTTGATTTTGCCCAGTCTTGCGCCCGCGAAAAGGGCCTGACGGCTACGTTGAGAGGATAACGTTATGACCACCCTGAAACTCGATGTTCTGAGCGACCGTATTAAGGCGCATAAAAATGCCCTGGTGCATATTGTTAAGCCGCCGGTCTGTACCGAGCGAGCGCAGCACTACACCGAGGTTTATCAGCAGAATATGGATAAACCAATTCCGGTTCGCCGTGCGCTGGCGCTGGCGCATCATCTGGCGGAGCGGACCATCTGGATTAAACACGATGAACTGATTGTCGGTAACCAGGCGAGCGAAGTGCGCGCCGCGCCGATATTCCCCGAGTACACCGTTTCATGGATCGAAAAAGAGATCGACGATCTTGCCGATCGTCCCGGCGCGGGTTTCGCGGTCAGCGAAGATAACAAGCGCGTACTGCATGAAATTTGCCCGTGGTGGCGCGGACAAACGGTGCAGGACCGTTGCTACGGCATGTTTACCAGTGAACAAAAAGCGTTGCTGGAAACCGGCATCATCAAAGCGGAAGGCAACATGACTTCTGGTGATGCGCACCTGGCGGTGAATTTCCCGTTATTGCTTGAACTGGGTATGGACGGATTACGCGCGAAGGTGGCCGAGCGTCGTTCTCGTATTAACCTCACCGTGCTGGAAGATTTACACGGTGAGCAATTCCTGAAAGCCATTGATATTACGCTGGAAGCGGTAAGTTTACATATTCAGCGCTTTGCGGCGCTGGCCCGGCAAATGGCGCAGCAGGAAACCCGTGAAACGCGTAAAACCGAATTGCTCGCCATCGCTGAGAACTGTGAAGTCATTGCTCATGAACCGCCGAAGACGTTCTGGCAGGCGTTGCAGCTGTGTTATTTCATCCAGTTAATTCTGCAGATTGAGTCGAATGGTCACTCCGTATCGTTTGGCCGTATGGATCAGTATCTTTACCCATGGTATCGCCGCGATGTGGAACTGGAGCAGTCGTTGACCCGCGAGCAAGCCATAGAGATGCTGCACAGCTGCTGGCTGAAACTGCTGGAAGTCAACAAAATCCGCTCTGGTTCACACTCCAAAGCGTCTGCGGGCAGCCCGCTGTATCAGAACGTCACTATCGGCGG
The DNA here is from genome assembly GCA_900635495.1 of Atlantibacter hermannii. Taxonomy (NCBI): domain Bacteria; kingdom Pseudomonadati; phylum Pseudomonadota; class Gammaproteobacteria; order Enterobacterales; family Enterobacteriaceae; genus Atlantibacter; species Atlantibacter hermannii. The sequence continues at coordinate 4,036,804 of LR134136.1, read as the reverse complement.
CCAGAACCTGGTGAATGGCGTGGCAACAGATGCGGTGAACCCGCTCTCTTACGCGATCCTGGAGTCGTGCGGACGCCTGCGCTCCACGCAGCCAAACCTCAGCGTGCGTTATCACGCCGGGATCAGCGATGATTTCCTTGACGCTTGCGTACAGGTTATTCGTTGCGGCTTTGGTATGCCTGCCTTCAACAACGATGAAATCGTGATCCCGGAATTCATCAAACTTGGCGTAGAGCCGGAAGACGCGTATCAGTATGCTGCGATTGGCTGTATCGAAACTGCCGTGGGCGGCAAATGGGGCTATCGCTGTACCGGCATGAGCTTTATCAACTTCGCGCGCGTTATGCTGGCGGCGCTGGAAGGGGGCAAAGATGCCACCAGCGGCAAGATCTTCCTGCCGCAGGAACAGGCGCTGTCGAAGGGTAACTTCACCAAGTTTGATGAGGTGTTAGCAGCCTGGGACCGTCAGATTCGCTATTACACCCGTAAATCCATTGAGATTGAGTACGTAGTCGATACCATGCTGGAGGAAAACGTTCACGATATTCTCTGCTCGGCGTTGGTGGATGACTGCATCGAGCGGGCGAAAAGCATCAAGCAGGGCGGGGCGAAATACGACTGGGTCTCCGGTTTGCAGGTGGGCATCGCTAACCTTGGCAACAGCCTGGCGGCGGTGAAAAAACTGGTCTTCGATCAGGGCGTTATCGGTCAACAACAGTTGGCCCAGGCATTGGCGGAAGATTTCGAAGGCCTTACCCATGAACAGTTGCGTCAGCGCCTGATCAATAACGCGCCGAAATACGGCAACGATGATGATAGCGTGGACGAGTTGTTGGCGCGGGCGTATCAGACTTACATCGATGAAATTAAGCATTACCATAACCCGCGTTACGGCAGAGGCCCCATTGGCGGTAATTACTACGCCGGGACATCGTCCATTTCCGCTAACGTGCCGTTTGGCGCGGCGACAATGGCGACGCCGGACGGTCGTAAGGCCCATACGCCATTGGCGGAAGGCGCCAGCCCCTCTTCCGGTACTGACCACCTGGGACCAACGGCAGTGATCAGTTCTGTTGGTAAATTACCGACCGGATCGATTCTGGGGGAGTGCTGCTGAACCAGAAACTGAACCCGTCGACGCTTGAAAACGGCAGCGACCGCGTGAAGCTGATGATGATGCTGAGAACCTTCTTTGAGGTCCATAAGGGCTGGCATATTCAGTACAACATTGTGTCGCGGGAAACGTTGCTGGAAGCGAAGAAACATCCCGATCAGTATCGTGATCTGGTTGTACGCGTCGCGGGATATTCGGCGTTTTTTACCGCCCTGTCGCCAGACGCGCAGGACGATATTATCGCGCGTACCGAGCACAGTCTGTAACTCTCCCTTGCGCAGCGGCATTGCCGCTGCGCTTTCTGATTTTCCTGAGCGTATGAACGATCGACAACAGCGCATTTTGCAATATGTCACCGACAATCAACGCGTCGCTGTCGCCGAACTGGCGGGAATAACCGGCGTTTCCGTGGTGACTGTTCGCCACGATCTTAACTACCTGGAGCAGGGCGCCTATCTCAAGCGCGAGCACGGTTTTGCCGTCGCGGCTGATAATGACAGCGTGGATACGCGTATGCGCAGTAATTTCCAGACTAAAAAATCTCTCGCAGAGTATGCCGCGTCGCTGATTGATGAGGGGGAAACCGTTTTTATCGAGAACGGCAGCACCAATGCGATTTTGGCCCGGTTATTGGCACAAGCGCGCAGCATCACGGTGATCACCGCCAGCGTGCATATCGCGAATTTACTGCGAGAAAGCCGCTGCGAGGTGATTTTGCTGGGCGGCGTGCTGCAGAAGCGAAGTGAAAGTATGGTCGGACCGTTGGCGCGGCTGGCGTTGGAACAGGTGCATTTTTCAAAGGCTTTTATCGGCATTGATGGTTATCACGCTGATACCGGTTTTACCGGGCGCGATATGATGCGTGCGGAGATCGTGGCCACCGCGCTACGCAAGTGCGCATGTAATTATGTGCTAACAGACAGTACTAAGTTTGGCGAGATTCATCCCCATTCGCTTGGTGAACTTTTTCTGATTCATGAAGTGATTACGGATGCGCATTTGCCTGTGCTTTTTCGCCAGCAGCTTGAGCACGATGGTGTGCGTTATACTCTGATTGATGAGAAATGATTTTCTGATAACTGTTTCGTAACAAAGGTGTTTTTAATTTCGCCATCTTGCTGATAAAATCAGCATTCGGATAAAAATCACAAAAAAACGCTTTGAAAGTATTGCGGCTGTGATGATTTCTCGTATAATGCGCCTCCCGTGACAAGGCAGAAATGCACATCACGTCGGGCGGGAATAGCTCAGTTGGTAGAGCACGACCTTGCCAAGGTCGGGGTCGCGAGTTCGAGTCTCGTTTCCCGCTCCAAAATTTGATTCAGCACCACCCAATCGCAGGATTTCACGTTGCCATTAAGCTGCAACCTGAAAGACGAAGATTAAGCGGGAATAGCTCAGTTGGTAGAGCACGACCTTGCCAAGGTCGGGGTCGCGAGTTCGAGTCTCGTTTCCCGCTCCAAAATTTGATTAAGCACCATCCAAATCGCAGGATTTCATGTTGCCATTAAGCTGCAACCTGAAAGACGAAGATTAAGCGGGAATAGCTCAGTTGGTAGAGCACGACCTTGCCAAGGTCGGGGTCGCGAGTTCGAGTCTCGTTTCCCGCTCCAAATTTCTCTCCGAACAAATTATCCACAGCAAATCGCCTTGTCTGTAAGCCTTTTTCACGACTTTTAAATCGCGCTTTCAACAGACTTATCCACAGGTTGTTTTTTGCCGCCTCGTCGTAGACTACAAGTCACATTTTGACATCTTTTCTTTAATTGATTGTTTCTTATTAAGAATTTAGAAGGGTCGTAATTGTTAATTCGATCACTGATGGATTTTTTACGTTTGAATGACAAGGGCTTTTAAATTTTATTCACAGCTAAAAGTGCTCAGGCATCCCGTGGTAAACCCTTTTCGATAACCCTCACCAGACGTTGCTTTTGCGACGACTGAACGTCCACTGCATTCGCGTTTCGCTTGGTTAATTGTTGCGCAATCGCCCATTCTATGTGTTCATCCAATAGTGGGTGCTCACCTTTTCTTTTTGTCAGCGCATCAATATTGGCCGGATCCCATTCGGCATTTCCCAACGCGACGGCAATATTTCGCAGAAAACGGATATGACCGATGCGGCGAATCGCCGATCCTTCAGTCATTTTCAGGAAGTGTGCTTCGCTCCAGCCGAACAGCTCAATTAATTTTGGATTGTGCAATGCCTGGCGCGGCGAGAAATCCGCCTCGTCGGTGAGTTGAGAAAAACGATTCCACGGACAAATCAGCTGGCAATCATCGCAGCCGTAAATGCGATTACCGATAAGCGGTCGAAATTCTTCGGGGATCGCGCCCTCCAGCTCGATGGTGAGATAGGAAATACAGCGGCGCGCGTCCACGGTGTAAGGTTCCACTATTGCGCCGGTGGGGCAGATCGTCATGCAAGCCACGCAGCGGCCGCAGCCTTCCTCAACGGGCTTATCGACCGGAAGAGGAATATCAACCAGTAATTCCCCGAGAAAGAAGAACGAGCCCGCATTGCGATCAAGAATAAGTGAGTGCTTACCAGTCCAGCCCAGTCCGGCCTTTGCGGCTAAGGGGCGCTCAAGCACGGGCGCAGAATCCACAAAGGGTCTAAAATTCAGCGACGCGTATTGCGCCTGAATAGTTTCCCCAAGTTTTTTAAGCCGGTTGCGCATCAGCTTGTGATAATCACGGCCCAGCGCATATCGACTGATATAGCCCAGCGAGGGTTCCTTTAAGGTGCGCGCAAAGGCGGCGTCAGCGGGTAAATAGTTCATCCTGACGCTAATCACGCGCAGAGTACCGGGCAACAGTTCATGCGGACGGGCGCGCATCATTCCGTGACGGGCCATCCACTCCATTTCACCGTGATATTGTTTGTCCAGCCATGCCTGAAGCGCAGGTTCGTGGGGGCTCAAATCGGTGTCGGTAATGCCGACATGCTGAAAACCGAGTTCGGTGCCCCATTGTTTGATTTTTTGCGCGAGAAGAGTGAGATCAAGGGGTTGTGACATGACGGACCATCGACTTAACAATAACCGTAGCAGTATACCACACTCGGTATGGCCAGCTGAGTGGGTGAGAAAGGCGGAGCAGGAGGCAGCGGATAGCCTCGGCATTACCCTGTATGAATTAATGCTGCGCGCTGGCGAAGCCGCATTTCGCCTGGCGCACGCCAGCTGGCCCGATGCGCGGCACTGGCTGGTATTGTGCGGACACGGCAATAACGGCGGCGACGGTTACGTTGTGGCGCGGTTGGCTAAAGCCGACGGCATTGACGTCACGTTACTGGCGATAGAAAGCGATAAACCGCTCCCGGAAGAAGCGGCTTGCGCGCGTGACGCCTGGCTAAACGCGGGGGGCGAAATCCACGCCTCTGATACTCCCTGGCCGCAGGGCGTATCGCTGATTATCGATGGTTTAGCCGGTACCGGGCTTGTCAGCGCGCCGCGTCCTGTCATGAGTGCGCTGATTGATAAGGCCAATGCCGATCCGGCCCCGATTCTGGCGCTGGATATCCCTTCTGGGTTACTGGCTGAAACCGGTGCTACGCCTGGAAGCGTGATTGTGGCGCAGCGAACACTCACTTTTATCGCCCTAAAACCGGGATTGCTCACCGGCAAGGCCCGTGATGTGGTGGGTAAAATTACGGTGAACACCCTGGGGCTGGAAAGCTGGCTTGCTGATAAACCTGCTGCACTCCACCGTTACGATGCGTCAATGTTGAAGCACTGGCTTAAACCGCGCCGTGCAACGTCCCATAAAGGGGATAACGGGCGGTTGTTGGTCATTGGCGGCGATTTCGGTACTGCCGGTGCGATTCGTCTGGCTGGCGAAGCGGCATTGCGTGCCGGAGCGGGGTTGGTACGCGTATTGACGCGCCAGGAAAATAGCGCGGCGCTGCTGACCGCCCGTCCCGAGCTCATGGTTCAGGAACTCACTGACGAATCGATCGCGCAAGGCCTGGAATGGGCAGATGTCATCATAATCGGCCCCGGCCTTGGTCAGGAAAAGTGGGGCAAAAGAGCCCTGCAAAAAACTGAGAATTCGCAAAAACCGATGCTGTGGGATGCGGATGCGCTCAACCTTCTGGCATTCAATCCCGATAAACGTCAGAATCGGATTATCACGCCGCACCCTGGCGAAGCGGCGCGCCTGCTCAATTGTGATGTGTCGCAAATTGAAAGCGATCGCCTGCTCGCAGCCCGCCGCCTGGCGAAACGTTATGGCGGCGTGGTGGTCTTAAAGGGGGCGGGTACGCTGGTTGCGAATGAGCGCGGCGATATCGGCATTATTGATGCCGGTAATCCCGGCATGGCGACCGGTGGAATGGGCGATGTACTGTCCGGTATTATCGGCGCATTGTTAGGTCAGCAGCTTGACCTTTACGATGCCGCCTGTGCAGGCTGTCTGGCTCATGGTGCGGCGGCCGACGCCGTCGCCAGCCGCTACGGCACGCGTGGTATGCTTGCAAGCGATCTTTTTTCGACGCTGCATCTGGTTGTTAACCCTGAAATGAATGATGTAAACCATGATTGAACGTGTTATCCCTCTCGCCGATGAACAGGCAACATTAGATTTCGGCAACGCTGTTGCAAAAGCCTGCCATGGCGCAACGGTAATTTGGCTGGTGGGTGATTTAGGGGCGGGTAAAACCACCTTTAGTCGTGGTTTTTTGCAGGCGCTGGGCCATAAAGGCAATGTCAAAAGCCCCACCTACACGCTTGTCGAGCCTTATGAGCTCGATGGATTGACCGTTTATCACTTTGATTTATACCGGCTTGCCGATCCTGAAGAACTCGAATTTATGGGGATCCGCGATTATTTCGCCGACAACGCCATTTGTCTGGTGGAATGGCCGCAACAGGGTGCGGGCGTGCTGCCCGATCCCGATGTTGAAATCCATCTTAGCTATCAGGATCGCGGGCGCTCGGCGCTGATTAAGGCAGTTTCCACAGCGGGCAATGCCCTTGTGGAAAATTTAGATCCCAACAATGACACGGTTTTAGCGTGACATTTCCAGCTATTTAACAAGGATAACGGGATGATATCTGGCATGAAAAAGTGGTTCTCCATCGCTTTGCTGGCGCTGTGTGCGCCTGCCTGGGCGGCAAGCCTGTCCGATATCCAGGTCTCCAACGGCGATGACCAGGCGCGTATTACTTTCAGTTTTGTCGGCGAGCCGGATTACGCGTTTTCCCATAACGGACAACGTAGCGTTGCGCTGGATATTAAACAGACCGGCGTCATTCAGGGGTTGCCGCTCATTTTTAGCGGGAACAATCTGGTGAAAAGCATTCGCTCTGGCCAGCCGAAAGACAGCGGTTCGTTGCGACTGGTGGTTGACCTCACGAAAAACGGTAAGACGCAGGCTGTTAAGCAGCAAAACGGCATGAATTATACCGTGGTGTTTACGATTAACGCCGATGCGCCGCCACCGCCTCCACCACCGCCGGCTCCGGTTGTCGCACAACGTGTGACGCCGCCTCCGCCGCGTCCGGCTGAACCCGCGCGTAATCCGTTTAAATCTGAATCAGACCGCGTAACCAGCGTTGTCAGCAGCAACACGGTCACGCGTCCTGCCAGTACCCGTAAGGCATCCGTCAGTGGCGACCAGATCGTTGTGGCGATTGATGCCGGTCATGGTGGGCAGGATCCGGGCGCTATCGGCCCGGGTGGCGTTAAAGAGAAAAACGTAACTATCGCCATTGCCCGTAAGTTGCGCGGCTTGCTGAATGACGATCCGATGTTTAAAGGCGTACTGACCCGTGATGGCGATTATTTTATCTCTGTAATGGGCCGCTCCGACGTGGCGCGTAAGCAGAACGCCAACGTGTTGGTCTCTATTCATGCGGATGCGGCGCCGAATCGCGACGCCACGGGTGCGTCGGTGTGGGTATTATCAAATCGTCGCGCTAACAGCGAAATGGCAGGCTGGCTGGAACAGCATGAGAAACAGTCTGAGCTGCTCGGCGGCGCGGGCGACGTACTGGCGAACAGCCAGGCGGACCCGTATCTGAGCCAGGCCGTGTTGGATTTACAGTTTGGTCACTCTCAGCGCGTGGGGTATGACGTCGCAACCAACGTGTTATCACAACTGGCACGGGTCGGGGATTTGCATAAACGCCGCCCTGAGCACGCAAGCCTTGGCGTTTTGCGCTCGCCGGATATCCCATCGGTTCTGGTCGAGACGGGTTTTATCAGTAACAGCGGCGAAGAACGTTTACTGGCCAGCGATGATTATCAACAACAGATCGCCGAGGCGCTGTATAAGGGATTACGCAACTATTTCCTGTCTCACCCGTTACAATCGGCGCCCGGAGAGGGCGGCGCTGGCAAAACGGTCAAAGCCGGTTCTAATCCTGCAGGCCAGTTTGCCGTGACGCAATAAGGAGCATTCATGCCGATTCAGGTTCTGCCGCCGCAGCTTGCGAATCAGATCGCGGCGGGTGAAGTGGTCGAACGCCCGGCGTCGGTCGTTAAAGAGCTGGTGGAAAACAGTCTCGATGCCGGCGCGACGCGTATCGATATTGATATTGAGCGTGGCGGTGCGAAGCTGATCCGCATTCGTGATAACGGCTGCGGCATCAACAAGGATGAACTGGCGCTGGCCCTGGCGCGTCACGCTACAAGTAAAATCGCCTCGCTGGACGATCTGGAAGCGATCATCAGCCTCGGCTTTCGTGGTGAAGCGCTGGCCAGTATCAGCTCGGTTTCACGCCTGACCCTGACATCCCGCACCGCAGAACAGAGCGAGGCGTGGCAAGCCTATGCGGAAGGGCGCGATATGGATGTGACAGTTAAACCTGCCGCGCATCCTGTCGGCACCACGCTTGAGGTGTTGGATCTGTTTTACAATACGCCGGCGCGGCGCAAGTTCATGCGCACCGAAAAAACCGAATTCACGCATATCGATGAGATTATTCGCCGTATCGCGCTGGCGCGATTCGATGTGACCATAAACCTGAGCCATAACGGCAAGTTAATCCGCCAGTATCGCGGCGTGCAGCCTAACGCGCCAAAAGAACGGCGTCTTGGCGCAATCTGCGGTACGGCTTTTCTTGAGCAGGCGTTGACGATTGAGTGGCAACACGGCGACTTGGCGCTGCACGGCTGGGTTGCTGAGCCGAAAGCCAGCGCAGGGCTGAGTGAAATCCAGTATTGCTACGTTAATGGCCGCATGATGCGCGACCGCCTGATTAATCACGCTATCCGTCAGGCTTGCGAAGACAAGCTGGGCGTCGATCAGCAACCGGCCTATGTGCTGTATCTGGATATCGATCCGCATCAGGTGGATGTTAACGTGCATCCGGCCAAACATGAGGTGCGGTTCCATCAGTCGCGGCTGGTCCACGATTTTATTTATCAGGGCGTGTTGAGCGTTCTACAGCAACAGCAGGCGGAACCGACCTTGCCTCTGGGTAAGGCAGAAGAAGAGGCTGTGCGCTGGCAGCCAGAGAATCGCGTGGCGGCCGGGAAAAATCACTTTTCGCAACCTGCGGAGCCAAAACCGGTTCCGGCTCAGCCGCCGCGCTCCCCGGCACCGTCATCCGGAAGCGGTCGTTCATCCGGTGGCGCATGGCCTAATGCGCAAACGGATTATCACAAGCAGCAAGGCGTACTGTACCGTAAATTGCTGGAGACGCCCGACGCGGGCGACGCGCACAGTGAAAAGCGGCCCGCACGGGTTGCACCGGCCGCGCTTGAAGGGCATGCCCACAGTTTTGGTCGCGTGCTGACGGTGATCAGAAATGCATGCGCGCTGCTCGAACGCGATGAAAAACTGTGGCTGCTAGATTTGCCCGTGGCGGAACGCTGGCTTCGGCAGGCGCAATTAACGCCAGGCGCAGAGACGTTATGCGCTCAACCGCTGCTGATCCCGGTTCGTATAAAAGTGACCGACCAGGAACAGAGAGTGCTTCGTGAGGCTGCCGAAATATTAAACGAAATGGGTATACAAACCGTGTTGGATCATCAACATGTCACGATTCGCACGGTGCCTTTACCCTTACGCCAACAAAATTTACAAATCTTGATTCCTGAACTGATAGGCTACCTGGCGGCAAACAAACAGGCCGATTCCGCTCATCTTGCAGGCTGGCTTGCCCGCCAGTTGGCAACAGAGCATGAGCAGTGGAGCGTGGCGCAGGCCATTACGCTGTTAACTGATGTGGAACGTCTTTGCCCGAATCTGGTGAAGTCACCGCCTGGTGGTTTATTACAACCTGTCGATCTGCAACCGGCGATGAATGCCCTGAAACATGACTGAAGTAAGTAAGGCGAGCCTGCCCAAGGCAATATTTTTGATGGGGCCGACGGCCTCCGGCAAGACGGCGCTGGCAATTAATCTGCGCAAAACGCTCCCGGTTGAGTTGATAAGCGTGGATTCCGCCCTTATCTATCAAGGAATGGATATCGGTACCGCCAAACCGACGTCGGAAGAACTGGCGCAGGCGCCGCACCGTTTACTCGATATGTTAGACCCGGCCCAGGCTTATTCCGCGGCGGATTTCCGCCGCGACGCGCTAAAAGAGATGGCGGAGATTACCGCCAGCGGGCGAATCCCACTGTTAGTGGGTGGAACCATGCTTTACTTCAAGGCGTTACTGGAAGGGTTGTCCCCATTGCCCTCGGCGAATGCGGACATTCGGGCGCGTATTGAACAGCAGGCGGCAGAGCAGGGGTGGGACGCATTGCATCGCGAGCTACAGGAAATCGACCCTGTCGCGGCAAGGCGGATTCATCCAAATGATCCGCAAAGACTTTCCCGGGCACTGGAAGTTTTTTTCATTTCGGGTAAAACTTTAACGGAACTGACGCAAACGTCAGGAGACGCTCTGCCTTATCAGGTGTATCAGTTCGCCATCGCCCCGGCGAGCCGTGAACTGCTCCATCAGCGAATCGAGCAGCGTTTTCATCAGATGTTGGCTTCAGGATTTGAAGCTGAAGTGCGGGCGCTTTTCGCCCGTGGAGATTTGCATACGGATATGCCTTCCATTCGTTGTGTGGGTTATCGCCAGATGTGGTCTTATCTGGCAGGTGAAATCCCGTATGACGACATGGTTTATCGCGGTATTTGCGCGACGAGGCAGTTGGCGAAACGCCAGATGACCTGGCTGCGGGGTTGGGAAGGCGTTCACTGGTTAGACAGTGAAAAGCCTGAAAAAGCCCGACAGGAAGTGTTACAGGTTCTTGGTGCTAACCCTCTTTGAATGTGTACAATTAACTGAATCGTGCGCAAATTTTTAGGTACTTTTTCAGAGCCCAAGGGTTCTCAATTACAAAACAAGCATATAAGGAAAAGATAGAATGGCTAAGGGGCAATCTTTACAAGATCCGTTCTTGAACGCACTGCGTCGTGAACGTGTTCCAGTTTCAATTTACCTGGTGAATGGTATTAAGCTGCAAGGGCAGATTGAATCTTTTGATCAGTTCGTCATTTTGTTGAAAAACACGGTTAGCCAGATGGTTTATAAGCACGCGATTTCTACCGTTGTGCCGTCTCGCCCGGTTTCTCATCACAGCAATAACGCAGGTGGTAGTTCAAGCAACTATCATCACAGTAATGCGCAGGGTGCATCCGCACCACAGCAAGACAGCGACGATACCGAATAAGGTAGATGGCTGTTTCCATGACGGGGGACCAGTCTGGCTGCGTTCCCCGCTGGTCTTTTTGAGAGGTTATACGCTTGTTTGACCGTTATGACGCCGGTGAGCAGGCGGTGCTGGTACACATCTATTTTTCGCAAGACAAAGATATGGAAGATCTCCAGGAGTTTGATTCTCTGGTTTCTTCCGCCGGTGTCGAAGCATTACAGGTGATTACCGGTAGCCGTAAAGCGCCGCACCCAAAATATTTTGTTGGTGAAGGTAAGGCCGTTGAAATTGCTGATGCCGTGAAAGCGACGGGCGCATCGGTCGTTTTATTTGATCATGCATTAACGCCCGCTCAGGAACGTAATCTTGAGCGTTTGTGCGAGTGTCGTGTAATCGACCGCACCGGCTTGATTTTAGACATATTTGCTCAACGTGCACGTACCCATGAAGGGAAATTGCAGGTTGAACTCGCCCAATTGCGCCACCTTGCTACCCGTCTGGTGCGCGGCTGGACCCACCTTGAGCGCCAGAAAGGCGGGATAGGTTTGCGCGGGCCGGGTGAAACTCAGTTGGAAACGGACCGTCGTTTACTGCGTAACCGTATAACGCTCATTCTCTCACGTCTCGAAAAGGTAGAAAAACAGCGCGAGCAAGGGCGTCGTTCGAGGAGTAAAGCGGATATACCAACCGTTTCGCTGGTGGGGTACACCAACGCCGGTAAATCCACCTTATTCAACCAGATTACTGAAGCGCAGGTTTATGCAGCGGACCAACTGTTCGCCACGCTGGATCCGACGCTTCGTCGTATTGATGTGGCCGATGTTGGCGAAACCGTTCTTGCGGATACCGTCGGATTTATTCGCCATCTGCCCCATGATTTGGTTGCGGCGTTCAAAGCCACGTTGCAGGAAACGCGTCAGGCCACATTGCTGCTTCATGTGGTGGATGCCGCAGATGTACGCATGCAGGAAAACATAGACGCCGTCAATACGGTGCTCGAAGAGATCGAGGCTGACGAGATCCCGACCCTGCTGGTGATGAACAAAATCGATGCGCTGGATGGATTTCAGCCGCGTATCGACCGCGACGATGAGAACAAGCCGATACGCGTTTGGCTATCAGCCCAAACCGGTGACGGCGTACCACTGCTTTTCCAGGCTCTGACAGAGCGTCTCTCAGGAGAAATAGCGCAGCATACGTTGCGTTTGCCTCCTGAAGCAGGGCGACTGCGGAGCCGGTTTTACCAGCTTCAGGCAATAGAAAAAGAGTGGATGGAGGAAGACGGCAGTGTGGGGATGGACGTGCGTATGCCCATCGTTGACTGGCGTCGTCTCTGTAAACAAGAACCGACCCTGGTTGACTATGTTGTTTAACCGGTCAGAGGTGGCCTGAAGAACTTTCCCCTTTTTTTGGGGGTACCTGAAATAGTCTGGGTTGTCTCGTAGCGCGAACGGAACACCTTCCCGGCGGCATTAAGCGCGATGCGGTGGGAGACGTGATGACAGCAAATAAGAGACAGTGCGGAGCAGGACAGGTATATCACCGCATAACAAATATGGAGCATAAACATGGCGTGGAATCAGCCCGGTAATAACGGACAGGACCGCGACCCGTGGGGAAGCAGCAAGCCTGGCGGCGACTCTGGGGGAAATGGAAATAAAGGCGGTCGCGATCAGGGGCCGCCCGATCTGGATGATATCTTCCGTAAACTGAGTAAAAAACTCGGTGGATTTGGTGGTAGAAGCGGTGGGAGTTCAACTCAGGGCCCCCGTAACCCAATCGGCAGTCGCGTTGTGGTGATCGTCGCGGCGGCCGCGGTTATCATTTGGGCGGCAAGCGGGTTCTATACCATCAAAGAAGCGGAGCGCGGCGTTGTAACCCGTTTCGGCAAGTTCAGTCATCTGGTTGAACCGGGCCTGAACTGGAAACCGACATTTATCGATAGCGTCCAGCCTGTTAACGTTGAATCCGTGCGCGAACTCGCCGCGTCTGGCGTGATGCTGACGTCTGATGAAAACGTGGTGCGCGTTGAAATGAACGTGCAATATCGAGTGACCGATCCTGAGCGTTATCTGTTCAGTGTGACCAGCGCAGATGACAGTTTGCGTCAGGCCACCGACAGCGCCTTACGCGGCGTCATCGGCAAATACACCATGGACCGGATCCTGACGGAAGGCCGTACCGTGATCCGTAGTGATACCCAGCGTGAACTGGAAGAAACCATTCGCCCTTACAACATGGGTATCACGCTGCTGGACGTCAACTTCCAGGCCGCGCGTCCGCCGGAAGAAGTAAAAGCAGCCTTTGACGATGCGATTGCCGCCCGTGAAAACGAGCAGCAGTACATCCGTGAGGCTGAAGCCTATACCAACGAAGTGCAGCCGCGCGCTAACGGTTCTGCGCAACGTATCATCGAAGATGCTCGTGCCTATAAGACCCAGACCATCCTGGAAGCACAGGGTGAAGTGGCACGCTTTGCGAAAATTCTCCCGGAATACAAAGCTGCGCCCGAAATTACCCGCGAGCGTCTGTATATCGAGACCATGGAGAAAGTCCTTAGCCATACCCGTAAAGTACTGGTAAACGATAAGGGCGGAAATCTGATGGTTCTGCCGCTGGATCAGATGCTGAAAGGCGCAAATACGCCAGCATCAAAGAGCGATAGCAGTGGCGCGAACTCCTTACTGCGCCTGCCGCCTGCGTCCTCATCCAGCAATAACGGCGCTAACCGGCCTGCATCGTCCAGCGCTGGCGACATCATGGATCAGCGCCGCGCCAATGCGCAGCGTAACGATTACCAGCGCGAAGGGAGTGAATAACAATGCGTAAGTCAGTCATTGCAATAATCATCATCGTGCTGGTGGCGCTGTACACCTCGGTATTTGTAGTGAAAGAAGGCGAACGTGGTATTACGCTGCGTTTCGGGAAAGTTCTGCGTGATGATGAAAACAAGCCGGTTGTATTTGAGCCAGGCCTGCATTTCAAAATTCCGTTTATCGAATCGGTGAAAACGCTGGATGCACGTATTCAGACCATGGATAACCAGGCGGACCGTTTCGTTACCAAAGAGAAGAAAGACCTGATCGTTGATTCTTATATCAAATGGCGTATCAGCGATTTTAGCCGCTACTACCTGGCGACAGGCGGCGGTGATGTCTCTCAGGCGGAAGTGCTGTTAAAACGTAAATTCTCGGACCGTTTACGTTCTGAAATCGGTCGTCTGGATGTGAAAGACATCGTCACGGATTCCCGCGGTCGTTTGACCCTGGAAGTGCGCGACGCGCTGAACTCCGGTTCTGCGGGCACTGAAGACGAAGTCACCACGCCAGCGGCGGACGATGCGATTGCCAAAGCGGCAGAGCGCGTAGCGGCTGAAACCAACGGCAAAGTGCCCGTGGTGAACCCGAACAGTATGGCGGCGTTGGGTATTGAAGTGGTCGATGTGCGTATTAAGCAAATCAACCTGCCGACTGAAGTGTCTGAGGCGATCTTCAACCGTATGCGTGCGGAACGTGAAGCGGTTGCGCGTCGCCACCGTTCGCAAGGTCAGGAAGAGGCGGAAAAACTGCGCGCCGCAGCGGATTACGAAGTAACCCGTACGCTGGCGGAGTCTGAGCGTCAGGCGCGTATTCTGCGTGGTGAAGGCGATGCGGAAGCTGCAAAACTGTTTGCCGATGCATTCAGCCAGGACCCGGATTTCTATGCCTTTATCCGTAGCCTGCGCGCTTACGAAAGCAGCTTTAATTCCAATCAGGATGTAATGGTGCTAAGCCCGGACAGTGATTTCTTCCGTTATATGAAGACACCTGCCAATAGCTCGCGCTAAACTTAATTCCCCCTGATGAAGAGCCGGTTGATACCGGCTCTTTTTTATTGGACAGAGAAAATGAACACAACAATTTGGTTAGCGCTGGCGCTGGTTTTAGTGCTTGAAGGCCTGGGGCCGATGTTATTTCCACGTCTCTGGCGGCGTATGGTGTTAAGTATGACACAACTACCCGAGACAATTTTGCGTCGCTTCGGTGGCGGTCTAGTGGTTGCCGGTTGCGTTATCTACTACATGTTGAGGAAAACGATTGGCTGATCGCTATTTGGTCAAATTCGAAGAATTTTGAATATAAAAAGGGCTGATCATCCACAAAACCGATGGTAGAATCCATTTTTAAGCAAACGGTGATTTTGAAAAATGGGTAACAACGTCGTCGTACTGGGCACCCAATGGGGTGACGAAGGCAAAGGGAAGATTGTCGATCTTCTTACTGAACGGGCTAAATATGTTGTGCGCTACCAGGGTGGTCACAACGCTGGCCATACTCTCGTAATCAACGGTGAAAAAACCGTCCTCCATCTTATTCCCTCAGGTATTCTTCGTGAGAATGTCACAAGCATCATCGGTAACGGTGTTGTGCTCTCTCCGGCTGCGCTGATGAAAGAGATGAAAGAGCTGGAAGACCGCGGTATTCCGGTTCGTGAGCGTCTGCTGCTCTCTGAGGCTTGCCCGTTGATTCTGGACTATCACGTTGCCCTTGACGTGGCGCGTGAGAAAGCGCGTGGCGCAAAAGCGATCGGCACCACCGGTCGTGGTATCGGCCCGGCTTATGAAGATAAAGTGGCCCGTCGTGGCCTGCGCGTTGGCGACCTGTTCGACAAAGCCACCTTTGCTGAGAAACTGAAAGAAGTTCTGGAATATCATAACTTCCAGTTAGTGAACTTCTATAAAGTTGAAGCGGTGGACTACCAGAAAGTGCTGGACGATGTGATGGCGATTGCCGACATTCTGACCAGCATGGTGGTTGACGTTTCTGACCTGCTGGATCAGGCGCGTAAACGCGGCGATTTCATCATGTTTGAAGGCGCACAGGGTACGCTGCTGGATATCGACCACGGCACCTATCCGTACGTAACGTCTTCTAACACCACCGCAGGCGGCGTGGCGACCGGGTCCGGTATCGGTCCGCGTTACGTTGACTACGTCCTGGGCATCATCAAAGCGTACTCCACTCGCGTGGGCGCGGGCCCGTTCCCGACCGAGCTGTTTGATGATATCGGCGAGTTCCTGTGCAAGCAGGGTAACGAATACGGCGCAACCACAGGCCGTCGTCGTCGTACCGGCTGGCTGGATAGCGTAGCAGTACGCCGCGCAGTGCAGATCAACTCCCTGTCTGGCTTCTGCCTCACCAAACTGGACGTGCTGGACGGCCTGAAAGAAGTGAAAATCTGTGTCGCTTACCGTCTGCCGGATGGCCGCGAAGTAACGACCACGCCGATGGCTGCTGACGACTGGGAAGGCATCGAACCGATTTACGAAACCATGCCAGGTTGGTCTGAATCCACGTTTGGCGTGAAAGAGCGTAGTGGCCTGCCGCAGGCGGCACTGAACTACATTCAGCGTATCGAAGAGCTGACCGGTGTGCCGATTGATATTATTTCAACCGGCCCAGACCGTACAGAGACCATGATTTTGCGCGATCCTTTCGACGCATAATGATGAAAAGGGGCGCTTACGGCGCCCCTGTGTTGTTTTTCCCGCTTTTTTCCCTGCCTTTCTTAAATAAATTAACCGCCTGTGCGCTGGCTGGTTTATCATCACTCTATGCCCGTCATCATTTGGGTTGCAGGTGCGTTGCCTTCCTGTAACGCGAAGTAATCAGGGCATATGCCTTACAGGCAAATCGCGTTCCCCCCTTATTCAGAGGTTGATGTGCAGTTAACGAGTTTTACCGATTACGGATTACGTGCTTTGATTTATATGGCGTCTTTACCGGAAGGTCGTATGACGAGTATTTCCGAAGTAACCGAGGTTTATGGTGTCTCACGTAATCACATGGTTAAAATTATCAACCAACTGAGTCGCGCTGGTTATGTCATGGCTGTTCGCGGAAAAAATGGCGGTATCCGCCTGGGAAAACCCGCATCCCTTATTCGCATCGGTGATGTTGTTCGCGACCTGGAACCACTTTCGCTGGTGAACTGTAGCAGCGAATTTTGCCATATCACCCCTGCCTGCCGTCTTAAACAGGCGCTTTCAAAAGCGGTGAATAGTTTTCTGACTGAGCTTGATAACTACACGCTTGCCGACTTAGTTGAAGAGAATACGCCGCTGTATAAATTACTACTGGTGGAATAAAAATAACTTAACGGGATCCAGGTAGCCTTAAAGCGTCATACGCGTTCCTTTTTTGCACGAGGCGTGATGGAACGGGCGCACAACCTGGAGCCGTTAAGGATTTCCACCAGAGATGACAACGGAGGAATCGAAATGTCACAAGATCCTTTTCAGGAACGAGAAGCAGAGAAGTACACCAATCCTATCCCAAGCCGGGAATTCATCCTCGATCACCTGACCAAACGTGAAAAGCCCGCAAGCCGCGAAGAGCTGGCGATCGAGCTCAATATTGAAGGCGAAGAGCAGCAGGAAGCATTGCGTCGTCGTCTGCGCGCCATGGAGCGTGACGGACAACTGGTTTTCACCCGTCGCCAGTGCTACGCCTTGCCGGAGCGCCTGGATTTGCTGAAAGGCACCGTCATTGGCCATCGCGACGGTTATGGTTTTCTGCGCGTGGAAGGCCGTAAAGATGATTTGTATTTATCGTCCGAGCAGATGAAAACCTGCATTCACGGCGACCAGGTACTGGCGCAGCCGCTGGGTGCCGATCGTAAAGGCCGTCGTGAAGCGCGCATTGTCCGCGTACTGGTACCAAAAACCGGCCAGATTGTCGGACGCTATTTTACCGATGCTGGCGTTGGCTTTGTGGTGCCGGACGACAGCCGCTTAAGCTTTGATATCTTAATTCCGCCCGAAGAGATCATGGGCGCACGTATGGGCTTTGTGGTTGTGGTGGAACTCACCCAGCGTCCAACCCGTCGTACCAAGGCGATTGGTAAGATCGTTGAAGTGCTGGGCGATAATATGGGCACCGGCATGGCCGTCGATATGGCATTGCGTACCCATGAAATCCCCTACGTCTGGCCGAAGGCCGTGGAAGAGGAAGTCGCCGGGCTGACGGAAGAGGTTCCGGAAGAGGCGATTGCAGGCCGTGTGGATCTGCGCGATCTGCCGCTGATGACTATTGACGGCGAAGACGCCCGTGACTTTGACGATGCGGTATTCTGCGAGAAAAAACGTGGCGGCGGCTGGCGTTTGTGGGTAGCCATTGCCGACGTGAGCTATTACGTCCGCCCGCAAACCGCGCTGGACAAAGAAGCTTACAGCCGCGGCACCTCTGTTTACTTCCCGTCGCAGGTCGTGCCGATGCTGCCGGAAGTGCTGTCTAATGGCCTTTGCTCGTTGAATCCACAGGTTAACCGTCTGTGTATGGTGTGCGAGATGACGGTCTCCGCCAGCGGCAAACTGACCGGTTATAAATTCTATGAAGCGGTGATGCGCTCCCATGCCCGCCTGACTTATACCAAGGTGTGGCATATCCTTCAGGGCGACCAGGATCTGCGCGAGCAATACCAGCCGCTGGTGAAGCACATTGAAGAACTGCATCACCTGTATAAAGCGCTGGACGTAGCCCGTAGCGAACGCGGCGGCATCTCGTTTGAAAGCGAAGAAGCGAAGTTCATTTTCAACGCAGAGCGTCGTATCGAGCGCATCGAACAAACCCAGCGCAACGACGCGCATAAACTGATTGAAGAATGCATGATCCTGGCGAACATCTCGGCGGCGCGTTTCGTTGAGAAGCATCAGGAGCCCGCGTTGTTCCGTATTCACGATCGTCCGAGCACTGACGCCATCACCTCGTTCCGTTCGGTGCTGGCTGAACTCGGTCTTGAATTGCCGGGTCGCGACAAACCTGAACCGCGTGATTATGCCGAACTGCTGGAATCCATCGCCGATCGCCCGGACCATGAGATGCTGCAAACGATGCTGCTGCGCTCAATGAAACAGGCCATTTACGATCCGGAAAACCGCGGTCACTTTGGCCTGGCGTTGCAGTCTTATGCGCACTTCACCTCGCCGATCCGTCGTTATCCTGACCTCTCTCTGCACCGCGCCATAAAATATTTACTGGCGAAGCAGGAAGGAAATGTCGGCAACAGTACGCCGACCGGCGGCTGGCATTACTCTCTGGAGGCGATGCTGCAACTGGGTCAGCATTGTTCCATGACTGAGCGCCGGGCGGATGAAGCGACCCGTGAAGTCTCGGACTGGCTGAAATGCGACTTTATGCAGGATCAGGTGGGCCAGACCTTCTCCGGCGTTATTGCCAGCGTCACCGGTTTCGGTTTCTTCGTACGCCTTAACGACCTCTTTATCGATGGTCTGGTGCATGTCTCTTCACTGGATAACGATTACTACCGTTTCGACCAGGTGGGACAACGCTTAATTGGCGAGTCCGGCGGGCAAACGTACCGTCTGGGCGACCGGGTGGAAGTCAAAGTCGAAGCGGTCAATATGGATGAGCGTAAGATCGACTTCTCGCTGATTTCCAGCGAGCGTGGGCCACGCAACGTCGGCAAGACGGCGCGTGAAAAAGCGCGCAAAGGCGGCGGCGCAGGTAAGCCTTCCGGCAAACGTCGTCAGGCGGGTAAGCGAGCCAACTTTGAACCCGACAGCGAATTCCGGGGTGAAAAGCGTAAGCCGAAAGCCAAAAAAGAGCCGACTGAAAAGAAAGTAAAAAAACCGTCGTCGAAAACCCAAAAAATCGCGGCGGCCACCAAAGCGAAGCGGGCAGCGAAAAAGAACACCCGCGACGCGTAATATCCGGCTGGCCTTGTTATGACGACAAGGCCAGCGGCAACGTATTAAACCAGGCGCGCCAGCGCCACTAATGAGTACTTTTCATGAGTGAAATGATCTACGGCATCCACGCGGTTCAGGCTTTACTGGAGCGCTCGCCTGAACGTTTTCAGGAAGTCTTTGTGCTGAAAGGCCGCGAAGATAAGCGATTGCTGCCTTTACTGCATGCTCTGGAAGCGCAGGGTGTAGTGATTCAGGTGGCGAACCGCCAGTTCCTGGATGAAAAAAGCGATGGCGCGGTCCATCAGGGGATCATCGCACGGGTTAAACCGGGGCGTCAGTATCAGGAAAACGATCTGCCGGATCTGCTTGCTGAACACGACTCACCGTTCCTGTTGATCCTTGATGGCGTCACCGATCCGCATAACCTCGGCGCATGCCTGCGAAGCGCTGACGCAGCAGGTGTGCACGCGGTGATCGTGCCGAAAGATCGTTCCGCACAGTTAAACGCCACCGCCAAAAAAGTGGCCTGCGGTGCGGCAGAAAGCGTGCCGTTGATCCGCGTGACCAACTTGGCGCGTACTATGCGTTTGCTTCAGGAAGAGAATGTCTGGATTGTCGGCACTGCCGGCGAGGCGGACCATACTCTTTTCCAGAGCAAAATGACCGGCCGCATGGCGCTGGTCATGGGCGCGGAAGGCGAGGGCATGCGCCGTTTGACGCGTGAACACTGCGATGAACTGATCAGCATTCCGATGGCGGGAAGCGTATCGTCATTAAACGTTTCCGTCGCGACGGGCATTTGTTTGTTTGAAGCGGTACGACAACGCAGTTAATTACTTATCAATAAAACCATCCTTCGGGATGGTTTTTTTCGCCTTTTTAATTGCATCAAACCGGGACATATATCCAGTTACCTGGACGATCACGTCTCTGGAAAAAGTGTTCTCTGCAACAAAGAATTACTGCTTTTATTATGGCGATTCTTCCCTCGCCACTCTCATTTGCTGCCCGTGCGACGGAGATAAACCGCTAATAAACGCCGGAGAGAGCTACGTCAGAAAACCGATTTTCTCCCGGGAGAGCGGCAATATTACCCATCTCTGATGGACAGAAAAATATTATCGAGAGTGTAGATGGCGATTATGCGCATAAGCCTGTTATTTATCAGGCTGTTCAGCCGTTGCCTCGTTTTGGCGATAGTTATACGCTAACTGGAAGCTGGATTGTGGATGATGAAGCCGTAGGGATCGGCATCCGTGAAGATATTTCACTGATAACCAAAGACACGTCCCGGTTTATTCCGCACTATATTTCTGGGTAGCTCATGTGAGCTAAGGTAAAACCGTCATAAAAGATAAGGATATAAGGTATGTTGCGTGCTGTTTTTTTAATTTTATGTGCCACTTTGTTCACTCAGCCAGCCTTTGCGGAATCCGCACGGCCTGAAACAGCAAAATATGTCAAAGCGTATAGCGGTCAGGAAGGGGCGCAGATTTGGACGTTGCGTATCGGCCCAAGAGCCGACAATGAGGCGCTGGTCCAGATTGAACGTGTCGATCACGAGCTTGATAAACGTATTTTACGCTGTAAGGTTCAGCCGACCAGCGACGGTGGAAAAAGCTACTCCACAAAAATCGATGGTAAAGATTATGTTTTATTAAGGATCAAAAACGGGTCTGGTGAATTGTATCTTCCAGGTACAGAAGCCCGCTATGTCGCATACAACGACGGACTTTCTCAAAATGGCGATGCGCAGGCGTTTCTGACCAGCTATCTTGAGCAGGACGTTAAAAAATAACGTCGACGATCTTACCCACTGCAAAAAAAGGGCATATGTGTAGCGTTGCCCTTTTTTGCTGGTGACATGATGCCCCGCTTTGTGATCCCTTTCCCGACATAACTTCCGCAGCCGTCCATACTTATAGCGTTGCCGATTTATGGAGGGAAACAGGATGCACTGGCAAACTCATACCGTTTTCAACCAACCTATCCCGCTAAACAACAGTAATCTTTTCTTATCCGATACCGCGCTACGGGAAGCCGTCCAGCGTGAAGACGCCGCCTGGGATGCAGAACTGCTGGCCAGTATCGGGCAGCAACTCGGCACTGCCGAATCTCTGGAACTGGGTCGCCTGGCCAACGCGAATCCTCCCGAGCTGTTACGCTATGACGCCAGCGGTGAACGGCTGGACGACGTGCGTTTTCATCCGGCATGGCATCTGCTGATGCAGGGACTGTTTGCCAACCGGGTGCATAATCTGCCCTGGCAGGACGATCGGCGGCGTGGTTCCTTTGTGGCGCGTGCGGCGCGCTTTATTCTTCACGCCCAGGTTGAGGCGGGCACACTCTGCCCGGTCACCATGACCTTCGCTGCCACGCCGTTGTTGCTGCAGTCATTACCCGCCGCGTTCAGCGACTGGACTAAACCGCTGTTAAGCGATCGCTATGACCCGCATTTACAACCTGCCGGGCAAAAACGCGGATTGTTGATTGGCATGGGCATGACCGAGAAGCAGGGCGGTTCAGACGTGTTGACCAACACCACCCGTGCCGAACCGCTGGACAGCGCAGGCCCGGGCGAAGCGTATCGGCTGGTAGGCCATAAGTGGTTTTACTCGGTGCCGCAAAGCGACGGCCATCTGGTGCTTGCCCAGGCGAAAGGCGGACTTTCCTGTTTTCTGGTTCCGCGCTTTTTACCTGACGGTCAGCGTAACGCCGTTCGCCTTGAACGACTTAAAGACAAACTGGGTAACCGCTCTAATGCCAGCAGCGAAGCGGAATTTTGCGATGCGCTGGGCTGGCTGCTGGGCGACGAAGGGGAGGGTATTCGCCAGATTCTGAAGATGGGCGCAATGACCCGGTTTGATTGCGCGCTCGGTAGCCACGGCCTGATGCGGCGTGCGCTGTCGGTTGCGCTGTATCATGCTCACCAGCGGCAGGCGTTCGGTAAGAACCTGATCGACCAGCCGCTCATGCGCCAGGTGTTAGGACGCATGGCGCTGCAACTGGAAGGGCAAACCGCGCTGCTGTTTCGGCTGGCCCGTGCCTGGGAAGCGCCAGGTGATGAGCGGGAGCGGGCGTTCTGTCGACTGATGACGCCAGCGGCGAAATATAATGTCTGCAAAGCAGGCATCCCGTTTGTGGCTGAAGCGATGGAAGTGCTGGGCGGGATCGGTTACTGCGAGGAGAGCGAGTTGCCGCGTTTGTATCGTGAGATGCCGGTGAACAGTATCTGGGAAGGTTCCGGCAATATTATGTGCCTGGACGTACTGCGCGTCCTGGCAAAACAGCCAGCCGTGATGGAGATGCTCAGCGCGGAATTTGATGAAGTCAAAGGGCAGAACCGCCACTTCGACCGGGCCTGGCGGCAGCTTGTGCAGCGGCTGCGTAAGCCGAATGAAGCCGACGGACGCGCGATTACCCGCCAGCTTTACCGGCTGGCGACAGGCGCGCAGTTATTGCGCTATGCCTCAGTGCCGACGGCGGAATCCTGGTGCCAGATGATGCTCGATCCGCGTGGCGACGCGCAGATTGCGGAGAAATGCCTTTCCGATGTTCTGCTGCGCGCCACGGGGGGCATTGGTTAACTGTTCCGCAACCGGAACACGCTGACCAGCGTATTCAGATAATGGCCTTTTTCGCGCAGCGTCTGGGCGGTTTGCTCGCTGCGCGATACCCGTTCGGCGTTTATATGGGTCGCCTCGCCGATATGGTTCATCGCCAGATTGACCTGCTGAATGCCCGCTGACTGCTCATGAGACGCCTGACTGCTGTGTGTCACCAGCTCGTTCACCTGATCGATATGGCTGATAATCTGCTCCATCGCCTGACGGGTGCGTTCCGAAAGCTGATGCCCCTGGCTGACTTTATTCAGCGTATCTTCAATGAGCGTATCGATTTCTTTCACCGCATTCGCGCTGCGCGCTGCCAGCGCACGGACTTCCTGCGCGACCACAGCGAACCCTTTGCCATGCTCGCCTGCGCGTGCGGCCTCCACGGCGGCATTCAGCGCCAGGATGTTGGTCTGGAAGGCAATCGATTCAATAACATGGGTGATATCGGCGATACGCTGTGACGCATCGCGAATGGCGTTCATGTTTGATACGGCATGGGTGACGGTATCGCCGCCGACGTGCACCGCATGAGAAGCCTGCTGCATATAATTCTGCGTCTGTACCATGTTTTCGGCGTTTTGCTCCACCGTTGCCGTCAGCTGTTCCATGCTGGCGGACGTTTCCTCAACGCTGCTGGCCTGCTTGTTAATCTGCTCGCTGATGTTGTGACTGTCTGCCGCCAGTTCATCCGTGCCGTAACTAATGTCGGCCGCCGCGTCGCGAACCTGAATCACGATCCGCTGTAGTCCTTCGCCCATACTGTTGATGGCGGCGATCAGTTCGCCCACTTCATCCTGGCGATGCGTTGCGATGCTGGAGCGTAAATCGCCTGCGCCGTATTGTTGGGCGAGGCCGATCACGGAGCGCAGTGGCTGAGTAAGCAGACGACGGGTGATGAAATCAAACAGCAAAGCAAAAAGAATACTGATAATCAGCCCGGCGAGCAGAAAACGATCGCGCAGTTGATCAATCTTTGCCAGCAGGACGTCTTTATCAACTTCACCCACGACGGTCCAGTTCCATCCCGGCACATGGGTAAAGGTCATTAGCGTTGTTCCGCCCGTTTCACGCTGCCAGTCCAGATCGCCACTGCCGTTGGAAAGCAACTGCTGGCGGACGTTTTCAGGAAACGCAGGTATTTTCCCTTCCGCATCGCGATGGAACAGATACTGGCCATACTGCTCGCCAGGCTGGCCGTTGAGCACGTAGAAGTGGCCGCTGTCGCCCAGACGGCGGCTCAGGATTTTTTCACGCATTAACTGCCACGGAGCCGTGATATCCACACCGACAAACAGCACGGCGATCACATTGCCTTGCCCATCCTTCACCGGCTGGTATTGGGTGATGTAACGCTTACCGAACAGTTTGGTCAGCCCGCGGTAGGTTTCGCCTTTACTCATCGGCAACCAGGCCGGACTGGCGCGATCTAGTTGGGTGCCGACCGCACGGGTGCCATCTTCTTTACGCAGCGATGTCGCTACGCGCACATAATCATCTCCGCTGCGTACAAACAGCGTGGCAATGGAGCCGGTGCGTGCCTGGAAATCGTCGGTTAAGGCGTTATTTTCATGAAGCGACAAGTCACCGCCTTTCAGCAGCGGAACGGTCTGATTATTCAGTGACTGCATTTGCGCGGTATCGCGCGATATCGGCTGTGGAATAAAACTGTTTAACAGGGTCGTGTAGTTCGTCACTTCTTCAGTGAGGGTGGCGTCAAACATCTGCACCATATCGACGACGCCGCTGGCCTGGCTTTTTAAGTCTTCGCGCGCCAGTGATTCCAGTTGTCGGCTGGCCTGATGGCTGAGCACCAGTGTGAACGTTAAAAATAGGCTGGCGACGGAAATGCCGGTGAAAAGCGAAAGCTTAGCGCCCAGTCCGATGCGCTGGAAACGTATTTTCATTATTATCCCTTATATCAACCATGTTGATTAGCCCGGTTAAACGGCACGGGTGGGATAATATTTAATCAATATATGTAAAAAAATATGTCTAGCTTTTACAGAAGTTAACAAAGAAAGGCGAAGCAGGCCGACGGCCTGCTTTAATCAGGCATAAATAATGGCTTTAACCTGCCAGTTATCCGCCCGTGGATTTTCCTGCATTTGTACAATGCGATAGTAAGAAGCGCCCTGTTCATCGGCTTTCATCGCAATGACGCGTTCAACATCCTGAGGACTTCCGGAAACGCTGTTGACTGCAATCACGCCAATTTCATTAAGCCCGGTTACGCGGTCAGCACTGACGTCCTCCGCCGACTGTGCGGAAGTGGTAATGAGACCGGCAGAGAGCAGTAAAGATGTTAAGGCCATTGATCGTTTCATAGTCAGCTCCATTTCACATTACCCCGATGAGTAACAGGGCATTCCTTCGCGATGTGTTATCCCATCCTTTCATTTAGGTCCGGGACTAAGTGTGCACAGAAAACGATCAGCCGACGCAAAGCAATGTAAATTTTACTAAATAAATCGGTTGGTTAACGCGGCTTCTTAAACAAAATCGCCTGTCCGTACCACTGCCCTGGCACCACCGTTTCATCGATCAGTAAAATCTGGTAGTAATCCGCCTGTGCGGCGACCGCTTTTGCCCTGAGCGCGCGTTCGCTGTCATCAGGCGACCCACGTTCAAGTACGCTCACCGTGCCCATCCGCGTCAGTCCTTGCGTCTGGTTGCGCTGTATTTCCTGCGGTTGACTGGTTACAGGCGGCGCAGGTTGCGGCGAGCCTTGCAATGAGCCGCACCCGGTAAGCAGCATGAACAGCATGGCCGGAACTAATCTTTGCATTCGCATTTCTCGTTTCCTGATTGAATGAGTGTAGTGCTGACGGCTTTTTAGCCTATGGGGAAGGTTCCCATTTTGTTATGCCGACCGCTTTTTTTCGGGTACTAAGATGTAAAAACGTAACCTGGTTCTCATCATGCTCATTTTAAGTTATTTGCGCGGGTTTGCCTGATGTGCTGCGCTATGGCATATCTGGCAGCAAAGAAGAGGGGAACAAAATGATTGAACTGGAAACGCGGCTCTTTGCAGGAATAGAAACTGTACATGCGGCCCCTGCGGGGAAGATAAACCAGCCGTTGCCGACGGTGATATTTTATCACGGGTTTACTTCGTCGAAGATCGTGTACAGCTACTTTGCTGTGGCGCTTGCGCTGGCAGGTTTCAGGGTTGTTATGCCAGACGCCGCCGAACACGGCTCGCGCTTCAATGGCGATGCGCAAGGGCGGCTGATGCGCTTCTGGCAAATCCTGCATCAAAACATGACTGAATTCGCTGCGCTGCGTGATGCAGTCGTGGCGGATAAACTTGTACTGGATCAGCAAGTAGGCGTCGCGGGCGCGTCCATGGGCGGCATGACCGCGCTTGGGGTTATGACGCATCATCCCGACGTTAAATGCGTGGCAAGCCTGATGGGGTCGGGTTATTTCACCACGCTTTCCCGTACGCTGTTTCCGCCGTCATTTACCATAACGCCTGATCTGCAACGCCAGCTTGATGCGGTGATCGCCCCGTTGGCAGAGTGGGAGGTGACAAATCAACTGGCGCAGCTGGCAGACAGACCCTTATTGCTCTGGCATGGCGAAGACGATGACGTGGTGCCCGCGCAGGAATCCTTCCGCTTACAGCGCGAACTCGCGGCACGGCAACTCGATAAACAACTGACCTGGCTATGGGAGCCAGGCGTAAAACACCGCATCACGCCGACAGCGGTTGACGCAACGGCGATGTTTTTTAAGCAGCATCTGGCATAAAAAAAGCCCCCGATCCGGGGGCAATGAACTTCAGTACATTGTCGTGGCATTATCGTTGGTCCCTGATAATGGATTAACGATAAATCAGGATAGTTGCGTCGACGAGGCCGCTTGCGGGTAATGACAAGGTCTCTTCCGGCGCGGGCAATACGCCAGTTTGTTCATTAATTATCTGATCTGATTGGTTATTATCGGCTGAGTTATGATTTATATAGACGATGCCTAAGCTATGCACATCGTCCATACTTTGCGCCCGATCGCGATCGATCTTAATGGCGGCTGCGGCATTCGCGGCAATCAGAAGTCCCGCAAGGCCAGCGATAAGTCGGGTTTTCATGTTCTACGCTCCGCTACAGCAAGCTGTGCAACGTTGAGTCTTACTCCTCAATGGAAGTGTGTAGATAAGTTTACTGGCTTATCGGCGATTAAAACGCGACCATTTCTGATGGAGTCACTCAAAATTTTTAAGCAATTATCAACAATTGATTATAAATCACCCGGTTAAACCCTTTTCACATCGCGTGCCGCTATCCGGCGGAATTATTTAGCTTTTAGCCTTGAGTTTAATGGGGCCCGCAAGTAGAATGACGCGTCAATTTTTCAGCCGCCCTTTAACACGTTCCTTGCCTCCATGGGCCGCGGCTGACCCAGACAGGAGGCTGAATAATCCGTAAGGAGCAATTCGATGCGTCATTACGAAATCGTTTTTATGGTCCATCCTGACCAGAGCGAACAGGTTCCGGGCATGATCGAGCGTTACTCTGCAGCCATCACTGGCGCAGAAGGCAAGATCCACCGTCTGGAAGACTGGGGCCGCCGTCAGCTGGCTTACCCGATCAACAAACTGCACAAAGCTCACTACGTTCTGCTGAACGTTGAAGCCCCGCAGGAAGTGATCGATGAGCTGGAAACTACTTTCCGCTTCAACGACGCCGTTATCCGTAGCATGGTTATGCGTACTAAGAACGCGGTAACTGAAGCATCTCCGATGGTTAAAGCGAAAGACGAGCGCCGCGAGCGTCGCGATGATTTCGCAAATGAAACCGCAGATGATGCTGATGCTGGGGATTCTGAAGAGTAATTCTGATGGCCAACCGTCTGGTGTTGTCCGGCACCGTGTGCAGGGCGCCCCTTCGAAAGGTCAGCCCATCAGGAATTCCTCACTGCCAGCTGGTGCTTGAGCACCGTTCTGTGCAAGAGGAAGCCGGTTTTAACCGGCAGGCGTGGTGCCAAATGCCCGTGATTATTAGCGGACACAAAAACCAGGCCATTACTCACAGTATAACGGTCGGCACGGTAGTTACCGTTGCGGGTTTCATTAGCAGCCACAAGGCGCGCAATGGGCTCACAAAACTGGTACTGCATGCCGAGCAGATTGAATTGATAGATTCTGGAGACTAGCCAAATGGCACGTTATTTCCGTCGTCGCAAGTTCTGCCGTTTCACCGCGGAAGGCGTTCAAGAGATCGACTATAAAGATATCGCTACGCTGAAAAACTACATCACCGAAAGCGGTAAGATTGTCCCGAGCCGTATCACCGGTACCCGTGCAAAATACCAGCGTCAGCTGGCTCGCGCTATCAAACGCGCTCGCTACCTGTCCCTGCTGCCGTACACTGATCGTCATCAGTAATCGGTCACGGTCCATTAATACGACTTTGAGAGGATAAGGTAATGCAAGTTATTCTGCTTGATAAAGTAGCAAACCTGGGCAGCCTGGGTGATCAGGTTAACGTTAAAGCGGGCTACGCTCGTAACTTCCTGGTGCCACAGGGTAAAGCTGTTCCGGCTAACAAGAAAAACGTTGAGTTTTTCGAAGCACGTCGTGCTGAACTGGAAGCTAAACTGGCTGACGTTCTGGCGGCTGCTGAAGCGCGCGCTGAGAAAATCAATGCGCTGGAAACCGTTACTATCGCGTCTAAAGCAGGCGACGAAGGTAAACTGTTCGGTTCCATCGGTACTCGCGACATCGCTGATGCTGTAACTGCAGCTGGCGTTGAAGTGGCTAAGAGCGAAGTTCGTCTGCCGAACGGCGTTCTGCGTACCACTGGCGAACACGAAGTGGACTTCCAGGTTCACAGCGAAGTGTTTGCTAAGCTGATCGTAAACGTGGTTGCTGAATAATTCGTTATTCGCATAAACGTGTAAAAACGCCGACGTAAGTCGGCGTTTTGCATTTCTGGCACAGGTCACGCAATTCCCCCTTCACCCGTTTTGAGGGTGGCTATTCCCTGAACAATCATTGATAATAAAATGAAACGTTATTTTATCTTTGGTGAGTGGAATGGACGCTGTTTGCCCAACCCCTGTTTTTGCCCGTAAAAATGTCGCTTTCGCCTGTGCAACGCTGTGTTGTTTGCTGTGGGGAAGCTCTTATCCGGCCATTAAAAGCGGCTATGAGATTTTCCAGATCGCCACGGACGATATTCCGTCAAAAATGGTGTTCGCAGGGTATCGCTTCCTGTTCGCGGGCTTGTTGTTGTTGCTGTTAGCCATAGCGCAGCGTAAACCGGTCGCGCGTCTTAATACCCGGCAGTACGGACAGCTGGCGCTACTTGGCCTCACGCAAACCACCCTTCAGTACGCGTTTTTCTATATTGGCCTTGCGTTTACCACGGGTGTGAAGGGCTCCATCATGAACGCCACCGGGACCTTCTTCAGCGTGCTGCTGGCGCACTTTATCTATCACAATGACAAACTGAGTTATAACAAGGCCATCGGCTGCGTATTAGGGTTTGCGGGTGTGATGATCGTCAATTTCAACGGCGGGATAAGCGACTTTACGTTTACGCTGTTGGGCGATGGGTTTGTGGTGTTTGCCGCCTTTATTCTTTCCGCCTCCACGCTGTACGGTAAGCGCATTTCACAAACCGTCGACCCGACGGTGATGACGGGATATCAGCTGGGTTTTTGGCGGCGCGGTACTCATCGTGATTGGCTATGCGACCGGGGGAACGCTGCGGGTACACGGCCTGGCATCGGTGGCGATTTTAGGTTATTTGACGCTGCTTTCATCCGTTGCTTTCGCGTTGTGGAGCATCCTGTTGAAATACAACCGCGTCAGTATGATTGCACCGTTTAACTTTCTAATCCCCGTAGCTGGCAGCGTGTTGTCCGCCATTTTCCTTGCGGAAAATATTCTCGAATGGAAATACGCGCTGGCGCTGGTGCTGGTTTGCTCAGGAATTTGGTGGGTAAATAAGGTTAAAAAAGGGAGTGAGTAAACACTCCCCGTCCGTCAGCGAACGCGGATAAAACTGCCGTCCGGCTGGCGGGTAAACAACACCTGCTTGTCGCCACCCACATCAATTGTCAGACCGGTTACGACGCCGCTGGCATTCTGGCGAATCTGCACCATCTGGCCGGTTTGCAATGTGCTGAGTGGCCGTCCATCCCCTTCAACCTGCGCCATGGCATAGACATCCGCCGGCGGTAAGTTATGGTCGCGGAACAGTTGCGCCATGGTTTTGCCCGACTCGACGCGATAGCTACGCCATTGCTGATCGATATCGTTATTCTGAAAAGGCTGAGGCGCTGATTCCGCAGGCGCGGGTTCGGGCGCTTGCGTTGCCTGGGTTTGTGGCGGCGGCGTGGTAAGTTCGGCCTGCATTGGCGGCTGCGAGGAGGACGAAATATCCAGCTGCGCGTCGCGACGTACCTGCGTAGGTTCTGGTTGCGGAGCGGGCCATAAGAAACAGATAACGATCACCAGCGCCGCAATAATAATGCCGCGGCGGTGAAACGGGGGGAGCGGGTCCATCAGTCGAAAATGGTCCGGCGCGTGCCAAATCCGCGTGAGGGTGGGTTTGATTGCGAATCGTCCGGGCATGCTCTTCTCCTGCGCATATTGAGGCGTGCGGCAATCTCCGCTTTTAACCAGTATATATGTAACTGATTGATGACGGTAACAATGTGGCTTTTCGTAACATGATAGCCGCATTCCAGCGGACTTAAGACATCAGTTTTAGTACCAAACCGATCTATCTCGTCAATGCATGATCATTTTACCCTAATCACGTGGGCTGTTATGCTGCCCGCTACTTTTTATCAGCATGAAAGGAAACTCCATGACGACCCCTTCTTTTGACAGCATCGAATCCCAGGCAAGCTACGGCATTGGTTTGCAGGTTGGGCAACAACTGCGTGAATCCGGCCTGCAGGGTCTGCTGCCAGAGGCGCTGGTCGCGGGTTTGCGTGACGCACTGGAAGGCAATCAACCCGCCGTGCCGGTGGACGTTGTTCACCGCGCGCTGCGTGAAATCCACGAGCGTGCCGATGCGGTGCGCCGCGAGCGTCAGCAGGCGATGGCGGCAGACGGCCAGAAATATCTGGATGAAAACCGTGAACGCGAAGGCGTGAACAGCACCGAGTCCGGCTTACAGTTCCGTGTGCTCACCCAGGGCGAAGGCACCATTCCGTCGCGTAAAGATCGCGTACGCGTGCACTACACCGGCAAACTGATCGACGGCACCGTATTCGACAGCTCCGTAATGCGCGGCGAACCGGCAGAATTCCCGGTTAGTGGTGTTATCCCTGGCTGGATTGAAGCCCTGACGCTGATGCCGGTCGGCTCTAAATGGGAACTGACGATTCCGCAAAACCTGGCCTATGGCGAGCGTGGCGCGGGTGCATCTATTCCGCCGTTCAGCACCCTGATTTTCGAAGTTGAGTTGCTGGAAATTCTGTAATTCCGCATCACACCCCCGTTTCGGCGGGGGTAAATAGTAGCAGTGCTCCCCTTTGTAGTTTTTTATCCTGGTAACGCCCTCGTTCCGGGTGTTTTCACGAGATGCTTTGCAATGTAATAGTGATTTAACACTCATTTTAAACATTTAATTAACATAACTTTAAAAACTAAGTACTCAACCCTCCGATTGTTACCTAATATCGATGATGTTTTTGAGGGGCATCGTCACTTCATTATGCATTTACAGGCCATCAGAGCCTGGACAACACAGACAGGTACAGGAATTAAACATGGTAGATCAAGTCAAAGACGCAGACGTTGCAGAAGCACCGGCTGAGCAGTCGCTACGGCGTAATCTCACTAACCGCCATATTCAACTTATTGCTATCGGTGGCGCTATCGGCACCGGGTTGTTTATGGGGTCGGGTAAAACCATCAGCCTTGCAGGACCGTCGATCATCTTCGTCTATATGATCATCGGTTTTATGCTGTTTTTCGTGATGCGTGCGATGGGAGAATTACTCCTTTCTAATCTGGAATATAAATCGTTTAGTGATTTCGCCTCGGACCTGCTCGGCCCGTGGGCAGGCTATTTTACCGGCTGGACTTACTGGTTCTGTTGGGTAGTCACCGGGATGGCGGATGTGGTCGCCATTACAGCCTATGCCCAGTTCTGGTTCCCTGAGCTTTCCGACTGGGTGTCCTCGCTGGCCGTTGTTTTGCTGCTGCTGGGTCTTAACCTTGCCACCGTGAAGATGTTCGGCGAGATGGAGTTCTGGTTCGCGATGATCAAAATCGTCGCTATTGTGGCGCTGATTGTGGTCGGCGTAGTGATGATTGCCACGCACTATACTTCGCCAACGGGCGTTGAAGCCTCATTAGCGCATCTGTGGAATGACGGAGGCTGGTTCCCGAAAGGGATTAGCGGCTTCTTTGCCGGATTCCAGATAGCGGTGTTCGCGTTTGTTGGTATCGAACTGGTGGGTACGACAGCGGCGGAAACCAAAGATCCTGAGAAATCGCTGCCGCGCGCCATCAACTCAATTCCGATTCGTATCATTATGTTCTACGTTTTTGCGCTGATCGTCATCATGTCGGTAACGCCGTGGAGCTCCGTGGTGCCGGATAAGAGCCCGTTCGTTGAGCTGTTTGTTCTGGTAGGTTTGCCTGCCGCAGCCAGCGTGATTAACTTCGTGGTGCTCACGTCTGCAGCCTCGTCTGCTAACAGTGGCGTTTTCTCTACCAGCCGTATGTTGTTCGGCCTGGCGCAGGAAGGGGTCGCCCCCAAAGCGTTCGCGAAGCTCTCTAAACGCGCAGTACCGGCGAAAGGCCTGACCTTCTCCTGTATCTGCCTGTTGGGCGGCGTAGTGATGCTCTATGTGAACCCGAGCGTGATCGGCGCATTCACCATGATCACCACGGTTTCGGCGATTCTGTTTATGTTCGTCTGGACCATCATTCTGTGTTCATACCTGGTGTATCGCAAACAGCGCCCACACCTGCATGAGAAATCGATCTACAAGATGCCGCTCGGTAAGCTGATGTGCTGGGTTTGTATGGTGTTTTTCGTTTTCGTGCTGGTACTGTTGACGCTGGAAGATGATACCCGCCAGGCGCTGATCGTGACGCCGCTGTGGTTCATTGTGCTGGGTCTCGGCTGGATGTTTATCGGTAAAAAACGTCTGGCGAACTTCAAAAAGTAACGACGTAAAAAAGGGCCATCAATGATGGCCCAATAAGGACTTTCTGTGGCGCTCGACGGGCGCCTTATTTTTCTCCAGCGAGGGCACGCGGAAAAAGAACATTGTTTTCGAGGCTGATGTGATTCATCAAATCGTCAATCAGCTCGTTAATACCGTTATACATCGCTTTCCATGTTGTGCAGGCTTCCGGCGGCGGCGTCACGTTGTTGGTGGTGTGCTTAATCACTTCCAGCAGTTCACCCGCTTCATCATGCTCGCTTTCCATTACCGTAATCGGCCCGGTCGCGTGGCTGCCCATTCCCTGTTTAATCATCGGAAACAGGATCTGCTCTTCTTTCATCATGTGGCTGGAAAGCTCTTCATGCAGCATAGTCAGGTACTTCGTCAGGCCTTTTGGCACATTCGGCTTATCGGCGTGTACGCGTTCCACTTTGGTGGCCTGATAAATCAGTTCCGGCAGTTGTTCGCGGTGACGATCGTGATACCGCACAATAATGTGATCGATGATTTCCGCCAGCGGTGCGGTACGCCACTCTTTTTCTATCGGCTCGTCAGCCAAGGCGGTCAGCTCCGCTTCGATGGCGTCCAGATCCAGTTCCTGGCGCGTTGCTGCACGCAACAGGGTTTGCTTGCCGCCACAGCAGAAATCGAGATTGTATTTACGGAACAGCGCAGAAGCGCGGGGAATGGTTAAAGCCAGTTCACCTAAAGGTTGATCACGGAAGGCCATAGCATTTACCTCAATCATCAGAATATAAGATGCATTTTAAATACATCTTTAAGGGAAAGCTATAACCCTTTGGAGTAGCCAAAAAATAACCGACGCAGAAGGCGTCGGTTTGAGATCAGGAACCCGGTGTAACGGGAACGATGTCGGGCTGTGTTTTCTGCGGTTTGGCACGTACGGCCAGTACCACGCCGACCACCAACAGCAGAATGCCCAGCGCAGTGACCAGCGGCGGCAGGCTCTGGCGCATCAGGAAGGTATAGAGCAGGCCAGCGAGCGTTTCAAACACGATGAGCGGCCCGAGGATCACCGTCGGCAGACGCTGGCTGGCTTCGTTCCAGCATAGCGCGCCTACCCATGAGCACAGCACCGCAATGGCGATCATCAGGGTGATAAATACCGCCGGGCGCGGCCCGAAAGGTAGCGTGAATGCCGTCTGTTGATGGGAAAGCCACAGGCATGCCGCCACGTAACCCACCAGTGACATTGGCAGTGTGACCAGCCCCTGCGCAGTGGCCCACATCATCGGCGGTTTATCCGGGTGTTCGCGTAGCCAGCGTGCGTTGCGTAACGCATACCAGGCCCAGCACACCACCGACACCAGTGCCAGCGCAATTCCGCTGCCATAGCGCCAGAGATCGAAATCCACCAGACCGCCGCGCAGTTCAGCGTAATTCACCAGTATTAAGCCGAAGGCAATAAGCAATAAAGAAGGCGTGAGTTGTCGCCAGGGAATTTTTCCGTCGCGCTGGCTGTAGAGCAGGTTGGCGAAAACCGGGATCACGACCGGTAGCGTACCGATAATCATCGTGGAAACCGGCGCGCCGGTGCGCTGGATGGCGCTGGCAAGGCAGACATAGTAAATCAGGTTCCCGACGGCGGAGAGGCACAGGGCCGTCCACCAGTCGCGGGAGGAGAGTTGCAGTAAACGGCGGCGGCCCAGCCAGGCGACAGGAATAGCAATCAGACCCAGCGCCAGATAGCGTCCTGTCGATTGCAACACAGCCGGATACTCAGGCACGATCAGCGGCCCAACGAAAATCAATCCCCACATCAGCCCTGCGGCAAGGGCGAACAATACTCCAGTAAACATGACGCATCCCGGTTGAGACAAACCAACGTCCAGTGTCGTCGGTCGAGGCAGCGAAATATTGTATGAGATTGCGCTTTTAACCTCTGACGACCTGCTTTTGATAGCGCACCGGCGTAATGCCGTAGCGGCGAGTAAAGGCACGCGTCAGATGTGATTGATCGCTCAGCCCGGTAGCGATGGCCACTTCGGAGGCGGGCATGCCATTAGTCAAAAACTGTTTGGCGCGCCATAAGCGGACCGCCATCAACATCTGATGGGGCGTAACATGGAAATGCGCTTTAAACTGACGCAGAAAATGGTAGGGGCTGAGCGCCGCCTCGCGCGCCAGCTCCTCAAGGCTCAGCGCGTGCATGTAGTTATCATGCACATAGTCGCGTACCCGGTCGAAACGGGTATGGCCGGTAAGGATTTGTTTACCGCCATGGCGGGCATAAGGGCGGAACGCTTCGATCAGCTCGAATAATAAGCCTTGCTGGGCCAGCGGATCGTGTTGATGCCACAGGTTGTAAATGATCCGGCCCGTCGTCTGGGCGCGCAGCGGATCGTGGCGTTCAACATCATTAAACCACCACTGTCTGACGCCCGTGATCTGCTCCAGCAAAGCCGGTTCGATGTAGATCATTCGGTAGCGCCAGCCGCCGTGGGTTTCGGCTTCGCCCGTGTGAAGTTCGTCCGGGTTCATGGTCACAAGAGAATTTACCGCCGCGACATGATCGGCACCGCGATAACGAAAGCGCTCGGCTCCCCATTCAATGGTGCCGATGCCGAAGGCTTCATGGGTATGAGGTTCGAAAGCAAAGCGGGCAATATGCGCGTGATAAAGCTCGACGCCCGGGATCGCGGCTAAATGCCGAAACCGGGCGCGATCTTTTTCATCGGTAAACTGTTCTGGAACCCCTTGCACAACTCACCCCCTTAACGACGCTTTCTTCATTATAGGGGTGAGCGATGCCAAGGCTACAAAAATTAACCAGTAATTAACAATTACAGACTGGCTTTGAGGCTGTCGTCGATGGAGGTAGTGGGGCGGCCAATCAGACGGCTCAACTGATGACAGTCGTCATACAATCCGCCCTTAGACGCGCCGACATCGGAATCAGCCAACAGTCGGGCAAATCCTTCAGGCAGACCGGCGTTCTGCAACGCGGCGGCAAAATCTGCTTCGCTGAGATTCTCATAGACCACGCTTTTACCGGTCAGCGCAGAGAGTTTTTCTGCCAGCTCCGTCAGCGTCCAGGCCTCGTCGCCCGCCAGCTCATAAACTTTTCCGGCCTGGTTATCGAGGCTCAATACTTTAGCCGCAGCGGCGGCGTAGTCCTGACGCGATGCGGAGGCGATTTTACCGTCCCCGGCGCTGCCGATAAACGCGCCGTGTTCCAGTGCCGCCGGGACGCTTGCCAGATAGTTTTCGCTATACCAGCCGTTGCGCAGCAGTACAAAGGGGATGCCGGATTGCGCCAGATCGTTTTCGGTTTCAATATGTTCGGCGCGTAGCCCCAGCGGAGATGTGTCTGCATGCAGCAGGCTGGTATAGGCGATCAGCTGTACGCCAGCGGATTTTGCCGCATTAATGATATTACGATGCTGGGGGGCGCGTTGGCCCACTTCGCTTGATGAAATCAGCAGTAGCTTTTCCACGCCCTGTAGCGCCTGTGCCAGCGCTGCAGAGTTGCCATAGTCCGCTTCGCGAACCTGAACCCCTTTTTGTGCGAGTGCCTGTGCTTTCGCAGGATTACGCACGATCGCCACAAGATCCTGAGCGTTATGGGTTGCTAACAGTTCATTGATGACTAATTGGCCAAGCTGGCCGGTTGCGCCGGTTACTGCAATCATGATGTTACTCCTTCGTATTTGGTAGGTGTTGTGGCACACTACCACCCTAACTAACTTTTAGTAAGTACGTACAAAAAGGTAAGTATAAAAATGCCCTCTACCAAAAGCCTTACGCAACAACTGCGCGACGGTAATTTGTTTGCGGAACAGTGCCCGTCGCGGGATGTGTTGAAGCATGTGACCAGCCGTTGGGGCGTACTGATTCTGGTGGCGCTGCGCGACGGCACGCATCGGTTCAGCGATCTACGGCGCAAAATGGGTGGGGTAAGCGAAAAAATGCTGGCCCAGACGCTGCAATGGCTGGAGCAGGACGGCTTCGTCAACCGGGTTTCTTACCCGGTCGTACCGCCCCATGTGGAATACAGCCTGACGCCGCTGGGTGAGGACGTCAGCGAGAAGGTGGCCGCGCTGGCGGACTGGATTGAAATAAATTTACCGCAGGTTATGGCGTCCCGTCAGGGACGGGACGCCAGCGCCGCTTAATGGGCCGTTAAATCGAGCTGATACAGCGCAAAACCAATCTCATCGTTGCCGACGTGTTTCATCGGATACTGCGCTTTTTGCTGGATAAACGCAGCGGCTTTTTCGCCTGGCGACGTTTCAAAGCGGATATCCAGCGGTTTATCGCTGTGGATGGGCGCAAGACGCCAGTTGTTATCCGCAGCCGGATGGATTTCTCCGGCCTGTTTGGTTTGCGCGCCAATCCATGCGGCAAGCACCGAGCGGTTTTCATCCGGAGAAGCGAAGGCGATGTGTGCGTCGCCGGTACCGGCAAACTTACCGCCGTAAGCGCGATAGTTATTGGTCGCGACCAGGAATGTCGCGTTCATATCAATGGGTTTGCCGTTAAAGGTCAGGTCCTTGATCCGCTCCGCCCCGGCATTGATGAGCTGGCATTCGCCGTCATATTTTGCGGGTTGGGTAACGTCAATCTGATAGTTTACGCCGTCAATAACGTCAAAGTTATAGGTGCGGAAACCATCCCAGTTAATCAGGCTCTGGGGCTTACTGTTAGTAACGTCGATCTGGTTAAACTGTCCGGCGGAACACTCCAGCCACTCTTTAACCTCTTTACCGCTGGCTTTAACGACCACCAGCGTATTCGGATAAAGGTAAAGATCGGCAGCGTTGCGGAACGTGAGCTGGCCTTTTTCCACTTCTACATAACTTGCCGGATCGTTTTTACGGCCGCCCACTTTAAACGGCGCGGCGGCTGACAGTACCGGCAGCGAAGCCAGATCCGGATCGCCCTGAATAAAATGCTCAACGTAGGCGCGCTGGGCGTTATTGACCACCTGCACGGTCGGATCGTCCTGAACCAGCGCCAGATAGCTGTAGAGATTATCAGCGGATTTCCCTATAGGCTGGCTGACAAAATCACGCGTGGCGTCATGGGAAGGCTTCAGCACCTTCACCAGGTTTGCGTCTTCCGCCGCCAGGGATTTCTTCGCGGCGGCATCATAAATGGGCCGCGCCTGCGCTTTCGCCTCGTTGACCTGCCATTTCCCGGCATCATTGTTTAGCACCATGTCCACGACGCCCAGATGATCGCCCCACATGCCGGGCATCACCGCCGGAATGCCGTTTAACGTCCCTTTCTCAATATCCGCGCCTTTTATGGCGGCGAAATCTTTACCCGGGAATACCACATGGGCATGGCCAAACAGGATGGCGTCTACGCCTGGCACCTGGCTCAGGTAATACACTGAATTCTCCGCCAGCGCTTTGTAGGGCTCGGCGGAAAGGCCTGAATGCGCTACAACGACCACCAGATCGGCACCGCTGGCGCGCATCTGCGGAATATAGCGGCGGGCGGTTTCGGTGATATCGGTCACGGTGACTTTGCCGCTCAGGTTGGCTTTATCCCAGGTCATAATTTGCGGCGGCACAAAGCCGATATAGCCGATTTTCAGCGTGTGCGTTTTGCCGTCTCTGTCTTTAACTTCGGTAGGTTTGATTAACCAGGGCGTGAACAGCGGTTTTTGCGTTTTGGCGTCAATCACGTTGGCGTTAACGTAGGGGTAATTTGCCCCAGCCAGCGCTTTATGGAGATAATCCAGACCGTAGTTAAATTCATGGTTGCCCAGATTACCTACGGCGTAATCGAGGGTATTCATTGCGGTGAACACCGGGTGAACATCGCCGTCCTTCAGGCCCTTCGCCGCCATGTAATCGCCCAGTGGGCTGCCCTGAATCAGATCGCCGTTATCCACCAGCACGCTGTTGGTGGCCTCGCCGCGTGCGGCGTTAATCAACGTGGCGGTGCGCACCAGGCCGAATTTTTCCGTAGGGGCATCTTTGTAATAGTCGAAATCCATCATATTGCTGTGCAAATCGGTGGTTTCGAGAATTCTTAAATCGACCGTTGCGGCACAGACATTGGCCGTTACAAGCGTCGCCAGGAGCGTTGCGCTAAACTTAATCATCATCAAGGTCCTTTTTACGATCTCTGTTGCAAAAGAATATGTATGTATAGGCTGTTGCTTACAGAAATGTGAATCCTGCCATAAAACATTGTCAGGAAATCCATGCTCTATCACAGATGGTGTAATCAGACGCAATGCTATATAAGAAGTCATTATGTAAAACAAAGAGTTAATCAGCGGCAGAAAATGCCTGCCGCACATGACGAGGTGGAAGATGTTAGAACAGGTATGCCAACTGGCGCGCGAGGCGGGAAACGCCATTATGCAGGTCTATCAGGGTGAGAAGCCGCTTGATGCCGTTCAGAAAACCGATGACTCCCCGGTGACGGCGGCTGACATCGCCGCCCACAAAATTATCGTCGCAGGGCTCACCGCGCTGACGCCGGACATTCCGGTCTTGTCGGAGGAAGATCCGCCGGCCTGGGAAATTCGTCAGCACTGGCAGCGTTACTGGCTGGTGGACCCGCTTGACGGTACCAAAGAGTTTCTCAAGCGCAACGGCGAATTTACCGTCAATATTGCGCTGATTGATAACGGTAAGCCGGTGCTTGGTGTGGTCTTCGCGCCCGTCATGAACGTGATGTACAGCGCTGCCGAGGGGAAAGCGTGGAAAGAA
This sequence comes from Atlantibacter hermannii, assembly GCA_900635495.1. Taxonomy (NCBI): domain Bacteria; kingdom Pseudomonadati; phylum Pseudomonadota; class Gammaproteobacteria; order Enterobacterales; family Enterobacteriaceae; genus Atlantibacter; species Atlantibacter hermannii. The sequence goes on along the minus strand of LR134136.1, from coordinate 3,996,946 downwards.
GAGTGCGATATTCGTAATCAAATTCATGTACGCGATGCCAGGCCGCCGCTGGTGGTGATCAGTCGCTCCCATGCGGATGATGAGCTCAAAGAGTATTTGCAGCAGTTAGGCGAGCACCAGACCACATCCATTGGTTCATCGCTTAAGTTTTGTCTGGTGGCGGAAGGGCAGGCGCAACTTTATCCGCGTTTCGGGCCGACCTGCGTGTGGGATACTGCCGCAGGACATGCGGTGGCGGTGGCTGCCGGGGCTCATGTTAACGACTGGAAAGGCGTCACGCTGGATTACACGCCCCGTGAGTCATTCCTGAACCCCGGCTTCAGAGTCTCTATTTACTAAGCAACTTTTGCAGCAGGTCCATGACCTGCTGCACTTCCTGCTGGGTCAGCCCGCCGTCTTTGGCGAATTGCACCCGCCCTTGTTTATCCAGCACCACAACCGCGGAGCTTTCCGGCTCCAGCGCCCAGGATTTCGCGACAACGCCATTGCTGTCGACGATGAACTGTGACCACGGATAGAGCTTTTTATTGTCTTCCAGGCTGCTGCGCACAAACATCGCGCTACCGGGGATGGCGTCATCGGTGTTGACGATAGTGGTGGTTTGATAAGTATCGTGGGGCAGTTTGGCGTTTTTAATCGCCTCAATCAGCCCGGCGTTTTTCTCTTTTGCGGAGGTACGCCCGGCAATATGCTGCACCACTCGCACTTTTCCACTTAGCTGCGCGCTATTCCAGTTTTTATAGCTAAACTTATCGTTAGTAAGAATCAGTTCGCCCCGGTCGGTCACGCCAACAGGCGGGACGCGCTGATTATCCTGAAAGTTATGTGCCGATGCCATTAATGGCAGCAGCAGTGTCGCGAGCGCAACGGCTTTGCGAAGGGTCATAAATCGACTCCCTAATTGTTGTTGTAAGCAGGTGATCGGACCACTTAGTCCTGACATGTTAAGCATATGTGCTAAATCCTCTCTTTTCCCGCAACCTTGATGCCAGTTTGCGGGCGGACGCACATATCCTGAAGAAAATCGCGCTTTATACTGCGTTTTCTGAGCTAATGAAAAGAAAACTCTCAAAAAGTGTAATAAAACGGTAAATAAACTCCACCACACTGTGTGACCTGACCAAACTGGTCTATAGTCATCTGGCAACAAAATTTGCGCCTTATCCATGACGGTCCGATTGTGGTACCGCCGGGGCGTAACACTAAGCAGGAGTAGAAAAAGTGAAAATATTCCAACGTTATAACCCCCTTCAGGTGGCTAAATACGTGAAGATCCTGTTCCGTGGACGGTTATATATCAAGGATGTCGGCGCTTTCGAGTTCGATAAGGGTAAGATCCTGATCCCGAAAGTGAAGGACAAGCAGCATTACTCTGTGATGTCCGAAGTTAACCGTCAGGTTATGCGTCTCCAGACCGAGACGGCCTAATCCTTTAATCGTACGTGTGCAGTAATCCAAACGGCCCAATGAGGTCGTTAGTGTTTAAAAACCATCGCTGTAGTACATATAACAACGGCCCCCATGGGGCCGTTAATGTTTCTGGCGTCAGTCAGGATGCCGCGGTTTCTTCCGGCTTGCGGGGGACCAGCACAGTCGGTTTATTGTCGATACGCGTCACCAGTAACTGATCGATGCGGTAGTTATCAATATCCACCACTTCGAATTTGTAGCCGGAGAATTTCACCGAGTCGGTGCGTTTGGGAATTTTACGCAGCATAAACATCATAAAGCCGCCGATGGTTTCGTAGTTGCCGGACTGCGGGAATTCGTCAATATCCAGTACGCGCATGACGTCATCTATTGGCGTACCGCCGTCAATCAGCCACGAGTTTTCATCGCGCGCCACGATTTGCTCTTCCAGCCCCTGTCCAACGAGATCGCCCATCAGGGTCGTCATCACGTCATTGAGCGTAATAAGACCGACCACCAGCGCATATTCGTTCATGATGACCGCGAAATCCTCGCCTGCGGTTTTGAAGCTTTCCAGCGCCTCTGAAAGCGTAAGGGTATCGGGCACGATCAGCGTATTGCGAATTTGCACACCGCTGTTGAGCGCCAGACTTTGATTACCCAACACCCGATTCAGCAGCTCTTTGGAATCCACATAACCGACGATATGGTCGATATCATCATTACAGACCAGGAACTTGGAGTGGGGATGCTCAGCAATTTTATTCTTCAGGCTTTGCTCATCTTCGTGCAAGTCGAACCAGACGATATTTTCACGCGACGTCATGGAGGACGGCACCGTGCGCGATTCGAGTTCGAACACGTTTTCAATCAGTTCATGTTCCTGCTTGCGCAGCACGCCCGCGAGGGCGCCGGCTTCCACCACGGCATAAATGTCATCAGACGTGATGTCGTCTTTCCGTACCATGGGTAGTTTGAAGATCCGGAAAATGACGTTGGCGAGACCGTTGAAGAACCAGACTAACGGGCGGAACAGGAAGAGACAGAAGCGCATCGGGTTGATGATGCGCAACGCAATCACTTCAGGCGCAATCATACCGATGCGTTTCGGCGTCAGGTCGGCAATTAAAATAAAGGCGCCCGTGACCAGCGAAAACGACATGATAAAGCTCAGTTGTTCCGCAAGTTCCGGAGACACAAAGCCGTCGAAAATTTTATGAAATGCCGGAGAGAACGCCGCATCGCCGACGATACCGCCAAGAATGGCGACCGCGTTGAGGCCAATCTGCACCACGGTGAAAAACATCCCCGGGTTTTCCTGCATTTTCAGGACGCGCATGGCGTTGATGTTTCCTTCATCCGCCATCAGTTTCAGTTTGATCTTACGGGAGGCAGCCAGCGAGATCTCGGATAGCGAGAAGAACGCACTGACGCCGATGAGACAAAGTATTAATAAAATACTGTTTAACATAGTTTATCCAGCCTGAGCCGGATCCTCGGAAGGGAAGTGAAAATACTATTGAAAATAACATGATAAATGCGGGCTCACCGAAGAGCGAGCCCGCAATTTAACGCATAGTATAACAGCAGCGGCTGTTTAGCCGCCAGAGATCATCCCTGGGGCGGTAAACACACCCCAATTCCGCCTATGCCGCAATATCCATAAGGATTTTTATGCAGGTACTGCTGATGTTCGTCTTCAGCGTAATAGAACGGCTTTGCGCTGGCGATCTCCGTGGTAATGGTGCGATGATCGCCTTGATCCTCCATGGCTTTTTGAAAGCGCGCCAGGCTTGCATGAGCGGCGCTGTCCTGCTCCGGCGTTAACGGATAGATCGCCGAACGGTATTGCGTCCCCGTATCGTTACCCTGGCGCATGCCCTGGGCAGGATCATGATTCTCCCAGAACACCTGAAGTAGTTGCTCATAACTGATGACTTGCGGATCGTAAACGATGCGCACCGCTTCGGCATGACCGGTTTTACCGGTACACACTTCGCGATAAGTCGGGTTCGGAGTATAACCGCCGGAATACCCCGCCGCTGTGCTGTAGACCCCAGGCAATGGCCAGAACAGGCGTTCCACTCCCCAAAAACAGCCCATGGCAAAGATAGCGATTTCCATCCCTTCCGGCACATTGGTCATTGAGTGTTCGTTAACGGCATGAAGCGCGGCGACCGGCATCGGCGTACTGCGTCCAGGCAAGGCCTGATCCGGGTCGATCAGGTGCTTTTTATCAAAAAAATTCATCGTCGGTCTCCCTTAAATGGAGAAAAAAGCAACAGCCTCGCTAAGGTTGTCACACGGCGTGTCTTTGCACACAATACAGTTGATAAATACGTCTAGATTTAAACATAAGAAATATTTGGGTTGTCGTCTCTTTTTCAATTCCCGTTGCGCGGGAATTTTCATCAGGCCGCGGAGCGGCACTACGTTTCCTTCCAGGGGTGGGAAAAAGGAAATTCAGGAGAAAACGTGCCACGATTCCGTCTCTGTTTCTGCGCCAGTTTCATGCTGGTCTCCACTGCCGCCAGCGCGGCGAATGTGCGTCTGCAAGTTGAAGGACTCACCGGTGAGTTGCAAAAAAACGTTCGCGCTCAACTATCTACAATAGAAAGCGACGAAGTTACACCTGACCGACAGTTTCGGGCGCGCGTGGATGATGCCATCCGTAACGGGTTAAAAGCGCTGGGGTATTACGAGCCGACTATCGACTTTGATCTCCGTCCGCCGCCCCCTAAAGGCCGACAGGTTTTAATCGCCAGAGTCACGCCTGGTGAACCGGTTCGTATTGGCGGAACGGATGTGATTTTGCGCGGCGGCGCCCGCACCGATCGTGACTATCTCGATCTTCTCAGTACCCGTCCCGCCATTGGAACGGTGCTCGACCACGGCGATTACGATAATTTTAAGAAAAGTCTTACCCGCGTTTCTTTACGCAAAGGCTACTTCGACAGCGAGTTTACTAAAAGCCAGTTAGGCGTCTCCCTGGATCGCCATCAGGCATTCTGGGACATCGATTACAACAGCGGCGAACGCTACCGATTTGGGCCCGTTACCTTTGAAGGCTCCCAGATACGGGAGGAGTATTTGCAAAGCCTGGTGCCGTTCGATCAGGGGGATTATTACCAGTCTAAAGATTTGGCCGAACTGAACCGGCGGCTCTCCGCCACCGGCTGGTTTAACTCTGTGGTGGTAGCGCCGGAATTTGATAAGGCGCGTAAAACCAAAGTGCTGCCGTTGCATGGCGTGCTTTCGCCGCGAATTCAAAACAGGGTCGAAACCGGCGTGGGTTACTCCACTGATGTCGGGCCGCGTATCAAAGCCACCTGGCACAAACCCTGGATTAACTCCTGGGGACACAGCTTTACCACCAGCGCCAGTATTTCCGCTCCGGAACAGCAGCTGGACTTCAGCTATAAAGTGCCGCTGCTGAAAAACCCTATCGAACAGTATTACCTGGTGCAGGGCGGCTTTAAGCGCACTGATTTAAACGATACCGAAGCGGATTCTACTACCCTTGCGGTCTCGCGCTATTGGGACTTGTCGAGCGGCTGGCAGCGCGCCATTAACCTGCGCTGGAGTCTCGATCACTTTACCCAGGCGGACGTCACCAATACCACCATGCTGTTATATCCAGGGGTGATGATTAGCCGCACCCGCTCCCGCGGCGGGTTAATGCCCACCTGGGGGGATTCACAACGCTATTCAGTGGATTATTCCAATACCGCCTGGGGTTCTGATGTGGACTTTGTGGTATTGCAGGCGCAAAACGTCTGGATCCGTACCTTGTATGACCGTCACCGCTTTGTCGCGCGTGGCAATCTGGGCTGGATTGAAACCGGCGATTTCGACAAAGTCCCGCCGGATCTCCGCTTCTTTGCGGGCGGCGACCGCAGTATTCGCGGCTATAAATACAAATCCATTTCGCCGGAGAACGATGAAGGCAAACTCACCGGTGCGTCCAAACTGGCCACCGGATCGCTGGAGTACCAGTACAACGTTACCGGGAAATGGTGGGGTGCGATGTTTGTCGATTCCGGCGAGGCGGTAAATGACATCCGCCGCAGCGATTTTAAAACCGGCGCGGGCGTGGGTGTGCGCTGGCAGTCCCCGGTTGGGCCGGTTAAGCTCGATTTTGCGGTGCCCATTGGGGACAAAGAGGAACATGGATTGCAGTTCTATATCGGTTTGGGGCCAGAGTTATGAGTTTATGGAAGAAAATCACCCTTGCCGTGATGCTGTTTCTGGTCGTTTTGATCGGGATAGTCGGGTTTTTAGTCGGCACCACCACCGGCCTCCATCTCGTCTTTAAAGCCGCCGATCGGTGGGTGCCGGGGCTGGAAATCGGCAGCGTGACTGGTGGCTGGCGCGACCTGACCATCAAAAACCTGCGGTATGAGCAGCCTGGCGTGAATGTGTTGGCGGGCGATGTGCATCTTGCCGTGAAGCTGTCATGCCTGCGTGACAGCAGCCTGTGCGTGAATGCGCTGTCGTTACGCGATATCAATGTCGTGATTGATACAAAGAAAATGCCGCCAGCGGCGCAGGTTGAAGAAGAAGACAGCGGGCCGCTCGATCTCTCCACGCCTTATCCCATTGCGCTGAGCAAAGTGACGCTGAATAACATCAACATCCGCATTGATGACACCACCGTCTCGGTGATGGATTTCACGTCGGGGCTTGACTGGCGCGACCGCGATTTAACGCTCACGCCGACCACGCTACAGGGATTATTGATCGCCTTGCCGAAGGTCGCCAAAGTGGCGCAGGAAGAAGTGGTCGAGCCGAAAATAGACAATCCGCAGCCGGATGAACCGCCGCTCGGCGAGACCCTGAAGCAGCTCTTCTCGAAACCGGTACTGCCGGAAATGACGGATGTGCACTTGCCCTTAAATCTGACTATTCAGTCATTTAAAGGCGAGCAACTGCGTCTGACGGGCGACACTGATGTCACGGTTAACGCAATGCTGCTCAAAGTCAGCAGCGTTGACGGCCTTGCAACGCTGGACGCGCTGGATATCGATTCCACCCAGGGCACCCTCAACGCCACAGGGCGTGCAGAACTGCGCAACAACTGGCCGGTAGATATCACCCTGAACAGCACCCTCAATGTCGATCCCGTCAAAGGTGAAAAGGTCAAAATTAAAGTTGGCGGCGCGCTGCGCGAACAGCTTGAGTTCGGGGTTAATCTTTCCGGGCCGGTGGACATGGTGCTGCGTGGTCAAACGCGCCTGGGGGAAGCGGGCCTGCCGTTAAATCTGGATATCACCAGCGAGCAGCTGTACTGGCCGTTTACCGGTGAGAAACAGTATCAGGCGGACGATCTTAAGCTCAAGCTCACCGGCAAGATGACCGACTATACGCTGAGTTTCCGTACGGCGGTAAAAGGTGAGTCGATACCACCGGCTACGATTACCCTCGACGCAAAGGGCAACGAGCAAAATATCAATCTTGATAAGTTAACCGTCGCCGCACTGGAAGGTACGACCGAACTGAAAGCCGTGCTGGACTGGCAACAGGCGATCAGCTGGCGCGGCGAACTGACGCTGAACAAAATCAATACGGCCAAAACCTGGCCTGACTGGCCTGCGAAACTGGATGGTTTAGTGAAGCTGCGCGGCAGTCTGTATGGCGGAACCTGGCAACTCAACGTGCCGGAAATTAAGCTGGCGGGCAACGTCAAACAAAATGCTGTTAAGGTCGACGGCAAACTGCAGGGCAACAGCTATATGCAGTGGGTCATCCCCGGGCTGCACGTTGCGCTGGGGCGCAATACCGCCGACATCAAAGGCGAGCTTGGCGTGGAAGACCTGGAGCTGGACGCCAGCATCGACGCGCCGAATCTTAATAACGCTTTGCCGGGCCTGGGCGGTACTGCGAAAGGCCTGGTTAAGATTCGCGGAACGGTAGAGGCGCCACAGGTGCTGGCGGACATCACCGCCCGTAATTTGCGCTGGCAGGAGTTGTCGATTGCCCAGGTGCGCGTGGACGGCGATATCAAATCCACCGATCAGATTGGCGGCACCCTGGACGTGCGCGTCGAGCGTGTCGTCCAGCCGGGGCTGAATATCGCGCTGGCGACGGTTAACGCCAAAGGTAGCGAGAAAAATCATCAACTGGCGCTGCGGGTACAGGGCGATCCGGTGTCGGGGCAGCTTAATCTGAAAGGCAGCTTTGATCGCGCTGAACAACGCTGGCGCGGTACGCTGGAAAATACCCGTTTTGAGACGCCGGTCGGCCCCTGGTCGCAAAGCCGTGAGATTGCGCTGGATTACCGTGGCAAGGAGCAAAAAATCAATATCGGCCCGCACTGCTGGAGCAACCCAAATGCCCGACTGTGCCTGCCACAGGCCGTGGATGCGGGTGCGCAAGGGCGTGCGGTAGTGGAGCTTCAACGCTTTGATTTAGCCATGGTGAAGCCGTTCCTGCCGCCGGAAACGCAGGCGAGCGGCGTATTCACCGGAAAGGCGGACGTGGCATGGGACACCACGAAAGAAGGGTTGCCGCAGGGTAGCGTAACGCTGGATGGGCGCGGTGTAAAAGTGACGCAACGCGTCAATGAAAGCGTGTTGCCGGTAGCGTTCGACACCCTGAGCCTGAATGCCTCATTGCGTAACAACCAGGCTGAGTTGGGCTGGCTGCTGCGTCTGGCGGGTAACGGGCAGTTTGATGGCAAAGTGCAGATTGCCGATCCGCAAAACCGCCGCACCCTGTCTGGCAATGTCAACATTCGTAATTTCTCGCTGGCGATGGTGAACACGTTATTCTCGCGCGGCGAAAAAGCGGCGGGGCTGCTGAATGCCAATCTGCGGTTAGGTGGCAACGCGACGCAACCGCAGCTTTTTGGTCAGATGCAGCTTAACGGTGTGGATATCGACGGTAACTTTATGCCGTTTGATATGCGGCCAAGCCAGGTCACCATGGTATTTAATGGGATGAGTTCCACGCTTCAGGGGGTGGTCGACACCCGTCGCGGGCAAATCACACTGAATGGCGATGCCGACTGGAGCCAGCTTGATAACTGGCGCGCACGCATAGCGGCGAAAGGGGACAAGGTGCGGATCACCGTGCCGCCGATCGTACGCCTTGATGTATCGCCGGATGTGGTACTGGAAGCGACGCCAAGCCTGATTACGCTTGATGGGCGAGTGGATGTGCCCTGGGCGCGTATTGTGGTACAAGAGTTGCCGGAAAGCGCTGTCGATGTATCAAGTGATGAGGTGATGCTTGATGCGCAGTTGAAACCAGAAAGCGCGCCGACGGCAGCCATTCCGATCAACAGCAATCTGACGGTGCATGTGGGGAACGATGTCCGTATGAGCGCCTTCGGATTGCGGGCGCGTTTAACGGGCGATCTGAAAGTCGCCCAGGATAAACAGGGACTGGGCTTAAACGGACAGGTGAATATCCCGCAAGGACGTTTTCGCGCCTATGGTCAGGATTTGATTGTGCGTAAAGGGGAACTCCTGTTCTCTGGCCCGCCGGATCAGCCGTTATTAAACATTGAAGCAATCCGAAATCCGGATGCCACGGAGAACGATGTGACTGCGGGCGTTCGGGTGACGGGCACGCCGGATGAACCCAGGGTAGAAGTGTTCTCAGACCCGGCCATGTCGCAACAGGAAGCGCTTTCCTATCTGTTGCGGGGGCAAGGGCTTGAGAGCGGGCAGAGCGATAGCGAGGCGATGACGTCAATGCTGGTTGGACTGGGGGTTGCACAAAGTGGTCAGGTTGTGGGTAAAATCGGCGAGACGTTTGGCGTCAGCAATCTGGCGCTGGATACCCAGGGAGTTGGCGACTCCTCGCAGGTAGTGGTCAGTGGCTATGTACTGCCGGGTCTGCAGGTGAAGTATGGTGTGGGTATCTTTGATTCTCTGGCGACCTTAACCCTGCGGTATCGCCTGATGCCTAAGCTGTATCTGGAAGCGGTGTCTGGCGTGGATCAGGCACTCGATTTGCTCTATCAGTTCGAGTTTTAGCAATGCGAATATTTGTCTACGGTAGTTTAAGACGCAAACAAGGTAACAGCCACTGGATGACCAATGCTCAGTGGCTGGGCGATCACACGGTTGAAAACTTTCAGTTGTTCAGCATCGGCCACTATCCTGGCGCGGTGCCGGGCGAAGGGGAGGTGTTAGGCGAAGTGTATCGTATCGACGCCAGTACGCTTGCCGAACTGGATGCGCTGCGTACTAAGGGGGGAGAGTATCGGCGTCAGCTGATTCAAACGCCCTTTGGCAGCGCGTGGATGTATGTATATCAACGTGACGTTAAAGGTCTGGAGCGCATAGAAACGGGTAACTGGCTCGACAGACGACCTCATGTCTAACCTAAAACCACGCCTCGGCGTGGTTTTTTTTATTAATAACAACGCACTCTTCTATTCTGGCGATGGTCATCAGCTTTGGCCTGACGCTGTTATGTTTGACGTTATTACCATGAGTATTAACGACTGCTTTGCCACACTGCGCTTAATACCTCATTAGAGTTAAGTGTTAATCCTTTTTTAACCGAAGCGGCTGTTAATCGATGTGGTATTTAAGTCTATGAGATTGCAATAGATAATCATTTTTAATAAAAATTAATTAGATAATCGGTTATTTTTTGTTGAGCGAATGTTAGGCTAAAACATTATTTCAGGGTATTAACCGCTAAGCCTGATAAAGCTGGCGTCAGGTCAATATAAAAAAACTAAAAGATGAATAAACGTAAAGTTTATTTTCCAGAGGTTATTGCGGTTATATATTAAGCGTACGATTTAAGTATTTTCCTAGGTCATTGTCCTAATGGTTGAGTGCTTAAATAAAAAATAATATTTTTATTGTTAAAATAATCATATTATTTAGCGCTGTAACACAACGCCTTTAGAATATGTAAATCATTAATTGATGATACTTATGGGTATCATCCTTTTAATATTTATTTTGTATTTGTTATGGCGAGTGGCAGTAAAAAATATCTCAAGGAAATTACCAACTTTAAAGGATAAAGTTATGAACTTTAAAAAAGTAGCACTGGCGTCTGTAATGGGTGTTTCAATGTTGTCTGGCGTTGCTAATGCAGCAGTTACAGCCGATCAGGGGCATGGTACGGTGACCTTCACCGGTTCTATTCTGAACGCACCGTGCTCTATCGCTCCGGGTCAGGATGGCGAAGCGCTGACTGTGGATTTTGGCGGCATTGCACAGGGCGTTTTAGAAGCTAATTCTAAAAGCGGTACCAGCGATCCGCGTCCGTTCACGATTCTGCTGACTAACTGCGACACGTCAACCCTTAAAACTGTTACCACCACCTTCACTGGCTCCGCTGGCGTGGTTGATGGTTCTCTGGGCCTGACCGGTACCGCTAAAGGTGCCAGCATTATTCTGACTGACGGCTCCAGCACTCAGATTAAACTCGGCACTGCAACTGCGCCGCAAACGCTTCAAAACGGTGATAACCACCTTAACTTCTCTGCATATCTGCAGGGTAACGGTGCATCAGCAACGATCACCCCGGGTGAATTCACCTCTATTGCAGACTTTTCTTTAGCTTATCAGTAAGAGCTAATTTTTGAATGATACGCCTGTGTATGCAGGCGTATAACTGTCAAACAGAAAGGGCTGATGTCATGGTTTATGTATCTTGCCGCTGGGTTGCCATCGCATTACTTAGCTGCGTTTTTCATGTTAATGCCCATGATTTTCTTACACCTTTCCACGGGACGGTTAATGTACAGGGTGAAGTTCTTAGTAATGCATGCGCTATGTCGACAAGCACTACCTCGAACAGCGACGCGTCTGGTTATCAGGTGATTGAAATGCCTGATGTGTCCCGGGGCGCATTATCACGTACAGGAGAAGGGCCACCACAACTATTTTCTCTGTTTCTTTCGAAATGTGCACTGAGCGCGACTGCGCAAGCAATTCCGTGGACATTTTTACGCGTTACGTTTGAAGGTACAGATGAAAATGGCTTGTTTAAACTGAGTGGAGATGTATTAGGTCTCGCGTTAAAAATAACCGACAGAGACGGCCATATAATTAGCAACGGTGAAAAAACACCCTATGTTTCTAAAAGTCCAGATCAAATTGAACTGGATTATGCCATTCGTCTGATTAAGACCAGTAATAATTTTAAAGCAGGTAATTACAGCTCAATTATCCGCTATCACGTCGAATATTTTTAACGTGTTCTGATTTGTTTTTTCAAATGTAACTGCTTATGGTAAGCACGGTAACTTATGGCTAATTCGCATACGAAAAAGAGTAAGAAAAAATTACAGGAATTTAAAATTTCTGTAATAGCTCTGTGCGTACTGGCATGTATACCTGCTATGGTAAAAGCAGAAGACGATATCCAGTTCAACACCGATATTATGGATGTCCAAGATAAACAAAATATCGATGTAAGCCAGTTTTCCCGGCGTGGTTATATCATGCCCGGTGATTATAATTTTATTATTCGGGTTAATCAGAACGCCCTGGAAGAACAACCCATCTCTTTTTATGCGCCGGACGGTGATGAGAAGGGGTCGAAAGCCTGTTTCGTGCCTGAATTAGTGCAAAAGTTAGGCTTTAAAGAAAAATACCTTAAATCCTTTACGCTCTGGCACAACAACCAGTGCGTCGATGTGACCAGTCTCGAGGGTGTGGAAGCTGAAGCGGACATGGGTACCAGTACGTTGACCCTAAACGTTCCGCAAGCCTACCTCGAGTACTCCTCTGAAAACTGGGTACCCAGCAGCATGTGGGAAAATGGGATTCCCGGCCTGCTGGCTGATTACAACTTTAACGCACTGACAAGCCAGGGGCAGGGCAATAATAAAACAGATCGAAACTCCCTCTCCGGTAACGGAACGTTTGGCGCAAACTTTGGCCATGGCGCGCAAGGGCTGACTGGCAGAGCAATTATCAGAATGATGCCAGTAATAATGAAGAGGGGACGCAACCTGCGTGGACCTGGAACCGCTTTTATCTTTATCGCCCATTACCCAGGATGGGCGCGAAGCTGACGTTAGGTGAGGACTACCTTAACTCAAACATTTTCGACAGCTTGAAATTCACCGGTGCAAGCCTGGTGTCAGACGACAGCATGTTGCCGCCAAACTTACGTGGTTACGCGCCGGAAGTGACCGGGGTGGCAAAGACTAACGCCAAAGTGACGGTTTCTCAGCAAGGCCGTGTGATCTATGAAACGCAGGTCGCCTCCGGACCCTTTGCCATTCAGGATTTAAACAGCGCAGTGTCGGGTACGCTGGATGTTCGTGTTCAGGAGCAAGACGGCAGTGTGCAGGAATATAAGGTCAACACCGCCAGTATCCCTTACCTCACCCGGCCGGGCAGCCTCCGTTATAAGATTTATACGGGCAGGCCGACGAATAACGATCACAGCGTTGAGGGCGAAGGATTTGGCTCCGGCGAATTTTCCTGGGGGGTAAGTAACGGTTGGTCGTTATATGGCGGCGCTATCGCGAGTAAAGATTATCGCTCTATGGCCGTGGGTATCGGTCGCGACTTAATGATGTTGGGCGCGCTCGCTTTCGACGTAACGCGTTCTGATGCAAACCTTGATGGCTCAAGCCGTAAAGGGCAGTCCTATCGGGTGAGCTATTCAAAGCGCTTTGATGAAACTAACAGTCAGGTGACCTTCGCAGGGTATCGCTTTTCTGAAAAGAATTTCATGAGCTTTAACGACTTCAATGCCTATAAAGATGCGAAAACGTATGGTGGGTTTGCTGGTGACAACGCCTCTGAAAACTTCCAGCAAAGTAAAGAGATGTACACCATCACGTTCAACCAGCAACTGGAAGCATTGAACCTGAGCGCATACCTGAACTATTCGCATCAAACTTACTGGAATAGCCCGACGGAAGATCGTTATAGCTTATCGCTGTCCCGCTATTTCGATTTCGGCAAAATGAAGAATATCAGCGCTTCGTTAACCGCTTATCGGAATAAATTTAATGGCCTGAAAGACGACGGTGCGTATTTGTCCATTTCTATTCCATGGGGAGATTCCGGCAACTTAAGCGTTTATTCCAGTATGAGCGGCAGCAGTAATACGCAAAACATCGCTTATAACGATCGTTTAAAAAATGGCGACAGCTACCGTGTTTCCGCGGGGGGCGGAGACAATGGCGCGTCAGTCAGTGGTTATTACGATCATTTAGCTGATTTTGCGGAGATCACCACGAATGTGGATTATCAGCAAAATCAATATACCTCAGCGGGCTTATCCGTCCGCGGCGGTATGACCGCAACGATGAAAGGCGCTGCTTTACATCGTGTCGGCGCAGCGGGAGAAACGCGGGTACTCGTCGACACCGGCGATGCCACGGGGATCCCGGTGCAAGGCTATGGCAATACGATGTTGACCAACCGCTTCGGTAAGGCGGTTATTTCAGACGTCAGCAGTTATAACAAAACCAGTCTGAGTATTGATATTAATAAATTGCCTGACAATGCCGAGGCCAGTAATTCCGTTCTGGAAACGACGTTGACTCAGGGCGCTATTGGCTATCGTAAATTTGACGTTATTTCGGGTCTTAAAGCGATGGCGATCATTCGCCTTGCTGACGGGTCATTCCCGCCATTCGGCGCAAACGTCCTTAACCCGGACGGTCAGAATGTTGGCATTGTCGATGATGGCGGAAATGTTTGGTTAAGCGGAATTCGCGCCGGCATTTCCATGGATGTCAAATGGGGCAAGGATGAGCATTGTACGTTTACCATTCCGGAGAATGTGGAAAAACTGAATCTGGAAAACAATCTCTTATTGCCGTGCCATCGCTGATCGGATGACGGCAGTTAATTTAAATTGATATGAAGATAAATGTTATGTGGAACTGTAAAAAAAAGGTATCCCTGATTGTAGCGACGCTTCTGGGCGTGATGACGGCTCAGCAGGCAATGGCCGCGATAGCGTTAGATCGCACACGCGTTATCGTTAATGGCAGTGAAAAGTCTGTAAGCCTTAACATAACCAATGAGAACAAAAATTTGCCTTACCTGGCTCAGGCCTGGATTGAGGATGCGAAGGGTAACAAAATCACGTCGCCGTTAACGGCATTACCGCCCGTGCAACGTGTGGAACCCGGTGCGAAAAGCCAGGTAAAAGTTCAACTTGCGACGTCAACAAGCGCGTTGCCTCAGGACCGTGAGTCGCTGTTTTACTTTAACCTCCGTGAAATCCCGCCGCGCAGTACTAAAGCGAATACGTTGCAAATTGCCCTGCAAACGCGCGTGAAATTGTTCTATCGCCCGGCAGGGATTGCGCTGGATAAAACGCAAGCCGCGTATGGCGACTGGATAGAAAAAGTCACGCTTCAGCGCCAGGGCAACAGCTATGTCCTTAATAATCCTTCTCCGTACTATTTGACGGTAGTGGAAGGGCATACGTCGGTAAAAGGCAAAGTGGTGAGATTTGAGCCCGTGATGGTCAGTCCTAAAGATTCCGTGAAATTAGGCGCGCCGGCCGACGAGTTCGGTAACAGCCCTGTGCTGACGTATATCAACGATTACGGCGGACACCCGATGATTCAGTTCACCTGCAATGGCTCGACCTGTAGCGCCAAAGTTTTAAAAGAGAGCGAGTAATTTTCCTGGGAGTGGACGTGTAATCATGGTGAGAAAACTCCTTCTGATGAGCCTGATGATGGGTATAACGCATCAGGCCATTGGGAAATTAGTGGCGGTAAGCGACGGCGGTTTGTACGTGTACGGTAACGTGCGTGAAAGTGCCTGCCGCCTGGAAATGGATTCTGCATGGCAGGCTGTTGATC
This sequence comes from Atlantibacter hermannii, assembly GCA_900635495.1. Lineage (NCBI taxonomy): Bacteria > Pseudomonadati > Pseudomonadota > Gammaproteobacteria > Enterobacterales > Enterobacteriaceae > Atlantibacter > Atlantibacter hermannii. Next base: position 3,981,771 of record LR134136.1, on the reverse strand, counting down.
TTGGCGACACAACGCACGCCGAAATTAACGCCGTCGGCAAGCAGTCAGCACCTGTTCAGATAAAACTGTACCTGCTTGATTGCCCGGAAATAGCCACCCGAATGACCAATTCGAATTCCATGACGACAACGACCAGTTCTCAGCAGCCGGGCTATCAGGCCCGGTTTGTGGCGGTTTCTGATGCGCATAATCCCGATCTCATCAAAGTTGAGGGCGTTTCCGGAATTGGGCTACGGCTGAAAGACAGCCACGGTCGCCCGGTCCGGCTTGGTCAAACTGGCGACACTGTGCTTATCGATCCCGGACAGAATGTAATTACGTACACCCTCCAGGCTGAACGCACCGCAGCAGCATTTATCCCCGGCGCGTATCACGCACAGGTTCAGTTCAGCATTGTTTATCAGTGAGTTAATGAGGGCTGCATGAAACATACACACTTTCTGGTTAGCGCCGTTATGCTGCTTCTCAGCAGCGTTGCGATAGCGGCTACCAGCGATTACATGATTAATGTCACTGTGAAAGTGATGATTGTCGCGCAGCCCTGCAAAATCAATAACGATCAAACCATTGATGTGGACTTCGGCAATTCAGTTATCACAACCGAGGTGAGCTCAGGTAAATATGAAGTGCCGATAAACTACACGCTGGATTGCAGTGCGGCTGAACCTTCTAAGGCATTAAAAATGCGGATTAGCGGCCAGACGGCCACGTTCGATAACCGTGCACTTCAAACGTCGGTTCCCGAACTGGGGATTGCGATCAAGGCGAACGGTGAAACTTTTGCTGTCGGCAGCGACTTCAACTTTAGTTCAGCTGACAGTAAGCCGGCCCTGACTGCACTGTTAGTTCAGCAACCCGGTTCGCAATTGCCGACAGGGGAATTTTCTTCGATAGCAACCATGACGGTGGATTATCAATGAAATACGCTGGTCTGATTGTCCTTATTGCGATGTGGTCGCCTGTGGCGTTAAGTGCACCGAATATGTCTTTTCACGGTACGCTAATTGAACCGCCGTGTACCATTAATAATGATCAAACAATAGATGTGCCCTTTGGCGAAGATCTTGGCGTTAATAAAATTGATGGGACAAATTATTTAAAGGCGGTGGACTACCAGATCACCTGTAATGCCAGTTACAGCGCGAATAATCTTGCCATTGTTATCGACACCGCGAATCCGGCCGTTTTTGATGACTCGGCTGTGAGAACCAGTAAATCAGGGCTGGGTATTCGTATTCTGGTTGATAGCCAACCGGTGATGTTTGGTGAGCGAATCGCCGTCAATAACCTTAACTCCCCGCCCTTAATACAGGCGGTACCGGTACGTGACCCTGCAGTTTCTTTAACTGAAGGGCCTTTTGAAGCCACGCTGACGCTTCGCAGTGATTATCTGTAAGAGGCAACGATGAAACTATTTCTTTTACTGTTGTCATTTATTATTGCTGGCGGAGCCTGTGCGAAAGAGGACAACGTGCATTTTTCCGGTGCGTTGGTTGCAGAGCCTTGCCGACTGCCGGATGATGATAAAAATATCACGCTGGATTTCAAAACCATTACTGAAAAGAATCTTTACTATTACCAGCGTTCTAAAAGCGAGCCCTTTTCGATTCATTTAGAAGATTGCGATCCGTCTGTCATGCAAACGGTTAGCGTCACTTTTTTTGGCGATGCGGATAATGAATTAACGAACTTACTGATACTGGATCCTTCCAGTACGGCTTCAGGGGTGGCTGTCGGGATTCAATTATCCGATGGGACGGAACTGCCAATAAATAAACCGAGTCCGTATGTTAATTTGACCGCAGGCGGCAATATCCTGACGTTTAATGCCTATGTCCAGATAAAACCCTCGGCTCTGGCGAATCAATCGCTGGTGGTGGGGGCATTTAAAGCAGTGAGTACCTTTGTCATTAATTATCAGTAGATGATTTTTTATAAATTAAGCATGTAGCGAGCTTGCTGGTTGCCACAAGAGAAAAAGGGTACTTTACGGGCCTGTCATACCGTAAGCCTGGCCGGACGTTTACTATTAGGGTATCAGGTAAGCAGGAGCGCTTATCAGGAGCGACACGCGAAGAAAACTGCGCGTCGGGTTTATTTATATCTAAATAAATTTTGTATTTTTCTTAATGTTTCCATACCCACGCCTGCATTTTTTTGCAACGTTAAGGGTTAGCGCAGTCTGAGACAGGCACGACGCATCGGTCTGTCAACTGAGCCATGCCATTAAGGAAATATACAGGTACGTCAACCTTCACCTGTCTGGTTTCAATAAGAGTTAATAGATTATGCGAAAATTCAAAGCGGTTATAAAAATAATTATGCTGTCGTCGCTCCTGCTGTCGCCATTAATGGCAAATGCGATTCGCTGGCCTGTAGTGACTAATATCACCGTTACGCCAAATGGTTCAGGATCCTGGATTTATTCTCTTCAAACGCAAATCCAGGATTTAAGCGGCATTCCTGATCCTCTTCTATATAACGCCGACGTTGTTATGATGGGCCATAAACACTACGCTGATGCGAATAGCTCGCCAACTGCAGCTTGCTATGATGTTGCCATAGGTAATTGCCACGAATTTGAAGGAAAGAGTTATGGTATTCCTGCAAGTCAGCTAGCTGAGTCGTTATACAATCAGTACGGTAAAAGCGCGAAGATTATTCATTCAGGCATGACACCTGGGCCGCAGGAGTGCGTCGCGTATTATATTACTAAAAGTGGTCAGTCTCATGCGCCATGGAACAGTGTTTATATTCCTGGCGGTATGGGGTCATGTGCGACTGTGCCGCCGGTCAATGCGTTATGCAAAATCACCTCTCCCGAATTAGTCCTCGACCACGGCACGCTGTCGCTTAAGGATGCTGAGGGAAGCACTAAATCCGCCTCGTTGGCTGTGGATTGCACCAGTTCAACCAAGGTGGTGCTGCGTTTTACCTCGGATGAGCCTTATATCTATCTTGCGCCATCAGGAAAAGCGCAAGTAACGATTAACGATCAACCATTAGGCTCCATTTTTAACTTACCAAAAGGCGCATCAACGTTGACGGTCAAAGATGTGCTTTCAGGCGTAACGGTAGGCGGGCAGTACGTTGGCACCAGCGTGCTTGTGATGAACCCGTATTAATTTCTGCAGGCTGCTACGCCTTAAATGAAGCGAACCCCTGACGTGAAGGCTTCCCGTCAGGGGTTCGAACAGAAACTCTGGCAGTTTACGGAGCAGAATTACTTCTTCGCTGCGCGCTCGAAAGAGGCAACGATTTCCGCTTTAGCGGCTTCAGCGTTTTCCCATCCGTCCACTTTCACCCATTTGCCTTTTTCGAGATCTTTATAATGCTCGAAGAAGTGGGTGATCTGGGCTTTCAGCAGTTCCGGCAGGTCGTTCACATCGTTAATGTGATCGTACTCTTTGCTCAGTTTGGTGTGCGGGACCGCAACCAGTTTCGCGTCTTCACCAGACTCATCGGTCATTTTCAGCACGCCAACCGGACGGCAGCGGATCACGGAGCCCGGCTGCAGCGGGTACGGGGTCGGAACCAGCACATCTACCGGGTCACCGTCCAGTGACAGGGTATTGTTGATGTAACCGTAGTTGCACGGATAGAACATCGCGGTAGACATGAAACGGTCTACAAACAGCGCGCCGCTCTCTTTGTCCACTTCATATTTAATCGGATCCGCGTTAGCCGGGATTTCGATAACCACATAGATGTCTTCTGGCAGATCTTTACCAGCAGGCACGTTAAGTAAGCTCATGTCTGTTTCCTTTAACTGTATGGCAAACAAGTGCCGGGTATTATAGCCAAATGCGCCTGAAAGTCCTGGACTGTTTTTCCCAAAGTAAATTTCCCGCCTGTATTTTTGGCTGCTTTTTACGGCTGAATTGTCCATAAACTCAGCCGCATTCTGAATAAATTTTTGTAACCGGTTACAAGCGCCAGTTTTTTCTCCCCCGCCCGGAAAAAAAAATCACTTGAATCTGATACCTGGCGTAAGGCTAAAAGTCGGTACCCCGCTCACACTCTTGAGTTTCAGGGCTCATAACCTTTATGTAACTTTTTTGAATTGTGATGTAACGCATTTTGTTACATGTCATATTGTCTATAGTTTTTCCCGCAGGTGGAAATTTAGCCAACAATAACCCTACGAGGATTTACTTATGTGGAAGCGCTTACTTCTGGTCACAGCAGTTTCGGCAGCCATGTCGTCTATGGCTATGGCAGCCCCCTTAACCGTGGGATTTTCTCAGGTCGGTTCTGAATCAGGCTGGCGCGCAGCGGAAACCAGCGTTGCGAAAAGCGAAGCGCAAAAGCGCGGCATCACGCTTAAGATCGCGGATGGGCAGCAAAAACAGGAAAACCAAATTAAAGCCGTACGTTCGTTTATCGCTCAGGGCGTCGACGCTATCTTCATCGCCCCGGTTGTGGCAACAGGTTGGGAGCCGGTACTGAAAGAAGCCAAAGAAGCGGAAATCCCGGTGATGCTGCTGGACCGTAATATCGATGTAAAAGACAAATCGCTTTATATGACTACCGTCACCGCGGACAACGTGCTGGAAGGCCGCATGATTGGCGACTGGCTGGTGAAAACCCTTAATGGTAAGCAGTGTAATGTGGTTGAGTTGCAAGGGACTGTCGGCGCGAGCGTGGCGATTGACCGTAAGAAAGGTTTTGCTGAAGCCATTGCCAAAGCGCCAAACATCAAAATTATCCGTTCACAATCCGGCGACTTTACCCGCAGTAAAGGTAAAGAAGTCATGGAAAGCTTTATCAAGGCTGAAAACAACGGCAAAAAACATCTGCATGGTTTTCGCCCATAACGATGACATGGTCATCGGTGCGATTCAGGCCATTAAAGAAGCGGGTCTGAAACCGGGCTCCGATATTCTGACCGGCTCTATCGACGGCGTTCCGGATATCTTCAAAGCAATGATCGACGGCGAAGCCAATGCCAGCGTTGAACTGACGCCGAACATGGCAGGCCCGGCATTCGATGCGCTGGAAAAATTCAAAAAAGACGGCACTCTGCCGGAAAAAACCACCATCACCAAATCAACGCTTTTCCTCCCGGATACCGCGAAAGAAGAGCTTGAGAAGAAAAAAGGCATGGGCTACTAAACCCGTCGCAGACAAGGCTCTCTACGGAGAGCCTTTTGCGCTACTGACACGCTTTTCGGAGTCCGGTGATGCAATCACAACAACATCAGGAAATCTTGCGCACCGAAGGACTGAGCAAAGTCTTTCCGGGGGTAAAAGCGCTCGATCACGTCGATTTCAGTCTGCGACGTGGTGAAATTATGGCCTTGCTGGGGGAGAACGGTGCAGGCAAGTCCACCTTAATTAAGGCCCTTACCGGCGTGTATCAGCCTGACGGCGGCACCGTGTGGTTAGAGGGCAAACCTATTCGCCCGAAAAATACCTCTCACGCTCAGCAACTGGGCATCGGGACGGTGTACCAGGAAGTGAACCTGCTGCCGAATATGTCGGTGGCGGATAACTTATTTATTGGCCGCGAACCGAAGCGTTTCGGTTTACTGCGCCGCAAAGAAATGGAAAAACGCGCCTCGGCGCTGATGGAATCATATGGCTTTCGCCTGGATGTGCGCGAGCCGCTCAACCGCTTTTCCGTCGCCATGCAGCAAATAGTGGCGATATGCCGGGCCATCGACCTGTCCGCCAAGGTGCTGATCCTCGATGAGCCTACCGCGAGCCTTGATACCAAAGAAGTGGAAATGCTCTTTACCCTGATGCGCCAGTTGCGCGATCAGGGCGTCAGCCTGATTTTCGTCACCCACTTTTTGGATCAGGTGTACGAAGTCACCGACCGCATAACGGTACTGCGTAACGGTAAATTTATTGATACCCGTGAGACCAACGCGCTGCCGCAGATTGAACTGGTTAAAATGATGCTTGGGCGCGAGCTTGAGCAGAACGCGCTACAACGCGCCGGGCGTACCCTGCTCAGCGAAAAACCGGTAGCGGCGTTTAAGGATTACGGCAAAAAAGGGGTGATTGCGCCGTTCTCGCTGGAAGTCCGACCCGGCGAAATCGTAGGGTTAGCCGGGCTTTTGGGATCGGGCCGTACCGAAACCGCCGAAGTGATCTTTGGCATCAAACCGGCCGACAGCGGCAACGCGTTGATCAAAGGCAAACCGCAGACGCTGCGATCGCCGCATCAGGCGTCCTGTCTGGGTATCGGCTTCTGCCCGGAAGACCGGAAAACTGACGGCATCATCGCCGCCGCCTCGGTGCGTGAAAATATCATTCTGGCGTTGCAGGCCCAGCGCGGCTGGCTGCGTCCGATCCCGCGTCGTGAACAAAACGAAATTGCCGAGCGCTTTATTCGCCAGTTGGGGATTCGTACCCCCAGTGCCGAGCAACCGGTGGAATTTCTCTCCGGCGGTAATCAGCAAAAAGTCTTGCTGTCGCGCTGGCTACTGACGCGGCCGCAATTCCTGATCCTGGACGAACCCACACGCGGTATCGACGTGGGCGCGCATGCGGAAATCATTCGCTTGATCGAAACGCTGTGTGCCGATGGGCTGGCTCTGCTGGTTATCTCGTCGGAACTGGAGGAACTGGTGGGTTATGCCGACCGGGTAATCATCATGCGCGACCGGGAACAAGTGGCGGAAATTCCGCTTGAAGAGCTGTCCGTCAGCGCGATTATGAATGCCATTGCGGCATAAGGAGGGCTCTTGATGACTCGTTCAGTGCCGGATGTCGGCGTGCCGAAACGCCGTTTCCGCTGGCCGCAGGGAATGCCGCAACTGGTGGCGTTATTGCTGGTTTTGCTGGTCGACAGCATGGTAGCGAACCACTTCTTCCAGATTGTGGTTCAGGACGGGCGCCTGTTTGGCAGCCCGATTGATATCTTAAACCGCGCCGCGCCCGTGGCGCTGCTTGCCATTGGTATGACGCTGGTCATTGCCACCGGCGGCATTGATTTGTCGGTTGGCGCGATTATGGCGATCGCTGGCGCGACGGCGGCATCGTTAACAGTCGCGGGCCACAGCCTGCCGGTTGTGCTGCTGGGCGCGTTAGGCGTCGGCGTACTGGCAGGCCTGTGGAACGGCATTCTGGTGGCGGTGTTAAAAATCCAGCCCTTTGTGGCGACGTTAATCCTGATGGTGGCGGGCCGCGGCGTCGCGCAGCTCATCACCTCCGGGCAAATCGTCACCTTTAACTCGCCGTCGCTCTCGTTTCTCGGCAGCGGCTCGCTGTTCTTTTTCCCAACGCCGGTCATTATCGCGCTGGTAACGTTAATCGTGTTCTGGCTGTTCACCCGCAAAACTGCGCTGGGCATGTTTATCGAAGCGGTAGGGATTAACATCCGTGCGGCGAAAAATGCCGGGGTCAACACCCGCCTGATGGTGATGCTGACCTACGTGCTGAGCGGCCTGTGCGCGGCCATTGCCGGGATTATCGTTACCGCGGATATTCGCGGCGCCGATGCCAATAATGCAGGTTTATGGCTGGAGCTGGACGCTATTCTGGCCGTGGTCATCGGCGGCGCCTCGCTGATGGGCGGGCGTTTTAATCTGGCGCTGTCCGTGGTGGGCGCGTTGATTATCCAGGGGATGAACACCGGGATCCTGCTGTCTGGTTTCCCACCCGAGCTTAACCAGGTGGTGAAAGCGGTGGTGGTTTTATGCGTGCTGATTGTTCAGTCACCGCGCTTTATTAGTCTGTTACGACGGAGGCGCCGCGATGATTAAGCGTAACTTGCCGCTGATGATTACCCTGGCGGTGTTTGTACTGGGGTATCTGTATTGTCTGACGCAGTTCCCCGGTTTCGCCTCTACCCGGGTTATCTGCAACATTCTGACCGATAACGCCTTTTTGGGGATTATCGCCGTTGGCATGACGTTTGTGATCCTCTCCGGCGGTATCGACCTGTCGGTGGGATCGGTGATTGCCTTTACCGGCGTGTTCCTGGCGAAAGCGATCGGCTTCTGGGGGATGTCGCCGCTGGTGGCGTTCCCGCTGATCCTTATCATGGGCTGCGCATTCGGCGCGTTTATGGGCTTATTGATCGATGCGCTCAAAATCCCCGCGTTTATCATTACCCTCGCCGGGATGTTCTTTCTGCGCGGCGTCAGCTATCTGGTGTCGGAAGAGTCGATTCCCATCAATCACCCCATCTATGACACGCTCTCAAGCCTCGCCTGGAAAATCCCCGGCGGCGGAAGGTTAAGCGCCATGGGGCTGCTGATGCTCGGCGTGGTGGTGATCGGTATTTTCCTCGCGCACCGCACCCGCTTCGGCAACCAGGTGTACGCCATCGGCGGGAATGCCACCTCAGCGAACCTGATGGGCATTTCCACCCGCAGTACCACGATACGCATCTATATGCTGTCTACCGGGCTGGCGACGCTCGCGGGCATTGTCTTTTCCATCTATACCCAGGCAGGCTATGCCCTGGCAGGGGTTGGGGTGGAACTGGACGCCATCGCCTCAGTGGTCATTGGCGGCACGCTGCTGTCCGGCGGGGTAGGTACAGTACTGGGCACGCTGTTTGGCGTGGCGATTCAGGGGCTGATCCAGACGTATATCAACTTCGACGGCACGTTAAGCTCCTGGTGGACCAAAATCGCGATCGGTATTCTGCTGTTTATCTTTATCGCCCTGCAACGCGGGCTGACAGTGCTCTGGGAAAGCCGCCAGAATGCTGCTGTTACGCGCGTTAACCCGGAGGTAGCAAAACAGTAACATGTTGAAATTATTATACCTTCTCTAAACTTTTTCCGGTAAGTGCCGATAACTCGCTACTAGCTTCTTGTTGAGTTATTGGCAACCTCCGGGAAATGACTATGTTAAAAAACCTCTCAATCCGCATGGGCCTGCTGGCCGTACTGGTGGCGATGATGCTGCTGTTGTTACTGGTCAGCGGGATCGGTATCTACGCATTAACCCAAAGTTCTTCATCGTTACAGCGCATTAATCATCTCCAGGGCGAGCAAATCATGCGCCTGAACGAAGGATATACCCAGATTTTGCGTGCGCGTAATGAAGCGGGGCAGGCGGTGCGGCTGATGGAAGTTGGTCTGATACGGGATGCAGACAAGTCCGTTACCCATATCGATAGCGAACTGACCCAGGGACGTAAGACCCTCAAAGGCCTGATGGAAAGCAACATCAATGACGAGCAGGGCCAGCAGTTACTGGGGCAGCTGGCGCGCAGTTTCGATGCGTTTAACGTCAACGGCATCACGCCGCTGCTGACGGCGCTGAAAAACCAGAGCCCGGACGACTATTACGCGCTGCTGGAAAACGGCATGATCCCGCTTTCGCAAAAATTCGATAACGATATGCGGGCATTTTTATCCTGGAGTGAAAACCGGGGCAAAGACGAGGTGGCGTCAGTCCTTGAGCATAAACAGACCGTACTGGGGTTAATGATACTGGCGGCGCTGATCACTGCCGGTCTGATTACCGCCGTCTGGTTCGGGATGCGCCATCTGCTGCTCACTCCGCTTAACCGGGCGATTGAACAACTGGAATTGGTGGCGACGGGCGATCTGACGCATACCGTTCGCCATACGTCCCGTAATGAACTGGGGCGGCTTGAGAACGCCATTGACGCCATGCGCCTGTCGTTAATCGAGTCGGTTTCCCGGGTACGCGATGCCAGCGCGCAAATTGATACCGGCAGCCGCGAGCTGACCGCCGGGAATATCGATTTGTCGCGGCGGACGGAATCCACCGCCACGTCGCTGGAGCAAACCGCCGCCAGCATGGAGCAGATCACCGCCACCGTTAAGCAAAACGCCGAAAACGCCGCGCAGGCGCATGCGCTCACACAGACCGTGTCGGAAACCGCCGATCGCGGCAGCGAAATGGTCTGCTATGTGATTGAAAAAATGCGTGATATTTCCGGAAGCGCCAACCGTATTGCCGATATCTTAAGCGTCATTGACGGCATCGCGTTCCAGACCAATATCCTCGCGTTGAACGCGGCGGTAGAAGCGGCGCGTGCCGGGGAGCAGGGGCGTGGATTCGCGGTGGTGGCGGGCGAGGTGCGAAGCCTTGCCAGCCGCAGTGCCGAAGCCGCTAAAGAGATCCGCACGCTGATCGCCGACTCGCAGACGCACGTGGGCGAAGGCAGCGATCTGGCGATGCAGGCCGGTGAAACCATGGACGAGATCGCCAGCGAAGTCATGCGTATGACGAGGCTGATGCGAGAAATCGCCAACGCCTCGCAGGAGCAGAGTCGCGGCATTGAGCAGGTGAATATCGCAGTCAGTCAGATGGACGAAGCGGCGCAGCAGAATGCGGCGCTGGTGGAGCAATCTTCCGCTGCCACGCACTCTCTGGAAGCGCAGTCGCAACTGCTGGTGGAAACCATGTCCGGCTTCAGGGTGCAGGTACAGGGATAAAAATACCCCGGCACGCCGGGGTACGGAATAGTGCAGATCCCCTGTCACCGACAGGGGATTTTTTTACGCGTCAGGAAACTCGCGGATAAAGCGTTCGACGTCGTTCACCATGCTGTCGGTGCCAACGAAGAAGGGACGGCGCTGGTGCAGGCTTTCAGGGATGATATCCAGGATGCGGGTTTTCCCGTCGCTCGCCTTGCCGCCGGCCTGTTCCGCCAGGAACGCCATCGGGTTGCATTCGTACAGCAAACGCAGTTTACCTTCCGGGTGGCTTGCGGTGCTCGGGTAGAGATAAATCCCGCCTTTCAACAGGTTGCGGTGGAAATCCGCCACCAGTGAGCCGATATAGCGCGAGGTATAAGGACGCTGGGTCGCCGCATCTTCTTCCTGGCAGAACTTGATGTATTTCTTCACGCCCTGCGGGAATTTGATGTAGTTACCTTCGTTAATGGAGTAAGTGTTGCCTTTTTTCGGGAAGCGCATACGCTCCTGGCTCAGGCAGAACACGCCCAGGGAAGGGTCGTAGGTAAAGGCATGAACGCCGCAACCGGTGGTATAGACCAGCATGGTTGAGGAGCCATAAACCACATAACCTGCGGCAACCTGTTTGCTGCCAGGCTGGAGGAAATCTTCTTCCGTCACGGGCGTACCCACCGGGGTGACGCGGCGATAGATAGAAAAAATCGTCCCGACAGAGACGTTCACGTCAATGTTAGAGGAACCGTCCAGGGGATCCATCAACACGACATACTTCGCGTGTTCACAGCCCTCAAACACCACAATCTCATCTTCTTCTTCCGACGCGATCCCGGCGACGATGTCGCGGGCCTTCAGCGCGGCTTTTAACTTTTCGTTCGCGAACAGGTCGAGTTTCTGCTGCACTTCGCCCTGCACGTTTTCAGCGCCGCTGGCGCCCAGGATATCAACCAGTCCGGCTTTGTTGATATCGCGATGGATAATCTTGGCACCCAGCTTTATTGCCGACAGCAGCGCCGTCAGTTCGCCGGTAGCATGAGAAAACTCATGCTGCTTTTCGACAATAAATTCACCTAACGTTTTCATAACACTTTCCCTGCATCCTGGTTTGAGTAAAGCGATCGTTTAATCGTAACAAAGATATAAAGGTTAGCGCACAGGTGAATCGAGGCAGCAATTAACAGAATCGCCTTAAATGCGTTTATTCACCCCATGACATACGGGTAGAATATGCGCCGGATAAAAAAAGGACAGTAATGTATGCGTATTCATATTCTGGGTGTGTGTGGCACCTTTATGGGCGGGCTGGCGATGCTGGCGCGGGCCCTTGGCCACGAGGTAACCGGCTCGGATGCTAATGTTTACCCGCCGATGAGTACCCTTCTTGAAAAACAAGGTATTGATTTAATTCAGGGTTACGACGTAGAGCAGCTTGAGCCCCGTCCGGACCTGGTGATCATCGGTAACGCCATGACGCGTGGTAACCCGTGCGTTGAGGCGGTACTGGAACAAAACATCCCTTATATGTCTGGTCCGCAATGGCTGCATGATTTTGTGCTGCGCGACCGTTGGGTGATTGCCATTGCGGGTACGCATGGCAAAACCACCACGGCGGGAATGGCCACATGGATTCTGGAAGCCTGCGGCTATAAGCCCGGATTCGTGATCGGCGGTGTGCCGGGCAATTTTGACGTCTCCGCGCGCCTGGGCGAAAGCCCGTTCTTTGTGATTGAGGCGGATGAGTATGACTGCGCCTTCTTCGACAAGCGTTCCAAGTTTGTGCACTACTGCCCGCGCACGCTGGTGCTGAACAACCTTGAATTCGACCACGCGGATATCTTTGACGACCTGCGGGCGATTCAGAAGCAGTTCCACCATCTGGTGCGTATTGTGCCGGGGCAGGGCAAGATCATTTGGCCGGAAGGCGATGCCAACCTGAAACAGACCCTGGCAATGGGTTGCTGGAGCGAGCAGGAGCTGGTTGGCGAGCAGGGGCAGTGGCAGGCTAAAAAACTCAACACCGACGCTTCTCACTGGGAAGTGCTGTTGAACGGCGAGCGCGTCGGGGAAGTGAACTGGCAACTGGTCGGCGAGCACAACATGAATAACGGGCTGATGGCGATTGCCGCAGCGCGGCATGTTGGCGTTGCGCCCGCTGATGCGGCCCAGGCGCTGAACAACTTCGTGAACGCCCGTCGCCGTCTGGAACTGCGCGGCGAAGCCTACGGTGTGACAGTGTATGACGATTTTGCCCATCACCCCACGGCCATTCTGGCGACGCTGGCGGCATTGCGGGGCAAAGTCGGCGGTACAGCGCGCATTCTTGCCGTGCTGGAGCCGCGCTCCAACACCATGAAAATGGGCCACTGCAAAGACGATCTGGCGCCGTCGCTGGGTCGCGCTGATGAAGTGTTTCTGTTCCAGCCGTCGCATATTCCGTGGCAGGTGTTTGAAGTGGCGGATGCCTGTGTACAACCGGCGCACTGGAGCGGGGATGTCGACACGCTGGTAGAAATGATCGTGAAAACTGCCCAGCCGGGCGACCATATCCTGGTCATGAGCAACGGCGGCTTTGGCGGTATCCATCAAAAACTGCTGGATGCGCTGGCAAAGAAAGCGGAACTGGCGGAACAGGTTTAACCTGCGAGTGACCTGAAACCATAAAAAAGCCCGTCAGCGTGTTGCTGACGGGCTTTTTGCTGGCCGGATTACACTTCCAGATAATTCATAATGCCGTCGGCGGCTTTACGCCCTTCGGCTATGGCCGTGACCACCAAATCTGAACCACGGACGATATCGCCGCCGGCAAAGATTTTCGGGTTGCTGGTCTGGAACGGGTTATCACTGCGCTCCGGGGCGATGATGCGACCCTGTGAATCCAGCTCAACGCTGTGCTGAGCCAGCCACTCCATGCTGTGCGGACGGAAACCAAACGCCATTACCACCGCATCGGCAGGCAGAACGTGTTCTGAACCCGCAACGATCTCTGCGCGGCGACGACCATTGGCGTCCGGTTCGCCCATTTCGGTACGGACCATTTTCACGCCGGAAACATTCCCGTTGGCATTCACTTCCACGCCCACCGGTTGCACGTTGAATTTGAACTCCACCCCTTCTTCACGGGCGTTTTTCACTTCACGGCGTGAACCCGGCATGTTCTCTTCATCACGACGATACGCGCAGGTCACATGGGTTGCGCCCTGACGCACGGAAGTCCGTACGCAGTCCATCGCAGTATCGCCACCGCCCAGCACCACCACGCGTTTGCCTTCCATACTGATATACGGCGAGGACGCCTCTTCGCTAAAGCCCATGGTGTTGCGGGTGTTGGCGATCAGGAACGGCAGCGCATCGTACACGCCCGGCGCGTCTTCATTATCAATGCCGCCACGCATGGACTGGTAAGTGCCCACGCCGAGGAACACCGCGTCGTATTCCGCCAGCAGCGCGTCCATCTGGATATCGCGGCCAACTTCGGTATTGAGCTGGAACTCAATGCCCATGCCGGTGAAAATCTCGCGGCGGCGGGTCATCACTTCTTTTTCCAGCTTAAACGCCGGGATACCGAAGGTCAGCAGACCGCCGATTTCCGGGTGACGGTCATACACGACCGCCTTCACGCCGTTACGGGTCAGCACGTCGGCACAGGCGAGGCCTGCCGGGCCCGCGCCGATAATCGCCACGCGTTTGCCGGTTTGCTTCACGCCGGTCATATCCGGACGCCAGCCCATTTCAAAGGCTTTGTCGTTGATATAGCGTTCGATGTTGCCGATCGTCACTGCGCCGAATTCGTCGTTCAGGGTACAGGACCCTTCACACAGACGATCCTGCGGACATACGCGGCCGCACACTTCCGGCAGGGTATTGGTCTGGTGCGACAGTTCCGCCGCTTCGAAAATACGGCCTTCGTTAGCCAGTTTCAGCCAGTTTGGAATGTAGTTATGGACCGGGCATTTCCATTCGCAATACGGGTTGCCGCAGGAAAGACAGCGGTCCGCCTGGGCTTTCGCCTGGCTTTCTGAAAACGGCTCGTAGATCTCAACAAACTCAATTTTACGGATTTTGAGTGGCTTCTTCGGCGGATCAACGCGCTGTAAGTCGATAAATTGATATACGTTTTGGCTCATCATGACCTCTTAAATCCGGCCAGCGGAACGCGGTTCGCTGGCCGAGATCTTTTATCTTTTACTGCGCCTGCACCCGCAATTCAGCGGCGCTACGGCTACGGTGACCCAACAATGCTTTGACATCACTGGACTTCGGTTTAACCAGCGCGAATTTGGTGGAGAACGACGGCCAGTTGGCCAGGATCTCTTCGCCGCGCTGGGAGCCGGTCAACTGTACGTGCTCCGTGATCAGACCGCGCAAGTGCTCTTCGTGGATCGCAAGCTCATCGACGTTCAGCACTTCCACCAGTTCCGGATTCACGCGTTTACGGAAATCACCGTCTTCATCCAGCACGTAAGCAAAGCCGCCGGTCATGCCTGCGCCAAAGTTAACGCCGGTTTTACCCAGGATGCAGACAATACCGCCGGTCATGTATTCACAACCGTTATCGCCGATGCCTTCCACCACGGTGATAGCCCCGGAGTTACGTACCCCGAAACGCTCGCCTGCACGGCCCGCCGCATACAGGCGACCGCCGGTCGCGCCGTACAGGCAGGTGTTGCCGATGATGCTGGCCTCGTGGCTGCGGAATGCGGAGCCTACCGGTGGACGAATCGCCAGTAAACCGCCCGCCATGCCTTTGCCCACGTAGTCGTTCGCATCGCCGGTCAGGTACAGTTCAACGCCGCCTGCGTTCCAGACGCCGAAGCTCTGGCCTGCGGTGCCGTTGAAGTGCGCTTTGATCGGGTCGGAAGCCAGCCCCTGGTCGCCATGCGTTTGCGCAATGTATCCGGACAGCGATGCCCCAACGGAGCGGTCGGTGTTACGAATATCAAACCAGAAAGTCTTGCTCTGTTTCTCGTCAACGTAATCTTTCGCCTGGTTCAGCAGTTGCGCGTTCAGCACGCCGTTATCAAACGGCGGGTTGTGCTCAGTGCAGTACAGCGCTTTACCAGGATGCGGCTCGGCGGTTTCCAGCAGACGGGACAGATCCAGTTTCTGCTGCTTCGCCGTAAAACCGTCCAGCTCTTTCAGCAGGTCGGTGCGGCCAATCAGATCCACCAGACGTTTTACGCCCAGTTGCGCCATCAGCTCGCGGGTTTCACGGGCGATAAATTCAAAGTAGTTGGTCACTTTGAACGGCAGGCCGTGATAGTGGTTCTTACGCAGTTTGTCATCCTGAGTCGCGACGCCGGTGGCGCAGTTGTTCAGGTGGCAAATACGCAGGTATTTACAGCCCAGCGCGACCATCGGACCAGTGCCGAAGCCGAAACTTTCGGCGCCCAGGATCGCGGCCTTAATGATGTCGAGGCCGGTTTTCAGGCCGCCATCCACCTGCAGGCGGATTTTATGACGCAGACCGTTCGCCACCAGTGCCTGTTGGGTTTCCACCAGACCCAGTTCCCACGGACACCCGGCGTATTTCACCGAAGAGAGCGGGCTTGCGCCGGTGCCGCCATCGTAGCCCGCGATGGTAATCAGGTCCGCATAGGCTTTCGCGACGCCGGTTGCGATGGTGCCGACGCCCGGTTCGGAAACCAGCTTCACGGAAATCATCGCCTTCGGGTTAACCTGCTTGAGGTCGAAAATCAGCTGCGCCAAATCTTCAATCGAGTAGATATCGTGATGCGGCGGCGGCGAAATCAGCGTCACACCTGGTACGGAATAACGCAGTTTGGCGATATACGGGGTGACTTTGTCGCCCGGCAACTGGCCGCCTTCGCCTGGCTTCGCGCCCTGGGCCACTTTAATCTGGATCACATCGGCATTGACCAGGTACGACGGGGTAACGCCGAAGCGACCCGATGCCACCTGCTTAATGCGCGACACTTTATTGGTGCCGTAACGCGCCGGATCTTCGCCGCCTTCGCCGGAGTTGGAATTGCCGCCGATGCTGTTCATGGCTTCCGCCAGCGCTTCGTGGGCTTCCGGGCTCAACGCGCCGATAGACATCGCCGCCGTATCAAAGCGTTTGAACAGGTCGGTGGCTGGTTCAACCTCATCAATGCTGACCGCTTCACCCTGGGGGTTTAGCGCCAGCAGATCGCGCAGCGTTGCCGCCGGACGTTCGTTAACCAGTTTCGCGTACTGCTGATAATCGCTGTAGTCGCCGCTCTGTACCGCCTGTTGCAGGGTACGCACCACATCCGGGTTGTAGGCGTGATACTCGCCGCCGTGGACATACTTGAGCAGGCCGCCCTGTTCCAGCGGTTTGCGGGCAAGCCAGCTGCGTTTTGACAGGTTAAGCAGATCCTGCTGGAAGTCGGCAAACCCTGCGCCGCCAATTCGGCTAACCACGCCCTGGAAGCACAGGCTGGAAACTTCGTCATGCAGACCGACGGCTTCAAACAGCTTCGAGCAGCGGTAAGAGGCGATAGTCGAAATGCCCATTTTGGACATGATCTTGTACAGCCCTTTGTTGATGCCGTTACGGTAGTTCAGCATCACTGTGCGATAGCTTTTCTCAATCGCGTGGGTATCGACCAGTTTCGCCAGCGATTCGTACGCCAGGTACGGATAAATCGCGGTGGCACCAAAGCCAAGCAGCACGGCAAAGTGATGCGGGTCGCGGGCGCTGGCGGTTTCAACAATGATGTTGGCGTCGCAGCGCAGGCTCTTATCCACCAGACGGGTCTGAATCGCGCCAACTGCCATCGGTGCCGGAACCGGCAGACGATCTTTCGCGATATTGCGGTCAGACAACACCAGCAACACTGTGCCATTGCGGACCATTTGTTCCGCTTTATCGCACAGTGCTTTGACCGTTTCTTCCAGAGGCGTTTCGTTCACGTCAAAGGTGATATCCAGTACATCGGCGCGATAGTGCTCTTCAGTCATTGTGGTGAGCTGATTGAAATCAGACCACAGCAGAATCGGCGATTTAAAGCTTAAACGGTGCGCCTGGCCTTCGGCTTCGCAGAACACGTTCATCTCGCGGCCAATGCTGGTAGCCAGCGACATGACGTGCGCTTCGCGTAGCGGGTCGATCGGCGGGTTGGTCACCTGCGCGAACTGCTGACGGAAGTAGTCGTAAATAATGCGTGGCTGGCTGGATAGCACCGCGAATGGCGTGTCGTCGCCCATTGAGCCAACGGCTTCCTGACCGTTTTCGCCCAGTACGCGGATGACGGAATCCAGCTCTTCAAAGCTGTAGTTAAACTGTTTCTGATAGCTGGTGAGCGTATCGTCGTCCATTTCGCGCTGGCCGACCTGATCGTCGGGCAGATCTTCAAACGGCACCAGGCGGCGAACGTTCTTCTCCATCCACTCTTTATAAGGATGGCGGATTTTCAGATCGTAGTCAGTTTCTGCGGAGTGCAGAATGCGGCCCACGCGGGTATCGATAACCATCAGCTCGCCTGGTCCAACGCGGCCTTTTTCCACCACTTCGTCAGGCTGGTAATCCCAGATGCCCACTTCTGAAGCGCAGGTGATCAGCTTGTCTTTGGTGATGACGTAGCGCGCCGGACGCAGACCGTTACGGTCGAGGTTACAGGCGGCGAAACGGCCATCGGACATGACGATGCCTGCCGGGCCGTCCCACGGTTCCATATGCATGGAGTTAAAGTCGAAGAACGCGCGCAGATCCGGGTCCATGTTCGGGTTGTTCTGCCAGGCTGGCGGCACCAGCAAGCGCATGGCGCGCACGATGTCCATCCCGCCGGCCAGCAGCAGTTCGAGCATGTTATCCATTGAGCTGGAGTCGGAGCCGGTTTCGTTGACGAACGGTGCGGCGTCGTGCAGATCCGGGATCAACGGGGTCTGGAATTTGTAGGTACGCGCACGCGCCCACTGGCGGTTACCGGTAATGGTGTTGATTTCGCCGTTGTGCGCCAGATAGCGGAACGGCTGAGCCAGCGGCCAGCGCGGCACGGTGTTGGTGGAGAAGCGCTGGTGGAACAGGCAAATGGCCGATTCCAGACGCAGGTCCGCCAGGTCCAGGTAGAAGCGCGGCAGGTCAGCCGGCATACACAGACCTTTATAGATGTTGACCAGATTCGACAGGCTACAGACGTAAAAGTCTTTGTCTTCCTGGTTGCGTTTTTCGATACGGCGGCGGGCGATAAACAGACGGCGCTCCATATCACGCGGACGCCATCCCGCAGGGGCGTTAACAAAAATTTGCTCAATTCGCGGCAGGGAGGAGAGGGCGATTTCACCGAGTACGCCATCGTTGGTCGGCACTTCGCGCCAGCCGACGATAGACAGGGTTTCACGTTGCAACTCTTCTTCAACAATGCGACGGCTTTGCGCCGCAAGTTCCGGATCCTGATTTAAAAACAGCATCCCGACGGCATAGTTTTTTGCTAAGCGCCAGCCGCGCTCTTCCGCTACCAGGCGAAAGAAACGGTCAGGTTTTTGTAACAGCAGGCCGCATCCGTCGCCGGTTTTACCGTCTGCGAGGATCGCGCCACGGTGCTGCATGCGGGCCAGTGCGTGAATAGCAGTACGCACTACCTTGTGGCTAGGTTCGCCTTCTATGTGGGCGATCAGGCCGAAACCACAGTTATCCTTCTCAAGGGATTTATCGTACAACATATCAGTGAACCTCCCCAGGCTCTGCGGACTCGCTCCGATACCGGTTGCGCGCGGACACAACAAGAGCAGGCGACGGGGTTTTGCGTATCATACGCGCACCTCGCATTCGCCCTCTCAATATCCTTTTCGCATCGGTACACAAGTGTTGAGGACTTGCTTCAGAGGGAATCTCAATTACTGCATAAATATGATGAGCAGAGTGCTCATCCAGAAAGCTTCCAGCGGATTTCCAAGTTATCGGGATTTGAGACACAGGTCAAATGTCATTCTTATTTATTCAAATTTGTGCTAATACTTATCTAATCTTTTGAATTTAAAAGTTATTTTGATGTTTTTAGGTTAATTGAAGTGGTCGGAACAGCACCGGTGATTGTGATCTGTCTCACTATCAGAAAGCCGCTAAAACTATATACCGCGCTATTGTTAAATAAATTGGCAGATTATTGTGCTAAATACGCCCGTCAGGCCGCATAAAGCCTCTGTTTTTAGGGTTGTGTCATATTCTTTAAATAATGGGGCACTTTATAAGTAAAAGTAATTGCGTAATGGCTGACTGAAATGTCGAAAAATATGAATGGTTATTCAAATGATAAAGGCAGGGGCAGGCGCTTGATCCACATCATCGCCGTAAAGAGGTAAAAATGGCAGTCTGAGGGCCTTTTTCAGGCCGGCCTTCCAGATTATGCAGTTACAAAAATTAGTCAATATGTTTGGCGGCGATCTTTCACGTCGCTACGGACAAAAAGTTCATAAGCTCACTTTGCATGGCGGTTTTAGCTGCCCTAACCGCGATGGCACCCTCGGGCGCGGCGGCTGCACCTTTTGTAATGTCGCCTCCTTTGCTGACGAAGCGCAACAGCATCGAAGCATTGCCGAACAGCTGGCCGACCAGGCGCGCCTGGTGAATCGCGCCAGACGCTATCTCGCTTATTTTCAGGCATACACCAGCACCTTTGCGGAAGTGCAACTGCTGCGCAGCATGTATCAACAGGCTATCGAACAGGCCAACGTGGTGGGGTTATGCGTGGGAACGCGCCCGGACTGCGTACCGGAAAGCGTGCTGGACCTGCTGTGCGGTTATCGGGAGCAGGGTTATGAAGTCTGGCTGGAGCTCGGTCTGCAAACGGCGAATGATAAAACGCTGCACCGTATTAACCGTGGCCACGATTTCGCCTGTTATCAGAAGACGGCCAGCCTCGCCCGCAAGCGTGGTTTGAAAGTCTGCACGCACCTGATTGTCGGTTTGCCCGGGGAAGGGCAGCAGGACGCGCTGAACACGCTGGAGAAAGTGGTGGAAACCGGTACGGACGGTATCAAGCTTCACCCTCTGCATATCGTTACCGGCAGTATTATGGCGAAAGCCTGGGCCGCAGGACGGCTTAATGCTATCGCCCTTGAGGATTACACCACCATCGCCGGCGAGATGATCCGTCATACTCCGCCGGAGATTATCTATCACCGCATTTCCGCCAGTGCGCGTCGTCCTACCCTGTTAGCGCCACTGTGGTGCGAAAACCGCTGGACCGGGATGGTAGAGATTGACCGTTACCTGGTTCGGGAAGGCGTGCAGGGTCGGCGTTAGGCACCCCGTGGCAGCCCGTCGGGGCATAAAGAATGCTGATAAAATCGCCTGGTGGTCCGTCCAGGCGCCGATAAACCCTTTTGATCCCGCACTTTTTTGCACAACCTTCAGCGTAACCGCCGGAATTGAGTATTATTGAGCGGTACGCAGCGAAGGAACATCCTATGAAGCAAATCCGTATGTTGGCTCAGTATTACGTTGATCTGTTGGTCAAACTTGGCCTGGTTCGTTTTTCTCTTTTACTGGCGCTGGCCCTGGTAATACTGGCGATGGTCGTGCAAATGGCGGTGACCATGGTGTTGCATGGCCGGGTCGAAAGCATTGATGTCATTCGCTCCATCTTTTTCGGTTTATTGATCACGCCGTGGGCGGTCTATTTCCTGTCTGTGGTCGTTGAACAACTGGAAGAGTCGCGCCAGCGTCTGTCAAAGCTGGTGGATAAGCTTGAGGAGATGCGCGAGCGCGATCTGAAACTCACTGTCCAGTTAAAAGACAACATAAACCAGCTTAACCAGCAAAACGCCGAGCGAGAAAAGGCGGAAGCCGGGCGCCAGAAGGTGCTGGAGCAGCTCACCGTTGAGATGAAAGAGCGTGAAGTCACGCAAATCCAGCTGGAGCAGCAATCGTCGTTTTTACGCTCTTTCCTCGATGCATCGCCGGATCTGGTGTTTTATCGCAATGAAGATAAAGCATTTTCCGGCTGCAACCGCGCCATGGAACTGTTGACCGGTAAAAGCGAAAAACAGCTGATCGGATTACAGCCGCATGACGTGTATGCCCCGGAAGCGGCGGAAAAAGTCATTGAAACCGATGAGAAAGTCTTCCGCCATAATGTCTCCCTGACCTATGAACAGTGGCTGGATTATCCCGACGGGCGCAAAGCCTGTTTTGAAATTCGTAAAGTGCCTTATTACGATCGCGTGGGGAAACGCCACGGATTAATGGGCTTTGGCCGCGATATTACCGAACGTAAGCGCTATCAGGACGCGCTGGAACGGCGAGCCGCGATAAGACGACCTTTATCTCAACAATCAGTCATGAGTTGCGTACGCCGCTTAACGGCATCGTCGGCCTTAGCCGTATTCTGCTGGATACGGATCTGACGCCGGAACAGCATAAATATCTGCAAACCATTCACGTCTCTGCCGTTACGCTTGGGCATATTTTTAACGACATCATCGACATGGATAAAATCGAGCGCCGTAAAGTGCAGCTTGATAACCAGCCGATTGATTTCACCGGTTTCCTCGCGGATCTTGAAAACCTCTCCGGGCTACAGGCTCAGCAAAAAGGCCTGCGGTTTGTGATGGAGCCGGCGCTGCCGCTGCCGCATAAAGTCATCACCGACGGAACGCGCCTGCGCCAGATTATCTGGAACCTGATTAGCAACGCGGTGAAATTCACCCAGAAAGGCCAGGTTACCGTGCGGGTCAGTTATGAAAACGGCATGCTGCGGTTTGAAGTGGAAGATTCCGGTATCGGTATTCCTCAAAGCGAGCAGGATAAAATTTTCGCCATGTACTATCAGGTGAAAGACAGCCATGGCGGTAAACCTGCTACCGGCACCGGCATTGGCCTGGCGGTATCACGCCGACTG
Organism: Atlantibacter hermannii; assembly: GCA_900635495.1. Lineage (NCBI taxonomy): Bacteria > Pseudomonadati > Pseudomonadota > Gammaproteobacteria > Enterobacterales > Enterobacteriaceae > Atlantibacter > Atlantibacter hermannii. The sequence goes on along the minus strand of LR134136.1, from coordinate 3,959,594 downwards.
GCGAAAAACATGGGTGGCGATATTACCGTTAGCAGTCATCCCGGCAAGGGCTCGGTATTTACCCCTGACGGTGCAGGCACCGCGTGTGGCGGAAGAAATTGACAGCACGACCAGCGATGACGATATGCCGCTGCCTGCTTTACACGTCCTGCTGGTAGAAGACATTGAGCTGAACGTGATTGTCGCTCGCTCGGTACTGGAAAAAATGGGCAACAGTGTGGATGTGGCGATGACGGGACAGGAAGCCCTCGACATGTTCAAACTGGGCGAGTACGACCTGGTACTGCTGGATATTCAGCTTCCGGATATGACCGGGCTGGATATTTCCCGCAAGCTCACCAGCCAGTTCCAGAAAGAAGAATTGCCGCCGCTGGTGGCATTAACCGCCAATGTGTTGAAAGACAAAGGCGAATACCTTGCTGCGGGCATGGATGACGTGCTCAGTAAACCGCTATCCGTCCCGGCGCTGACTGCCATGATCAAAAAGTTCTGGGATACGCGCACAAACCAGGAGGAGAGAATTGTGTCACTCGAACAACACAGTAAACAGAATGCATTACTCGATGTCGCGATGCTGGAACAGTACATCGAACTGGTTGGGCCGAAGTTGATTACCGATGGTCTTGCCGTTTTCGAAAAAATGATGCCAGGCTACCTGAGCATTCTGGATTCGAACCTCACCGCGCGGGATCAGAAAGGGATCGTTGAAGAGGGCCATAAGATCAAAGGCGCCGCAGGATCGATTGGTTTACGCCATCTCCAGCAAGTTGCGCAGCAGATCCAGTCACCGGATCTTCCGGCATGGTGGGATAACGTCGGCGAATGGATTGAAGAGTTAAAACAGGAGTGGCAGAACGACGTAGCGGTGTTGAAAGCGTGGGTGGCGAACGCACCAAAAAAATGACCCCGGCTATACCGGGGTGCGCGAATACTGCGCCAACACCAGGGAAATCGGGACCATGTTAGTGGTGTTGTGATAGTGAAATAACATGGCCAGGTAGACTGAATGGTACGAGCATTAAGATAGCAAAACTTAAATTTATTGTTACGTGAATCAGTTAAATGTGTGAAGCATAGCGTTTTATAAGCGCAATTTATTGACTTAACGTTGACAAAAGAAAAGGAATGTCGCAATGAAAAAAATAGGCGTGGTGCTGGCCGGATGTGGCGTATATGACGGCGCGGAAATCCATGAAGCGGTCATCACGTTACTGGCGCTGGCACGACAGGGCGCGCAGGCGTGCTGCTTCGCGCCAGATAAACCTCAGGCGGACGTGATCAACCATTTGACCGGAGATCCCATGGCGGAAAACCGGAATGCGTTGATCGAAGCTGCGCGTATCGCCCGTGGCGCGATCGAACCGCTCAGCGCGGCGCATGCCGATCAGCTGGATGCGCTGATTGTGCCGGGCGGTTTCGGCGCGGCGAAAAACCTCAGCAATTTTGCCAGCCAGGGCAGCGACTGTACGGTCGATCCGGATCTGCGCAAACTGGTGCAGGCGATGCATGCCTCAGGTAAGCCGCTCGGTTTCCTGTGCATTGCCCCGGCTATGCTGCCGAAACTTATTCCGGCACCGTTGCGCCTCACCATCGGCACCGACATCGATACCGCCGAGGTCATTGAAGAAATGGGCGGCGAGCATGTGCCATGCCCGGTCGAAGATATCGTGGTCGATGAAGAGAATAAGGTGGTGACGACGCCAGCTTATATGCTGGCTAAACGCATCGATGAAGCCGCAGATGGCATAGAGAAACTGGTGGCACGGGTGTTGGATCTGTGCGAATGACGCGAGGCCGCATGTCGATACCCGGTGCGCTTAAGCGCTGGGTTATCCGGGTAATCCTGGGGATTGCCGGGATGTGGATTGCCGGGATCATCGTGTTCGGTATGCTGCCGGTGCCTTTTTCAGCGGTGATGATGGAGCGGCAAATTTCCGCGTGGCTGCACGGTGATTTTGGCTATGTCGCGCATTCCGACTGGGTCGGAATGGATGAGATCTCTCCCTGGATGGGGCTTGCGGTGATCGCTGCGGAAGACCAAAAATTCCCGGAGCACTGGGGGGTTCGATATGGCCGCTATCCAGAAGGCCGTGGCCCACAACGAACGCAATGAAAATCGCATTCGCGGCGCGTCAACGCTCTCACAACAAACGGCGAAGAATCTCTTTTTATGGGATGGCAGAAGCTGGGTGCGGAAAGGGCTGGAAGCGGGCTTAACGGTAGGGATCGAGACGGTGTGGAGTAAGCGGCGGATCCTGACGGTTTATCTCAATATCGCTGAATTTGGCGACGGGATCTTTGGCGTGGAGGCCGCCGCCCGGCGCTATTTTAATAAACCCGCCAGCCAGCTAAGCGCGTCTCAGGCCGCGTTGCTCGCAGCCGTACTGCCGAATCCGCTGCGTTTTAAAGCGGATGCGCCATCAGGCTATGTGCGCTCGCGCCAGGCGTGGATCCTGCGACAAATGCGGCAGTTGGGCGGCGAAGAGTTTATGGTGCAGCACGATCTGCACTGATCGCGTTGCCGTTAGTCTTCGTCAAAACCGGCGTTAAAGAGTGCAATCACCGCCGCCAGCGCTTCGACTTCCTGCGGGCCGTTGGCTTCGATTTCGATATGACCACCCTTGGCGGAATCCAGCATCAACAGACCGATCACGCTGCTGGCTTCCGCTTCGGTGCCCGCCTCGTTGCGCAATAACACTTCCGCATCGAAACTCTGGACTAATTCAAACAGCTTCATCGCCGGGCGTGCGTGCATGCCCAGCTTATTGGTGATTTCAACGGTTTGTTTAACGGTCATGTTTTGCGTTTTTCCAGCGTGCGATGACGGGACTGGACGTTTTTACCGCGAGAGCGGAAATAATCAGCCAGTTGTTCGGCAATATACACGGAGCGGTGTTTACCGCCGGTACAGCCGATGGCCACCGTCAAATAGCTACGGTTGTTGGTTTCCAGCATCGGCAGCCACAGTTCCAGATAGCTGCGCGTCTGGTAGATGAAGTTATGCACTTCGGTATGGCGATCGAGGAACGCCGCCACAGGTTTATCCAGGCCGGTCATCGGGCGCAGTTTGGGATCCCAGTGCGGGTTGGGTAAAAAGCGCACATCAAACACGTAATCGGCGTCAATCGGGATGCCATGCTTGAAGCCAAAGGATTCGAAGACCATGGTCAGCTCGCGCTCGCGTTTACCCAGCAGGCGGGTTCGCAGCATTTCGGCCAGTTCATGTACCGACATTTCTGATGTATCGACAATCAGATCGGCCCGGGAACGCAGCGGTTCCAGCAGATCGCTTTCCTGGTCGATTGCACTTTCCAGCGAGAGATTTTTACTGGATAACGGATGCAGGCGGCGGGTGTCGCTGTAACGGCGGATCAGCGTGTTACGGTCGGCATCAAGAAACAGCAGTTGCGGAGAAAAGGTGTCCGGCAGATTGCTCATCGCCTGTTCAAAGATTTCCGGCGATTCCGGCATGTTGCGCACATCAATGCTGACGGCAGCAGAAATATGGCTGTCGGAAAGGGTGCGGGCCAGATCGGGCAGCAGCACAACCGGCAAGTTATCCACACAATAGAAACCCATATCTTCCAGCGCACGCAGCGCGACGGATTTCCCCGAACCTGAGCGTCCGCTGACAATCATCAATACCATCTTGATTTCTCCCACACGGCGGGCTGCATTCCTGCAGCCAGGGTGATTTCCTCCACCCGATTATTCGCTTTGATTTTCATTGCTGCCTTCAGTGATGATCTGATACAGCTCTTCGTCGGTTTGCGCGGCGCGCAGGCGGCGGCAAATCGTTTTGTCAGCCAAACGCTTTGCCACTAACGACAGGGTATGTAAATGCGTTTTGGTTTGATCCGCAGGAACCAGCAGCGCAAAAAGCAAATCTACCGGTTGGTTGTCGATGGCATCGAACGCGATGGGCGTTTCCAGCCGGACGAACACGCCGACGGCGCGCAGGGTGTCTTCTTCCAGTTTTCCATGCGGAATGGCGATGCCATTGCCGATACCGGTACTGCCCATACGTTCGCGTGTCAGTATGGCTTCAAACACCACTTGCGGGGGCAGGCTTAACTGCTTTGCGGCGAGTTCGCTGATAATTTCCAGAGCGCGTTTTTTACTCTGGCAGTGAACGCCGCTTCGGGTACATTCCTGGTTAAGGACACTGCTTAAATCGTTCGTCATCATATTTTCACCTAAGCATTCTCAATGCCAACGGCTCGTTGTCAGTGACCACGAGCCGTTGAAGCATCAGGTAAACGCCCGGACTATTAATGTTGTTTTAGTTTATCTTTATGTTTAGTCAATTGACGCGCCAGTTTATCAATCAGCCCGTCGATAGCCGCATACATGTCTTGCCCTTCCGCACTGGCATGAATCTCCCCGCCATTCACATGCAGGGTTGCATCCGAGATGTGAGTGACTTTCTCCACTTTCAGCACAATATAGACTTGGTTTATCCTTTCAAAATACTGCTCCAGCTTGGCGAACTTGGTGTTCAAAAAGTCGCGCAAAGACTCAGTAATTTCGACGTTATGTCCTGTGATGTTGAGCTGCATAGTGTCTTCCTTATCGGTTAAGTCAGACCAGTTGTTTACGCTGATTTGACGGCGGGATGGACAAAGACTCTCGATATTTAGCGACGGTACGGCGTGCCACCATGATACCTTGTTCAGACAGCATGGAGGTCAGCTTACTGTCGCTCAGCGGTTTTGCAGGGTTCTCACCTGCAATCAATTTCTTCACCAGCGCCCGGATCGCCGTGGATGAGGCTTCGCCTCCTCCTTCGGTATTCACGTGGCTGGAGAAGAAATATTTCAGTTCAAAAATCCCCCGCGGACTGTGCAGATACTTCTGCGTAGTGACGCGAGAAATGGTCGATTCGTGCATCTCGACGGCCTGGGCGATATCTGCCAGCACCATCGGTTTCATAAACTCTTCGCCCTGTTCAAAGAAAGCCTGCTGCTGTTCAACAATGCAACGGCTAACGCGCAGGAGCGTGTCGTTGCGGCTCTCCAGGCTTTTAATCAGCCAGCGTGCTTCCTGAAGGTTGCTGCGGATAAACTGACCGTCGGCTTCGTTACGGGCGCTGGCGCCCATTGAGGCGTATTGCTGGTTTATTTTCAAACGCGGAATACTGTCGGCGTTAAGCTCAACCGTCCAGACGCCGTTGTGTTTGCGCACCAGCACATCGGGGATGACATATTCCGGCTCGCTGGTCTGAATAGACTGGCCAGGCCGCGGGTCCAGCGACTGGATAAAGTTGACCGCCTGTTTCAGCACATCTTCTTTAAGACGGGTAACGCGCATCAGGGTGCGGAAATCGTGATTTGCCAGCAGATCGAGGTGTTCGCTGACGATAAGGCGCGATTCTTCCAGTAACGGGGTGTCTTTAGCGTACTGCGAGAGTTGGATCAGCAGGCAGTCACGCAAATCGCGTGCCGCGACACCGACCGGATCGAAGCGTTGAATGCGTTTAAGCACCGCTTCGACTTCTTCGATATCGGTTTCATCATTGCCGATGCTTTCCAGGATATCTTCCAGCGAGACGGTGAGATAGCCGGTATCGTCAACGGCATCGACAATCGAGGTGGCAATCGCACGGTCGGTATCGGAGAAAGGGGTGAGCTCCACCTGCCACATTAAATAGTCCTGTAGCGACTGGGTGGTTTCGCCCTGATAAATGGGTAGCTCATCGTCCTGATAGTCGACGCCATTGCCTGACGGCGTTCCTGCGGTATAGATTTCGTCCCAACTGGCGTCCAGCGGCAGTTCGTCCGGCATCTCTTTCTGTTCAAGGGCGTCGGCGGTGTCCAGCGTTTCGGTATCGCGCGTTGCCTGGGGCGTCTATCTCATCATGAAAGTCGGTTTGCTCCAGCAACGGATTGCTGTCCAGCGCCTGTTGCAGTTCCTGCTGGAGTTCTAACGTAGACAGCTGCAACAAACGTATCGCCTGCTGCAGTTGCGGCGTCATGGCAAGCTGTTGGCTCAGCCTCAGTTGCAAACCTTGCTTCATATTCAGAGCAACATTCCTCAGGTTTATACCCTTAACATGTCACCGCGCCTGTCATCCCTGGCTGAATGCCGAATCGATGCCATGAAGCGGTAAGTGGATATACGTCAATTATACCTGCACAGGCAGATTGTGAAGCTTCGACAGGGAGCTTCAACCCTCTGTGATTTGCTCTACCGTATCAGAGTCTGAACTCTTCCCCAAGATACACACGTTTAACTTGTTCGTCTTGCAGGATTTGTTCGGGCGTACCGTGCGCAATGAGATTGCCCTGGCTTACGATGTAGGCACGTTCGCACACGGCCAGTGTTTCGCGCACGTTATGGTCGGTGATGAGAACGCCAAGACCGCTGTCGCGCAGGTGTTCAATAATACGTTTTATATCAATAACCGAGATGGGATCTACCCCAGCAAATGGCTCATCAAGCAGAATAAATTTCGGATTGGCCGCCAGGGCGCGGGCGATTTCCACACGGCGACGTTCACCACCGGGAGAGCGACTGGCCAAGGCTGTTACGCAGATGCTCGATGTGGAACTCTTCCATCAGTTCGGTGGCGCGATCTTCACGCTGCTCGCTGGTCAGATCGTCACGAATTTGCAGCACGGCCATCAGGTTGTCATAGACGCTCAAACGACGAAATATAGAGGCTTCCTGCGGCAGATAACCGATGCCGCGGCGGGCGCGGGCATGCAGCGGCAACAGACTGATATCTTCTTCGTCGATAATGATGTTGCCCGCATCGCGCGGAACAATGCCCACCACCATGTAGAACGTGGTGGTTTTACCGGCACCGTTCGGGCCCAGTAGACCAACAATCTCGCCTGAGTTAACCGTCAGGCTGACATCCTCGGACGACGCGACGGCCTTTATAGGCTTTCGCGAGGTTTTTCGCAGTTAATGTTGCCATAAAAAATTAGTTACTCTTGTTAGGTGCTGGCGCATTGGCCGGTTGGTTCTTGTCCTGCAATTGTGACGGCACCAGTATGGTCGTCACGCGCTTACCTTTATCGCTGAAGGCTTGCATTTTCTGCTCTTTAACCAGATAGGTGATCTTGTCGCCTTTGATATTGCTGTCCAGCTGTTCAAGAAACGCGTTGCCGGTGAGCACGACAAAATCATTTTGCAGTTCATAGTGCATGGTATCGGCGTGGCCTTTTACCGGTTTGCCGTTGTCCTGCATTTGATAAAACGTGGCGGGTTTCCCGTAGCCGTCAATCACTTCTTTACCGCTTTCGCCGCCCGGACGGGTGACCACCACTTTATCGGCATTGATCTTAATGGTGCCCTGGGTCACCACAACGTTGCCGGTGAAGGTCACGACGTTGCCTTGCATATCCAGCGACTGTTGATCGGATTCAATATGAATCGGCTGATCGGTATCACCGGTGAGGGCCAGCGCAGGGAAAGTCGCTGCCAGCAACGCACCGGATAAGGCCAGATTAAGGCTGAGTTTGTTTATTTGGAATTTCATAGGACGTTCTAACCTTTTCAATCAGCTCGGCAGTTTTGCTGCGCAAGTTTCCGCGCATTCTCAGGCCGCTGGAGTTAAAGCTGGTGCCGTATAACGTGACCAGATCGTCTGACGCGACATCCTGCGTCAGTAAGTTGATCTGCGCGTTATCGGTAGTAATTTTGCGTAACTGCGCGTCAGGTGTGAGCGCATCAACAACGACATTGCCGTACAGATAAAGCATCCGGTCATTGGTCAGCTTGGCTTTATCTGACTTAATCGACCAGGTCGGAATTTTATTCGCATCGAGCATGATCATGACGGGTTTGGTAAACCACGACACGCCATCCCCGGAAAAGTATTCAACGTGTTGCGCTTCAAGCTGATAATTTAACGCCCCTTCAGGACTGTAAACCAGGGTGTTGGACAGCTCGCTTTGATAGGTCGGCTCGTTATTATTTGTCACGACCTGCGTTGCGTCGTCCTGGCTCGTCAGGTTAATGCCGATAAGAATCAGCGCCGCCAGCGAGAGCAGAATGATAACCCAACGTCTGGTTGTACTCATATCGATTGCCCTTTGGCATCTTCCAGTTTGCCCTGCGCCAACAGCAGCAGATCGCACACTTCGCGAACCGCACCGCGCCCACCGGCAATATGGGTTACGTAATCCGCTCGCGGCGTCAGCAGAGGATGCGCATCGGCAACCGCGACACTCAGCCCTACCTCGGCCATGACGGGCCAGTCGATGAGATCATCGCCAACGTACGCCACTTGCTGTGCCGTCAGCGACAGTTTTTCCAGCAGCTCGCGATAGGCGATAAGTTTATCCGACTGCCCCTGGTATAGATGCTTGATCTTCAGCGTGGCGCAGCGATCTTCCAGCAGCTTCGCTTTGCGGCCGGTAATGATTGCGACCTCAATGTCCGAGGTCAGCGCGCAGCGTATGCCATAGCCGTCACGCACATTGAACGCTTTGAGCTCTTCGCCATTGTTGCCCATATAGATCAGACCGTCGGACATGACGCCGTCGACGTCCAGAATTAACAGGCGGATTTTCTGTGCCTTTTGAATGACTTTTGCGCTCACCGGTCCGTAACAGGTGGTGATTGCAGCATCATGATTACTCATTAACGACTTATCCTTCATTACACTACGCCAGCGCGCAGCAGATCGTGCATATGTACCACACCCATCAACTGGTCGCCATCGGCGACTAAAACAGACGTGATATGCCGTGCTTGCATCAGATTGAGCGCATCCACCGCCAGTGTACCGGGGCGAACGCGGACGCCGCCGGGCGTCATGACTTCGGCAATGCTCAGTGTGCGTACGTCGGCATCCATATCCAGCACGCGGCGTAAATCCCCGTCGGTAAAGATACCTTCTATTTTCATCAAATCATCGCAAACAACTACCATGCCTAGTCCCTTACGGGTGATCACCAGCAGCGCATCGCGCAACGACGCGTCCTTGCTGACGTGGGGGATTTCATCCCCGGTGTGCATGATATCGTTGACGCGTAACAATAATTTGCGGCCCAGCGCGCCGCCGGGATGCGAAAGCGCAAAATCTTCGGCGGTGAAACCGCGCGCTTTCAGTAAAGCTACCGCCAGCGCGTCGCCCATCACTAACGTGGCAGTGGTGCTGGTGGTTGGCGCCAGCCCTAACGGGCACGCTTCCTGCGGGACACGAATACATAAATGGATATCTGCCGCTTTCGCCATAGCGCTTTCCGGGCGGCTGGTGATGCAGATCATCGGAACCCGTAAACGTTTTAATACCGGGATGAGCGCAAGGATTTCATTGGACTCACCGGAATTGGAAATCGCAATCACCACGTCCTGGGCCGTAACCATACCGAGATCGCCATGGCTGGCCTCGCCGGGGTGGACAAAAAATGCCGGAGTACCGGTACTGGCAAAGGTGGCTGCCATTTTTTTGCCGATATGGCCGGATTTACCCATGCCCATCACGACGACCTTGCCGGAGCAGTAAAACATCAGCTCGCAGGCTTTTACGAAATCGTCGTTAATGTACTGATCAAGCTGCGCCAGACCTTCACGTTCAATTTCCAGGACCTCTTTCCCGGCCTGTTGAAAGTCAAACCCCGGTTGCAAATCTAAGTGCGACATATGCGTTTCCGATTCATCCAATGAGAGTTGATGAGCCCCAGTAAAGCAGCGCCATCCATATCACAAAACCAATCAATAACCCGGCGCCAGCGCGTTTGCCGATATGGGCACGACGCCAGCAGAGCAGGGCGAAAAGGGCGCTCACCCCCAGCATTACCCCATAGTCACGGGTAAATGCCAGCGCGTTAATCGCGCCAGGCGCCAGCAACGCCGGTAAACCTAACACGATGGCAATATTATAAATGCTGGAGCCGATGATGTTGCCGATTGCAATATCATCTTCGCCTTTGCGTACGCCCGCAATCGCGGTGGCGAGCTCCGGCAGGCTGGTGCCGATAGCTATCACCGTAAGCCCAATGGTGAGCTCATCGACGGCAAAGTAATGCGCCACCACGGTGGCGTTGTCGATCACCATACGCGTCGCCATGGGCATAATAATAAGCGCCACGGCCAGCCATAAAAAGGCAACGGACAAATTGCCACCACGCGGCAGTTCAGCCAGTTGTTCGCGCGTCAGGCTATCACTACCCTGTTGCTGCGCGATCCTGGCGATTTTAACGATAAACCACAGGTAACACACGGCAATCATTAATAAAACAACACCGTCCGTGCGAGAAAGGGTTCCATCGTAGAGAAAAAGCCCGGCTAACGCGCTCATCAGCAACATTAGCGGCAATTCGCGGCGAAGAATATCGGAATGCACGCTAAATGGGTGCAGTAATGCCGCCAGCCCGGCGATGAGTAAAATGTTTGTGATGTTTGAACCCAGGGCCGTTCCCACCGCCAAATCCAGCTGTCCATGGAGCGCAGCCGCTACCGAAACCATGATTTCGGGTAAGGATGTGCCGACACCCACCACGGTCATCCCCACCACGAGCGGCGAGATGTTTATGGTGCGGCACAGCAGAGATGCGGCGAAAACCAGTCTATCGGCGCTATAAACCACCAGAAATAAACCAATTATTAACAGCATCGTTGCTAACAGCATGCAAAGTCCTTTCTTCAGGTATAATCGCCGGCCCACTTAACCTGATGTACTGGCCGCTCAGAGGGAAAGACTCAGGAAGGTACAGAATTCTTAATTCTGACTTTTAGCGTTGGAAAAGTAAAACAAATGCCTGCTTTCGCTAACTCCGGTGGGTAATATTCTGTAAAAATATTGGGTTCATGGCGATATAACGCGCCATGCTTAACCTGAAATACACGCAAAGGACAAATTGATGAGCCAGACTGAATCGAATCTGGTTGAAATCCGGGGAATGCGTTTTACGCGCGGTAACCGATGTATCTTTGAAGATATTTCGCTCACCGTCCCTCGGGGGAAGATCACGGCCATCATGGGGCCGTCGGGGATTGGCAAAACCACACTTTTACGTCTGATCGGCGGGCAAATTCAGCCCGATTGCGGCGAGATATTGTTTGATGGCGAGAACATTCCCGCTATGACACGCTCACGTTTGTACACCGTACGTAAACGCATGAGCATGTTGTTCCAGTCCGGCGCGCTGTTCACCGACATGAACGTTTATGAAAACGTGGCGTATCCGCTACGGGAGCATACGCGCCTGCCCGCGCCGTTGCTGAAGAGTACGGTGATGATGAAGCTTGAAGCCGTGGGATTGCGCGGCGCGGCCAAACTTATGCCGTCTGAATTATCCGGCGGTATGGCACGACGCGCGGCCCTGGCGCGCGCGATCGCGCTGGAACCTGATTTAATCATGTTCGACGAGCCGTTCGTCGGCCAGGACCCTATCACCATGGGCGTGCTGGTCAAACTGATCTCTGAACTGAATAGCTCACTTGGCGTGACGTGCATTGTGGTGTCGCACGACGTGCCGGAAGTGCTCAGCATCGCCGATTATGCCTATATCGTGGCAGATAAGCGGATCATCGCGCATGGAGAAGCGCAGGCGCTGCAAACCAACACCGATGCACGCGTCAGACAGTTCCTTGATGGCAACGCCGATGGGCCGGTGCCATTCCGTTATCCTGCTGGCGACTACCAGCACGATCTTTTATCTGGAACAGGGAGTTAAGCCGCTCATGCTGTTAAATGCACTGGCATCGCTAGGCCACCGTACGCTGAAAAGCTGGGCGTCTTTTGGTCGTGCCGGTTTGATGTTATTCAATGCGCTGGTGGGTAAACCTGAGTTCCGCAAGCATGCTCCGCTATTGATGCGTCAACTGTATAACGTTGGCGTGTTGTCGATGATCATTATTATGGTTTCCGGCGTCTTTATCGGCATGGTACTGGGGCTTCAGGGCTACCTGGTCTTAACGACGTACAGTGCGGAAACCAGCCTCGGTATGCTGGTCGCGCTGTCGCTGTTACGCGAGTTAGGCCCGGTGGTGGCCGCGCTGTTGTTTGCCGGGCGCGCCGGTTCGGCCCTGACTGCGGAAATTGGCTTGATGAGAGCGACGGAACAGCTTTCCAGTATGGAAATGATGGCGGTCGATCCGCTGCGTCGCGTTATCGCGCCGCGTTTCTGGGCGGGCATGATTTCGTTGCCGTTGTTGACGATTATTTTCGTCGCCGTCGGGATTTGGGGCGGGGCGCTGGTAGGGGTGAGCTGGAAAGGCATCGATGCAGGTTTTTACTGGTCGGCGATGCAAAGCGCCATCGACTGGCGACTGGATCTGGTTAACTGTCTGATTAAGAGTGTGGTTTTCGCCATTACGGTAACGTGGATCGCGTTATTTAATGGCTATGACGCAATCCCGACCTCCGCAGGGATTAGCCGGGCCACCACACGTACTGTTGTGCACGCATCGCTGGCCGTTCTCGGCCTGGATTTTGTGCTTACTGCACTGATGTTTGGGAATTAAGTCATGCAAACGAAGAAAACTGAAATCTGGGTCGGCGTATTTATGCTGGTGGCACTGCTGGCGGCGCTGTTTATTTGCCTGAAAGTGGCGAATGTCACCTCGATGCGTACCGAGCCGACGTACCGCCTTTATGCCACGTTCGATAACATCGGCGGCTTAAAAGCGCGTTCCCCGGTGCGTATTGGTGGCGTGGTAATTGGGCGCGTCGCGGATATCGAGCTGGACCAGAAAACCTATTTGCCCCGCGTCGCAATGGATATCGAAGAACGTTATAACCATATCCCGGACACCAGTTCGCTGTCGATCCGCACTTCCGGCCTGCTGGGCGAACAATACCTGGCGCTGAATATCGGTTTCGACGATCCTGAACTAGGATCTTCTATTCTGAAAGATGGCGGTACGATTCAGGATACTAAATCTGCAATTGTACTGGAGGACCTGATTGGTCAGTTCCTGTACAAGAGCAACAGCGGCGACAATCAGAATCAGGACGATGCGCCAGCGCCTGCCGCTGAACATAATGGATCATTGCCGCAAAACGGCACGACGAACTAACTGGAGAGCCACACTATGTTTAAACGTCTGTTAATGGTTGCCATGCTGGTGATCGCCCCGTTGGCGCATGCTGTCGAGCAGTCTAATCCCTATAAGCTGATGGCTGAGGCAGCGCAGAAAACGTTCGATAGACTCAAAAACGAGCAGCCGCAAATCCGTCAGAATCCGGATTACCTGCGTCAGGTTGTGGATCAGGAACTGCTGCCTTACGTACAGATTAAATATGCCGGCGCGCTGGTGCTGGGGCGCTATTACAAAGATGCGACCCCTGCGCAACGTGACGCGTACTTCGCGGCGTTTCGTGAATACCTGAAACAGGCTTATGGTCAGGCGCTGGCTATGTATCACGGCCAGACATACCAGATTGCCCCGGAACAGCCGCTGGGCGACGCTTCTATTATTCCGATTCGCGTGACTATCGTTGATCCGAATGGCCGCCCGCCGGTACGCCTCGACTTCCAGTGGCGTAAAAATACCCAAACCGGAAACTGGCAGGCTTACGACATGATCGCCGAAGGCGTGAGCATGATCACCACCAAACAAAACGAGTGGAGCGATGTGCTGCGTACCAAAGGTATTGATGGACTGACCGCGCAATTGCAGTCGATTTCCCGTCAACCGATTACCCTGGATGACAAAAAATAATGGCAGACAATCTGACGTGGCTGCGTGAGGATGATCGTTTAATCCTGCGCGGCGAACTCGATCAGGAAACCGTCGGCGCGCTGTGGGAAAAACGAGAAGCCGCGATGTCGGAGGTGAGTGTTATCGATCTCTACGCGATAGATCGTGTGGATACATCCGGCCTGGCGATGTTGCTCCATCTGGTACAAATCGGGCGTCAGGGTGGAAAACATGTCAGCCTGGCGGGGATAAGCGATAAATTAACGACCCTCGCTAAGCTTTATAACCTACCGGCGGATTTAATACCGGTCGCCACATCCTAGACTTTTCAGTACATTACTCTTAAAGCCTCGCAAACTATCAATGCGGGGCTTTTTGTTTGTTTAAGCGCGCCTCACTTTACTCTAAAATGTCTGGCCTGTTTTCACTTAACGACCAATAGAGATACCCATGGAAAATCATGAAATCCAGACAGTGCTGATGAATGCGCTGCCCCTCCAGGAAGTCCACGTTACGGGCGATGGCAGCCACTTTCAGGTTATCGCAGTGGGTGACCTGTTTGCAGAGATGAGCCGGGTGAAAAAACAGCAAACCGTCTATGGCCCGCTAATGGGGCTGATCGCCGAAAACCGTATTCACGCGGTGTCGATCAAAACTTACACGCCGCAAGAATGGGCGCGGGATCGTAAGCTCAGTGGTTTTTAAGCTGTGGGCCTTGCGCCGGCAGCCTGTGTGATTATTAAGAGATAAATTTCCATGGATAAATTTCGTGTACAAGGGCCGTGTCGGCTTCAGGGTGAGGTAACGATCTCTGGCGCTAAAAATGCTGCGCTGCCGATCCTTTTCGCTGCATTGCTGGCGGAAGAACCGGTTGAAATCCAGAACGTGCCGAAGCTGAAAGACATCGACACGACCATGAAGCTGCTGAGCCAACTGGGCACCAAAGTTGAGCGCAACGGTTCTGTCTGGATTGATGCCAGCAACGTCAATATTTTTTGTGCGCCTTACGAGCTGGTGAAAACCATGCGTGCCTCTATTTGGGCTCTGGGCCCGTTAGTTGCGCGTTTTGGTCAGGGTCAGGTATCTCTGCCTGGCGGTTGCGCCATCGGTGCGCGTCCCGTGGATCTGCACATTGTGGGTCTCGAACAGCTGGGCGCAGAGATCAAACTGGAAGAGGGTTATGTTAAAGCCTCGGTACAGGGTCGTCTGAAAGGCGCGCACATCGTTATGGATAAAGTAAGCGTCGGCGCAACGGTGACAATTATGTCTGCTGCGACGCTGGCGGAAGGCACAACGATTATTGAGAACGCTGCGCGCGAGCCGGAAATTGTCGATACCGCCAACTTCCTGAATACGCTGGGCGCGAAAATCACCGGCATGGGTACTGACCGCATCGTCATTGAAGGCGTTGAGCGTCTGGGCGGCGGCGTTTACCGCGTCCTGCCGGACCGTATTGAAACCGGTACGTTCCTCGTCGCTGCGGCGGTGTCAGGTGGTAAAGTTGTCTGCCGCAATACCAAACCCGATACCCTGGATGCCGTACTGGCTAAACTGCGTGAAGCAGGTGCCGACATCGAAGTGGGCGAGGACTGGATTAGCCTGGATATGCACGGCAAGCGTCCGAAAGCGGTAAATGTTCGTACTGCCCCGCATCCGGCGTTCCCTACTGATATGCAGGCGCAGTTCACGTTGCTTAACCTGGTGGCGGAAGGAACCGGCGTAATCACCGAAACCATCTTCGAAAACCGTTTTATGCACGTCCCGGAACTGATTCGTATGGGCGCGCACGCAGAAATCGAAAGCAACACGGTTATTTGCCATGGCGTTGAAAAACTGTCTGGCGCACAGGTTATGGCAACTGATTTACGCGCATCGGCAAGCCTGGTGCTGGCGGGTTGTATCGCTGAAGGCTCAACCTATGTCGATCGTATTTACCATATCGACCGTGGTTACGAGCGCATCGAAGATAAGCTGCGCGCATTAGGCGCCAATATTGAACGCGTAAAAGCCGAATAAAGCAGCTATAAGAACTTTTAAGCGCAATGATGTTAATAAAAAAGCCGGGGCCTTTGCCCCGGCTTTTTATTGGCGCGTTCGGATCAATTGCGAACGATCGATAAATTCGTGGGTTATGGGATCGTAATAACGTGAAGGCCAGATAACCCATGGTGCAACGCCCAGTGCGTCCGCAATGATGCGCTCTCCCTTGGGCCATGGGCGCGTTAACGCGTTCGCGAGCGTGGATGAACTTAATCCTGCTTTCCTTGACTCCGCCGCTAAAGAGGTCCCTCTTTTGCGTAACCCTGCGATAATATCCGCCGGATGCCAGTCTGTGACTTTCTTTTGCATATTTCCCTCAACACAAAAACGACGTATCTCTCGTCTGACATGTTATATCCTGCATAAGATATAACATGGAAAGCTCCAAAAAGTTCTTGTTAGTTTTAGATATAACCAGAAGTGTGCACAGAAACGCACAATTTGCTGCAAGCAATGCAAATTTAAAGCAAGAATTTCTGCGCCGGGCGGCGCAGAAAGAGCAGGGAGGATACGTTAGTGGTCGCGCTGAACCGACATGTGAGCCAGTGCGATTAACGCTTCGCGCCATGGGGTGTCCGGAAGGATCGACAGGGCGGCAATAGCTTTATCTGCTTCCTCTTCGGCGCGCTGGCGCGTCCATTCCAGCGAACCACATTCCGCCATAGCATGCAGCACGGGATCGAGAAGATGACGGCCATTGCCTTGCTGGATAGCCTCGCGGATCATTTTTGCCTGATCCTCGGTGCCGTGACGCATAGCGTGTAACAGCGGCAGCGTCGGTTTCCCTTCGTTTAAATCGTCGCCGACGTTTTTACCCAGCCGCTCGCCATCCGCACTGTAATCCAGCAAATCATCAATAAGCTGGAAAGCGGTGCCCAGATAACGACCATAATCCTGGAGCGCTTTTTCTTCCGCTTCATTAGCGCCGGCAAGAATACCGGAACACTGCGATGCCGCTTCAAAAAGCCGTGCGGTTTTACAGTAGATCACCCGCATATAGCTTTCTTCGGTGATATCCGGGTCGTTTACGTTCATCAACTGCAGGACTTCACCTTCAGCGATAACGTTAACGGCTTCGGACATCACTTCCAGCACTTTGAGCGAGCCGAGGCTGGTCATCATCTGGAAGGCGCGCGTGTAAATAAAATCGCCGACCAGTACGCTCGCGGCATTGCCGAACGCGGCGTTAGCGGTGGCTTTCCCGCGGCGCATATCAGATTCATCAACAACATCATCATGCAGTAGCGTGGCGGTGTGAATAAATTCAATCAGCGCCGCGATCATTACGTGCGCATTGCCCTGGTAGCCCAGCGCGCGAGCGGAAAGCACGGCAATCATCGGGCGAATGCGCTTACCGCCGCCGCTCACAATGTAATAGCCTAATTGATTGATAAGCTGAACATCCGAGTTGAGTTGCTCAAGGATGGTCGCATTAACGCCCGCCATATCTTGCGCGGTTAACTCATTAATTTTTTCTAAATTCATCGCAAAAGTCTGGCTATCGTCCTGTTTACCACAAGCATCAATGGAAAAACGTAAGATATAGGGTTGAAGATGTACGTATGATTGTACCGTAAAAACGCACCAGATAAACGTCGCCATCAATGTTGTGTTTTTTTTCTGCGCTGTTTCACGACAGGACTTGTCAAAGGCTCACGATTTGCGTAATATTCGCGCCCTATTGTGAATATTTGTAGCGCACTCTGAATCATATAAAAGGCGTGCGCGGAAGCGGAGTTTTATATGTACGCGGTTTTCCAAAGTGGTGGTAAACAACACCGAGTAAGCGAAGGTCAGACCGTTCGCCTGGAAAAGCTGGACATCGCAACTGGCGAAGCTGTTGAGTTCGCTGAAGTTCTGATGATCGCAAACGGTGAAGATGTCAAAATCGGCGTTCCTTTCGTTGATGGCGGCGTAATCAAAGCTGAAGTTGTTGCTCACGGTCGTGGCGAGAAAGTTAAAATCGTTAAGTTTCGTCGTCGTAAACACTACCGTAAGCAGCAAGGCCATCGTCAGTGGTTCACTGATGTGAAAATCACTGGCATCAGCGCTTAATACAGGGGAGCAGATTAAATGGCACACAAAAAGGCTGGCGGCTCAACTCGTAACGGTCGCGATTCCGAAGCTAAACGTCTGGGCGTGAAACGCTTTGGCGGTGAAGCAGTTCTGGCAGGCAGCATCATCGTTCGTCAACGTGGTACCAAATTCCACGCTGGCACGAACGTAGGTTGCGGTCGTGACCACACTCTGTTCGCTTTGACTGACGGTAAAGTTAAGTTCGAAGTTAAGGGCCCGAAAAACCGTAAATTCATCAGCATCGTTGCTGAATAAGTTTTTCGTCTCCCGGTAACGGATAGAGCCCCGCACATGTTGCGGGGCTTTTTACATTCCGTATCTGGAAAATTCTTCAGAGATTTTCATGAAACAGCAGGCTGGCATCGGTATTCTTCTGGCGCTCACCACGGCGGTATGTTGGGGCGCGCTTCCTATTGCGATGAAGCAGGTTTTAACGGTAATGGAACCGCCTACGGTGGTGTTTTACCGCTTTCTGATGGCATCCCTTGGATTAGGGGCAATCCTGGCCGTAAAAGGTAAGCTGCCGCCGCTGAAAATGTTTCGTAGACCGCGCTGGCTGATTTTACTCGCTATCGCGACCGGAGGGCTGTTTGGCAACTTTATTCTGTTCAGCTCTTCATTACAGTATTTAAGCCCAACGGCATCGCAGGTTATCGGTCAGCTTTCCCCGGTAGGCATGATGGTCGCCAGCGTGCTTATCCTTAAAGAGAAAATGCGTGGGACCCAGATTATTGGGGCTATCATGCTGCTGTCTGGTCTGGTGATGTTTTTCAACACCAGCCTGATTGAAATTTTTACGCGCCTGACCGATTACACATGGGGTGTCATTTTCGGCGTAGGTGCCGCGACGGTTTGGGTGAGTTACGGCGTTGCGCAGAAAGTCCTGTTGCGTCGTCTGGCCTCGCAACAGATCCTCTTTTTGCTGTACACTTTATGTACTCTTGCTATGTTCCCGTTGGCCGATCCGCACGTCATCGGGCAGTTAAGCACCTGGCAGCTGGCATGCCTGGTTTTTTGCGGTTTGAACACGCTGGTAGGGTATGGCGCTCTCGCTGAAGCGATGGCGCGTTGGCAGGCAGCACAGGTCAGCGCGCTGATCACGCTGACCCCGTTATTTACCCTGCTGTTTTCGGACTTGTTATCCATTGCCTGGCCCGATTTCTTCGCCAAACCGATGCTCAACCTGCTGGGTTACATTGGTGCGTTTGTCGTGGTTGCGGGCGCGATGTATTCCGCCATTGGTCATCGTCTCTGGGGACGCTGGCGTAAAAGCGAAGCGGTAGTCACGCTACCCCGCTCGGGCGAATGATTTACGGAGAAGTAAAATGAAGTTTGTTGATGAAGCTACGATTCTGGTCGTCGCGGGTGATGGCGGCAACGGTTGCGTTAGCTTCCGTCGTGAAAAATATATCCCCAAAGGTGGTCCTGACGGCGGTGATGGCGGTGATGGCGGTGACGTCTGGCTCGAAGCGGATGAAAACCTGAACACCCTTATTGATTACCGTTTCGAGAAGTCTTTCCGCGCTGAACGTGGTCAGAACGGCCAGAGCCGTGACTGCACCGGTAAACGTGGTAAAGACGTCACCGTCAAAGTGCCGGTCGGCACGCGTGTTATCGATCAGGGCACCGGCGAAACCATGGGCGATATGACCAAACATGGTCAGCGTCTGATGGTTGCTAAAGGCGGCTGGCATGGCCTTGGAAATACCCGTTTTAAATCTTCCGTTAACCGTACTCCGCGTCAGAAAACCATGGGTACGCCGGGCGAAAAACGTGACCTGCAACTTGAGCTCATGCTATTGGCTGACGTCGGTATGCTTGGCCTGCCGAACGCAGGGAAATCGACGTTTATCCGCGCGGTTTCTGCTGCAAAACCGAAGGTGGCTGATTATCCGTTTACTACCCTGGTGCCAAGCCTTGGCGTGGTACGTATGGATAATGAGAAAAGCTTCGTGGTCGCCGATATTCCGGGTCTTATCGAAGGCGCGGCGGAAGGCGCAGGCCTCGGCATTCGCTTCCTGAAGCACCTTGAGCGTTGCCGCGTACTGCTGCACCTGATCGATATCGATCCTATTGACGGTTCCGATCCGGTTGAAAACGCCCGCATCATTGTTGGCGAGCTGGAAAAATACAGCGAGAAGCTGGCCGCGAAACCCCGTTGGTTAGTGTTCAACAAAATCGATCTTCTCGATCGCGAAGAGGCGGAACAACGTGCTAAAGCAATTGCTGACGCGTTGGGTTGGGAAGGGGAGCACTATCTCATTTCCGCAGCGACACAACAGGGCGTTAATCCTCTGTGCTGGGATGTGATGAATTTCATCATCGAGAACCCTGTTACGCAGGAAAATGCCGAGAACGGACCTGAAAAAGTCGAATTTATGTGGGACGACTATCACCGTCAACAGCTGGAAGAAATGGAAGCTGAAGCCGATGATGACTGGGACGACGACTGGGATGAAGATGACGACGAAGGCGTCGAAATCATCTACGAACGTTAATAAAAAAGGCCGGGGAAACCCGGCCTTTTTACATCAGTTGTTCTGGTAAATGTCTTTGTACAACCGGCTTTCGAAACGCACCAGCGGTATACGACGGTTGCGCTGATTGGCCGGTTCAACGGCATAGCCAGAGAGGTACTGAATAAACGCCATTTTCTGGCCGCTTGCCGTTGTAATAAACCCAGCCAGATTATATACGCCCTGCAACGAGCCCGTTTTCGCTGACACTTTGCCGTTAACCCCGGCTTCATGAAGCCCGGCGCGGTATTGCAATGAGCCGTCATAGCCCGCCAGCGGCAGCATGGAGATATAATTCAGCTGCGCGTCGTTTTGGGCGATGTACTGCAGCACCTGCATCATGGTGGCGGGTGAAATCAGATTATGACGCGATAAACCCGAACCATCGACCACGATACTGTTTCCAAGATCGACCCCTGCTTTCTGGCGCAGGATTTGCCGTACGGCGTCCGCTCCTGAACGCCAGGTGCCCTGAACGCCGTAAAAGTTACGACCAATGGTACGAAATACGGTGTCAGCGATCATGTTGTCTGATTTTTTCAGCATGATTTTGAGCAGATCATGCAACGGCGCCGACTGTTTGCTGGCGATTACCGTCGCCTGAGGATTGGGCTGCGTTTGACGCAACAGCGTACCGCTATAAGTGATCCCCGCCGTTTTCAGCTCAGACTTTAAAATTGCCCCGGCATAGCTTGCGCCATCCTGAATAGCAAAGGCCAGCGGCAACGGATCGGCGCGCTGCGTCAGACAACCGGTCAGGGTAAAGCGGTTCAGATCGCCGGGCACCACGTCCAGTTCGCAATACTGCGCTTCCGGAGAACCTTTTGCCAGCGTCTTCACCTGACTGAACATGGTGACCGGATAGTAGGAAGCAACGCGAATAAACGCCATATCCCCGGGTTTTGGGGCGCTATACAGCGAAACAGAAAAACAGTTACGGTCAACAATCGCAGCGGATGGCGGCGCGCTGAAGCACTGCGTCATGTCATTCCACGGCCAGCCTGGCGCTTTGTCGTGACTGGCGAAAACCGATGTATCGATCAGGACGTTTCCCTTTATTTCCTGAATGCCGGTTTTTTTCAGCGCAGTGACTAAATTGCGTAAATCCTGGCGTTTGAAGGTAGGATCGCCGCCGAAGCGCAGGATCAGATCGCCGTTCAATACACCATTCTCCTGGGTACCACGGCTTTCCAGCGTCGTAGTGAAACGATAGTCAGGGCCAAGTTGCAACAAGGCCGCCAGTGCCGTAATCACTTTTTGAGTACTGGCGGGCAGAGCCATTTGCTGACTGTGATAATCAATTGCCGGGGTTTGGCTACCGACTTTCTGCACCATCAGCGCAAGGTTTGTGCCGGCGGGGAGTTGATTAATGTATTCGTCGACGTTTGCTGCGTTTGCAGTCAGCGCCATACTTGTGGCCAATCCAATGACAAATCTGGTAAATCGCATAATCTCGCGGTAACAGCCTGGAAACGTGCCGTCATACTACGGTGCATCGTACGGTAAAGTAAACGATGACCCTCAGGGAACTTCAGGTTAAAATGCATATCAAAATGCAAAATCGTTCCTGACCTGGTGCTTTGCTCCGGGTCGGTTTTTTTTTGTTTATTCCCTGGCGCCTGTGGGTTTTTGCCGGGGCGATATACTGGCCGTAGCGGCAGCCGCCGTTGCGAAAAGGACTGTTTTAAGAGGTATAAAAATGCAAGCGATTCCGATGACCTTACGTGGTGCTGATAAATTGCGCGAAGAACTGGAGTTTCTGAAATCCGTTCGTCGCCCGGAGATCATTGCCGCGATTGCCGAAGCGCGTGAACATGGAGACCTGAAAGAGAACGCTGAGTATCATGCGGCGCGTGAGCAGCAGGGTTTCTGTGAAGGGCGTATCAAAGATATTGAAGCCAAGCTGTCTAATGCGCAGGTGATTGATATCACTAAAATGCCAAATAACGGTCGCGTTATCTTCGGTTCAACCGTTACCGTCTTGAATCTGGAGAGTGAAGAAGAACTCACCTATCGCATCGTGGGTGATGACGAGGCCGATTTTAAGCAGAATCTTATCTCCGTAAACTCGCCTATCGCGCGTGGTCTGGTTGGGAAAGAAGTGGACGACGTCGTCGTAATCAACACCCCAGGCGGGCAGGTTGAATTCGAAATCGTTAAAGTCGATTATCTCTAACTCTGCGATAGCATACGCAAATACTCAGCGTTATCTGACTGGTTAAAGAATATACGTCTGGCAGGAAATCATGTCGGCAGGCGTTATACAAAAAATCATCGTTATTGCAGAATGAAAATTTGCGGCTATTGTAAAGCCAGGTAAAAGGCCGCCGTGCGGCCTTTTAACATCACACAGAGCATGGCATTTTGCTCAGCGCTGCCACATTTTTGTTACAATCAATCATGCGGGCTCATCGAAACGATGAATTAGCGCGGCAGAGAAATCTTGCGCTCTTGTGAAGGACGGTACAGAACGAGCGTTTTACCGATAACCTGGACGTTACAGGCGCCGGTTTCCCGCACGATGGCCTCAACGACCAGAGTCTTGGTTTCGCGGTCTTCCGTTGCGATCTTCACCTTGATCAATTCATGGTGCACAAGCGCTTGTTCAATCTCGGCCAGTACCCCTTCGGTCAAACCATTATTGCCAAGCATGACGACAGGCTTGAGCGGATGTGCCAGACCTTTCAGGTGCTGTTTTTGTTTAGTACTCAGATTCATCGGTTTTTTTACTTACGTTGGGATTGAAAACGGTTCATTCTACCGCCATCTCCCATTAATACCCAACAGATTTCAAATTGTACTGCGATGCGAAAGTGCAGGGTATGCAGCCTGACGGCAACGTGGGTATCACGATGAACCCGGATGGAAATTGAAATGACAGGTAAAAAGCGTTCTGCCAGCTCCAGCCGCTGGCTCCAGGAACACTTTAGCGATAAATATGTTCAACAGGCTCAGAAAAAAGGGTTACGTTCCCGAGCCTGGTTTAAACTTGATGAAATACAGCAAAGTGACAAACTTTTTAAACCGGGGATGACGGTTGTCGACCTCGGTGCTGCTCCCGGCGGTTGGTCCCAATATGTGGTAACACAAATAGGTGGCCAGGGTCGTATCATCGCTTGCGATCTTTTACCTATGGATCCTATCGTCGGTGTGGACTTTATTCAGGGCGATTTTCGTGATGAATTAGTCGTGAAAGCGCTGCTAGAGCGTGTAGGTGAGAGTAAAGTACAGGTTGTCATGTCAGATATGGCGCCAAATATGAGCGGGACACCTGCTGTTGATATACCTCGCTCCATGTATCTGGTCGAACTGGCTTTGGATATGTGTCGCGATGTGTTGGCGCCGGGTGGAAGTTTTGTAGTGAAGGTGTTCCAGGGCGAAGGTTTCGATGAGTATCTAAGGGATATTCGCTCCCTGTTTACGAAGGTGAAAGTTCGTAAACCGGATTCTTCTCGTGCCCGTTCACGTGAAGTTTACATTGTAGCGACCGGGCGCAAACTATAGTACCCTGACGCTGTTTGTTAACACAGTTGTAATATGAGGTTAATCCCTTGAGTGACATGGCGAAAAACCTAATACTCTGGCTGGTCATTGCCGTTGTGCTGATGTCAGTATTCCAGAGCTTTGGGCCCAGCGAGTCGAATGGCCGGAGGGTGGATTACTCTACCTTCTTGCAGGAAGTTAACCAGGATCAGGTTCGCGAAGCGCGTATCAACGGACGTGAAATCAACGTTACCAAGAAAGACAGTAACAAATACACGACTTATATCCCCGTTAACGA
Organism: Atlantibacter hermannii; assembly: GCA_900635495.1. Classification (NCBI taxonomy): domain Bacteria; kingdom Pseudomonadati; phylum Pseudomonadota; class Gammaproteobacteria; order Enterobacterales; family Enterobacteriaceae; genus Atlantibacter; species Atlantibacter hermannii. Next base: position 3,935,579 of record LR134136.1, on the reverse strand, counting down.
TCCGAAGCTGCTCGATAACCTGATTACCAAAAACGTAAAAGTGGTTGGCGAGCCGCCGGAAGAGCCGAGCTTGCTGGCTTCTATCTTTATTTCCTGGTTCCCAATGCTGTTGCTGATTGGCGTCTGGATCTTCTTTATGCGCCAGATGCAGGGCGGCGGCGGTAAAGGCGCCATGTCCTTTGGTAAGAGCAAGGCGCGCATGCTGACCGAAGACCAGATTAAGACCACGTTTGCTGACGTCGCGGGTTGTGACGAAGCGAAAGAAGAAGTGGGCGAGCTGGTTGAATACCTGCGTGAGCCGAGCCGCTTCCAGAAACTGGGCGGTAAGATCCCGAAAGGGGTGCTGATGGTCGGTCCTCCGGGTACCGGTAAAACGCTGCTGGCGAAAGCTATTGCGGGCGAAGCGAAAGTACCGTTCTTCACCATTTCAGGTTCTGACTTCGTAGAAATGTTTGTGGGTGTGGGTGCATCCCGCGTTCGCGATATGTTCGAACAAGCTAAGAAAGCGGCTCCGTGCATCATCTTTATCGATGAAATTGACGCCGTAGGCCGTCAGCGTGGCGCTGGGCTTGGCGGTGGTCATGACGAACGCGAACAAACCCTGAACCAGATGCTGGTTGAGATGGATGGTTTCGAAGGTAACGAAGGTATCATCGTTATCGCAGCGACCAACCGTCCGGACGTACTTGACCCTGCGCTGTTGCGTCCAGGCCGTTTCGACCGTCAGGTCGTGGTTGGTCTGCCGGATGTGCGTGGTCGTGAGCAGATCCTGAAAGTGCATATGCGTCGCGTTCCGCTGTCTCCGGACATCGATGCGGCTATTATCGCGCGTGGTACGCCTGGCTTCTCCGGTGCAGACCTCGCCAACCTGGTGAACGAAGCCGCACTGTTTGCCGCTCGCGGTAACAAGCGTGTTGTCTCCATGGTTGAGTTTGAGAAAGCGAAAGACAAAATCATGATGGGTGCGGAACGCCGCTCCATGGTGATGACCGAAGCGCAGAAAGAGTCTACGGCTTATCACGAAGCGGGCCATGCCATTATTGGTCGCCTGGTGCCGGAACACGATCCGGTCCATAAAGTGACGATTATTCCGCGTGGTCGTGCGTTGGGCGTTACCTTCTTCCTGCCGGAAGGCGATGCGATCAGCGCCAGCCGTCAGAAACTGGAAAGTCAGATCTCCACGCTCTACGGCGGTCGTCTGGCGGAAGAGATTATTTACGGTGCAGAGCATGTCTCCACCGGTGCGTCCAACGACATTAAAGTTGCGACTAACCTGGCGCGTAACATGGTTACCCAGTGGGGCTTCTCCGACAAACTCGGTCCGCTGCTTTACGCGGAAGAAGAGGGCGAAGTGTTCCTGGGCCGTAGCGTCGCGAAAGCCAAACATATGTCCGATGAAACCGCGCGTATCATCGATCAGGAAGTGAAAGCGTTGATTGAGCGTAACTACAATCGCGCCCGCACCATTCTGAATGACAATATGGATATTCTGCACGCCATGAAAGACGCGTTGATGAAGTATGAAACCATCGATGCGCCGCAGATTGATGACCTGATGGCCCGCCGTCATGTGCGTCCGCCTGCTGGCTGGGAAGATCCTGGCACCAATAACTCTGACAACAACGGCACCCGCAAGCACCGCGTCCCATTGATGAGCCGCGTACGCCGAATCCGGGCAATACCATGTCAGAACAGTTGGGCGATAAGTAAGCGGTAAACGATGATATATTAATGATTAAACCCTGGGCTTGCCCGGGGTTTTTTTTAGTGTTTGTATTGGTATCAAGGACTAACGATGAAACTTCACGCTCACGGATCCACACTGGATCTCTCGCATCCCCATGTGATGGGGATCCTGAATGTCACCCCGGATTCTTTTTCCGACGGCGGCAAACACAACCAACTGATCGATGCGGTGAAACATGCCAATGCCATGATTAACGCAGGGGCGACGATTGTGGATGTGGGCGGGGAATCGACGCGGCCAGGAGCCAGCGAAGTGAGCGTGGATGAGGAATTGTCGCGTGTTATTCCGGTGGTGGAGGCCGTGGCGCAACGGTTCGAGGTTTGGGTCTCGGTTGATACCTCGAAACCTGAAGTGATCCGCGAATCCGCACGAGCGGGCGCGCATATCATCAATGATATTCGCTCTCTCTCAGAGCCGGGCGCGCTTGAAGCCGCCGCGCAAACCGGTCTGCCGGTTTGCCTGATGCATATGCAAGGTGAACCGCGCACCATGCAAAACGCCCCGCATTACGACGATGTTTTTGAGTCGGTGAAGCGCTACTTTGTTGAGCAAATAGCGCGTTGCGAAGCGGCGGGAATCGCAAAAGAGAATTTGTTACTCGATCCCGGTTTTGGTTTCGGTAAGAATCTCCATCATAATTACCAACTTCTTGCCCGACTCTCTGAATTTCATCATTTCGAACTACCGCTATTAGTGGGAATGTCGCGTAAATCTATGGTCGGTCAGTTGCTGAATGTCGGACCGACGGAGCGATTGAGTGGTAGTCTTGCCTGTGCTGTGATTGCAGCGATGCAAGGAGCGAACATTATTCGCGTTCATGATGTTAAAGAGACGGTAGAGGCAATGAGAGTTGTTGAAGCTACACTTTCAGCGAAGGATAAAAAACGCTATGAGTAACCGTAAATATTTTGGCACCGATGGCATTCGCGGGCGCGTAGGAGATGCGCCGATTACTCCTGACTTTGTGCTTAAACTGGGCTGGGCCGCTGGTAAAGTATTGGCGCGCCACGGTTCACGTAAAATTATCATCGGCAAAGATACCCGTATCTCTGGTTATATGCTGGAGTCGGCGCTGGAAGCGGGCCTCGCCGCTGCAGGTCTGTCCGCATCATTCACCGGGCCGATGCCGACGCCCGCCATCGCGTACATGACCCGGACTTTCCGTGCCGAAGCAGGCATCGTTATCTCGGCATCTCATAATCCCTTTTATGATAATGGCATCAAATTTTTCTCCATTGACGGCACCAAGCTGCCGGATGAAGTGGAAGAAGCTATCGAAGCTGAAATGGAAAAAGAGATCACTTGCGTGGACTCCGCCCTGCTCGGTAAGGCCAGTCGTATCGTGGATGCGGCGGGGCGCTATATTGAGTTTTGCAAAGCGACGTTTCCAAACGAACTTAGCCTCAATAGTCTGAAAATTGTGGTGGATTGCGCCAACGGTGCCACCTATCACATTGCGCCTAATGTGCTGCGTGAACTGGGTGCGCAGGTTATCGCCGTCGGTTGCGAGCCGGATGGTGTAAACATCAATGAAAAATGCGGTGCGACTGATGTGCGGATGCTCCAGGCGCGCGTCGTGGCTGAGAAAGCGGATTTGGGGATCGCGTTTGACGGCGATGGCGACCGCGTCATCATGGTTGACCATGAAGGCAATAAAGTTGATGGTGACCAGATACTTTACATCATTGCCCGCGAAGGCTTACGCCAGGGCAAACTGCGCGGCGGCGCGGTAGGCACGTTGATGAGCAATATGGGGCTGGAAGTGGCGTTGAAGCAGCTCGGTATTCCTTTCGCTCGCGCTAAAGTCGGCGATCGCTACGTGCTGGAAAAAATGCAGGAAAAAGGCTGGCGCATCGGGGCTGAAAACTCTGGTCACGTTATTTTACTCGACCAGACTACGACCGGCGACGGGATCGTGGCGGCGTTGCAGGTCCTGACGGCGATGATCAGAAACCATATGAGCCTGCACGATCTGTGCAGTGGCATGAAGCTTTTCCCTCAGGTTCTGGTAAACGTACGCTTCACTGCTGGCAGTGGCGATCCGCTGGAGAGCGAACAGGTGAAAGCAGTCACAGCTGAAGTTGAACAGGCGTTAGGAAACCGTGGGCGTGTACTGTTGCGTAAATCCGGCACCGAACCGTTGATTCGCGTTATGGTGGAAGGCGAAGATGAAGCGCAGGTCACTGCGTTCGCTAACCGTATTGCCGACGCAGTTAAGACCGCGTAAGAATGCGAAGCGCCGGAATTCCGGCGCTTTTTTTTTGCGATTGTGTGCTTGCCACGCAGGAGCGCCCGAAGCGTTATTTTTCCCGTCACGGTAAGATAGTCAGTAATGGGTCCGGCACTAAATCATTGAAACGCGGATATCGGTGACACGTGAATCGGCCACTTCTTCGCCGTTTTCGAAAGAAATTGCCCCAAAAGTCACATGGTTGATGTTTTTTTCTGCAAACGCACCAGGATGTTGAAAATGGTCTTGCGCGGCACCCTGGCTTTGGTTAGTATTCACACCCGCTTCAGTGGGGAATGACAAACGCCTCCCACTTTACTTGGTGAAGCAATTGGTATGCGGTTAACCCGCAAGGAACAGGTTGATTATGTACGAAGCTCTTTTGGTAGTTTTCCTTATTGTAGCCATTGGCCTGGTAGGTCTGATCATGCTGCAACAAGGTAAAGGCGCTGATATGGGAGCCTCCTTCGGAGCAGGCGCTTCCGCCACGCTGTTCGGTTCAAGTGGTTCTGGTAACTTCATGACCCGTATGACGGCTATTCTGGCGACGCTGTTCTTCATTATCAGTCTGGTTCTGGGCAACCTTAATAGCAACAAGACCAGTAAAGGAAGCGAGTGGGATAACCTGAATGCTCCGGCTCAAACGGAGAAAGTACAGGACGCAGCGCCGGCTAAACCGACCAGCGATATCCCGCAATAAGTTGTCAGCTTCAGTACGGTTATCGACGAAGCCGTACACAAAGTGCCGAGGTGGTGGAATTGGTAGACACGCTACCTTGAGGTGGTAGTGCCCGATTGGGCTTACGGGTTCAAGTCCCGTCCTCGGTACCAAATCTTAGCAATACTTGCATTTTAAACGTTTTAGGCGTAGTATTTGCCACGTTTTCGGACGCGGGGTGGAGCAGCCTGGTAGCTCGTCGGGCTCATAACCCGAAGGTCGTCGGTTCAAATCCGGCCCCCGCAACCACTTTCCCTGAAAGTTTTTTTTCAAATATACTGTGATGAGCGGTGACGCTTTTCACTATGGCTTTTGAAAGAAAATTCTCTCGGAAGTGTCCGGGTCGCATTAGCGACTTACAGGGTTCAGTTATTAAAAGCCCCGATTTATCGGGGTTTTTTGTTATCTGAGTTAATAATAACTGGGCTTTATGCCCTTTTTTTATGTCTTGGGGGTGGGCTTGTCCACATTAGAGCAAAAATTAACAGAGATGATTACAGCGCCGGTTGAAGCACTGGGCTATGAACTTGTTGGCATCGAGTTTCTTCGTGGTCGCACATCGACGCTACGCATCTATATTGATAGTGAAGATGGCATCAATGTTGACGATTGTGCTGATGTTAGCCACCAGGTGAGTGCTGTACTCGACGTCGAAGATCCGATCACTGTGGCATACAACCTGGAGGTTTCCTCACCAGGTCTTGACCGTCCGCTGTTTACCGCTGAGCACTACACCCGTTTTATTGGCGAAGAGGTTACGGTAGTGCTGCGTATGGCGGTTCAGAACCGCCGTAAATGGCAGGGTGTCATCAAAGCTGTTGAAGGCGAGATGATCACGGTAACGGTTGAGGGCAAAGACGAAGTGTTCGCGCTGAGCAACATTCAGAAAGCGAATCTGGTTCCCCATTTTTAACAGTCTGGATTGAGGCGAAGCCCAGGATGAACAAAGAAATTTTGGCTGTTGTTGAAGCTGTTTCTAACGAAAAAGCGGTTCCGCGCGAGAAGATTTTCGAAGCGCTGGAAAGTGCCCTGGCCACGGCAACTAAGAAAAAATACGAACAAGAAATCGATGTACGCGTAAGCATCGACCGTAAAAGCGGTGATTTCGATACCTTCCGTCGCTGGATGGTTGTGGAAGAAGTGACGCAGCCGACGCGCGAAATCACCTTAGAAGCCGCACAGTATGAAGACCCGAACTTCAGCGTGGGCGACTATGTAGAAGATCAGATTGAATCGGTAACGTTTGACCGTATTACGACCCAGACCGCGAAGCAGGTTATCGTACAGAAAGTGCGTGAAGCAGAGCGTGCGATGGTGGTTGATCAGTTCCGTGAGCATCAAGGCGAGATCATCACTGGCGTGGTCAAGAAAGTAAACCGCGACAATATCAGCCTGGATCTGGGAAGTAACGCAGAAGCCGTTATTCTGCGTGAAGACATGCTGCCGCGTGAAAACTTCCGCCCGGGCGACCGTATTCGCGGCGTTCTGTATTCCGTACGTCCGGAAGCGCGTGGTGCTCAGTTGTTCGTGACCCGTTCCAAGCCGGAAATGCTGATCGAATTGTTCCGCATTGAAGTGCCGGAAATCGGCGAAGAAGTGATTGAAATTAAAGCGGCCGCTCGCGATCCGGGATCACGTGCGAAAATCGCCGTAAAAACTAATGATAAGCGAATCGATCCGGTTGGTGCTTGCGTGGGTATGCGTGGCGCGCGTGTTCAGGCAGTGTCTACTGAACTGGGCGGTGAGCGTATTGATATCGTTCTGTGGGACGATAATCCGGCGCAGTTCGTGATTAACGCGATGGCCCCGGCAGACGTTGCTTCTATCGTTGTTGACGAAGACAAGCACACTATGGATATCGCTGTTGAAGCCGGCAATCTGGCTCAGGCGATTGGCCGTAACGGTCAAAACGTGCGCCTCGCCTCGCAATTAAGCGGCTGGGAACTCAACGTCATGACGGTTGAAGATTTGCAGGCGAAACACCAGGCCGAAGCGCATGCCGCGATTGATATCTTCACTAAGCATCTTGATATTGATGAAGATTTCGCTACGGTTCTGGTTGAAGAGGGTTTCTCAACGCTTGAAGAACTCGCCTACGTACCGATGAAAGAGCTGCTTGAAATCGACGGGCTGGATGAAGCAACCGTTGAAGCATTGCGCGAACGTGCCAAAAACGCACTCACGACGCTGGCGTTAGCTCAGGAAGAAAGCCTTGGCGATAAGAAGCCGAGCGAAGATCTGTTAAACCTGGAAGGGATGGATCGTTCTCTTGCCTGGAAGCTGGCTGCTCGTGGGGTTTGTACGCTGGAAGACCTCGCCGAACAAGGTGTTGACGACCTTGCGGATATTGAGGAATTGACCGATGAGAAAGCCGGTGAGCTTATCATGGCCGCCCGTAATATCTGTTGGTTCGGTGACGAAGCGTAATAAACTGTAGCAGGAAGGAACAGCATGACTGATGTAACCGTAAAAGCGCTGGCCGCAGAGATTCAGACCTCGGTGGACCGCCTGGTACAGCAATTCGCTGACGCAGGGATCCCCAAGTCCGCTGAAGACTCTGTAACGGCGCAAGAGAAGCAAACTTTACTGGCGCACCTGAACCGTGAACATGGTTCGGCGCCGGATAAGTTGACATTACAGCGCAAAACGCGCAGTACTTTAAGCATTCAGGGTACCGGTGGTAAGAGCAAATCGGTACAGATCGAAGTCCGCAAGAAACGCACCTTTGTAAAACGTGATCCGGCTGAGGCAGAACGCCTCGCCGCGGAAGAGCAAGCGCAGCGTGAAGCGGAAGAGCAGGCCCAACGTGAAGCAGAGGAAGCTGCAAAGCGCGAGGCTCAGGAAAAAGCGAAGCGTGAAGCACAAGAGAAAGCCAAACGCGAAGCAGACGAAAAGGCTAAACGTGAGCTTGCCGACCAAGCTAAACGCGAAGCTGCGGAAAATAGTAAAGTGAGCAATCAACAAACTGACGAAGCAACCAAGGCCGCTCAGGCTGAAAAAGCCCGCCGTGAAGCTGAAGCCAATGAGCTGAAGCGTAAGGCTGAAGAAGAAGCGCGTCGTAAACTCGAAGAAAACGCTCGCCGTGTCGCTGAAGAAGCACGCCGTATGGCAGAAGAAAACGCTGCGGGCTGGACCAGCACTGAAACCGTAGAAGAAGACAAGAGTGATTACCACGTCACGACGTCTCAACATGCTCGCCAGGCTGAAGATGACAGCGACCGCGAAGTTGAAGGCGGCCGTGGCCGTGGACGCAACACGCCTAAAGTTGCCCGCCAGAAAAAAGGCAACAAACACTCGGAATCGAAAGCCGATCGTGAAGAAGCCCGTGCGGCTGTGCGTGGCGGAAAAGGCGGAAGGCAGCGTAAAGGCAGCGCACTGCAGCAGGGCTTCAATAAGCCAGCTCAGGCTGTTAACCGTGACGTCGTAATCGGCGAAACCATCACTGTTGGCGAACTCGCTAACAAGATGGCGGTAAAAGGCTCTCAGGTCATCAAAGCGATGATGAAACTGGGCGCAATGGCGACCATCAACCAGGTGATCGACCAGGAAACCGCGCAGCTGGTTGCGGAAGAGATGGGTCACAAGGTTATCCTGCGTCGTGAAAACGAGCTTGAAGAAGCGGTAATGAGCGACCGTGACACTGGCGCTGCCGCTGAAGCGCGCGCACCGGTTGTAACCATCATGGGTCACGTTGACCACGGTAAAACCTCGCTGCTCGACTACATTCGTTCAACCAAAGTGGCATCCGGCGAAGCGGGTGGTATTACCCAGCACATCGGTGCATACCACGTTGAAACCGATAACGGCATGATCACCTTCCTGGACACCCCGGGCCACGCCGCGTTTACCGCAATGCGTGCGCGTGGTGCTCAGGCCACGGATATCGTGGTTCTGGTTGTTGCTGCAGACGACGGCGTGATGCCGCAAACCATCGAAGCTATCCAGCACGCGAAAGCGGCGCAGGTGCCGGTTGTGGTTGCAGTGAACAAGATTGATAAGCCAGAAGCCGATCCGGATCGTGTTAAAAACGAACTGTCTCAGTACGGCATCATGCCGGAAGAGTGGGGCGGCGAAAGCCAGTTCATCCATGTTTCCGCGAAAGCCGGTACGGGTATTGACGACCTGCTGGATGCAATCCTGCTGCAGGCTGAAGTTCTCGAACTGAAAGCCGTACGTAAAGGTATGGCAAGCGGCGTGGTTATCGAATCGTTCCTGGATAAAGGCCGTGGCCCGGTTGCGACTGTCCTGGTACGTGAAGGTACGCTGAACAAAGGCGACATCGTGCTGTGCGGCTTCGAATATGGCCGTGTCCGTGCGATGCGTGACGAGATGGGTCGCGAAGTGACCGAAGCTGGCCCGTCTATCCCGGTTGAGATCCTCGGCTTGTCCGGTGTTCCGGCTGCGGGCGATGAAGTTACCGTGGTACGTGACGAGAAAAAAGCGCGTGAAGTGGCTCTGTATCGTCAGGGTAAATTCCGTGAAGTGAAACTGGCTCGCCAGCAGAAATCTAAACTGGAAAACATGTTCGCCAACATGACCGAAGGCGAAGTGTCCGAAGTGAACATCGTGCTGAAAGCCGACGTTCAGGGTTCTGTCGAGGCAATCACCGATTCACTGCTGAAACTCTCCACCGACGAAGTGAAGGTGAAGATCGTGGGCTCCGGCGTAGGTGGTATCACCGAGACCGATGCTACGCTGGCGACAGCTTCCAACGCGATCCTGGTTGGCTTTAACGTGCGTGCTGATGCCTCTGCCCGCCGCGTAATCGAAGCGGAAAGCCTGGACCTGCGTTACTACTCCGTCATTTATCATCTGATCGATGAAGTGAAAGCGGCAATGAGCGGCATGCTGTCTCCGGAACTGAAACAGCAGATTATCGGTCTGGCTGAAGTTCGCGATGTGTTCAAATCGCCGAAATTCGGCGCGATCGCGGGCTGTATGGTTACCGAAGGCACCATTAAACGTCACAACCCGATCCGCGTACTGCGTGACAACGTGGTTATCTATGAAGGCGAGCTGGAATCACTGCGCCGCTTCAAAGATGACGTCAACGAAGTTCGTAACGGTATGGAATGTGGTATCGGCGTTAAGAACTACAACGACGTTCGCGTAGGCGATATGATCGAAGTGTTCGAAGTCATCGAGATTAAACGTACCATCGCTTAATCAATCCGATGTGACTGCTTAATTTTAGGGGGCCGAGTGCCCCCCGATTTGTCTGGAGATTTTAATATGGCGAAAGAATTTGGTCGCGCACAGCGGGTCGCCCAGGAAATGCAAAAAGAGATTGCTATTATCCTGCAGCGTGAGATTAAAGATCCGCGTTTAGGCCTGATGACCACCGTTTCTGACGTGGAAGTATCCCGCGATCTGGCTTATGCCAAAGTATTTGTCACCTTTCTGAACGACAAAGACGAAGAAGCCATTAAAGCGGGTATTAAAGCATTGCAGGACGCCTCTGGCTTTATTCGTACACTGTTGGGTAAAGCGATGCGTCTGCGTATCGTGCCGGAACTGACCTTCTTCTATGACAACTCATTAGTTGAAGGTATGCGCATGTCTAACCTGGTGAGTAACGTCATCAAGGACGACGAAGCGCGTCGCGTTAATCCGGACGACAACAAGGAGGACTAATGAGTCGTCCTCGTCGTCGCGGTCGCGATGTGCATGGCGTATTGTTGCTGGATAAACCCGGCGGGCTGTCTTCAAACGATGCGTTACAAAAAGTGAAGCGTCTCTACAACGCCAATCGGGCAGGGCATACCGGCGCGCTGGATCCACTCGCTACCGGTATGCTGCCGATTTGCCTTGGCGAAGCGACAAAGTTTTCCCAGTATCTGCTTGATTCCGATAAGCGCTATCGGGTGATCGCTCGGCTTGGTCAGCGTACCGACACGTCCGATGCTGATGGCAATATCGTTCAGGAGCGGCCTGTGACGTTTACCGCAGAGGCCTTGGAAAGCGCGCTGGAAAGTTTCCGTGGTGAAACCCAGCAGGTGCCGACGATGTTCTCTGCGTTAAAATATCAGGGAAAACCGCTGTACGAATATGCGCGCCAGGGCATTGTTGTGCCGCGTGAAGCGCGCCCAATTACCGTTTATGAACTACTCTTTATCCGCCATGAAGGGCTTGAGCTGGAACTGGAAGTTCACTGCTCGAAAGGGACTTATATTCGTACCATCATTGACGATTTAGGCGAAAAACTGGGTTGCGGCGCGCATGTCAGTTATTTGCGCCGCCTCGCGGTGAGTAAATATCCCGTTGATCGTATGGTGACGCTGGAGCAGCTTACTGAGCTGCGTGCTCAGGCGGATGAACAGGGCGTGGACCTGGCGGCGGTACTTGACCCGCTTCTGATGCCAATGGACAGTCCGGCATCGGACTTCCCGGTGGTAAATATACAACCCGCCATTGCCGGCTATTTTAAAAACGGCCAGCCGGTTCGCGTAGCGGATGTGCCCTTGCAGGGCCTGGTGCGCGTCACGGAAGGCGATGAACGTAAGTTTATCGGCATGGGCGAAATCGACGATCAAGGGCGCGTTGCGCCGCGTCGTTTGGTTGTGGAATACCACGACTAACGTTTGCGATAAGCTGCTGTGACAGGTAGAATATTGCGGCTAAATACACTGTCAGTCGTTCTGTTTACGTTGACAGGTATCTGGGGTGGCTGAATTAGAGATCGGCACCCTCTTTTTTATCTATAATTTTGGAGTTGAAAATGTCTCTAAGCGTTGAAGCTAAAGCTAAAATCGTTTCTGAGTTTGGTCGTGGTACTAACGACAGCGGTTCTACCGAAGTACAGGTTGCTCTGCTGACTGCTCAGATTAACCACCTGCAAGGTCACTTTGCAGAGCACAAAAAAGATCACCACAGCCGTCGTGGTCTGCTGCGTATGGTTTCTCAGCGTCGTAAACTGCTCGACTACCTGAAACGTAAAGATGTAGCACGTTACACCAGCCTGATCGAACGTCTGGGCCTGCGTCGCTAATTCTTGCGAGTTTCAGAAAAGGGGGCCTTATGGCCCCTTTTTTCAACCAGATGGCAGAAATCCACAGTAAACTACTGTATTGTTGCCTGAAGGGATTTTCTTCTGCAGAGGTTCGCGCGGCTAATGAGAGGCTTCACTCCACGACGGAGTTAGGGTTGTCATTAGTCGCGAGGATGCAAAGAAAATCGATACTCAACAGCACGCCACTGGTGTGCTGTCATTCATTCAGAAAGGGTATTATTTTGCTAAATCCGATCGTTCGTAAATTCCAGTATGGTCAGCATACCGTCACGTTAGAGACCGGTATGATGGCGCGCCAGGCTACCGCCGCTGTGATGGTAAGCATGGATGACACTGCTGTATTCGTGACCGTTGTAGGTCAGAAAAAAGCTAAACCAGGTCAGGACTTCTTCCCACTGACCGTTAACTATCAGGAGCGTACCTACGCTGCTGGTCGTATCCCGGGCAGCTTCTTCCGTCGTGAAGGCCGTCCGAGCGAAGGCGAAACCCTGATTGCGCGTCTGATTGACCGCCCGGTTCGTCCGCTGTTCCCGGAAGGCTTCGTGAACGAAGTTCAGGTTATTGCAACGGTGGTTTCTGTGAACCCGCAGGTTCATCCGGATATCGTTGCGATGATTGGCGCGTCCGCCGCGCTGAGCCTGTCTGGCATCCCGTTCAATGGCCCAATCGGCGCAGCGCGCGTGGGTTACATTAATGACCAGTACGTGCTTAACCCGACTGCTGATGAGCTGAAAAACAGTAAGCTGGATCTGGTTGTCGCCGGTACCGAAGGCGCAGTATTGATGGTTGAATCCGAAGCTGAACTGCTGAGCGAAGATCAGATGCTGGGCGCGGTCGTTTTCGGCCACGATCAACAGCAGGTTGTGATCGAGAACATCAACGCGCTGGTTGCCGAAGCTGGCAAACCACGTTGGGACTGGCAGCCTGAAGCCGTGAACGAAGCGCTGAATAGCCGCGTTGCTGCACTGGCTGAAGCTCGTCTCAGCGATGCTTACCGCATCACTGACAAACAAGAGCGTTATTCTCAGATCGACGCCATCAAATCTGACGTCATCGCCGCACTGCAGGCTGAGCAAGCGGAAGGCGATGTGCTGGATGAAAACGAACTGAACGATATCCTGCATGCTATCGAGAAAAACGTGGTGCGTAGCCGCGTACTGCGTGGCGAGCCGCGTATCGACGGTCGTGAAAAAGACATGATCCGCGGTCTGGATGTGCGTACTGGCGTACTGCCGCGTACTCACGGTTCCGCACTGTTTACCCGTGGTGAAACTCAGGCGCTGGTTACCGCAACGCTGGGTACTGCCCGTGATGCGCAGAGCCTGGATGAGCTGATGGGCGAACGTACCGACAACTTCCTGTTCCACTACAACTTCCCTCCGTACTCCGTGGGTGAGACCGGCATGGTAGGTTCGCCGAAGCGTCGTGAAATTGGTCACGGTCGTCTGGCGAAACGTGGTGTAATGGCTGTAATGCCGGATGCTGAACGCTTCCCGTACACCGTTCGCGTTGTGTCTGAGATCACTGAATCTAACGGTTCTTCTTCCATGGCTTCTGTGTGTGGTGCATCGCTCGCCCTGATGGATGCTGGTGTGCCGGTGAAAGCCGCCGTTGCGGGTATCGCAATGGGTCTGGTAAAAGAAGGTGATAACTTTGTCGTTCTGTCTGATATTCTGGGTGATGAAGATCACCTGGGCGACATGGACTTTAAAGTTGCCGGTAGCCGCGAAGGTATCTCCGCGCTGCAGATGGATATTAAAATTGAAGGTATCACCCGCGAAATCATGCAGGTGGCGTTGAATCAGGCTAAGGGCGCGCGTCTGCACATCCTGAGCGTGATGGAACAGGCTATCAACGCACCGCGTGGCGATATCTCTGAATTCGCTCCGCGTATCCACACCATCAAAATCAACCCGGACAAGATCAAAGACGTGATCGGCAAGGGTGGTTCTGTGATCCGTGCGCTGACCGAAGAAACCGGCACGACTATCGAAATCGAAGATGACGGCACCGTGAAAATCGCGGCGACCGACGGCGACAAAGCGAAACACGCTATCCGTCGTATCGAAGAGATCACCGCTGAAATCGAAGTGGGCCGTGTTTATAACGGTAAAGTCACTCGTATCGTTGATTTCGGTGCGTTCGTTGCAATCGGTGGCGGTAAAGAAGGCCTGGTACACATCTCTCAAATCGCTGACAAGCGCGTTGAGAAAGTGACTGATTATCTGCAAATGAATCAGGAAGTCCCGGTCAAGGTTCTGGAAGTGGATCGCCAGGGCCGTATCCGTTTAAGCATTAAAGAAGCAGCCGAGCCGTCACAGCCGGCGGCAGCTCCGGAAGCACCGGCAGCACCGCAAGCTGAATAAGGGTTGCCATTAAGCTCTCCATGATTTCATGGAGAGCTCTTTGATACCGGCCTGGAAGCCGGGTTTGCAGCCGGGGAACAGGACGTTCATCCATTTGTTGTCTTCGGGAGTGGGAAATGAAGCCTTTTTTGCGCTGGTGTTTCGTTGCGACAGCTCTCACGCTGGCAGGATGCAACAATTCTGCCTGGCGTAAGAGTGAAGTCCTCGCGGTACCATTGCAACCGACTTTACAGCAAGAAGTGATTCTGGCACGTATGGAACAAATTCTTGCCAGTCGGGCTTTAACCGATGATGAACGCGCTCAGCTTTTATATGAGCGCGGAGTGTTGTATGATAGTCTTGGTTTGCGGGCACTGGCGCGAAATGATTTTTCACAAGCGTTGGCTATCCGCCCCGATATGCCTGAAGTATTCAATTACTTAGGCATTTATTTAACGCAGGCAGGCAATTTTGATGCTGCCTATGAAGCGTTTGATTCTGTACTTGAGCTTGATCCAACTTACAACTACGCGCATTTAAATCGCGGTATCGCCCTCTATTACGGCGGACGTTACCGGTTAGCGCAAGATGATCTGCTGGCGTTTTATCAAGACGATCCCAATGATCCTTTCCGTAGTCTGTGGCTCTATATTGCTGAAAGCAAACTGGATGAGAAACAGGCCAAGGCGTCGCTACAGCAGCGCCTGGATAAATCGGATAAAGAGCAATGGGGATGGAACATTGTCGAGTTCTACCTGGGCGACATTAACGAAGCAACGTTAATGGACCGTCTCAAGGCGGACGCAACGGATAACACCTCGCTCGCTGAGCATCTCAGTGAAACCAACTTCTATTTAGGTAAGTACTACCTAAGTCTGGGGGATACGGACAGCGCTACGGCACTGTTCAAGTTAGCGGTAGCTAACAACGTACATAACTACGTTGAACACCGTTACGCATTGTTGGAACTAGCGCTCTTGGGCCAGGAGCAAGAAGACCTGGCAGAATCGGACCAGCAATAGCTGACGGACATCAATCAGCCCATAAACTTTTTTAAAGTCATCACCTTAGCGGGTGAGGGCGTTTTTGTTCGTCAATCAACCAAATTTGAGCCGGTTCACACTTTTCAATGAAAATTGCAGATCTTTTTCATGATGAGTTATGTAGACTGGCCGCCATTTATCTTGAGGCACACGTACTACATGACTGAATTCGAAACCACTTTTTCTGATCTGGGGCTGAAAACTCCTATCCTTGAAGCCCTTAACGATCTGGGTTACGAAAAGCCATCTCCGATCCAGGCTGAGTGCATTCCGCACCTGCTTGGTGGCCGCGATGTTCTGGGTATGGCCCAGACAGGCAGCGGCAAAACCGCAGCGTTCTCGTTACCGCTGCTGAACAACCTTGATCCTGAACTGAAAGCACCGCAAATCCTGGTGCTGGCTCCGACCCGCGAACTGGCGGTTCAGGTAGCTGAAGCAATGACGGACTTCTCTAAACATATGCATGGCGTAAACGTAGTTGCCCTTTACGGCGGCCAGCGTTATGACGTGCAGTTACGCGCCCTGCGTCAGGGCCCGCAGATTGTTGTGGGTACCCCAGGCCGCCTGCTTGACCATTTAAAACGTGGCACGCTGAACCTGTCCAACCTGAGCGGTCTGGTACTGGATGAAGCGGATGAAATGCTACGTATGGGCTTCATCGAAGACGTTGAAACCATCATGGCGCAGATCCCGGAAGGTCATCAGACCGCGCTGTTCTCAGCAACCATGCCGGAAGCCATTCGCCGTATTACCCGCCGCTTTATGAAAGAGCCGCAGGAAGTACGTATTCAGTCCAGCGTCACCACCCGTCCGGACATCAGCCAGAGCTACTGGACGGTGTACGGCATGCGTAAAAACGAAGCGCTGGTGCGTTTCCTGGAAGCGGAAGATTTTGACGCGGCGATCATCTTCGTTCGCACCAAAAACGCGACCCTGGAAGTGGCTGAAGCGCTGGAGCGCAGCGGTTACAACAGCGCCGCGCTGAATGGCGACATGAACCAGGCGCTGCGCGAGCAGACGCTGGAACGTCTGAAAGACGGTCGTCTGGATATCCTGATTGCAACCGACGTGGCAGCACGTGGCCTGGACGTTGAACGTATCAGCCTGGTGGTGAACTACGATATTCCGATGGATTCTGAATCCTACGTTCACCGTATCGGCCGTACCGGTCGTGCGGGCCGCGCTGGCCGCGCCCTGCTGTTCGTTGAGAACCGCGAACGCCGCCTGCTGCGTAACATTGAACGCACCATGAAGCTGACTATTCCGGAAGTGGAACTGCCGAATGCAGAACTGCTGGGCAAACGCCGTCTGGAAAAATTTGCTGCGAAAGTGCAGCAGCAGCTGGAAAGCAGCGATTTGGATCAGTACCGTGCATTGCTGGCGAAAATCCAGCCGACCGCTGAAGGTGAAGAGCTGGACATCGAAACGCTGGCTGCCGCGCTGCTGAAAATGGCGCAGGGCGAACGTCCGCTGATCCTGCCGCCGGATGCGCCGATGCGTCCGCGTCGTGAGTTCCGTGAGCGTGACGAACGTTTCGAACGTCGCGGCGATCGTAACGATCGTGGCCCGCGTACCGATCGTCCTCAGCGTGATGGCGAAGAGCGTCCACGTCGTGAACGTCGTGACGTTGGCGATATGGAACTGTATCGCATTGAAGTGGGTCGTGATGATGGCGTTGAAGTACGTCATATCGTTGGCGCGATTGCTAACGAAGGTGACATCAGCAGCCGTTACATTGGCAACATCAAGCTGTTTGCTTCCCACTCGACTATCGAGCTGCCGAAAGGCATGCCGGGCGAAGTTCTGCAACACTTCACCCGCACGCGTATTCTCAATAAGCCGATGAATATGCAGCTGCTGGGCGATGCGCAACCGCGCCCGGATCGCGGCGGTGAACGTCGTGGCGGTGGTGCTGGCCGTGGCGGTTTCGGTGGTGGCGAGCGTCGTGAAGGCGGTCGTACCGAAGGTCGTCGTTTCAGCGGTGAACGTCGTGAAGGCGGCGCAGGCCGTAGCTTCAGTGGCGAACGTCGTGAAGGGGGCCGTGGCCCGCGTCGTGAAGATGGCGCAGCGCCGACCCGTCGTCGTTTCGGTGATGCATAAGCTCTGAACGCTGAACTTTACAAACTGTAAAGATTAATAAACAGCCCCGATCAAAATGATTGGGGCTTTTTTTATCTGTGTTGTACTCATGTACTGGTACAATGACGCATCCCTTTCAGGATTCGATCGTGACAACAGGACATAAAATGGCAACCCTCTCCACCACCAGCGTCAAGCCTTCAACACTGGGCGGCATCGTTATCATCGCAGGCACAATTATTGGGGCAGGTATGTTTTCTCTGCCCGTCGTGATGTCTGGCGCGTGGTTTTTTTGGTCACTGGCAGCATTAGGTGTGACCTGGTTTTGCATGCTGCATTCGGGGCTAATGATCCTGGAAGCTAACCTGAATTACGCACCTGGCGCGAGCTTCGATACCATGACCCGGGACCTGCTTGGCAAGCACTGGACATGGATTAACGGCCTTTCCATCGCCTTTGTGTTGTATATCCTGACCTACGCCTACATTTCAGCAAGCGGCTCGATTCTTCATCATACGCTGTCAGAAATGTCGCTCTCCTTTTCACCCCGTCTTGCGGGGCTGATTTTCGCCCTGATTGTGGCGTTTGTTGTGTGGTTGAGTACGCGCGCGGTCAGCCGAATGACGGCAATCGTGCTCGGCGCAAAGGTGATCACCTTTTTCCTGACGTTCGGCAGCCTGTTAGGCCATGTTGAGCCCGCCACGCTGTTTAATGTCGCAGAGCCGACGCCCTCGTACTTGCCCTATTTATTGATGACCTTACCGTTCTGCCTGGCATCGTTTGGTTATCACGGCAACGTACCCAGCCTGATGAAGTATTACGGCAAAGATCCTCATACGATTGTGCGCTGCATTGTCTGGGGAACGCTGATCGCACTGGCGCTGTATACCGTGTGGCTACTGGCGACAATGGGTAATATTCCGCGTCCCGCCTTTATCGACATTGCCCGTCAGGGCGGGAATATTGATGTGCTGGTTCAGGCGCTGGCGGGTGTGTTGAACAGTAAAACGCTCGATCTCCTGTTGATCGTGTTTTCAAACTTCGCCGTCGCCAGCTCGTTCCTGGGCGTCACGCTGGGGCTATTCGATTATCTGGCGGATTTATTTGGTTTTGATGATTCTGCGACAGGTCGTTTCAAAACGGTGCTGCTGACCTTTGCGCCGCCTGTTGCGGGCGGCATGCTATGGCCGAACGGGTTTCTCTATGCCATTGGCTATGCCGGCCTTGCTGCCACTATTTGGGCCGCAATCGTACCAGCGTTACTGGCCCGGGCGTCACGCAAGCGCTTCGGTAGTCCGCTGTTCCGCGTATGGGGCGGGACGCCGATGATTGTTTTGATCCTCATCTTCGGGATTGGCAATGCGCTGGTGCATCTGTTATCGACGGCGAACCTGCTGCCGGTTTATCAATAAAAAAAGCCCTCCAGTGAGGAGGGCATTTTCTTAGAGCGATTCACGAACCTGCATCGCCAGATCAAATGAGTGGAGACGGGCCTGATGATCGAAAATCTGCCCGTTGACCATGATTTCGTCGGCTTCGGTTTCCCGCAGTATCGACAGTAATCCATGGCGCACTTTGGCTTTATCCCCTACCAGCGACATCCCCAGCGCCTGCTGCACGCCATATTGCTCAGCCGGACTCCAGATACTTTCCATACTTTCTACCGGCGGCGGAAGTTGCCCGGCCTCGCCGCGGCGCAGTTTGACAAATGCCTGCTGCATCGACGTAAACAAAAACTCGGCGTCGCGGTTACTGTCGGCGGCCACGATATTAATACAGACTACCGCGTAAGGTTTCTCCAGACGTTCTGAGGGTTTGAACTGGGTGCGATAGAGATGCAACGCCTGGAGCAGCATATCCGGCGCGAAGTGTGAGGCAAACGCGAAGGGAAGCCCCATCTGAGCCGCAAGTTGCGCGCTATACAGGCTTGAGCCTAACAGCCAGACCGGAATTTTAGCGCCATAGCCCGGCACCGGTCGGACGGCCGGATTGGGATCGCGGGCGTCAAACCACTCCACCAGCTCATTAACATCGCGTGGGAAATTGTCGATATCGCCGCTCATATGGCGACGCAAGGCCATCATGGTGCGCTGATCGCTGCCTGGCGCACGCCCCAGGCCCAGTTCAATTCGGCCCGGATATAACGCATCAAGGGTGCCGAACTGCTCGGCAATCACCAGTGGCGAGTGGTTGGGTAACATCACGCCGCCGGATCCCAGGCGCAACGTGGTGGTATTTGCCGCAAGGTATCCGATCAGCACGGAGGTCGCCGCGCTGGCGATACCGGTCATATTATGGTGTTCAGCCAGCCAGTAGCGGTCATAGCCGCGCGCTTCGGCAAGCTTCGCCAAATCCAGAGAATGATGAAAAGCGTCCCGTGCGCTGAGTCCCTGAGGGATCGGCGCCAGGTCAAGTAACGAGAAAGGTACAGTTGATTGCGTGGTCATAGCAGCTCACTTTGTCACAGCACTGTTTCAGATTAAAGGTCTGCCTCCGGCGTGCGCGTAGCGCCCCAGCCGGAAAGCTGTACCTATTAATACTGCATTAAAATTTGCTTATTGCTGTTAACAAAGTGAGCTTTTTTACGCCTGCAGTTCCAGACCGGCCAGACGACGCCAGTAACCATTGCAGTCGTTATCGGTTTCCAGCGCCAGCGGTGCGGCGCCTGATTCGTTAGCGCGAAAGGCGTTAACCATGTCGAGCATCTCAATGCCCAGCGGTGAAAGCCGTACCACATCCACTAATCCCTGCATGGAAGTCAGTTCATTGCCCAGGTTGTAGACATAGCCGCTCATGGTCTGAATACCGTTTAACACAAACACCTGCTGGCCTTCCTGAGAGTGAATGACGCGCCCGTTGGGATAATTGATGCAGCAGGTTTCACATTCGTCTTTTGGTCGGTCTTCGGAGCGAGCGGTAAAGCAGCGGGCAGAGTAGGCCAGCGGCAAATGACCATAGCTGAACACTTCCACCTCAAACTGATTGCGGATCCCCAGCGTTTCGCACTGAGCCAGTAAATTCGCCAGCCAGTCGCGGGACAATTCTACCGGCATGCACCAGCGCATCATGCCCTGTTTTGCCAGAAGGCGTAGCGTAACGGCGTTATAGCAGTTGAGCGCATGGCTGGCGACGAAAGGTAACCCGCGTTCATATGCCATATTTACCGTGCCGAAATCACTGGCTTCAATCAGAAAATCGCCGTTTTCGACATAACGCTTCAGCTCGTTAAGCTCCGAAGGTGCCTGGACTAATGCAAGAGTCGACAACACCACCTGTTTACCGCTGGCCGCCAGCGTTTTCGCCATCTCCAGCCAGTCACCGACTTTGGTATCACGACGCTTGCTGCACACCGACTCGCCAAGGTAAACAATGTCGGCGCTGCTGTTCGCTGCTGCCTGATAAAACTGTTCCAGCGTCGCTCTCGGCCAGTAATAAAGCACCGGCCCCAGTGAATATTTCATCATGATTCCTTTACTGCCATTTGCGGTGATACGCGCCAAGGGTGGTCTGCGTGCCTTCGGACATCGCGCCCAGCGTGTCCATCCAGGCTTGCTGAACCTGGAACTGTTGTGGATTTGCCATACAGCGATCGATGGCCTGACGCCACACTTTTGCCACCTGGCTGACATACGCCGGGCTGCGCTGACGGCCTTCGATTTTGACCGAGGCGATATTGGCGGCGAGCAGTTCCGGAAGTAATTCCAGGGTATTCAGGCTGGTGGGCTCTTCAAGAGCGTGATAACGCTGGTCATCCACCACGTAACGCCCTTTGCACAGCGTGGGATACCCGGCGTTTTCTCCTTCCTGGTAGCGGTCGATAAGCACATCGTTAAGGCGTGATTCCAGCCCTTGCGGCGTTTGCTGCCAGCGCACAAAGCGTGCGGGCGAACAGGCGCCCACGGTATTGGGGGATTCCCCGGTCAGGTAAGACGAGAGATAGCAACGGCCTTCCGCCATTATGCACAGGCTACCGAAGGCGAACACTTCAAGCGGTACCGGCGTCACGCGGGCCAGTTGCTTAACCTGGTGAATAGACAGCACGCGAGGCAGCACCACGCGCGCCACATCAAAGTTGCGCTGGTAAAACCGAATTGCTTCCTCATTGGTGGCGGACGCCTGGACAGAGACGTGGCGCTCCACATGCGGATAACGTTCCGCCGCGTATTCCAGCATGGCGATATCTGCCAGAATTAACGCATCGGCGCCGGATTGCGCAGCCATATCCACTGCCGTTCCCAGCGTTGATAGCCATCGGGATGCGCAAAGGTGTTAATCGCAATATGCAGCTTCCGGCGGTGCTGATGAACCACATTCACCGCTTCCTGAAGCTTTTTATCGGTAAAGTTGAGGCCTGCAAAATGGCGCGCGTTCGTATCGTCTTTCAGGCCGATATACACCGCATCAGCGCCGTTTTCGATAGCCGCTTTCAGTGCCGGCAAATTTCCGGCAGGACACAGCAACTCCATACTTTTTCCTGAAGGTGAGGGCAACGACTCGCCCGGCGGCTTTATCAACGTCGCCATATTGTTAATGAACGGCGATTCTAGTTAACCTGGCGGCGACAATTTTTGATTTGAGGCAGCTAAAGGTAGATTGGCCAAATCAATAAAGGGGTAAGCCAAACGTTTAAAATCTTGATTTACGCCGCTATCTCACGGGAATGATATGGCACAATGACGGGTCGATAGTTATCAAGGAGTAGAGCTCGTGTTAGATAAACTGCGTTCGCGCCTGGTTCGTCTTGGCCCCTCACTGATGAGGACGCCTGTTAAGCTGGCGCCCTTTGCTCTGAAGCGACAGGTGCTCGAACACGTGTTATCCTGGCAGTTCCGTCAGGCGCTTGAAGAAGGAGAGCTGGAGTTCCTTGAGGGACGCTGGCTGTGTATTGAAGTGCGCGACATCGAGCTGAGATGGTTTACTTCAGTGCAAAATGGTCGTCTGGTGGTGCAGGAAGATGCGCCTGCAGATGTGTGTTTCAGCGCAGATGCCAGCGATCTTTTGATGATCGCCGCACGCAAACAGGATCCGGATACGCTATTCTTCCAGCGCCGTCTGGTCATCGAAGGCGATACTGAACTTGGCCTGAACGTGAAGAATTTGATGGATGCCATTGAGCTGGAGGCAATGCCGAAACCTTTGCGCATTATGCTTCTGCAACTGGCTGATTTCGTCGAGGCGGGTTTGAAAGAGGAACCCTCGACCAAAGCAACCTCAGTAGGTGAACCATGCTAATTCGTGTAGAAATTCCCATAGATGCACCCGGTATTGATGCGCTGTTGCGCCGCACCTTTGAAAGCGGCAGCGAAGCGGATCTCATTCATGACCTGCGTGAAGATGGAATGCTAACTTTAGGCCTGGTCGCGACGGATGATGAAGGGCAGGTCGTGGGGTATGTCGCCTTCAGTCCGGTCACCGTAAAAGGCGAAGACTTACAGTGGGTCGGGCTTGCGCCGCTGGCGGTTGATGAATCGTTGCGTGGGCAGGGGCTGGCTCGCCAGTTGGTGTATGAAGGGCTCGATTCCCTGAATGAATTTGGCTACGCCGCCGTGGTTGCGTTAGGGGATCCGGCGCTTTACAGCCGTTTTGGTTTTGAGCTTGCCGCCCATCACGATTTACACTGCCGCTGGCCAGGAACCGAAAGCGCGTTCCACATCCATCCGCTGGCACCTGATGCGCTCAAGGGCGTAAGCGGCCTGGTCGAGTACCACGACCACTTCAATCGTTTCTGATCGCAGGCGCTGGCAAATCGGCAAACAGATCTGTCAGCGCAACTTCCCCCGCAACGAGTCGTTCTTTTCCTGCTTCGGTAACTGTTTGATGCGGTATTCAATGCGTAACGCTAGTGAGCGCTCACCAATCTTTTCAGTAAACACCATAGTGAGTTCGCCTTTCCCCCGCAAAGCGCGCGCGCCTTTCCCCGCCTGATGTTGCAGTAATCGGCGTTGCGTATCGGTAGTGATACCGGTGTAAAGGCGGTTATCGGCGGTGCGAATCAGATAAAGAAACCAACAATTCATAACGCATATCAGGGGATTAATGTTGCTGGCACCTTACCACGCTTTGCTCGCGGCGGCACTGTGGTAGTGTTAGGGGAATAATTTTTCGGAGGCGTTATGGAAGCACTGGATACGATCAACCGGTGGTTAAGTAAACAACATGTAGTGAGCTATTGCGTGGCGAATGACCAGGATATGTGGTGCGCTAACTCCTTTTATTTGTTCGACCCGCAGGCCGTAACTTTCTTTTTTTTGAGCGATCCGCAAACCCGGCATGGTCAAATAAGCGGGAAACAGACAAGGGTGGCGGGCACGGTAAGCGGGCAGACAAAAAACGTCGCATTAATACGCGGCGTGCAGTTTAAGGGCGAGCTTACATTGCTGGAAGGGGAAGCGGCGATCGCCGTGCGTGAGCGTTACAACCGCCGCTTTCCTGTCGCCAGGATGATGTCAGCGCCCGTCTGGGCAATTCGGCTCGATGAGCTGAAATTTACTGACAACACGCTGGGTTTTGGCAAAAAATTTATCTGGCACCGTTAGCCAGTTTTGCCTCAGTTGCCGAGCAGACGCAGCGCTTCACGATTAAACGCAGGCAAGTCGTCCGGCGTACGGCTGGTGACCAGTTGATCTTTGTCCACCACGACTTCCTGATCGAAGAATTCCGCCCCGGCATTTTTCACATCAACCACAATCGGCGTCACCGCGGTCAGCTTACGGCCGCGGATGACATCTGCGCTGATAAGCAGCTGCGGCCCATGACAGATAGCAAAAACCGGTTTGCCGCTTTCAACAAATTCACGGGTAAAGTCGACAAATCGCGAATCACCGCGCAACTGATCCGGCGAATGGCCGCCCGGCAGCAGTAAAGCGTCGAAGTCAGACGGGCTGACGTCATCAATACTCTTATCAATGGTGACTTCAGCTTCGCCTTGCTTACCTTTCACGGTATTACCGGCCTGTTTTTCAATGGTGACCACTTCATGGCCCGCTTTTTTGAAGGCTTCCGCTGGCGAGGTGAATTCAGAATCTTCGAACTCGTCGGTAATCAGGACTGCAATCTTCTTGCTCATGTTTACTCCTCGGTTCGTTTTTCACACTTAATCAAAGAAAATAGTAAATACTGACTATTAAGCCTGGTTGAAGGGCAGGGCTTTGCAACACGGATTAATCTGCAAGGGGAAAACAATGAGCCGGGTATTGATTACAGGGGCCAGTGGTTTAGTAGGTGGGCACTTACTCAGGTTGCTCAACGATGATCCGCGTATTGAATCGATTATCGCGCCGAGCCGCAGGCCGCTTCAGCCGATGAGCAAGATGGTTAATCCACACGATCCTCAATTGACGGATGCGTTAGCCCAGGCCACCGAGCCCGTGGACATTGTCTTTTGCTGTCTGGGCACCACACGGCGTGAGGCCGGAAGCAAAGAAGCGTTTGTACATGCTGATTTTACGCTGGTGGTGGATACCGGCCTGACGGGACGGCGGCTTGGCGCCACCCATATGCTGGTGGTCAGCGCAATGGGGGCCAGTGCCCACTCGCCATTTTTCTATAACCGGGTTAAAGGTGAGATGGAAGAAACGCTACGAGCGCAGAATTGGCCGCGCCTCACCCTCGCCAGGCCGTCAATGCTGACTGGGCAGCGGAATAAAAAGCGTTTCAGCGAGTCGCTGTTTGCGCCGCTATTCGGCTTGTTACCGGGGAAATGGAAATCAATCTCTGCCCGTGATGTCGCCCTGGCCATGTTGCATCAGGCGCTGGAGGAGAACACGCCGGGCGTTACGATACTGGATTCCGCAGCGCTGCGGAAAAGGCGAAACGGGGAAGTTAAAAGCGCCCGCGACAGGCTCGCAGGCGCTTTTGTATTTACTTGATGTAAGTGAAGGCGGTAGTGACGTGTTTCACGCCGCTCACATGGCTGGCGATATCCGCTGCGGCTTTGCCTTCCCGCTCGGTGACCAGCCCCAACAGAAAGACTTCGCTGTTCTCAGTGGTGACTTTGACG
Organism: Atlantibacter hermannii; assembly: GCA_900635495.1. Lineage (NCBI taxonomy): Bacteria > Pseudomonadati > Pseudomonadota > Gammaproteobacteria > Enterobacterales > Enterobacteriaceae > Atlantibacter > Atlantibacter hermannii. The sequence goes on along the minus strand of LR134136.1, from coordinate 3,910,409 downwards.
TTGGATGATTTCACCAGATCGCTTGCCAGCAGTTGGGAGCGTACTTTGGTGGTAATCCAGGTGTCAGTCGATGCGGTGCCCAGGCCAATCGGCTGGCCCTGACGCACTTCGTTATACACTTCGGTCGCGCCTTCCACGCCCATGGCGATTTGTTTCGCCCTGGAAGCCAGTTCGGTATTGGGGCTCTGTCCGGTCAGCAAAACTTTACCCTGATAGGCGGTAACATTGATTCGCGCATCTTTCTTGATCTGTTGGTCTTTAGATAATGCGCTGTTAACCCGTAGCTCCAGCGTGCCATCGTCAACCTGCGTGCCGACCGAGCGCGGATCGGTGGCGGCTTTCGTGCCTACCGCCGCGGTGCCAACCACTGCGGCAGCAACGCAACCCTGTAATAGCAACGCGGCAATAAGGACTGCGAGGGGCGAAAATGCCTTCATGTGTACTCCTTAATCATCCTGGTAAGGGAAAAGCGTGTTATCTATCAAATCGCACAGACAATTCACCGTGAGCATATGCATTTCCTGAATGCGCGCGCTACGGTGAGACGGTATACGGATTTCGACGTCCTGCGGGCCGAGCAGGCCAGCCAGCTCCCCACCGTCGTAACCGGTCAGCGCCACGATGGTCATATCCCGCGTTACGGCGGCTTCGACCGCTTTAACAATATCCCGGCTGTTGCCCCGGGTGGAAATAGCCAGTAACACATCGCCCGCATGGCCTAATGCACGCACCTGCTTGGCATAGACCTCATCATGCAAACGATCGTTGGCAATCGCTGTTAAGACCACATTATCTGTATTCAGTGCAATCGCAGGTAAACCCGGGCGTTCGGTTTCGAATCGATTGATCATGCTGGCGGCGAAATGCTGCGCATTGGCGGCGGATGTGCCGTTGCCGCAGCACAGAATTTTATTGCCATTGAGTAAGGACTGAACCAGTGTCATTGCTGCGCGAGAAATGGCATCCGGAAGGGCTTCGGCGGCGGCAATTTGAGTTTGAATGCTTTCCGTAAAGCAGACTTTGATTCGTTCTAACACAGCGATCCTTTGAAAAATACGTCAATTGATTATCAGGCGGAAAACGCGTTCTCAATCCACTCGACGTGGTTGCCGGTGAAGGCTAACACATCAAAACCGGCAATCCACAGTATCAAAACTCTCAGACTGTCGGGCGAGCCAGCGGCGCGCGGTTTGTAATAATTTATGTTGTTTGACCAGCGTTACGCTGGCCGCGGCATCGCCAAAGCGGGCGGAGCGGCGATACCGGACTTCGATAAAGACGATCACGTGACCGTGTGTCATGATCAGGTCGATTTCACCGCCGCGCTCGCGGACATTCGCCGCCACGAAGCGCAATCCCTGACGCTCCAGCCACAGACGGGCCCGGTGTTCCCAGGCCGCGCCCTGTTGCGAACTTAATTGGCTGGCCACCACCTGTCCTTGTTGGTATTTGAGCCATGTTAACTTCCTGTTGATGACGCAATCCTGGTCAGCGGTCAACATGCCGGTATTGCCGCTGAGCTGGAAGCCCTGAACCTGACGCATTTGCGAGAAATGGTTGGCCAGAGACCAGGCATCCACGCCCATAGCATACAGGCGCGCCAGAGAATAATCGTTATTCACCGACGCCAGGCGCCTGCTGCTGGAGCGACGGGTTTTCACCTGCCAGCATGGGGATTTCGCTAAATTGCAGGCCTTCCATTTCGAGACGGAAATCAGGCCGGTGCTGCCCTGGGAGCTGCGTGATGAGGCGTACAGCGTCGCGCCGTTGCGGCTGCCGGTACGCATTGCAATCATTGGCTTGATTAATGCCACTTCATCCTGGCTGGCCACAATATAAACCGCATCTACATTGCCGCTGCTGCCTGCGGTGATTTGCGCATCCGTCGGCGGCGCAGGGATAGTCAGACCGCCGATTGTCGTCGCCTGCTGCGTCGGCAGGCTGGACGCCACCGGGGAACCGGTCAGAGCAATGCCGGAACCGCTGTTGATGCCCATTTTCAGCTCGGAGACAGAGCCAAATTTTTGCTGTAGTACGGTGCCGCCACCCAGATGCTGCCACTGTTCAGCAAAGGCGCGGGTAACGCGATCGCCCAGCGCGTTGCGCGGCACCAGAATCAGCGGATTGCGATGGCCTTGCTGCCAGATGTGGGTCGCACCGTCACGGGCTTCATCTTCCGGGGAGAGCGCGAAATAGCAAATATTGACCCGGGACTGTACGTTTTCCGGTTCATTAAGCGCGAGAACATTAAGCGGCGTATTGCTGCGCACCAGCTCTTCGACGTTAGGTTTCAATAGCGGCCCGACGACGATGCTTGCGCCGTCCTGCTGCACCTGAGCCAGAACCTGATTGAGCGGCTGGCTGCTGGTGTCGTAGATTTTGATTTCAGCGCCTGGATTAGCCGGAGCGCTGGCCGTTGCCTGCGCGGCTGGCGTTTGCGCCTCAGGCTCTGCAACCGGCGCGGTTGCCTCATGGGTTAGCTCGCTCACGGAGGCCGCGGACGGGCTCGCTACGCCATCTGCCCCGACGGGTTGCGGCGTAGTTTCCGCCGCCGGTGCAGGTGCTGCAGCCGGTTGCGATGCGTTGACGGGGCTCACGCCGCTGTTTTTCGCTGCTTCAAAGCCCTGTTGGATGGCGCGTCCAAAGACGGCGGCCTGGCCGTTTAGCGGTAGCAGGAGAGCGATCTTTTCGGCGGACGCCGGTTTAAAATTCTGCACGTTCACCAGCTGCGTCGGCAGCAGTTTCGCGCCAGGGTTCTGGGGGTAGCGGGTTTGCCAGTCCAGAATACCCGCTTTCAGCATCGCGGGATCGTTGCGGTTATCGAACCACATACGTTGTAAGTCCAGCCAGCCAAGCAGGGTATTTTCATCGGCGTTAATCACCAGTGCACTGGCTTGTTCCGGCGTCATTGACGACAGCGCCTGCCAGGTGGCGTCAATATTTTTCTGCTTGTCGGCGGGTTTCGTCAGCAGCGGCTCCTGGGCGACAAGGGCGCGCAGCAAAGCGAGAGACGGGCGGCCCTGGCTGGCGTCGATTTGCGCCTGGTAGTAGCGCGCTTTTTGCGCGTCGCTGAATCCGGACGTATCCAGCGACGCCAGTTCGGCGGCTGCGCCCTGATAGTTCTTGTTCGCCAGGATCAGTTCAATGTCCAGCAGGCTACGTTCACGACGCTGGGCATCATTGAGATCTTCGGGGAGTTGTTGATACAGCTCAGTGGCGTGCTGGCGCTTCCCTTCCTGAATCAGGGCACGTATCGCGAGTAATTGCCAGTTGGTCTTGGTATCATTCGAGCTTTGCTGCATTTGCTGTAGGTAGTAGGCCGAATTCGCCTGCGCTTCACCCTGCATATGGGCAGTGCTTTGATCCGGTGCCTGCGTTCCGCAGCCAGCAAACAACAGTGCAGCAAGCACAACAGGCAGGCAGCGCACGGCTTTAGAACGTTTTAAGGTTGACGGTACCATACTGTATCCAGTGAGTTTTTTTTTAATCAATATTCAATATTAAATCGGCAATACGGACTAAACAATGAAACAACACGATTCCACCGAGAATTCTCAGGGCCAGCTCTATATTGTCCCGACGCCGATCGGCAATCTTGGCGATATTACGCAGCGTGCGCTCTCGGTGTTGCAGTCGGTTGATCTGATTGCTGCCGAGGATACGCGCCATACCGGCTTATTACTCCAACACTTTGCCATTTCCGCGCGTTTGTTCGCATTACACGATCATAATGAACAGCAAAAAGCGCAAACGTTGCTGGCCAAACTCCAGGAAGGGCAAAATATCGCGCTGGTCTCCGATGCAGGAACGCCGCTGATTAACGATCCGGGTTACCATCTGGTGCGCACCTGCCGCGAAGCCGGGATCCGCGTCGTGCCATTGCCAGGCCCGTGCGCGGCTATTGCTGCGCTGAGCGCCGCTGGATTGCCGTCTGACCGTTTTTGTTATGAAGGGTTTTTACCGGCCAAATCCAAAGCGCGACGCGACGCGCTTAAAGCCATTGAGCAGGAGCCGCGCACGCTGATCTTCTATGAGTCCACGCATCGCCTGCTGGAAAGCCTGGAAGATATCTGTACGGTGCTGGGCGAATCACGTTATGTGGTGCTCGCCCGGGAAATCACCAAAACCTGGGAGTCCATTCACGGCGCGCCAGTCGGTGAGCTGCTGGCCTGGGTCAAAGAAGATGAAAACCGTCGTAAGGGCGAGATGGTATTAATCGTCGAAGGGTTTGACCTTCAGGAAGAGGCTCTGCCTGCCGATGCGCTGCGTACGCTAACGTTATTACAGGCTGAGCTGCCGTTGAAAAAGGCTGCAGCGCTGGCGGCGGAGATCCACGGCGTGAAGAAAAATGCGCTGTATAAATACGCGCTGGAACAGCAAGGACAAGACTGATCCTGCACTGCGCCGGAAGAGAAATCGGCCTGGCCCGCCGATTTCTTACACCACCATCATCTTCGCGCCGCTGTTGTTAAGCAGGATCTTATCTTCTTCGCTTATGCCGTCATCCGTAATAATCACATCGATTTTTTCCATCGGAATGACCTGGTTAAATCCCCGGCGATTAAATTTTGACGCATCCAGTACCGCCACAACACGACGGGCGGTTGCCGCCATAACGGCGCTAATAGAGTAGCCTTCGTTAAAAGGTGGTGATGCCGTTCGTGGTGTCGAATCCGTCCGCGCCAACAAACATTAAATCCGCGCTGATCCCCTGCAGGGAGCGCTCGGCAATGGTGCCGTGCATGGAATGGGTTTTATGACGCACCGTCCCGCCGCACACCACCAGCGTGATGTCTTTGTTATCGGAAAGAATATAGGCCGCCGGCAGGTTGTTGGTGATCACGGTGATATTGTCGCGTTTTACCAGCGCTTCAGCGATCAGCAAAGTGGTGCTGCCGCTATCCAGGATCACCGTCATGCCTTCTTCGATCATGGCGGCGGCAGTTTGCGCGATGCGCTTCTTGGGATCTTTTGCCAGCTGATAGCGCGCTTCCAGCAGGACTTCATGATTATCATTGTCGGCAGCGCTATTGCCCGGTTTCGCAGCGCCGCCGTGAAACCGTGTGACAAGGCCTTTTTCTTCCAGCAAACGCAGGTCGGCACGAATGGTCACTTCGGATATGCCAAACGTATTCGCCAGGTCAAGCACCAGGACGCTGCCGTGCGTATTAATCAGCTCGATAATTTTATTACGACGTTCAAACGAGTTCATGAGGATTACCCTAAAAAAATAATTATCCTTAGTGTAATCGAAAGTGTTTTGAAAGGTTAGCGCTGCATTTCGAAAAGGAGATGTCTAAATATGACATTTAGCTGGACGGGATTTTTGCCCGCACGAGATAACGTGCGGGGCGCGAGGGTAAGCCATAAAAAAGGCATGGACGGATCCATGCCCAGGCAAAATGAAAGTGGCTCTGTCAGGTCACTGGCGCAGGGTTAAACACCGCCAACTGATTATGCAGGCCCCATTGATCGGGAGAAGGTTTTCTTGCGGCCGCTCGCCACATCGAGAATGAAGTGAAACAGCTTCCAGCCTACCTGTTCAATGGTCTCTTCACCCGGTAGCGATGGTGCCCGCATTGATGTCCATTAAGTCATACCCAGCGATTAGCCAGTTCGGTACGGGTCGCCATTTTAATCACCGGCACGGCCATCAGACCGTAAGGCGTTCCGCGCCCGGTTGTGAAGACTTGCACGGTGATCCCTGAAGCCACTTGCTGGTGCCGCACACAAAAGTCGCTGGGCTGGCGTCGCTGCGTAAATCAGACCGCGTTTAGTCGGGCGCTGGCCCGGCGACAGGACTTCCGCAATCGCGCTTTGACCGGACTTCGCAATTGAACCCAGCGCTTTTTCCACGACGTTTGCCAGGCCGCCTTTTTTTTGTTGCCCGGCGACGGGTTGGCGCTTCGGTCGGTTTTGCCCATGTCGAGGTAATTATCATACCAGGCCATCTCTTCCAGCAGGCGTTTACCCACGCTCTCATCCGCCGCGCGCGCGGCGTCAGGAGGTGGATCGCATCGCGCACTTCTGTGGACTTTCAGAGAACATAACCGGTCCCGCCGCAGCGAACCAAGCAGGTCCGAAGCGTAGCCCACCGCCGGGATTCGGCCGTGACGCCAGAAAATGCATCGCTGCCGCCACACTGCATACCCACCAACCAGTTCGGAGGCCGGACAGGTTTCGCGCTGGCGCTGATTCAGTTTTTCCAGATGGCGTTCGGCCACCGCGCAGAATATCGTCCACCATGGAAGCGGAAGCCGACATGCTGCTCGTCCTGCAAACGCACAATGCTGGCATCGTCCACGGCGATAGCCTGTACATCTTCGGTGCCCTGAAGCAGGCGCTCCGGCTGGAGTTTTTCACAACCGAGGCCAATCACCATGACTTCGCCGCCGAAGTTTAGGGTTCAGCGCAATATTGTGGATTGTGCGAATCGGGATCACTGCCGCAGGCGCGTTAATTGCCACCCCGCAACCGTACAGGTGATTCAGACCGACCACGGCCGTCCACGTTCGGATAGCGTGGGAGTAAATCACGTTCGATGATTTTGATGACGTAATCCACGACACCCGCCACGCAATGTACGCTGGTGGTAATGCCAAGCAGGTTTTTGGTGCCAACGCTGCCATCCGCATTGCGGTAGCCTTCAAAGGTATAGCCCTCTAACGGCGGCAATGGCTCAGGAACTTTGGTTGCCAGCGGCAGAGTATGAAGCGGCGGGGCTTTGGGTAATTCGACCAGCGATTCGTCGATCCAGCTTCCGCGCGGGATCGCTTTAACGGCATAACCGATCACTTCGCCATACCGGATGATTTCGCCATGAGCCGGGATATCGCACAGCGCCACTTTATGGCCCTGAGGAATATGTTCAATTAACTCAAGCCCATCCGGGAAACGGGTGCCCGCTTTTAACCCGGAATCATTAACAATGATGGCCACGTTATCGGTGTCATGCACCTTAATATAAAACGCGCCAGGCGGTTGTTGTTTAATTTCGATATTAGCCATTGTCCAGTATTCTCCGCGTGCTCAAGGCATGGTTAATAAATTAATGAATACTATTTTTATCGTTATCCATCATACGTCATAGTGCAGTTGCGTGGGTGATATTCGTTCAGCCTGGTCAATGGCTTTATTACGCCTCAGGGATTCACGTTATTACCGCTTTGCTGCCG